>CAYOYK010000053.1:0-16158 GCA_964408185.1 uncultured Oscillospiraceae bacterium | reverse complement strand
CCGTTTCAGAGTGCACCCACCCCCGATTGTATCAACAATATCAGCATTTTCCAAACAGTTCAAATCCGAACCCTTGTGGTTCGGATTTTGCGTGTTGCGCTCTACCACTATCCGTCTATGAGGCTGACCGCGTGCCGGTCTGAGCTTCAGATGACAAAAACGGCTTGATTCTGTAGAATAGGCGACACGATACGATGTCAACGATAATACAAACTCAGGCCGTTTTCGGTAATCCAAAATCACGCTCTGTCATTCTCGTGGCGACGGTTTTGTACGCGATGTCATCAAACCAGCGCCCACCCACCGCAAAGCGCGGAATGGCAATCTTCATCGGGCCGTAGCATCCCACGTCCACGGATACAATCGTCAAGTCGTCTGGATAGGCGTTGTCGACGTGAAGTCCGTAATACTCGTTCATAAGGTGTCCGGGTGTGATGAAGAATTCGACCTCGTCGCGGAAAAGCGCTTTAGTGGACGCAAGCCAGTCGGCAACATCCGATAGGCTCTTGTCGTCGGCATGAAGCTCCTCCCATGTGAGCGCGGAGGTCGCTTCGAGGGCCTTGAGCGTATCCTTTGTCGACACAGTCTCCTTAATTATCATTGCTTTGTCCTAATAGGATAAACAATGTGCAAAAATGTACCAAGGATGCATGCACGATTATCATACTTGCATCCTTGGATAGCTTCACCACATAGACGCCACAATTGTTCCATTACCCAACGGCTTTTGCGGCGTGATGATACAATACAATGATTGCAAGGCAGCAAAGCGTTGTGAGCAGGCTTGCCCAGTTGCTAAAGGTTGCGGCTGCCAGGTTGCTGAAAAGGCTGTATGCATCGGCGATCGCAGTGATCAGAATAACAACTGCGGCGATTTTTGCAACAACAAGGTGTCCCAGCCCCTTGCCTTTGCCCTGCGCTTGCTTTATCCCCTTGTAGCCCATGTACAGCTCCATCAAGATCTCGATTACCGCTAAGGCAGCCACGCAGATCACCACGCCTTGCACAAGCCCCTGAGAAAGGCCCATGGCGTCGGCAAGCATCGGTGCATTCATGCTTCCGTCCGCAAAGCTCCACGCCAGCATGATGATATTGATGAAGGCGAAGACGATGAATAACTGACTGTAGATCCAAAGGGTGTTCTCCGGGGTTTTGGGATCCATATACTTTTCCTTTAGATTGCTCTGCATTAGATTTCCACTCCTATCTGTTTTCACTTGTGTTTTGTTCTCCCTCAAATGAATCCGTGAACCTTCTTACCACAGCTTCAGCCTGTTCTCAGGCGCAACATACATGGCATCCTCCTCTCTGGTATCATAGATTTCATAGAAGGCATCCGGCGATGCTACGCAGGCGTTTACTCTTACGCCATTGGAGGAATATACGTCCCTCACATTAAAGCCGTCTGTCGGCAATGCTGCGGTACCAAGCTGCGCCCACATTCGCGCGTAGGATTCGAGCACTTCCTTTTGAGCGGCTTGATCGTCTCCAACGATATCCATGATGCAAACCAGACCGAAAAATCCGCCATGTTTTCGGTGATGGTGATTTCAGAATCCTGCACCACGACGCCAATCACCTCAAAGTTATGATAGTACTTCACAAAATTCGCCTGCAACTCCATGAAGGAGGCATAGCCGTACTTTTTTTGATCACAATCACCGCGGCTAAAATATACCACAACTGGTTATTCAAGTCAATCAATGTCGTGTTTCATTGACCATCCATATCTATCTTCCGCATTCCTCCTCTGTTACGACAGCTGCCAATCGCAACAAAACGCCTTCCCTGTTACGATTGTCCGTTTGTATCCACCTTGGTTGCAAGCACCAAACGCCTTCAAGCCCGAACCCATCATTGGGTTCGGGCTTTGCGTATCGGCGCTTCTACTTTTCTTCCTGATACTTCTCTCTTGACAAATCGCCGCAGAACAGTACAATAAGGACTGTTCAAGGGCGAGCAGCGTCGGCGTGACCGGCGCAGGCTCGCTTTTTGTTTGAACGGAAATGAGGGCGGACAAATGAACGCGGCGCAAATGCTGGTGCAATGTCTGGTGCGGGAAGGCGTGGAGGTGGTGTTCGGAATCCCCGGAGAGGAAAACATGGAGGTGATGGAGGCGCTGAGGAGCTCGCCGATCCGCTTCATCACCACGCGTCACGAGCAGGGCGCGGCGTTCATGGCGGATGTGTACGGCAGGCTGACGGGCCGCGCGGGCGTGTGCCTTGCCACGCTCGGACCGGGCGCGACAAACCTGATTACCGGCATCGCGGACGCAAACTCCGACGGCGCGCCGCTGGTGGCGATTACCGGACAGGTCAGCACCGAACGGATGCACCTGACGGGGCATCAGTACTTGGATCTGGGCAAGATCTTCGAGCCGGTGACGAAGCGCACGAAGATGATTATGCAGGCCGATACGGTCTGCGAGGTCGCGCGGCTTGCATTCAAGTACGCGCAAAGCGATAAGAAAGGCGCAACGCATATCGACCTGCCGGTCGATGTGGCGCGCAGGGAGCTGCCCGCGTGCGAGCAGCCGCTTCGCCATAACGAGCCGCCGGTAGAATATGCCGATCTGGAGTGCGTGGCGCGCGCGGCCAAGCTGGTCAGTCAGGCGCAGTCGCCAGTGGTGCTGGTCGGCGCGGACGCGGCGCGATCGGGCGTATCGGCGGCGATTACGGAGCTGGCGCACGCGCTTCGCCTGCCGGTGGTCAACACGATGATGGCCAAGGGCGTGATCTCCTGCGACGACCCCTACGCGATGTGGACGATCGGCATTCCGCAGCGGGATTATCCCGACCTGCTGATCGCCGAGGCCGACCTGCTGCTGTGCGTGGGCTTTGATCTGGTGGAGCTTGCGCCGTCGCGGCTCAATCCGAACCGCGATAAGCAAATCGTGCATATCAATACCTGCGCGGCGCACGTCAACCGCTTCTATCAGCCGGAGGTCGAGGTCGTGGGCGAGATGAACGACGCGCTCCGGCGGCTGACGCAGCTGGGTCGGCGCGACGTGGAGCCGGAGGCGGCGCTTTCGCTGCGGAAACGCATGGCGGAGGAGCACGCAAGCGACGCGGCGGACGCGTCTTGGCCGCCCAAGCCGCAGCGGATCCTCGCGGACGTGCGGGGTGCGATGCGCGCGGGCGATATCCTGCTCAGCGACGTGGGCGCGCACAAGATGTGGATCGCGCGTCACTACAACTGCTACGAGCCGAACTCCTGCGTCATTTCAAACGGGTTTGCGACCATGGGCATCGCCGTGCCCGGCGCGCTTGCCGCGCGGCTGGTGCATCCCACAAAGCGCGTGCTCGCGGTCACGGGCGACGGCGGCTTTATGATGAACATGCAGGAGCTGGAAACGGCGAAGCGCGAGGGGCTGCCGTTCGTCACGCTGATCTTCGACGACTGCGCCTACGGGCTGATCTCGTGGAAGCAGGAGGATCGCTACGGCCACACGAGCTTTACGTCGTTCACAAACCCGGATTTCGCCGCGCTGGCGGAGAGCATGGGCTGCCGAGGCTATCGCGTGACGCGCACCGACGAGCTGCCGGACATGCTGGAGGACGAGTTCAGTCAGGACGTGCCCGCTGTGATCGACTGCCCGGTCGATTACTCGGAGAACCGGCGGCTGACCGAACGGCTGGCACAGCTTCGCTGATTGTTCAAACGCTGTTTTTACGCCGCCGGGCGATTGACAGCGGGATTTTGATGTGCTATATTGCCGATAAGCAAGGGCGCTTGATCTTCGGATCGAAGCGTCCTTTTGCTTTTTCTTTCCCGATACACCCCGACGGAGCCGTCGCAAGACGGCGGCAAGGAGGAAGCCATGATTCGGCTGGAGCACGTCAACAAGTTCTTTGGCGATCTGCACGTCCTCAAGGACGTATGCTTGGAGGTCGCGGAGGGCGAAAAGCTCGTTATCATCGGCCCTTCCGGCTCTGGCAAGTCCACGACGGTGCGCTGCATGAACTATCTGGAGGAGCCGACGAGCGGGCAGGTGTTCATCAACGGGCAGCTGCTGACAGCGCACAACCGCACGCGCCTTGTGCGGGACACGACCTCCATGGTCTTTCAGCAATTCAACCTGTATCCGCATATGTCGGTGCTGAAAAACCTTACGCTCGCGCCGATCAAGCTGCACGGCAAAACCCGCAGGGAGGCCGAGGAGCTGGCGTACCACTACCTGGACGTGGTCGGGCTGACGGACAAGGCGCACGCCTATCCCACCACGCTGTCGGGCGGCCAGCAGCAGCGCATCGCCATCGCCCGCGCGCTTTGCGCGCAGACGCGCATCATCCTGTTTGACGAGCCGACCTCAGCGCTTGACCCGGAGACGATTCAGGAGGTGCTGGACGTGATGATTCGTCTGGCGAAGGAGAACATCACGATGGTCGTGGTGACACACGAGATGGGCTTCGCGCGGCAGGTCGCCGACCGCATCGTGTTTATGGCGGACGGGCAGATCATCGAGGAGGGCAAGCCGGAGCACTTCTTCGAGAACCCTGAAAACGAGCGCGTGCGTCAATTTTTGGGCAAGATCATTCGGTAAGAACGACAGCAAAGGCCAACGCCTTTTCTGAATACAGCGCCGCCGCAAAAAGCCGCGCAAACGAACGAATGGAGGACGATGAACATGAAGGTTATGAGGACAATCACCGCGCTTTTACTGGCTGCGAGCCTGATGCTGGGCGTCGGTCTGGCGGAGACGGTCGATGCCGACGTGCAGGCGATCGTGGATCGCGGCGTGCTGCACGTGGGCGTAAAGAACGCCGTGGTCGGCTTCGGCTATCAGGATACGCTGACGGGCGAGTACAGCGGCATGGAAATCGACATTGCCAACGCGATTGCGCAGAAGCTCGGCGTTGAGGTCGAGTTTACCGCTGTCACCGCCGCCACGCGCGGCGAGCTGCTGGATTCCGGCGATATCGACTGCGTGCTGGCGACGTTTACCATCACCGATGAGCGCAAGGAAAGCTGGGATTTCACCACGCCCTACTACACCGACCACGTGAGCGTGCTGGTGGAGGACGCGTCCGGCATCAAGGCGCTCAGCGACATGGTGGGCAAGAAGGTCGGCGTTTCGTCCGGCTCCACGTCCGCGCGCAGCCTCGTTTCGGCGATGATCGACGCGGGCCTGATCGACGGCGCGGCGTTTGACGCGTCGACGTTCGACCCCGCAACGTGGACGACCGGCGTGACCTTTCAGCAATACGAGGACTATCCGAGCATCTCCATCGCCCTCAGCTCCGGCGAGGTCGACGCTTTCTGCGTGGACAAGTCCATCCTCGCGATCTATCACACCGACGGCCGCTCCTATATCGAGGAGGAATTCGCGCCGCAGGACTACGGCGTAGCCACCAAGAAGGGCTCCGGCTTCTCCGCGTACTGCGAAGAGCTGGTGACCGGCTGGCTGGAGGACGGCACCATCGCCGCTTGGGCGGAGGCCTACGGGCTGAAGTAACCGGCGCGCCGCAAGGCTCGCGCCTTCCCCGCGAGCCTTGCGGCGGCAATGGCGGGCGCTTCGACGCGCGGAGCGCCCTTCTCCCTTTTTTTAACTGGAGGCGAGGGCATGGCTGAAATCCTGGACGCGGCCGCGTGGCAGAAGGTGTGGGTCTATCGCGGCACGTTTCTGCTGGGGCTGGGCAACACGGCGCTTACGGCGCTGATGGGGCTTGTGCTGGCGTTTGTGCTGGGCGCGGCCTTCGGCCTGATGGCGACAAGCGGCAAGCGGGCGCTGCGCGCGATCAGCCGCGTGTACGTAGAGCTGATCCAAAACACGCCGCTGCTGCTGCAGCTCTGCTTTTTGTACTACGCCATCGCGTTTTCGGGCGGCGGCCTCGGCGTGCTGGTAACGGGCATGATCTCGCTGGGCATCTATCACGGCGCGTACATCGCCGAGGTTGTGCGCGCGGGCATCGAGGCGATCCCCAAGGGGCAGTTTGAGGCGGCGCAGTCGCAGGGCTTCGGCTATGCGGGCTCGATGGTCTATATTATCCTGCCGCAGAGCGTTAAGATCATCCTGCCGCCGATGGTCAATCAGGTGGTCAACCTCGTCAAGAACACGTCGTGCCTGTATATCGTCGGCGGCGCAGACCTGATCTCGCTGACGTACAGCTTCGTGACGGGCGCAAGCACAGGCGGCGCGTACGCGCCGGCCTATATCGTCAGCGGTGTGCTGTTTTTCCTGATCTGCTTCCCGCTGTCAACGCTCGCCAGCCGCTGGGAGAACTCGCTGAAAAAGCGCGAAAGCCGCACGGCGCATGTCGCGCGCGCCGCGCTGGGAGAGGAGGAGCCGTGATGGAGGATACGCTGTCCGCCAGCTTTTCCATGCTCGTCAACCCCGCGATACTGCTCTACATGGGCAAAGGCGTTGCGTTCACGCTGGTCATCTCGCTGCTCGCGGTCGCCATCGGGCTTGCGCTCGGCTCGGTGCTCGCGCTGGCGCGCAACTATTGCGTGAGCCGCCGCACGCGTGTTCTCAAGTGGCTTTCGACGGCCTATATTGAGATCTTCCGTAATACGCCGCTGCTTTTGTGGATTTTTATTTGCCTCGTCTTTTGTCCGCTGCCAAAGGCGCTGAACCACAAGATGTTCGGGCTGTCGTCGGTGGAAACGAAGCTGCTGTACAAGGCGGCGGTCGCGCTGATACTGTTTACGTCGTCTGTGATTGCGGAGATCGTCCGCGGCGGGCTGAACTCGGTGGCGCACGGGCAGATCGAGGCGGGGCTGTCGCAGGGCTTCGGCATGGTGCGCGTAATGCGCTACATCGTGCTGCCGCAGGCGTTCCGCAACATCATCCCGACGCTGCTGAGCCAAGTGATCACGACCGTCAAGGATTCGTCATATCTGGCCAACGTCGCGGTGATCGAGCTGATGGCGCGCACCAAGCAGCTGCTCAGCGCCGCCGGGCGTTACAACGGCCTTGGGACGATCAACGTGTCGGATGTGTTCGTGCTGTTTGGCGCGGCGTGCCTGATATACTTTCTCATCAATTTTGCGCTGTCCTGCATTGTGCGCTCCGCGCGCAAAAGGCGGCTGCGCGCGCCCAAAGCGGCGTAACGCGAAGGAGAGAGCCATGGACAAATACGTCGTCACGCTGTCGCGCCAGTTCGCCAGCATGGGCCGAACCATCGCACAGAAAATGTCCCAAGATTTGGGCATCGAGTTCTACGATCGGGACATCGTTGAAAAAACGGCGCGCCGCATGGGGCAGAGCGTGCAGGAGATCAGCAAGCTGGAGGAAAGCGGCGGCTCGGCCTACGAGCGGCGCTGCTATCCGCTGGGGATGGGCTTGGCGAGCATGCAGCAGGAGGTGTTCGAGGTGCAGGCGAACATCATCCGCGATCTGGCCAAGAAGGAATCCTGCATCATCGTGGGACGGTGCGCGGACTATCTGCTGCGGGATATGCCCAACCGTTACAGCGTGTATGTCTACGCGCCGTATGAAGCGCGGCTGAAAAACTGCGTGGAGCGGCTTGGCATGGACGAAAAGACGGCGCGGCGCATGATTCGCGAGGTCGATCGCGCCCGCGAGCTGTACCGCCAACGCTATTGCGGCGTAAAAAGCGAGATGGAGCATCGCGATCTGCTGATCGACAGCAGCCGCTTCGGCCCGCTCCGCACCGCCGACATCCTGTGCGGCATACTCCGCACGCTGTACTGACAGCGCCCCACCAAGGCGGCGCGGCTGCTTTGGTGAGCCTTGCGCTTTTCCCTGCAGCCTGTTCGGTGGGCGGAGGGCCTCCCACACAGAACGCGGCCGATGAAAAGCGAGCGTTGCTTTGCAACGCCGCCGCTTTCTCCCGTCCGTATTGTGGTCGCCCAGCTCCCCAAAACGTCTCAGCGTCGGGTCGATCCCGCCCGTATTGTGGTCGCCCAGCTCCCTGTCGATTGCCATGCTCCCCAAAACGTCTCAGCGTCGGGTCGCTGCCGCCTTCGGCGGTGTGCCCACAGGGAACGCGCCTCCCTCGCTGCGCATGTGTGCCCAAGGCGGAGCCCGTTTGGGAGCGCGGCTCCCCAAGCTCCTCGCAGAGGTTTTCAACAACAGGGCGGCGAGGCTTTCACCCCGCCGCCCTGTATTCTATTTCAGCTCGTCCACACGCAGCCGCTGTACGCAGATATCGCCGACCCCGGCCGTCCAGTCCTTGTCGCGCAGCGTACAAACTAAGTACACGTTGCCAAAGCCGCTTACAAGGTACGGATAGTCGTAGCTGTCCTCGGTTGCGCCGACCCAAGTGCCTTTCAGCTCGCCGTCCTCGCCGTACAGCCAGTAGTGCAGGAGGCGCTTGCTGGACGGATCATCGGCATTCGCGTCCGTTCCGGCCTCGCCGGCGACCAGATAGCCGCCGTCTATTGCGACCACCGCGTCAAAGCCCGCTTTGTAGGGCAGGTCGGTCGTCTTTTCCCAGAGCAGCGCGCCCTGCGCGTCATACCGGGCGATATACCCGCGCACAGCATGGAGCATGCCGCCGTCCTCGCTGTTGAGGTACCATTCGCCGACGGCCACCACGCCGCCGTCCGGCAGCACCGCCGCGCGCTGAAAGCCGCCAAAGTCGCTTTCGCCGCTGAGCGTCTGCCACAGCAGCTCGCCGTCCGGCGACAGCTTGCATATCATGTGGTTCACGGGGCCCTCCTGCGCGGGCTGCGTTTTCTGCCCGACCAACAGGTAGCCGTCCGATACACGGGCGAGCCAGTAGCCGCAGTTGGCCAGCTCCGGGTACTCCCGCGTCCATTTGAGATTGCCCTGCGCGTCATAGCAATGGAAGATGCGCGGCCCGCCTTGGTTGATGTCGATCAGAAAGTATCCGTCGCCGTTTGCACGCACATCCAGATCGCCGTTGCCGGTATCCAGCTCAAACTGACGGAGCACGCTGCCGTCCGCGTTCCACTGAAAGATCGCGTTATACTGGTTCACGTTGTCCCCGTACCATAGAAAGTCGTTGAGCAGCGTGCCATCCGCCATGGGCTGCATAAAGCCGAAGTCGTTGTAGCCCTTTTGCAGCTCATAGACGTACTTCCACACAATCTGCCCGGATGCGTCCAGCCGGAGCAGGTAGGCCAGCGTGTTGCCGGTGGGGTTGTCGCCCGCAAAGTCCCCGTCGCCGCTGGTGGTGGAGCCGCTCACATAGAGCGCGTCCTCTGTGGCGATGACGCTCCGGGCGTAATCAAACTTGCTGCCGCCAAGGATCACGGGATCGTCGGCGGGCATCACCGGGTATGCCTCTGCGGTCGGCTGAGAATCGTCGGCCAGCGCGACCGGGCACAGGAGCAGCAGAACCATCAGGAAAGCCAATAGCCGTTTTGTCATCAGAAACACCTCATCCGATAGAATTTTCGGGGCCCTCGATCATTTCCAGCACGCCATAGCGGGAATACAGGTACACGGTGTAGAGCGTCTCTGGCACGCCGTCCTCGTTGTCGCGCCAGAAGAAGATCTCGTAGCGGTTGGCGGGCCCGCCGTTGTACGTGGAATCCAGCGTAAAGCGGACGTCCGGGGTCAGCGCGTCGCGCTCGGCCTGCGTGAGGGTGTAACGCGAGTCCAGCTCCGCCCAAGCGAGGCGCAGCGCCTCGTCGGGGCCGATCTCATTGTCGCCGGGCAGGCCGTAGCGGGGCGTGTCGTCCGGGTGATAGGTCTGCTGATACTCCGCCTTGCGCTCAAGGCTCCAGCCCGCGTAGGGGCCGTATTGCTGCTCCCATTCGGCCAGCACGCCCTCGATGCCGTTATGCTCGGTCAGCAGCTCCTTCCAGCGCTCGTAATCAGCCAGCTCTGTTGTCGCGCCGATCGCGCCGTCCGGCGAGGATACGTCCGCCTCGTACCGCAGGCTCTCCATCTCCTTATGAATGAACAGCACGCGCCACTTGGTGCGCCGGTCTCCGGCCCGCTCCGTTACGAGCGCCGCATACACGCTGTAATCCGGCTTGATCTCCTCGCCTTGATTTGTATTGGTAAGAAACGCTTCCCACGCCAGCTCGACCGCCTGCGCCTCCGGCAGCTCGCTCCCATCGGCAGCTGCGTACAGCTCGTCCACAACATAGCCAAGCTGAAGCAGTCTGCGCGTGTAGGCCACGCGCTCGCTTTCGGGCCATTGCAGCGGGCTTGCCCCGTAGTTGTCAACGCAGTAGGCCACGTCGCTGTTCAGCTGCATCAGCACGCGGCTTTCTCCGAGGGCCAGCTCCGCGTAGTTTTCGGGGAGCTGGGCGGCGACAAACGCCTCCGTGTCCGCGTCGAGCGTCAGATCGGCGACCGATATCAGCCCGTACTGCTCGCCGACGCGCACATGGTAGCGATCCATCAGGCGGCCCAGAAGCGTGACCTGAGTGCCGTCCGGCAGCATTGCGAGGATATCGGCGGAGTCGCTCTCGCTCTCAAGGGCCGCCCTGCCGCCGCCGTCCGCGGCGTCCACGGCTGCGACGGGCAGCGTGCCGCCGGGCGGCGTATCGCTTAGCTGATCGGCCGTTACATAGCCAAAGAAGAAGCCGTATGGCTCATCCAGACTGCCCAGCTTGATTTTGACAAACTCGCCCTGCGGGCCGACGACGCGGGCTTCCACGCCGTTGTAATAGATGCCCAGCGGCGTATCCCAGCCCTGCATGGAGGGGATGGCAAGCACGCGCACGCTGTCACCCTCCGGGGCGCACAGGTAGGCGAGCGGTTCCTCGGCCAGAGCGTTGGGAGAAGCGCCGATGCCGAACACGCTGCCCGCAACCAGCGTCAGCGCCAGCAGCCCTGCGAGCACAAGCGCGCCGGGGCGCTTCCCGCCGCCGTTGAGGATGGCGGTCAGCCTGCGCTTGAGGCTCCGCCGTCCGTTGGCGAGGTGCGCGCAGAGGAGGGGATCGGGCCGCGACATGCCGCGCGCCGTGGACAGGATGGCCTCGCCATAGCGCAGACGCTCCTGCCGCGTTGCGCCGCGCGTAACGGCCTCGTCGCAGCTCTGCTCGCACTGCTCCTCCAGCGCGCGGGCCAGCAGGTAGATCATCGGGTTGAACCAATGCAGCGCGGTCGCCAGCAGCAGCGCGGCGCGCATCCCCAGGTCGCCGCGCCGCAGGTGCGTCAGCTCATGGCGGAGCACCAGCGCGAGCTCGTCTATGGGGATGGCGCGTTCCGGCAGCAAGATCACGGGCTTGCGGTACCCGGTCAGCATGGGGCTTTGCACCAGCGAGCAGCGGTAGAGCGCGACGGGGCGCTTCACGCCAAGACGCGCGCATTCCGCTTGCAGCGCGGACAGGGCGGCTTCGTTCCGGACGGGCCTGCGCCAGCGGCGCACGCGCTGCGCAAACTGCCCATGCCGGTTGAGATGGAAGCAGAGCGTCAGTGCCGCGCCCATCAGCCATAGGCAGGCGAGAATCTCGGCCCAGCCGATGGCCGCGCGTGGGGTCGCCACGGGGGCGTCAGACGGCTGCGTTGCTGCCGTTGATTCCGTCGCCCGTTCCGTCGCCTGCTCCGTCGCCTGTTCCGTCGCCGTCGTCTGCGCCGTGATGCCGGACGGCTCCGGTTGCGCGGCGGGCGCGCTTTCGGCGGCGCTTGCCCGGACGGCGGCCGCAGCCGCGCCTTCCTCGGCGGTCCACGGAGCGACCGCCGCGCTTGGCGCGTCGATGCGGATCGGCTGCCAAAGCGTCACCCGAAAGGGTACCAGAAACAACGCAAGTACCACCAGCCAAGCCACGTACAGGCTGCGGGCCGTGTATCGCCTGCGCAGGGCCGGGCTGAGCAGCAGCAGCGCCGCCGCGACCAGCGAGGCGCTCAATGCGCCGCAGAGCAGCCATTGCAAAAAGACGGTCATAGCTTCGGTTCCTCCTTTTGCTTGTCCAGCCAGCGGGCGATCTCGTCCAGCTCCGCCGGGGTGAGGCGCTCGGCCTGCAAGGCGTTGAGCAGACTCAGGTAGCTGTGGCGGTGATATCGGTCCACAAAGCTCTCGGTTTCGGTTTGCAGGTATTCCTGCCGCGAGATCAGCGGGTAAAAGGCGTTTTCGCGGCCCGATCCTTTTTCGCAGCGCAGAAAGCCGCGCCGGATCAGTCGTCCCAGCAGCGTGACCACGGTTTGCGCCTTCCAGCCGCGCTTTGCGCCCAGCTCGTCCATGACCATGGCGGTAGTATAGGGCGGCTGTCTGTCCCAAAGCGCCTCCATGATCTCAAACTCGCTATCGGGCAGTCGGGGTAATGGCATCGTCGGATCCCTCCTCACATCAAGACACGGTGTCTTGCTTGCATAATACAGCATGTCTTAATGGCTGTCAACCCTCTCCGCACGACCAACTTGTAACAACGCGCACGAACGTTCCGCCGCCGCCCTGCCGGGCGGGCGCGGCCCTGCCCGCACAAGACGGCAGTTTTCATCCAATACAACGACGGAGCGGACTGAACATTCCCGCATAAAATGGAAAAAATGTTTGGAAAAACTCTGGAAATGTGAAAAGTTTTCGTTAAATGCGATTTGAGGCTTGACGAAAACCCAAGCGACGCTTACAATAAACTTATAGAACAATCCAATTGAACCAAGGAGGTGCGGCCCGTGCGGTATCTTGCGCCGTCCGCGGAGAATCGGGATACATTTCATCATGGTTTCGATCGTCGGGCCTATCAATGGCTTGGCGCGCATCCCTGCGAGCAGGACGGCCGCGAAATGTGGCACTTTACCTGCTGGGCGCCCAATGCCAAGCATGTGGCGCTTGTGGGCAGCTTTAACGGGTACGACAAGTCCCGCCACCCTATGACCAAGCTGTACGACGGCACATGGGAGCTGCGCCTGCCCAAGGAGGAGCTCTGGCAGGGCCTGCCGGAGGACGGCTTTCCCACGTACAAGTACGCGGTGTGGGGGCAGGACGATCTGTGGCGCATGAAGGCCGATCCCTACGCCTTTTACAGCGAGCTCCGTCCGGGCACCGCCACCCGCGTGTACGATTTGGACGGCTATGCTTGGCAGGACGAGGCGTGGCTGCGTCAGCGCGATACGTATAACCCGTATCGCAGCGCCGTGAACATCTACGAGGTGCATCTGGGCTCTTGGAAGCGCCACGAGGACGGCTCCATGCTCACGTATGACGAGCTGGCCGATCAGCTGATCCCTTATGCGGCGGACATGGGGTACACGCACATCGAGCTGCTGCCCGTGATGGAGCATCCGCTGGACATGAGCTGGGGGTATCAGGTCATCGGGTTTTACTCGGCCACGGCGCGCTACGGCGAGCCGAAGCAGCTGATGGGCTTTATCGACAGGTGCCATCAGGCCGGCATTGGCGTGCTGCTGGATTGGGTGCCCGCGCATTTCCCGCGCGACGATTTCGGCCTGCGCCGTTTCGACGGCACCGCGCTGTACGAGCATCCCGACCCGCGCCGCGGCGATATGCCGCAGTGGGGCACGCACCTGTTTGACTTTGGCCGGGGCGAGGTGTGCAGCTATTTGCTCTCCAACGCGTGCTTCTGGCTGGAGGTATTCCATGCCGACGGCCTGCGCGTGGACGCGGTGAGCAGCATGCTCTACTACGATTTTTGCAAGGAGCCGGGCCGCTGGCTGCCCAACCCCTACGGCGGCCGCGAGAACTTGGACGCCATCGCGTTCTTCCGCCGCCTCAACGAGACCGTCTACCACGATTTCCACGGCCCGATGATGATCGCCGAGGAATCCAGCGCCTACCCGATGGTCACCGCGCCCACGTACATCGGCGGTCTGGGCTTCGGGTTCAAGTGGAACATGGGCTGGATGAACGATATCCTGTCCTATATCAAGCTCGACCCGGTATACCGCAAGTACCATCACGACAAGCTGACGTTCAGCCTGTTCTACGCCTTCAGCGAGAATTACATCCTGCCCTTCAGCCACGACGAGGTGGTGCACGGCAAGCAATCCATGCTGGATAAGAATCCGGGCGACCTGTGGCAAAAGTTTGCGGGCCTGCGCGCGCTGTACGGATACACCATGGCCCATCCGGGCAAAAAGCTGCTGTTCATGGGCAGCGAGTTCGCGCATTTTATCGAGTGGAAGTATGACGATCAGCTGGATTGGTTCCTGCTGGTCTATGACCGTCATCCCCAGCTGCAAGCCTGTGTGCGCCGCCTGAACCATTTTTACAAGGAGACCCCCGCCCTTTACGAGGTGGACGACTCGTGGAACGGCTTCCAGTGGCTGACCGCCAACGACAAGGACAACAGCGTCTTGGCCTTCACCCGCTCGGACAAGGCCGGGAATACGATCGTCTGCGTGGTCAACTTTACGCCGGTGTTCCACCCGATTTACCGCATCGGCCTGCCGCTGGGCGGCACGCTGAAGGAGGCGTTCAACACCGATCTGGAGGCGTACGGCGGCAGCAACCAGTACAACGCCTACGAGCTAAGCGCCCGGCCGGAGGAATGCAACGGTCTGCCGTTCAGCGTGGAGATTTGCGTGCCGCCGCTGAGCTGCGTATACTTTACCTACGATCGGATCATCCCGCCCAAAAAGCCGAGAGCGCGCTTTCACAGGCGCGTGCCAATGATAGCCGTAAAAAGGAGGAGGGTTCGCGGATGAACAGCGAGGACGGAACAGGCGGCAAGGTATCCTCTCTCAAGGAAAAGGCCGCCAAGGCCAAAGCCAAGGCCAAGGAGGCGCGGGGGGATAACCGTGTGGAGACCCCGCAAGAAAAGCTGCTGGCCAAGCGGATGAAGGCCAAGAGCGGTAAGGTTTTTTGATCCGGTGCATCAACATCGCGCACCGCGCATATGAAGGAGTGCTTGGCTATGATGAGGAAGAAACAGTGCATTGCGATGCTTCTGGCGGGCGGGCAGGGGAGCCGCTTGGGCATCCTGACGGCGACGATGGCAAAGCCCGCCATTCCCTACGGCGGCAAATACCGCATTATTGATTTTCCCCTGAGCAACTGCACCAACTCGGCCATCGATGTGGTGGGCGTGCTGACGCAGTACCAGCCCCTTGAGCTCAACGCCTACATCGGCAGCGGCTCCCCGTGGGACTTGGACCTTGCGCACGGCGGCGTATATGTGCTGCCGCCCTATGTCAAGGGGAAGCAGGGCGAGTGGTACAGCGGCACCGCCAACGCCATCTACCAGAACATGGGGTTCATTGAGCAGTTTGATCCGGAATACGTGCTCATCCTGAGCGGCGACCACATTTACAAGATGGACTACAACGCCATGCTGCATGCCCACATGGAGAAAAACGCCGACGCGACCATCGCCGTGCGCGACGTGCCGTGGGAGGAAGCCAGCCGCTTCGGCATTATGAACACCCGCGACGATAACGCCATATACGAATTTGAGGAGAAGCCTAAGCAGCCGAAGAGCAACAAGGCCAGCATGGGCGTGTACATCTTTACGTGGGAAAAGCTGCGCAAGTACCTCAATCAGGACGCGGCGGACGCAAAGAGCTCCAACGACTTTGGCAAGAACATCATCCCCGCTATGCTGGCCGATCAGCAGCGAATGTTCGCTTATGATTTTGACGGCTACTGGAAGGACGTCGGCACCATTGAGAGCCTTTGGGAGGCCAACATGGACTTGCTCAAAAAGCCCATGCCGATCAATCTGTACGACAAGAGCTGGCGCATCTACGGCCGGAACGCGGGCATGGCGCCCCATTTTATCGCAGACGGGGCCAGCGTGAGGGAGAGCCTGATTACCGAGGGCTGCGAGGTCTACGGCCGCGTGGAGCACAGCGTCGTTTTCAGCGGGGTCAAGGTGATGCAGGGCGCAAGCCTGCTGGATAGCGTCGTCATGCCGGGCGCAGTGGTCGAGCGCGGCGCGCAGGTGCGCCGGGCCATCGTGGCCGAGAGCGCGGTGATCGGCGCGGGCGCGATCGTCGGCGAGGAGACCGGCAACATCGCGGTGGTCGGCGCGGGCGTAAGGCTGGGCGCGGGCGAGCACGTGGCCGCCGGCGAGCAGCGGGCCGATTGATCCTATCAACACAGCGAAAGAAGGGCTCCACATGAAGAATGTGATGGGTGTCATCTATACAGGCGAGCGGGACAGCTTTTTGCGGGAGCTGACGCTTCTGCGCGCGATCGCGGCGCTGCCCGTGGCGGGCCGGTACCGCGTGATCGATTTTCTGGTCAGCGGCATGGTGAACAGCGGAATCCGCAACGTGGGCGTGATTATGCAAAAGAACTATCACAGCCTGATGGACCATCTGGGCAGCGGCAAGGAGTGGGATCTGCACGGCAAAAACGACGGCCTGTA
>CAYOYK010000052.1:0-16601 GCA_964408185.1 uncultured Oscillospiraceae bacterium | reverse complement strand
TCTACCAATTTCGGAGCCGCCTGTCTTTTTTCACTTATCTATTGTACCTCAACAGTTTTGGATTTCTAATAAGAAAAAAAGGCGCCTGAAGCGCCCGCAAGCATAAACGCAGGCCGGGGCAGCCTTTCGGCCGCCCCGGAGAGAGGGTTTACTTGCCCTTGTAGCTGGAGCACATGCTTTCCTCGCAATCGCCGCTGTGACAGCCGCAGCGGGGCGCGACGCGGATATCGTCAAGCTGGCACAGACCGTCCTGCGCATGGTGTTCACAGGTGGGAACGTCGCAATGGATACACTGGTTGGACTTGGGCATCGACATGGAAAAACCTCCTTGTTGTTGGAATGGCAACAGTATGCGCCGCTTCGCGCGCTTTCATACATGGAGGCGGGGTTGCGCAAGCAGCTTTTCATGCTATAATCAATGGTGGCCGCCCGTCCCGCGGGCGCTGCCAAATGCTTGCCAGACGCGTGCCGTCCGGCTTTTGGGAGGCTCCTCTTGCTAAAGAAATGGTTTTCTCCGCGCTCGCTGTGCCTGTCCGCGGTGACCGCGGCGCTGTATGCCGCGCTGACGCTGCTGCTCCAGCCCATCAGCTTTGGGACGATGCAATTCCGCGTGTCCGAGGCGCTCACGCTGCTGCCCGCGCTTTTCCCGCAGACCATTCCCGGCCTGACGCTGGGGTGCTTTTTGGCCAATTTGCTGGGCGGATACGGCCCTTGGGATCAGCTGATCGGCACGCTGGCTACGCTGCTTGCGGCCTGCCTGACATGGCGCTTGCGCCGCAATGTGTGGCTGGCCGCGATCCCGCCCGTGCTGTGCAACGCGCTGATGGTGGGCGGCATGCTGTCGGTTCTGCTATCCGCGCCGTTTTGGCTGACCGCGCTGACGGTCGGGCTGGGCGAGGCGGCGGTTGTATATCTGCTGGGCGTTCCGCTGGTCAAGGGCCTGCGGACGACGAATCTGATGGATAAATGGCAGCTCTAGGGAGGCTTTTCCAGAGCTGCAACGTTATGATCCATGGAACGAAAAAGCCGACCTTTCGCAAAGGAGAATGGACGATGATTTGTCGTAAAGCGCTTTCTGTGGCGATGATACTGGTGCTGCTGTGCGCCGCGTTTCCCATGGCGGGGTATGGCGACGAGCTTCCTACGGAGACTGGTACGGGCACGCCTGTCCCGACCGACTCCGCCGCGCCGTCTGCTTCTCCCGCCGCAACTGGCGGCGCCGCCACGGGCACCCCATCCGATACGCCCAGCGATACGCCGAGCAATACGCCGAGCAATACGCCGAGCAATACGCCCAGCAATACGCCCAGCGATACGCCCAGCGATACGCCGGATGCCGGTGCAACGGAGCCCGCGCCGACGGAGTCCCTTGAGCCGGCTGGCGATGAGAATGCGTGGGATGAATCCCTGTGTACTCACACCACCGAGGATTGCCTTATGGCGCCAAAGTGCGCCATCCCTGATTGCCCGCATATCACCAGCGATGTGCATGGCCTGCCGGTGCCCTGCTGCGCGCTGGGCGAGTGGCTGCTGGCGCAAAACGATCCCGCCGCTTTGCCAAGCGGAGGGAGGCTGCGCGCCACCGCGCCTGTTCAGGTGGATTTGAACCAAGGCGATGCGACATTTTACCGAAGCGGAAGCTATATTTTATCCGGCGGCACAGCCACGACCACCATCACCGTGCAGCCAAACCGCGTGGTGTTTATCCAGCTCAAGGGCGTGACCGCGCAGAGCCTGCTGCTGCTTGCCAACGCGAGCGCAAACATTGCGTATACCGGCGCGGAAAGCACGCTGGGCACGCTGTCCGTCAGCGGCGGCATCGCGACGCTGCTGGGCGGCGGCAGCCTTGTCTGCACGGCGGTGTTCGGCGACGTCGCCATCGAGGGCGGGTCGGTCAAGGCTCCTGCGGGATGCAGCAGCAACAACCGCCAGCGTTATGTTTTTAGCGGCGCAACGGGCGCGACCTCCGCGACCGTGGACGGCAAAGCGGTCAGCGGGTTTGTACAGCCCTGCGCGGACGGCAGCGCCTACCTGTGGCTCAAGGAGCCGCCCTCCGGCTGCACGTACAGCCATGTGATGTCCGGCACGGCGCTGACCATTACAACGCAGCTTCCCGCGCCCGCCACCCCGACGGAGTACGATGTGTCCCTGTATTCCTCCTTTGCTCCTGTCGCGGATACGGCCTATCGGGTTTTCACCACCGGGACGCCGATCACGCAAACGATGAACGTAAACGCGTCCGGCGTGGTGCTGACGCTGGACGCGCTGGACGCGCTGGGCGTGTCCGTCGCCGGCACGCAGGCCTGCCGCGCGCATGTCAGCGGGGCGAATAAGCTGGCCGCTGTGCAGAACGACGGCACGCTGACGGTCACAGGCGACGGCAGCTTGACCGTGGGCACGCTGAGCGCCGCCGCGCTGGCGATTTCCGGCAGCAACGCGGTGTGCTTTGGCTCGGCCTCCGGCGGCTGGCTTGCCTCCAAGTCCGCGCTAACGCTCAGCGGCGGCGTAACCGTCTCCATGCGGGCGACGCTGGACGGACAGCCCGTGCCGCTGATTTTCAGCAGCGCGGACCCGACCACGATCTATCTGCCCGCGCCGCCCTCCGGCATGCGCTATCAGGCGGAGCTGACTGCGTCCGGCCCTGTGCTGACGACGGTATCCAGCGGCACGCAGAACCCGACCATCCTGACGCTGAGCGATCAGCCGATCGTCATCAGCCAAAACGGAACCTACCTGCTGCGCGGGCAGCCGGATTCCTTCTATACAGGCAGCCTGACCGTCAACGACGGCGTGACGGCGACCCTCTATTTGGAGAACGCGAACCTCTCCGCGGCGGCGGGCGTGAACATCGGCGCAAACGCCAACGTTACGCTGATCGTCGGCGCGGGGGAGAAGGCATGCTCGTGGCAGGGCGCGTGCGCCGTTGCGGGAGGCGCGGTCTGCACCGTACAGGGCGACGGCGCGCTGATGCTGGGCTCGCTGGCCGCGACCGGCGCGACGCTTGACTTGCAGACCAACGTGACGCTTGGCACGGGCACGACGGCAGGCAGCTTGGTTGCCACGGTAATCACCGTTACCGGGAGCGGCGGCGCGGCGCTGGCCGATACGGCCGTTACGCTCAAGCTGGGCAACAGCGCGCCCTTTACCGCGCGGACAGACCGAAACGGCAAAGTATTCGTGTGGGGCGCAACCGCTCAGACCGACGTGGACGTGGCGGTTCTGTCCGGCGACGATACGACCGCGTCCATTGTCGGGGCTGGCTCCGGCGCGCCGGACGATCTGCCGGTCATTACCTCCATCGCCGTCACCTCCGCCTATACCGTGCAGGTGGTGGTACAGAACGCCCAGCCCGGCTGGAGCTACGGGCTCCAGTATCTTGTGGCCGACAGCGAGCAGAGCATGCCGGACGCCTACGTAAGCGGCGCGAGCTTTGTGGGCATGACGGGCAGCGAGTTTATCATCCCCAACCTGCAAAACGGCAAATGGATCACCTGCCGCGCGTTTGTATGCAAAACGCCAGCCACCGCGCTCAGCGCCGATACGCAGGACGCGTTCCAGTTTTCTCAAAAGCTGGCGTTCCAAGTCAGGACGCAGCTTCCGCCGTTTTCAATGCCCGCGCAGGCCAAAACGTACGACGGAGCGCGCTTCCAGTTGGATAGCTCCCTGATCCCGTCGGGCGCGTCGGTGGTCTACCTGTCCAAGGGCGCGGCGCTGCAAAATCCGCCCAGCAAGGCGGGCACGTACACCATTCGGGTGACCATTCCGGGCGGGAGCACGGCGTATCAGCCCGGCGCTTACGATTTCACGCTAACCATCAAGCGGCGCGTTGTGTACATCTACCCGCTCAACTACGGCAAGTACGAGGGCGAACCCGACCCGGACGACGGCGAGTTTCTGTTCGATTATGACCCTGAGCTGCTGCCCGGAGACGATATCGACGGCTATTTGAGCCGCGAGCCCGGCGAGGCGCCCGGCAACTACGCCTACGACATTACGCCGCTGATCGCGCCCGATTACTACGAGCTCCGGCTCGCGCCGAACGCCGCGTCGTTTGGCATCGTCAACGCGCCGAACGATAAGCCCTACGATCCGCTGGGGATCATCGACCCGGTGCATCGGATCATCCGTCTGTCCAACGGCCGCAAGCTGGACTTGATCATCAAAACGGGGGAGAAGCTGAGCATCAGCCAGCAGAACTACGGGAGCTTGGTTACCGATACCGCCACAGGCAAGGCCCGGCCCTTCTTGCCCGATCTGACGCTGCGCTCCGGCGTGGACGAGGTGATGCTGACGCTGGAGGCCAGCCCGGAGATGCGCGCGGACGGCGGCTACGAGACCGATTATGCGGGCAACCCGATCGTGCGCAGCCGCACGCTGACGCTCTCGTTCTATCAGCTGACCAAAATGACCGATCAGGATATCGCCTATGTGCTTTTCCGGCTGGATGATACGGCGGTGCTGCTGTACGTGCCGGAGCTGGCCGGGCAGGAGTTCCGCGATTATGTCAAGTCTCAGGGCTTCGGGCTGAGCAGAGGGTGCGTGCAGGTGGTTTTGGAGCCTGTGAACGACGCCTCGGCGCTGCAAAGCGATGAAGCAAGCGCACAGCCGCTGGTCGCGCTGGGCGTACAGCTCATGCGCGTCCGGGTAGAGTACGTGCAGGATGAGCAGCGGCTTGACTTAACGCCGTACCTGCAACAGGCGCGTCTCCTGCGGGAGGCCTCGTCCCTGCTGGAAACGACGGCCGTCGCGCCGACGACCTCGCAGCAGACCCTCAGCGGCGAGCTGCCCGTGCGCTCTACGCAGGAGATCCTTCAGGATCAGAGCGCTCTTGAGCTGACGGCCGCCGATCGCATCCGGGCGCAGGGCGACACGCTGTCGCGCTACGCCGCAACCGAGGGAAATCAACCCTCCGAGCTTGTGGTGCCCTACACAGACGGGGAGCAGGCCTGTATGCCCTTCATCGCCATGCTGCGGGCCAGCGCATATTTGACCTGTCCCCTCCGCCAGAACGGCCTGTATGGCTTTGGGCATCTGCCGCAGCAGGGCAACTAGGCAGCCGATGCGCCGCGTTGGTTTGCGCGCCCCTTTCGGATTTGGATTGCACGACCAGTTTTGCCTTATCAAAAAGGCGGCTGATGATTCAGCCGCCTTTGGTGTTTGCCAGCCTATTTTTTCTGCTTTTTCCTTGCAATGAACAGGATCGAAACGATTCCGCCTGCGCCAAGCACAAGCAGCGCGATCCATAGCCATACCATGGAAGCATCGCCTGTCTTTGGAGGCTTGATCCGGGCGGATGCCTGCCGAACGGTGATGGAAAACGACTTGGCATCGGAAAGAGTCGGATCGTTGCTTGCCGTTACAGTGAACGGATACGTTCCCGTCGCGGCGGGCGTTCCGCTGATGACGCCGGTAGCCGGGTCAAGGCTCAAGCCCGGCGGGAGCATACCGCTGACAATCGCCCATGTAATCGGCTTGGTTCCCGTCGCTTCCAGCTGCTGGCTATATGCCGTACCGGCTGTGCCTTCCGCCACCGCGGAGGTGGTGATGGTGGGAGCTATCTTTTTCACCCATTTTGCAGTTAGAATCGTATCGCCGTTCGCGTTGGCGGATACCTCCCAGCCGTTGAACAGATTTGCGTTCAGCGTTGGGTCGGCGATGAAAGCCGCCTTTGAGACGTCAAGGGAATAGGTGCCGTCCGCGTTCGCTGTGGCGCCTGTTACCGGGATCCATGAGCCGCCGTTGGGATCGATGATGAGGGTCGTGCCGGTCTGCAGGATGGCGCTGTCCTGACTGCCAAGCCCGTCCTTATGGAAGGAAATCTCCGCGCCCCACTTGGCGGTAAAGACGTAGGCGCAATCGTAATTTGAATTCTTCCAGTTGGCAGCCTTTCCGCTGACGTCCCAGCCAAGGAAGGAATAGCTCTGTCGCGCGGCGTTGCCGATCGCGTAGGTGCCCGTCGCGTTGATGGCTACGACCTGAGGATTGGAGCTGCTGTTGTACGTTCCTCCGTTCGGGTCGATGCCGATGTTCTGCCCCTGGTTGACGGGCTGCACCGCGGCGGGGGTGCTGCTGTCGCCGTCGCTGTCGTACTCAACCCCCACGCTGATGGGCGTCCACTTTGCATAGTATGTTTTGGCCCCGGTTTCCGTATTGCCAATGTCCGTAGCCGGCGTGGTCAGCGCCGCGTCCAGATACCAGCCGCCAAAGGTAGCGTACGGCTTGGTGACGTTCACAGGCAGCGTTGCGCCTACGCCATAGGTATACTCGGTGATGGCACCGCTTTGGATCGTGCCGCCGTCCGCATTCAGCGTTACCGTGTATTTTTTCGGCGTCAGCGTAAGCGTCATGGTTCCGTTGTCGCTACTGCCGCCCTTCCATGCCGTGCCGTCCCAGTAAACGCCGTTTGAATACGCAACGTCGATTCCCTTCAGGTCCTTCGCCGTCGTATCGGCGGCGCTGTCCACCAGCATGGCCTGATAGTAATAGGGAGTGTTGACGAAGGTGTAGTACCAGATCGCGTCCTGCGTATCCGTAGACGTATTGCCGGACGCGGACCACGCAACGCCGCTGTTTTGACCGATGATCCCCGCAAAGTTGCCCGGCGCGTTTCCTCCGGGCACGGCTTCGTTGTAGAGCACCTTGTATTTGTAGCTTGTCGGCTTTACAGCGCTGCTGAGCGCGCTGTCGTCGATCAGCACGGACGCTTTCGCCTGCGCCGGGTCAAACGTGAGCTCCGCGTAGTAGCTCCCCGCTTTCTTATCGGCCGAGGCGCCGGTTTGCGTTGCTCCGTCGCGGTTTGCCGCGCTTGCAAAATACTTCACGTCGTAGTTCGTCATGGATACGCCGATGCTGTAAACATACGCCTTCGACCCATCCGCGCTGGACGTTGGCTGGGCGGGGAACGTAAAGTCCGGCGAGGTCGATTCCGTCGTTGCCAAGGTGCTGACATCCGCGGCGGCATACGTTACGGTACGCGAGTCAACCGCCGTCCATGTCGCGCCACTGTCCTCGCTTCGGTAGAGCGTTACAAGGTTTGATTTTGCTCTGGCCGCGAGCGGGATAGTCACGTAGCTGTTGCCAAAATGAATGCGCACGTTGCCCGTAATATCCGACGGGTCGCTCCACTTGGCATGGAGGGTGATCGTGCTCGTCGTGCTATCCACATATTGGCTGTCAATATCCCTGATGGCAGCTCCGGCCGCCGCAGGCACGGTGCAATTCGCGTCGTAATACCAGCCGAGAAAAATGGAGCTGTTCCCTCCCACGGTTTTTGTCGGCGTGGGGAGCGTATCCGGGAGATCGACCGCGCCGCTCTCGTTCGGGATCGCGGTGCCCCCATTCACATCGTAGGCAAGCGTATAGGTTGAAGCGGTAATTTTGGCGACCACGGTTCCTGTTTGACTTGTTGCGGAAGCGGAAGCGGCATATACGCCCGGAAGAATGGTGACTATTCCGCTTGCGCCCGTCTTGGTGGCGGGAGCGACGCCGCCGGTGACGGTCTGAGTCCATTTGTAAACATCGCCCTGCGTCCCCTCCGTATCGGCGGCAACGACGGTCGTTCCGTCCGGCAGCACATAGCTGACGACCTGCAGCCGGTAAGAATAGGGCGTAAAGCCAGCCGCATCCGTGCCGTCGTCCGCGTCATGGGCGTCCTCTATCCACACAGGGAAGCTGCCTGTGCCGATTCCGCTGTTGCCGTCGAGCGCCACGTTATAGACCGTGGCGCCTGTAAACTGCGTGAGCGCGGACCATTCGTGCTGTGTGCCGCTTTGCCGCCCGTTTGTCGTAAAGTCGGAGGCGTTATACCATGTGGTGATTTTCAGGTTGACCGATCTGGGCCGGACGGACGAGTTGGTTATCGCCGAAGCGTCAACGCTAAAGTCCATGATAAAGGAGCCGGGGGTATAGGTCAGCTTCACATCCGTGCCATAGTCCGTTGAGCCCGCCGTTTTCGCCTCGGCGCTGACGGGAACGCTGCTCTCCGTGCCGATGCTCGCATCCGGCGCGTAATAGGTGTCGATATAGCCTGACGCGTCAGTCTCCACCTGATAGGTCAGCGTTGGGTCCAAATCGGCAAAGCTGAAGCTCGCTTGACCTGTATGAGCGGCGCTGTCATAATTCCAAGCCGTGCTTAACGAGGATACCGAGACTGTTCTTGTCGAGCCGTCGCTGCCGCGCAGCGTCACGGTGACAGCAGGGGTGGTATCAATATTGCCGCCCGAATGGTTATTGTTCAGATACACGACGCCCGATACGGTGATGTTCTGCGCCCATTGCGCGGTAAACACCTTTTTGATATCGCCGCTGCCGTCGGTCACAGCCCACCCCAAGAATGTGTAGCCGGTGCGCGTAGGATCGGCAAGCGTTACATCCGAAGCGAGCGTGATCGTTTGGGCTGCGGTGCTGCCGCTCCAGTTCCCTCCGTTGGGATCTACCTTTATTTTGTCATCGGTGCTCAATGTCTCCGTGTTCTCATCGTCTTTTCCGTCCGCGTCATAGGTTATGGCAATCGGGTTTGCGGTCCATGTGGCGGAATATCCGCGATCGCCCGTGGAGCCTTTGGGGATTGTCACGGAGGTTGAGGACCCGGTCAGCCCCGTGCCCGTCCATCCCGCGAAGGTGTACCCGGCTTTGGTGGGGTTTTGGAGGGTAAAGCCGTCTGTCTCTTTGGTATAGGTCGTTGGGTTGCTCGGCGTTACCTGACCGCCCTCCAGCGTGTAAGTGATCGCGTAATGGATGGCCGTCCATTGGGCCGTGAATGTTTTGGCGGTGCTGTCGTATACCCAGCCGCCAAAGGTATAGCCGTCGCGGGTGGGATCGGGGATTGTTTTGTCGCCGTCAACGGTTGCGGTTTGGCTGCCGGTAATGCCGTCGTTGTAGTCTAGCGTGTAGGTTTCGCCGTAAGGCAGGCTTACGCTCGTGCTGCCTGCGGAGCCGGTATAGCTGACCGCGTATATTTTTGCCGCAAGCGTGAGCTTGCCGTTGTTCCCCAGCGTGACGACAGCCTTGGTTCCGCTCCACGCCGTGGCGCGGACGTTCGCGGAGGTGCCGGTGGTGTTGGCGCTTTTGGCGACCGTTTCCAAGGCGGCCTTTGGGGTGTAGGTCGAGCCGCTTAGGGTGTAGTAAGAGGGGTTGTCGCCGGCCGGAGTGAACTGGGCGCCGGCCAGCGAAACGGTATCGTTGGAATAGTACGTCCCTACGGCTTCGGTTTGGAGGCGCGCCGCGTAGGTAAGCGATAGGGCGCCGGGGTTATCATAACCGGAAGCCGAATTCAGCGTTTTTCTGTCCTTAAAGGTTACAATAGGCAAATCCTTGGCGGGGATCGTCCAAGTGAGCGTCCGGGTGGCGCTGTTATATTCCGCATACGAGGTAAAGCCCGTAAACTGGTAGACGGTAACGCCCCCCGCGCTGGACTTTACCGTGCCCGCGACGGAACCCAGCTTGGGCGCGCCGTCCAGCGCCATGCCCGCCCCCAGCGTATCGGCAAACACCAACGAGTTTGTCGCGTCGTAGGCGTTGGCAGAGGAGGCGGTAATGGCGGTCGTTACCTCCTTGGTTGCCTCCGCAACCAGCATACCTAGGTCTGTAAACGCCTCCTCCAGCGTGGCTTGGTCTTGCGCGTAATAGATGTACCTGTCCGCGTAGATGTACCCGGCGCTGCTTCCCGCGCCGCCGTAGGAGGAATAGGAGCCGCTTGCGTAGGTTGCTATTTGCGCGCGTACAGCCTTCGCTTGCGTGCCTGTATTTGCGGTGTCAGCCACATACGCCGGTTCCAAAAGCGTTTTTGCAAGGTTGTCCGCGTTGTTTACGGACAGGCCAATGTTAAACCACGTCACATCAACGTCCGTTCCGCTGTTGTACTGTTTGTACGCGGCCTCAAGGAGCTTTCTTTGGTACGCCGCCGTCAGAATCGTCAGGGCGGTGTTTTGCGCCGTGCCGTCATTGTTGTAATTATAGTTGCTTCCAAGCTGGCTGGTCGTTCCGTACCAGTTGGTGCTGGCCCCGGCAGCCGCGCCGTCGGTCAGCAGGAGCACGTAGGGGAGCGTTTCCTGCTGGGCGGTTGAGCCCTTTTCCGAGATCAGCTTTGTCACCGCGTCCGTGATCCCGTATTGGGTGCAGGTTCCGTTGGCAACGGTCACCGTTTTTGTATTAAAGCTGGTAGATATTTTGTAGGAGCTGTTGATGCTCAGGTATTGCCCTGCCGTGCTTGCGGTATAATGCGCCAGCGGCAGCAATTCTGTTGTGGCTGCCTGAGATGCGTTGCTGTTGGATGTGAACGCAAGCACAAGGATCCGGTTTTTATCGTTCGCGTTCATAATGATATCAATGCTTCTGTTTGCCGCCTGCACCATATACCCCGCTCTGGAGGTGGAAGCGGACGAAGCGGTGGAATCATTATTGATATTACGCTTCATCGATCCGGTGACATCGAGAATCAGCAGCACATCCGCGGCCTTGCCGGCGGTTTGGCTTGTCACGTCCGTTTTCACATATTCTTGAGATAGTGCGGACAGCGTTACGGTAAACCCATCCGCCCCGTTTGCGGCGACGCTTTTATCCGTCCACACGTAGCCGTCATAGGCGGAGGTTCCAAAGCCGGCCGGGGTCGCGCTCGTGTCTGCGTCCGCCAACTGAGCATAGGTATAGTGTCCCGATTGCTCCGCGGCAAAGGCGGACGTCAGCCCGGAAAGCAGTACCAGCGTCAGCGCCGCGCAGAAAAGGCGCGCGCGCAGGGAATGAAAGCCGCAGTTCTTCATGGGGGATTCCACCTTTTCACTTTTGTCGGTTCCGCTTTTGTTCTTAGCTCTGTATACCATTCTTGGCATCACGGACGTACCTCCCGTACAACGCTCAGCATTCAGTTATAGACAATATAACAAAGAAAGTAGGACAAGTTTTAGACAGAATTTGGATGCGAAGCAGTAAGGCGGACAAAAAAACGCCCGTTTTTTTCGGGCGATAAACCGGCGTTCTGATTGTGACCGACCATAAATGCAAAAAACCGTCGAGGCAGGCGTTGAAGGCCTGTTTTCATGCTGGCTTGAGACGGGGCGGGCGCGCTTGTCGTTTTTCTGATAATGGCATTGCCGCGAGGATGCCTTTTGGGGCGCAAAGACGAACCAAGCCGAGCGCAACAGATCGGGTGCAAGATCAAGTATTGGCTTGCGAAGCGGAATTGCGACTGGCGATGCAAAGCGGAACTCAAGAGGGGTTCCGGCAATCCTCAGTCGCGGTTTGATCGTTCAAGCGCTCCCGCCGTGTACTCTGCCCAGCTGTACTGGCTCATGTACTCGCCGTGCCATGCGCGGATCGCGTCTTGCTCCATCGCTTCAAAGCGATACAGGTCGCAGTCCAGCTTGGATACATCCACGGAGATGCCGTTGTATTTCTTTTGAAGCACGTCGCCGGCTCCAACGCCGGACAGCGCCGCAATCATAGACTGAACGATCTTTTGAAAATAAGCGAGCTGTCGCTTGTCGTAGGGCGTATCCTCAAACAGCACGGCGGCCATCTCCTTGGTGGTGCAAACGGCTCCCCGGCGATGAACCAGATAAGCAAACAGCTCCTTTGCCTTGCTTCTTGAGAAACGGACGGGCTGACCGTTTGCAAAAGCCTCAAAATTGCCGAAGCACTGGATACGAACGCGCATTTGACCCGCGCTTCGAGGCGGAAAGAGATGGGCCAGCTCACTCGCTATTTTCTCCTTGGTGACGGGCTTTACCACGTACCCCTCGGCGTGTATGGAATAGGCCCCCGCCGCATAATGCGAAAAGCCCGTTACAAAAACGATCTTCGGTTCCTTCGACCACGCTTTGATCTGCTTTGCCAGCTCCATGCCGCCTATGCCGGGAAGCTCGATGTCCAAAAACGCGACGGCAGGGTACTCGCCCTGCGCCTGCATTTGCGTAAGCGCCGGGGTTGCCCTGAGAAAGGCGCTGATCTCCGCGTCCGGCAGCGCCGCCTTCAGCGCGCCGCACAGGGTATCGAGCAGCAGGGGTTCGTCGTCCACAGCGTAAATCAACATGCGCTTCACTCCTTTTTGGGCAGCGTGATCACCGCGGTCGTTCCCACGTCGGGCACGCTGGCGATCTCCAGCGTGCCGCCGCACATGGCTTCCAGCCGTCCCCGCACGTTTTGGATGCCGATATGGGTGCGCCCGTCCTGGTGGGGCATTTCGGGATCGTAGCCCACCCCGTCGTCCCGTACCGTGACCACAAATGCGTCCGCTTGTTCCTCCGCGCTGATCACGATGGTGCCGCCCGCCTCCCGCTTTGTAACGCCATAGCGCACGGCGTTTTCCACAATGGGCTGGAGCGTCAGCGCGGGCAGACGGAACAGCATCGCGTGCAGGTCATAGCGGATGGTCAGGCATTCCCCGAAGCGGATTTGTTCGAGCGCGAGGTAATGCTTTGTGTGGGCAAGCTCCTGCTCGAAGGGGATGGGCTTGTCGGCAGTCAGCGAGTCCATGTTGCCGCGCAAATATTCCGCAAACTCCACGACCGTTTGTTCCGCCAAGGCGGAATCCTTGCGGCACAGCGCCTGAATCGCTCCGAGGGCGTTGTACAGGAAATGCAACTGAATTTGGGAGAGCATCACGCTCACACGGGCTTCCATCAGCCGTGCGGACAGCTGGGCCGCCCTTTCCTCCTCGCGCGCGCGCTTCATCCGTTCCTCCGACATCATTTGCTGCTGCGTGTGCTGGTAGATCATCAGCAGAAGCAGCGCGACGCACGGCCATAGGCAGGATACGCCATAGTGCGCCGAGTCCAGAAACATGGCGAAAATCGGCAGAATCATAAACAGCAGCAGCTGAGAGCTCTGCCGCCTTTCCATGACGTCCTTGGAGCGGAGGAATGTACCGACGGAGACCGCTATGGAGCCGCCCACATACAGGATGTAGGGGATCAGATTGACGAGGTACAGGCTGCCGCGCGCATAGACGTTTTGCGGGCTGATGGTAAAAACCCAGCCTGTCCACGGGTTAAGCAGGATCATGACGATTTCCGCAGCCAACGGGGACAGCGCCGGGACTGCCATTCGCCGAATATCCTCATAGGAGCGGCGATTCCAGTACACGGTAAACAAAAACAGAAAATAACAAAACACGATTTGCGACGAATAATACACGCTGTCAAGGCCAAAGCACAGAAGGCGCGAACCGGCAAACACAACCCCGTTGAGCGCCCACGCGGGGATATCGGTCAAAAATACCAGCAGGACGGTCCCCGACATGGCGGTGAAAAGCTGTGTGTAAATATCGCGCATGTCAAACCGCAAGCCGCTTGCGACGATCAGGATGATGATGACGATGCCCACCACATCAATGACGACGTTGTAATTGAAGAACGATTCCATCTTCAACCTCCGGTTCCGCAAACAAGGATGGTGCTTGCCAAGATGAAAGGATCGGCCTTACTTGTACGCAAGATCCACCGGGTTGACAGGCGGCTCTGTGAGCGATATGGGAATTGGTTCGCGGCAGAATAGGGGAACGAGCCGATCCCAAAAAACGTCGTGGGACAGGATGACGGTCTGCGAGTTGTCGCAGGGATGGAACGCGTAGCGCTTGGCGTCCTCCAGCGAGCGCTCATAGCACAGCTTGACGCGCCTGTCCAGATCAAAGAACAGGGCGAGAGGGCTTACCGCGCCGGACTGCACATTGAGCAGCTTGGGCAGCGCGTCGTTGGGCGCGAAGCTAAGGCGGCTCACGCCGAGCTGCTTGCTCACCGTGGCCGTGCGGAACATATCGTCCGGCCGCAGCAGCACTAGATAGTAGTCCGTCTGCTGACGGTTGCACAGCATCACGTTTTTGCAAAAGACCACGTCCTCCGTGAGGAAGGGCAGGTACGCGCATTCCTGCATGGTGTGCACGGGCGCGTGCGTGTGCGCCTCGTAGGCAATGCTGTGATCGTCCAGCACGCGATAGATCCAATCCGCGTTCTCCATCCGTATCGCCCCCTTTGACTATCATACCGTAAAATGGCAATTTTGTATAGCGCTCGCGCGCCGCGCATGGTATACTATGCGTATTGGATGAGAAGGAGGAAATGAGTATGAAAAGGCGCATCGGCATACTGACCAGCGGCGGGGACTGTCCGGGACTGAACGCCGCCATCCGCGGCGTAGCCCGCGCGGCCTACGAGCTTTTCGACGCGGAGATCGTCGGGATCCGCAACGGCTACGGCGGGCTGATTGAGGGCGAGTATCAGGAGATGACCAAAAAACAGTTTTCCGGCATCCTGACGCTGGGCGGCACCATATTGGGCACCAGCCGCACGCCCTTCCGCAATATGCGCGTGATTGACGACGGCGTGGACAAGGTCGCCGCCATGAAGAAAACCTACAAGGATCTCAAGCTGGATTGCCTTGTGACGCTGGGCGGCAACGGCACGCACAAAACCGCGAATCTGCTCTGCGAGGAGGGGCTTAACGTCATCGGCCTGCCTAAGACGATTGATAACGACATCTTTGGCACCGACTTCACGTTTGGCTTCCACACGGCGGTTGATATCGCCACGGAGGTCATCGATCGCATCCACACGACGGCTACCAGCCACGGGCGCTGCATGGTGATAGAGATCATGGGCAACAAGGTTGGCTGGCTGACGCTTTACTCCGGGCTGGCCGGCGGCGCGGATGTGATCCTCCTGCCGGAAATCCCCTACGATATCAACAAGGTCGCCTCCATTGTGGAGGCCCGCGCCGCCAGCAAAAAGGCATTTTCCATCATCGCGGTCGCCGAGGGCGCGCTGAGCCTTGAGGAAGCCAAGATGAAAAAGAAGGAACGCGACGCGTACCGCGCCAGCCTGCCGTATGACTGCATCAGCAAGCGCCTCGCCGCTCAGCTGAGCGAGATGGTCGGCGTGGAAGCCCGGCATGTCGTGCCCGGACATATCCAGCGCGGCGGCAGCCCCAGCGCGTATGACCGCGTGCTTTCCACGCAGTTCGGCGTACATGCTGCCGAGCTGATTCGGGACGAGACCTACGGCGTGACCGTGGCGCTCAGCGGCAACCGCATCGTGCACAACAAGCTGGGCGATATCGCCGGCGTGGCCAAGCCCGTGCCGCTGCAGGACAACATGGTGGTCACCGCGCGCAACATGGGCATCAGCTTGGGCGATTGATCTCAACACACAGATCGACGCCAACACACAGCAAAGGCCGCCGCTTTCATACAAAGCGACGGCCTTTGCGTGTTCCGCCTTGGCTTACTGCCAGCCGTTCAGGTAGGCGGCCTGCTCCGGGGTTAGCGTGTCGATGCGCACGCCCAGCGCGGTCAGCTTGCGCAGCGCCACGTCCTTATCGATATCCTCAGGCACGGCATACACGTCCTTTTGGAGGGACTGGTAGGTCTCGGCCATGCGCTGGGCGCAGAGAGCCTGCAGCGCGAAGCTCATATCCATGATCTCCACGGGATGCCCGTCGCCCGCAGCCAGATTGACCAAGCGTCCCTCGGCCAGCAGGTAGACGGTCTTGCCGTTTGGCAGCACAAAGCCCTCGATGTTTTTACGCGCGATAAAGGAGCTGGTTGCCAGCTTGCGCAGGCCCGCCACATCCACCTCCACGTCAAAGTGGCCGGCGTTGCACATCATGGCTCCTTCCTTCATGGTAAGCATGTGTTCGGGCAGAACGATGCCCTTATCGCCCGTCACGGTGATAAACAGGTCGCCCAGCGGGGCGGCGTCCTTCATCGGCAAAACGGTAAAGCCGTCCATCACGGCCTCGATGGCGCGCACGGGGTCCACCTCGGTCACAACTACCTTTGCGCCAAGGCCCTTGGCGCGCATGGATACGCCCTTGCCGCACCAGCCGTAGCCGCTCACCACCACTGTGCTGCCCGATACGCTCAGGTTGGTGGTGCGCATGATGCCGTCCCATACGGACTGGCCCGTGCCGTAGCGGTTATCAAACAGATGCTTGCAGTCCGCGTCGTTCACACGGAACATGGGGAAGTTCAGCTTGCCGTCGCGTGCGCGGCTGACCAGCCGCAGAATGCCGGTAGTGGTCTCCTCGCAGCCGCCGCGCAGGTTGCAGGCCCATTCCGGGTGCTCCTCGTGGAGGATGTGCACCAAGTCGCCGCCGTCGTCCACGATGAGATCCGGGCAGACAGACAGCGCCTTGCATTGCGCGTCGTGATACTCCGTTTCGTTGCAGGCGTGCATTGCGTACACGGTCACGCCGCTGGCGGCGAGGCCCGCGCACACGTCGTCCTGCGTGGACAGCGGGTTGGAGCCGGTGGCGTAAACCTCCGCGCCGCCGCGATGCAGCACCTGCGCCAGATAGGCCGTCTTGGCCTCCAGATGGATGCTCAGCACGACCTTCAGCCCCGCAAAGGGCTTGTTCTTCTCAAACTCCGAAGCGATGCTGTTCAGCACCGCCATGTGAGACTGGGCCCACTTGATCTTTTGCGAGCCAACCTCGGCCAGAGAGGCATCCCGAATGATTGATTTCATGCGCTCCGACTCCTTTGTGCGAAAGTATAAACATTATACTTGGTTCTGCGCAATTGCGCAAGCGCCGCAAATAGAAAATGGGAAGCGGGGCGTGTTCGGGTGTCAATGATCAGTGAAAAAGACAGCGAGGAATTGGTCGGGAGAGAG
>CAYOYK010000051.1:0-16776 GCA_964408185.1 uncultured Oscillospiraceae bacterium | reverse complement strand
AAAGTAACCAAAAGAAACAGCGTGTTTGAGGCCGATCGATGGGCCAGCCCGCCCAACTTGTGCTACAAGCGATCGCCCAGAAAACTTGCGTGATATTGTTAGCACGCCTGCGGTGCCCGGCTTGGCCGAACTGCTGCCCCGCGTCAGCGGTCTTGCTCCTGTGCAAGGGACGGCATGCAGGCATGGTGGCCCTGCGGGGCCCTCGATTGGTTTGCCGCGCCTGCGGGCGCGGGGGGAACCGTCATATTGGCTTCACCCCCCGCGCGCCTTGAGCGTAGTTTCCTTGGGGAACAAGGTATTGGCTTTGCTTTCCTGTGTGTCTAGGGCATTGTTACCATGTGGAACGCCATATTGGCTGTGCTCCCCGCGCGTCTTGGGCGTAGTTTCCTTGGGGAACGAGGTATTGGCTTTGCTTTCCTGTGTGTCTAGGACATTGTTACCATGTGGAACGCCATATTGGCTGTGCTCCCCGCGCGTCTTGGGCGTAGTTACATTGGGGAACGCAATATTGGCTTTGTTCCCTAACGTGTTTAGGACGTAGTTACCTTGGGGAACGCGGTATTGGCTTTTTATCCCTGCGTGTCAACGGCATTGTTTCCTTGGAGAACACGGTATTTTTCTTTTGCTTCTCCGCATGTTTAGGGCATTGCGCCCATAGACCATGCGGGGTTTATTTCGTTTCCTCCGTTTCCCCCGCGCCCGCAGGCGCGGCAAACCAATCGAGGGCCACGACGGCTTCGCCGTCTTGCTTCCCCCCTATGGAACGGCGGGCGCTAAAGCGCCCTTGTAAGAGGGGACTTCGTCCCCCCTCACCGCGCCTACGGCGCTTGCGTCCCCCTAGGGAACGCCATATTGCCTTTGCTCCCCCGCGCGTCTATGGCATAGTGTCCAAGGCACGCGGGGTTGTTTTCGTTTTCCCCCGCGCCCGCAGGCGCGGCAAACCAATCGAGGGCCCCGCAGGGCCACCATGCCTGCATGCCGTCCCTTGCACGGGAGCAAGACCGCTGACGCAGGGCAGCAGTTCGGCCAAGCCGGGCACCGCAGGCGTGCAAACAGTCTAAGCCAAGCCCTCTGGGCGATCGCTAGTAGCACAAGATGGGCATGCTGGCCCATCGATCGGCCTCAATCACGCTGTTTCTTTTGGTTACTTTTCTTTTCAGCTGAAAAGAAAAGTGACGAACCTCAGCCCGCAGGCTGAGGCACCGTTCCCGCGCCCGCAGGCGCGAAACCCAGCGGCCCGCAGGCCGCCCTCCTGCGCCTGCAGGCGCAAAGCCCGCGCCACGCAGGCGCAGCAAAGACTCACCGCGTAAGGTGGTGCACAGCGGCCCGCAGGGCGCAAGGCACAGCGGCCCGCACGGCCGCTGCATAACGCGGCCCGCAGGGCGTGGGGCGCCGCGGCCCGCAGGGCCGCGCCAACAAATCCAAGCGCCCCTCCCCGCAAACGCGGAGAGGGGCGCAAAGCGCATGTGCGCTTACTTTTTGGCGGTCTCGACCAGCTGGGCGAAGGCCTTGGGGTCGTTGACGGCGATATCGGCCAGCACCTTGCGGTTGAGGGTCACGCCGTTCTTCTTGAGGCCGTTCATAAACACGGAATAGCTCATGCCGTTGATGCGGGTCGCGGCGTTGATACGGGCGATCCAAAGGCGACGGAAGTCGCGTTTGCGCATACGGCGGCCGGCAAAAGCATACCGCAGGCTGCGGGCCACCTGTTCGCTGGCGGCACGATACTGCTTGGATTTCGCGCCAAAATAGCCTTTGGCGAGCTTTAGCACCTTGCGGCGCTTTTTATGGGCATTCACAGCCCTCTTGATGCGTGCCATGGTAATATCCTCCTTGACTCAGCTTATTTGTAGGGAAGCAGCTTATGCACGGTACGGGCCTCGGCGTTGTTATCCACGATGCCGTCCGCACGCAGGTGACGGGTGCGCTTGGTGGTCTTGAGGCGCACCTGATGGTTGGCGTTCATCTGCTTATGCTTCACGATGCCGGTCTTGGTGAAGGAGAATCGCTTGGCAGCGCCGCGATGGGATTTTTGTTTGGGCATGGGGGTTCCTCCTCTCCGTAAACTATCTAAAGCTCCCGATCGATGGGGCGGGTTTAGATCATGTTTTCGCTTTCCCGCTTGACCTTCTTTTTGGGGGGCTCCTGCGGGGCTTTCTTTTCGGCGGCGTCGTCCGCGGTGGCGGTGGCGGCCAGCTCCTTGCGCTCCTTGCTCTTTTCGGCGAAGGATTTCTTTTCCGCCTTGGGCGCGAGGATCATAATCATGTTGCGGCCCTCCAGCAGGGGGCGGCGCTCCATGACGCCATACTCGACGATGCGCTTGGCAAAATCGTTCATGATGCTGACGCCGATGGCGCTGTGGGCGATCTGCCTGCCGCGGAAGCGGATGCTCACCTTTACCTTATCGCCGTCCTGAAGGAACTTGACCGCGTTTTTGAACTTGGTTTGCAGGTCGTTCTCCTCGATGGTGGCGGAGAGCTGCACTTCCTTGAGGGTGACGATGCGCTGATTCTTGCGATTCTCACGCTCGCGCTTGGACTGCTCGTAGCGGTGCTTGTCGTAGTCCATCAGCTTGCACACCGGGGGCTTGGCGCCGGGCACGATCTTTACCAGATCCAGCCCTGCCGCCTCGGCCTTTTCCATGGCTGCCGTGGTGAGCATTACGCCCAGCTGGCCGCCGTCGGCGTCGATCAAGCGGACCTCGCGGTCGCGTATTTCTTCGTTAATCATCAGCTCGTTGTTGATACCGAACACCTCCATTATTTTGGGCGCGAATGTCTGCTTGCGCAAAAAAACACGCCGGGCAAAGTACCCGCCGCGCACCCCATGGACTTACGTGCCATAACCGACGCAAAACGGAATTCGCGCGGTGAGAAGCGGGCAGCCTCTGCTTACGGAAGGGAGTATAGCACGCTTTGCGCGCGATGTCAAGCGAAAGGGGAGCGGTTTTTGGGGGGGAATGGTGTGCGGCGCGGATGGGGCGGAGTGATCGCGCCGCGAGCGTGCGCGGCTGCGCCGCTAGCTCGCTGGGTGGGGTGTGTGCGGGGAAAAACGGAGTGAACGCGCCGCGAGCGTGCGCGGCTACGCCGCTAGCTCGCTGGGAGGCGCGGGCGCGGCAGGGAACGAGGGGGTGGAGTGAGGCCGCGCCCGCGGGGGAACGGAGGGGGACGCGCGGGGCGCTGCCCCGCACCCCGCAAGGGGGATGATCCCCCTTGACCCCGCGGGTTAGGCCGATGGATTTGCCTTAGATCGTGAGGGCTTGCTGCGAGAGGGCGATCAGGGCGGGTGGGGTTTCGGTGGGCGCGTCGGGATCCTCCCGATAGACCCGGCCCTCACGGCGCACGAGCATCTGCCCATTGCGTGGCGGCGCAAAGCCGTCGTTCTCGCTATTCAGCAGCGCGCTCTCATCCGCGAACGCCGTCCATTTATCCCGATAGGGAGCGCCCTCATACGGGCAGAAGGTCGCGCAGTTACCGCACTCGTTACACAGCCGATCCACATGCACCACCTGCCGCCGCCCGTCCAGCTCCACGCTGATGTTCGCGCGGTTGGGGCAGACCTCCACGCAGGTCTCGCACAGCGCGCCGCAGTGCAGGCAGCGCGCGCCCTCCCGTTCCGGGGCGCAGGCGGCGCACAGCGCGCCGCGCAGCGGCAGCGCCGCGCCGATAGCGGCCTCGCGCGCCTGCTGTGGGTCGCTGCCGTCGGCCGCATCGGCTGTCTCGCCCGCCAGCGCGGCAAAGTCCTCCCCCAGCAGCTTGGCGACCGCGTCCTGCGCGTCCGCCACAGCCTCGGCCACGGTAGCCGGGCCGCGCATCGCGTCGCCCAGCACGTACACGCCCTCCGGGGCGGACAGCGCGCGGCCCTTCTCATCCAGCTTCACGCCGTAGGCGGCCAGCAGGTCGCCATCGACGCGCTCGCCCACGGCGGCCACGATGGTATCGGCCGGGACAGCGAGCAGCTCGTCGGTCGGCTCCGGCGCGCGGCGGCCGCTCGCGTCCGGCTCGCCGAGGCGCATGCGGCGGCAGGTCAGCTCCCGCCCGGTGCGGCACAGGGGATTGGCGAGCTCGCAAAGGCGCACGCCGTCGGCCAGCGCCGCGGCCAGCTCGGCCTCGTCGGCGGGCATTTCGGCGCGGGTGCGGCGGTAGACGAGTGTCACGGTTTGCACGCCGGGCAGGCGTTGGGCCGCGCGGGCGGCGTCCATGGCGGTATTGCCGCCGCCGATGACGGCCACGTGAGGCCCGACGGGCAGGAGGGGATCGGCGTGCGCGGCCACGTCGGCCGAGCGGCCGACCAGCCACTTGGTCGGGGTGGCATTATCGGCCGAGCGGCCGACCAGCCCCTTGGTCGGGGTGGCATTATCGGCCGACTGGCCGACCGATGCGTTTGCGGGTGCGGCCTGATCGTCCGACTGGCCGACCGATAGATCGGCGGCGCGGGTTTGGCCCGTCTTTACGGCATGCAGGAACTCGATGGCGTTCACCGCGTCCACGCCGTCCAGATGCAGCGCGCCGGGCTTCCACGCGCCCGTGCAGAGCAGGGTGTGGGTGAAGCCCGTCTCGGCGAGCGTTTTCTCGTCGGGCGCGGGCGTATCGAGGCGCACGGTCACGCCGAGGCGCTCCAGCAGAGCCGCGTCCGCGTCGATATCCTCATCGCCGATGCGGAACGCGGGGATGGCGTAGCGCACCATGCCGCCCAGCCTGCTTTGCTTTTCAAAGATCGTGGCCCTTGCGCCCGCCCGCGCCAGAAAGAACGCGGCGGCCATACCTGCCGGGCCGCCGCCCACGATGGCGACGTTCTCCGTGCGCGGCGCGCCGGGCTTGAGCTCGTCAAGCACGTCGTTCAGTCCGCGCTCGGCGCAGAGGCGCTTCACCTCGCGGATACGCACGGGCTCCTCGTAGAACTGCCGGGTGCAGCGGCTCATGCAGCGGTGGCTGCAAATATCGCCGGTGATATAGGGCAGCGGGTTGCGCCGCAGGATGACGCGCATCGCCTCGGCATAGCGGCCCTCGGCGGCAAGCGCGAGGTACGCGGGCGCGTCCTGATGGAGGGGGCAGCCCTCCGTGCACGGCGCGGCGAAGCAATCCAGCATGGGCGGCTTGCCGCCCTGCTTTCTGGCGGGGCCTTGCTTTGCGGGCGCGCGATAGCGGGGGTTCTCGTTTGCGTCCCTGCGCACGGCGGCGAGCTTTTCCGGGTCGACGCGGGTGAACGGCAGGTATGCCTGTGCGGACAGGCGCTCCGCGAGCTGGCGCAGGCGGTCGTATCCGCCGGGCTTGAGCAGCGTGGTCGCCACGGTGACGGGCCACACGCCCGCGTTGAGCAGGCCGCACACGTTCTCCGCGTCCGCGCCGCCGCTGAAGCTGACGCGCAGCTTGCCCGCGAAGGCCTCGGTCAGCCTTGCGGCCAGCTCCACGGTCAGCGGGTAGAGCGCGCGGCCGCTCATGTACATCTCCTCGCCGGGGAGCTGGTTTTCCTTGATCTGCACGGGGAATGTATTGCTCAGCTTCACGCCGAAGCACACGCCGTTCTCGTCGGCCAGCGCCTGCAGGCGCTCCAGCATGGGCAGCGCGTCGGCCCACTGCAAATCGCCCTTAAAGTGCGTATCGTCAAACGCGACGCGCCCGAACCCGTGTCGGCTCAGGATATCCCTCGCGCTCCCGTAGCCCAGCAGCGTGGGGTTGCACTTTACAAAGGTGTGCAGCTTCTTTTGGCTGATCAGGTATCCGGCGATGCGCTCGATCTCCTTGGGCGGGCAGCCGTGCAGCGTGCTTAGCGTGACGCTCTCGCACACCCTTGGCGAAATCGCGCCCAAGAACGCTCTATCCACGCCGGGCAGCTCGTTCTCCTTGGCCCACGCCTCGCATTCCTTCCACGCGGCGGTATCGCGCGCGTTCCGCAGGCCCTCGATAAACCCGTCGATCTTCGGGCTGGTAATGCCCTGATAGTCGTACCCGACGCTCATGTTGAACACGAAGCCGTCCGGCGCGCCCAGCCGCCACGCGCGGCCCAGCAGGTGGCACGCGTACCACGCGCGGATGTACTCCGCCATGGCCTCCTCCACGCGCAGCTCGGTGCTCCACTCCACGTTATAGCCCTCGTCCCGCGCGAGGATACAGGGCTTCTGCACGGGCAGATCCGGCCCGTCCAGCGTCTGCACGGTTTTTAGCTCAAAAAACCTAGCCCCGGCGAGGTACGCCGCCACGATATTCTGGCTCATTTGCGTATGCGGCCCGGCCGCCGGGCCGACCGGGGTCTCGATGCTTCTGCCGAACAGCGGCAGGGCCTTATCCCCCATGTGCCGATAGAGCCCGCGCAGGCCCAGCGCCGTGCCGTCGCTCGCGTAGTCGCGCTTCATCCGCGTCATCAGCTCACCAAAGCTGTACGGTTGCATTCTGTCGCTCATATGAACCTCCCCGGCAGGGGCTTCCCCCCTGCAGCAGGGGCTTCGCCCCTGCACCCTGACAAGGGCTTCGCCCTTGACCCGCGCTTTTTTGCGCAGGCGTTTGGATTTGGGTTGCTTGGTGGGTTGGGCTGGGCGTTGATTCGGCTGCGCCCTCCCCGGCAGGGATGCCACCCCTGCAGCAGGGGCCTCGCCCCTGCACCCTGACAAGGGCTTCGCCCTTGACCCGCGCTTTTTTTCGCGGGCGTTTGGATTTGGATTGCTTGGTTGGTTGGGTTAGGCGTTGGTTTGGCTGCGCCCTCCCCGGCAGGGGCTTCGCCCCTGCACCCTGACAAGGGCTTCGCCCTTGACCCGCGCTTTTTGCGCAGGCGTTTGGATTTGGATTGCTTGGTTGGTTGGGTTAGGCGTTGATTCGGCTCCACACGCCCGCAGCGGCCTCGCGGCAGGCGGCGTAGGTGGCGGGCGCGTCCAGATCGGTCAGGGCGTAATCGACCATTCGGGGCTTGCCCGCGATAATCGTCGTGCGCGTCTGCCGTCCGCTCATGCCAAAGAGGATGTGGCCGTTCGCGTTGCTTGCGTCCATGGGCGTTTGCGGGTCGTAATCCATCACGATCACGTCCGCGGCCGCGCCGGGCTTCAGCTTGCCAAGCTCCACGCCGAAGGCGCGGCTGGCAAGGGCGGCGTTGTTCTCAAACAGCATATGGGGCATCTCGCTCCACGCGGCGGTCGCGTCATGCAGGGCGTGCTTGTGCAGCAGGTTGGCGACCTTGTAGCTCTCCAGCATATCGTCGGTATAGCCGTCGGTGCCAAGGCCGACGGTCACGCCGCGCCGGAGCAGCTCCAGCACCGGCGGGCAGCCGATGGCGTTGCCCATGTTGCTCTCCGGGTTGTGCACCACGGCGCAATCCGCCTGCGCGAGCGCGTCCATCTCGTCGGGGGCGACATGGGTGCAGTGGCCGCAAATCGTGCCGGGGCGCAGCACGCCCGCGTCCAGCAGGCGGAACACGGGCCGCTTGCCGCAGCGCCGCAGGCTGTCGTACACATCCTCGATGCCCTCCGCCACATGGACGTGAAAGCCTGCGCCGTCCGGCGCGTCCGCCGCGCAGCGGGCGAGGGTATCGTCGCTGAGCGTGAAGGACGCGTGCAGGCCGAACATCCCGGCCAGCAGGGGGCTGCGGCGCTCGCGCGCGTAGCGGATGAACTCCACATTCTCGCGGATGGCCTCGGCGCACTTATCGGGGCCGTCGCGGTCGCTCACCTCGTAGCACAGGCAGGCGCGCACACCGCTTTTCGCGGCGCTCTCCGCAATGGCGAACAGGCTGCCGGGGATCTGCCCGTAGCTGGCGTGATGGTCAAACATCGTGGTCACGCCGTTGCGGATGCAATCCAAGAACGTCCAGTCCGCGCTCAGGCGCGTATCGCGGTTGGTCAGGCGGCGATCCAGCGTCCACCACAGCCCGTCCAAGATGTCAAGAAAGCCGCGGGGCGCGTAGCCGTTTACGCTCATGCCGCGCGCAAAGCTGCTGTACAGGTGCCCGTGCGCGTTGATGAGCCCCGGCATGATCACCCCGCCGCGCGCGTCGATGCGCTCCGCGTCCGGATAGCGCGCCAGCAGCTCGGCCTCGTCGCCGACCGCGAGGAGTGTATCGCCCTCCCACGTCGCCGCGCCGCGCTCGATGTACGGGCGCTCCGGGTCGCGGGAGATCAGCCTGCCGTTGTGAAGCAGCATCATGGGGATTTCCTCCTTATTCCTGTCGTTCGGAAATTATTTTTTCCACCGCGTCCAGCTCGGCGCGGGTATCCACGTCCGATAGCTCCGCGGGATCAGCCGCCGCGATCAGCCGCACCGGCCAGCGCCCGGAGCGAATCACCGCGCCGCCCGTCTGCCCCGGCGCAAGGCCCAGCAGCGCGGGATACGCCGCGCGGGGAAACAGCACCGGGTTGCCCGGCCTGCCGTCCGCCGCAAGGCGGATGATCGCCGCCGGGGAAAACGCGTCCAGCACCCGGCAGACCGACGCGCGCGTCAGCAGCGGCTGATCCGCCACGAGGAACAGGCAGCCGTCCGTGGGCGGGAGCGCCGTCAGCCCAAGGCGGATGGTATCGCGCTGCTCCGGCTCGGCGTGCAGCAGCGCGCGGTAGCCCAGCGCCTCCGCAAGCGCGGCCGCCCGCGCGTCCCGCACGACGACAACCACGGCCCGCAGCTCCTCCGGCAGCGCGGAGAGCGCGCGCGCCAGCATCGGCTGACCGCCGACGGGACGCATCAGCTTGTCCCCGCCAAAGCGTCGGCCCTCGCCGGAAGCCATCACCACGCAGCCCAGCGTCACGCGTCGGCCTCGATTTGCGTCCCGGCCGCGCCGCGCACGCCGTCGATCGCCCGGTCCAGCGCCGTGATGATCGCCCGCCGCCCCGGCCGCTTGCCCGCAAACGCAATGGCCGCAAGCACCTTGGGCCGCATGGAGCCCTCCGCGAACTGGCCCTGCGCATCGTAGCGGAGGGCCTCGGCGCAGGTCGCGCGGGATAGCGGCTCGGCCTGCGGCGTGCCGTAGTGCAGCCATACGCAGTCCACCGCCGTAAGTATAAGGAAGCAGTCCGCGCCCAGCGCGTCGGCCATCAGCGCGGCCGCGTAGTCCTTGTCGATCACGGCCGCCACGCCCTTGAGATGATCGCCCTGCGCAATGACCGGGATGCCGCCGCCGCCCGCCGCAATGACGATCTGCCCCGCGTCCAGCAGCGCGTGGACGGTGTCCAGCTCGATGATCTCCTGCGGCTTGGGGGAGGCCACCACGCGCCGCCAGCCCCGTCCCGCGTCCTCGCGCATCACGTAGCCCTTGCGGGCGACCAGCTCGTCCGCCTGCTCCTTGGTGTAAAACACGCCGATGGGCTTGGTGGGCGCGGCAAAGGCGGGATCGGCGGGATCGACGCGCACCTGAGTGAGCACGGTGGATACGGCGGTGGGCTGTCCGCGGCGGATCAGCTCCTCGCGCAGGGCGTTTTGCACATCGTAGCCGATGTAGCCTTGGCTCATGGCGACGCATACGCTCAGGGGCGCGGCGGGCAGCTCGCGCTTGGCGGCGTACTCCTGCATGGCGGTTTGCAGCATGCCAACCTGCGGGCCGTTGCCGTGGCTGAGGATCACCTGATGGCCCTCGATCACCAGCTCCGCAATGGCGCGGGCGGTGTTTTGGACGGCCAGCATCTGTTCGGGGAGGGTCACGCCAAGGGCGTTGCCTCCGAGCGCAACGACAATGCGCATGGGAATAACCTCCTTATAAGGGGAACATCAGGGGCAAATCCCCCAAAAATCCGGGGTCGAGGGGCGCTACCCCATCCGGGGTCGAGGGGCACTAATCCGTCGTTCGGTCGGCGCGGAACGCCCTGTCGGGCGCTCTGCTTGCCTCACTTCCCACCTACGGCTCGGTTTGGCCTTCGGCCAAGCGCCCACTGGGCGCACCCTCGCCTTCGGTGCCCTCGCGGGGTGCAGGGGCAGAGCCCCTGCTCGTACCCCCCGCGTAAACGGGGCGCGGCCCCATACAACTCCCGCCATCACAGGCCGCGCCCCGCCCACATAGCGAGCTAGCGGCCCAACGGGCCGCGCACGCTCGCGGCATGCAAGCCCAGTCGGCCAGCGCACACGCACACGCCACATAGCGAGCTAGCGGCCCGCAGGGCCGCGCACGCTCGCGGCGCACAAGCCCAGTCGGCCAGCGCGCACGCACACGCCACATAGCGAGCTAGCGGCCCGCAGGGCCGCGCACGCTCGCGGCGCACAAGCCCAGTCGGCCAGCGCCAATATCTCTCGCGCACCCGGCCCTCCGTCCTCCTACTCCTCCGTCCAGTACCTGCGCCGCGCCTTGCCCTTCTTTTCCATCAGCTCCAGCGCGGCCGCCGGATCCTTCACCTTCGCCAGCAGAATCATCGCGGCGATCACATACGGCTTGTAGCTCGCCTGCCGGTACAGCGGCGCGCGGTAGCGGTCAAACACGCTGGCGGCCACCTCGCCGCGCTCGCAGCTCACGCCGCTGATATCCGCAGGCAGGCAGTGCAAATACAGCGCCTTGCCGCCGTTGGTGGAGGCCATCAGCTCCTCGGTGCACTCCCAGTCGGCATGCGTGGCGTTTTGGGCGAGCAGCTCCTTTTCCAGCTTCTTGATGCCCGCCGCGTCCCCATCCGCATAGAGCTGGGTGCGCTTTTCCATGGCGGCGTAGGGTGCCCAGCTCTTGGGGTACACAATGTCCGCGCCCGCAAATGCCTCGGCCATGCTGTTGGTGTGCGTAAAGCGCCCGCCGCTGCTCTTGGCCTGCTCCATGGCGATGCCCTCCACCTCCGGCATCACCTCGTAGCCCTCCGGGTGCGCCAGCACCACGTCCATGCCAAGGCGCGTCATCAGGCCAATCACGCCCTGCGGCACGCTGAGCGGCTTGCCGTAGGAGGGCGAGTACGCCCACGTCATGGCGACGCGCTTGCCGCGCAGGTTCTCAATGCCGCCAAAGCGCTCAATCAAAAACGCCGTGTCCGCCATGACCTGCGTGGGATGATCGATATCGCACTGCAGGTTGACCAGCGCGGGCCGCTGGGCCAGCACGCCGGACGCGTGGCCCTCCGTCACCGCGTCGGCCACCTGATGCATGTACGCGTTGCCCTTGCCGATGTACATGTCGTCCCGGATGCCGATGACGTCCGCCATAAAGCTGACCATGTTGGCGGTCTCGCGCACGGTCTCGCCGTGGGCGATTTGGCTCTTGCCTTCATCCAAGTCCTGCACGGCAAGGCCCAGCAGGTTGCACGCGCTGGCAAACGAGAACCGCGTGCGCGTGGAGTTATCGCGGAAGATGCTGATGCCCAGCCCGCTTTGGAACACGCGCGTATCGATGTTGCGCTCGCGCAGGCTGCGCAGGGCGTTGGCCGCGGCAAACACCGCCTGCAGCTCGTCGATGCTGTGCTCCCACGTAAGGAAGAAATCGTTCTCGTACATCCTGTCAAAGTGGAGGTTGCGCAGGGTTTGCAGGGCGCGCTTAAAGTCCTTCATGATCGGTCAGCCCCTTTCGGTTTGTTGGGTCATTTGCGCGTAGAGAGCGGGCAGGGCCGCGTATACGGCGCAGCAGCGCTCCAAGTCCTTCTTCCAAGTGATCTCGTTGGGCGCGTGGGCCTGCGCCTCCTTGCCCGGCCCAAGGCCGATGCAGGGAATGCCGTACCGGCCCATAATGCTGACCGCGTTGGTGGAAAACGTCCATTTGTCCACCTTGGGTGCGCCGTAGAGCTGCGTGTAGCTTTCCACCATGGCCTTGCAGCCCGGCGCGTCCTCCGGCAGCACCCAGCAGGGGAAGTAGCACTCCGTCGGATAGCTCAGGCCCCTCCACGAGGGCCGCGCGTAGTCGTACATGCTCACCTTCGCGCCGTACTTGCGCACGCTGGGCAGCGCGCGGATCTCCTCCAGCGCGCCCTCCCACGTCTCGCCCGCCGTCAGGCGGCGGTCCAGCGAGACCCAGCAGCCGTCCGCCACGGCGCAGCGGCTGGGCGAGGTGTAAAAGATCTCGCTCACCGTAACCGTGCCCTTGCCCAGGAACGGGTCGCTGTGCAGCCTTGGGGCCAAGGCGCGGATATCCTGCAGAATGTCCGCCATTTTGAAGATCGCGTTGTCGCCGCGCTCCGGCGCGGAGCCGTGGCAGCTTACGCCGTCCGCCTGCACGCGGATCTCCATGCGGCCGCGCTGCCCGCGGTAGATGTTGCCGTCGGTCGGCTCGGTAATGACCACCAGCTCCGGCTTGATGTGCTCCTCGTTGACGAGGTACTGCCAGCAGAGGCCGTCGCAGTCCTCCTCCTGCACCGTGCCCGTAACGAGGATGCGGCAGCCGTCCGGCAGCAGGCCCTGCTCCTTGGCCAGCTTGGCCGCGTACACCGCGCTGACAACGCCGCCGAGCTGATCGCTCGCGCCGCGCCCGCCGATCTCGGTATCGTTCTCGTAGCCCTTGTAGGGATCAAACGTCCAGTTGTCCAAGTTGCCCACGCCGACGGTATCGATGTGGCCGTCAAAGGCGATGACGCGCTCGCCGGCGCCCATCCAGCCCTGAATGTTGCCCATCGGGTCGATGCGCACATCGTCAAAGCCGACGGCCTTCATTTCCTGCTCGATGCGGCGGACGTGGCCCTCCTCGCCGCAGCTCTCGCCCGGCAGCGCGATCAGCTCGCGCAGAAATTTGGTCATGGCGGGGGTCTCCGCCTGCGCCTGCTTGCGGATGCGTTCAAAATCCATGGATACTCCTCCTTTATTGCCGTAAAGTCAGTCGATATCAGGGTTTGCGCCGCCCCATACCACGCGGCGGTAGTTCTCCGGGTCGGTATCTCCCTCGGTGGAGAAGAGCAGCACGCGCGAGTCCGCGCCCAGCGCGAGGGCCTCGCGCCACGGGGCGCAGGCGGGATCGCGCATCAGGTGGTACAGCAGGCCCATGCCCACCGCGCCGCTCTCGCCCGATATCACGGCGGGGTCGGGGCGCATCGGCGCGGCCAGCATGCGCATGCCGCGCGCGGCGAGCGCATCCGGGCAGGAGGCAAACGCGGCGGCGTGATTGCGCAGGATATCCCAGCCGATGGGGTTCGGCTCGCCGCAGGCCAGCCCGGCCATGATGGTGGGCAGGTCGCCCGCGACGACGCGCAGCTCCCCCTCCAGCGCGCTGCGGTAGATGCAGTCGGCCGCGGCGGCCTCCATCACGATGACGCGCGGGGGGTTCTGCGGCCAGCGGTTGGCGCAGTAGCCCTGCACCGCGCCCGCAAGCGAGCCGACCCCCGCCTGCACCAGCACGTGCGTCGGCGCGCCGATCCCCTCGGCGGCAAGCTGCTCGGCGGCCTCGTCGGCCATGGTGCCGTAGCCCTGCATGATGTAGCCCGGAATGCTCTGGTAGCCGGGCCACGCGGTATCCTGTATGATGACGCCGTGCGGCGTATCGGCGGCCTGCTTGGCCGCAAGGCGCACGCAGTCGTCGTAGTTCATGTTTTCGATGGTCACATCGGCCCCAAGCGCGCGGATGTTCTCATACCGGCTTTGGGCCGTGCCCTTGGGCATGCGCACCACGGCCTTTTGGCGCAGCCGCCGCGCCGCCCACGCGACGCCGCGCCCGTGGTTGCCGTCCGTGGCGGTAAAGAAGGTCGCGTGGCCGTATTCCTTTTGGAAGGCCTCGCCGGTGAGGTAGGCGTAATCCACCGTATCGGCCGGCCTGCCCAGCTCGTCCGCGATGGCGCGGGCCATGGCGTAGGAGCCGCCCAGCACCTTGAACGCGTTGAGCCCGAAGCGGTAGCTCTCGTCCTTGACGTGCAGGCTGGCAAGGCCCAGCTCCGCCGCCGTGGCGGGCAGCCCCGTGAGCGGCGTGACCCGATACTCCGGGAAGCCCTCGTGGAACCTGCGCGCGGCCGCGACGTTTTGCGTGGACATCAGGGGCAGGTACTCGTCCCGCGTCGGCGGGAGGTGGGAAAGCGTCAGCTGTATAGAGGACATATGCGCTCGTCCTTTCCTAAATAGAGGCCGGCCGCGTGAGAAGGCGGCCCCGGCCGTTTGCGTACAACCATTATACAGGCAAAACGCCTTTGTGGCAAGGGAGAGAATAGAGCCCGGATCCGCTTGGCTTTTGTTTGATTGTTAATAGATTAACGATAATTTCCCAAATTTGACATTGACACAAGGCTCACGTCATGTTAAAATTTTAACGAACCAGAAAGGGGAGGGTCGTATGGCACGGAAACCCGTAGACAGCTTGGAAGGATTGGAGCGGGAGCTCGCGCTGGTGCGCGCTGCACAAAAGGAATATTCCACTTTCACACAGGAGCAGGTGGATAAAATCTTTTTCGCGGCGGCGGTGGCCGCGGGCCAGCAGCGCCTGCCGCTCGCCAAGGACGCGGTGGCCGAGACCGGCATGGGCGTTGTGGAGGACAAGGTCATCAAGAACCACTTCGCGTCCGAGTACATCTATAACGCGTACCGGGATGTGAAAACCTGCGGCGTGATCGAGCGGGACGAGACCTACGGCTACACCCGCTACGCCGAGCCGATCGGGGTCATCGCGGCGGTCATCCCGACCACCAACCCCACCTCGACGGCGATCTTCAAAACGCTGCTGGCGCTCAAGACCCGCAACGGCATTATCATCTCCCCGCATCCGCGCGCCAAGGGCTGCACCATCGACGCGGCCCGCGTGGTGCTGGAGGCCGCCGTGGCCGCCGGCGCGCCGGAGCACATCATCAGCTGGATCGACGTGCCCAGCTTGGAGCTATCCAACCTGCTGATGAAGGAATGCGATATCATCCTTGCCACGGGCGGCCCCGGCATGGTGCGCGCGGCGTACTCCAGCGGCAAGCCCGCCGTGGGCGTGGGCGCGGGCAACGTGCCCGCCGTGATCGACGACAGCGCGGACGTGCTGCTGGCGGTCAACTCCATTATCCACAGCAAAACGTTTGACAACGGCATGATCTGCGCGTCCGAGCAGAGCGTCATCGTGCTGGAGCCCGTCTACGACGCGGTGCGCGCCGAGTTTGCCGCGCGCGGCTGCTACTTCCTCAAGGGCGCGGAGCTGGACAAGGTGCGCAAGACCATGATCATCAACGGCGCGCTGAACGCCAAGATCGTGGGCCAGAGCGCGGCCAAAATCGCGGCGCTCGCGGGCGTGACCGTGCCGGACGCTACCAAGATCCTCATCGGCGAGGTGGAAAGCGTAGACATCAGCGAGGAGTTTGCGCACGAGAAGCTCAGCCCCGTGCTGGCCATGTACCGCGCCAAGGACTTTGACGACGCCATGAACAAGGCCGAGCGCCTGATCCTGGACGGCGGCCACGGCCACACCGCCAGCCTGTACCTCAACGCCGGCACCCAGCGCGAGAAGCTCGACCGCTTTGCCCGGCGCATGGAGACCTGCCGCATTGTGGTCAACACGCCGTCCAGCCAAGGCGGCATTGGAGATCTGTACAACTTTAAGCTGCGCCCGTCCCTCACGCTGGGCTGCGGCAGCTGGGGCGGCAACAGCGTGAGCGAAAACGTGGGCGTGCAGCAGCTGCTCAACGTCAAGACCGTCGCCGAGAGGAGAGAGAATATGCTCTGGTTCCGCGCGCCGCAAAAGGTATACCTCAAGAAGGGCTGCCTGCCCGTGGCCCTGCGGGAGCTGAAGGACGTTATGGGCAAAAAGCGCGCCTTCATCGTGACCGACCAGTTCCTCTACCAGAACGGCTACTCCGAGGCCGTATCCAAGCGGCTGGACGAGATGGGCATCGAGCACGCCACGTTCTTTGACGTAGCGCCCGATCCGACCCTCGCCTGCGCCCGCGAGGGCGCGGCCCAAATGACCGCCTTCGCCCCGGACGTTGTGATCGCGCTGGGCGGCGGCAGCGCCATGGACGCGGCCAAGATCATGTGGGTGCTGTACGAGCATCCCGACGCGGACTTTATGGACATGGCGATGCGCTTCAGCGATATCCGCAAGCGCACGTACACATTCCCGCGCATGGGCGAAAAGGCCTACTTCATCGCCATTCCCACCACGGCCGGCACGGGCAGCGAGGTCACGCCGTTCGCGGTCATCACGGATGAGCGGAGCGGCGTCAAGTACCCGCTGGCGGACTACGAGCTGATGCCCAACATGGCCATCGTGGACGCGGACATGATGATGGACGCGCCGCGCGGCCTGACCTCCGCCTCCGGCATCGACGCGGTAAGCCACGCGCTGGAGGCCTACGCGAGCGTGATGGCGACCGACTACACGGACGGGCTGGCCATCCAGAGCCTCAAGATGATCTTTGAGTACCTGCCCCGCGCCTACAACGACGGCCCCCACGATCCCGCCGCGCGCGAAAAAATGGCCAACGCCGCCACCATGGCCGGTATGGCCTTTGCCAACGCGTTCCTCGGCGTATGCCACAGCATGGCGCACAAGCTGGGCGCGTTCCACCACCTGCCGCACGGCGTGGCCAACGCCCTGATGCTGGACGAGGTGCTGCGCTTCAACGCCGCCGAGGTGCCGACCAAGATGGGTACCTTCCCGCAATACGACCATCCGCACACGCTGCGCCGCTACGCCGAGGTGGCCGAGTCGCTGGGAATCCAAGGCAAGGATGATACCGAGAAGCTGAACGGCCTCATTGAGAAGATCGACGAGCTGAAGGGAAAAATCGGCATCAAGGCCACCATTGCGGACTACGGCGTGGACGAAAAAGACTTCCTCGCGCGTTTGGACGCTATGACGGAGCAGGCCTTCGACGACCAGTGCACCGGCGCCAACCCGCGCTACCCGCTGATGAGCGAGATCAAGCAGATGTATCTGAACGCCTACTACGGCGCGTAATCGAATAGAAGGGAGGGCAAACCCATGAAGCTGGAAAAGATCATAGCCGTTCGCACGAACAAG
>CAYOYK010000050.1:0-17061 GCA_964408185.1 uncultured Oscillospiraceae bacterium | reverse complement strand
AAAGTTGTAGGTGGGCATGCCGTCGGCCTTGATGAGCACGTTGTCGTCCAATATCTCGCAGGGGGTATCCACATGGCCGAAGAGCAAATCGTCAAAGCCGGCCGTGCCCGTGGTGGGCACGTTTTGGCGGATCACAAACGGCTCGCCGCTGTGCATGCGGCGCAGGGCCTCCTCGCGCGGGATGGCCATGCAATGCTTGTCGTACTTGAAGGTCTCGCCGCGCGCGGTGGCCGCGTCGCGCCGGGCCGCCAGCTCCTCCTTGGTGCAAAAGCACGGGTAGGCGTGGCCGCTCTCCACCAGCTGCAGGGCGTAGGGCCAATAGCTGTCCTTGCGCTGGCTCTGTATGTAGGGGCCGTAGTCGCCGCCCACGTCCGGGCCCTCGTCGTACAGCAAACCGGCCTGCCGCATGCTTTGGTAGATCAGCTCGGTCGCGCCGGGCACCTCGCGCTCCTGATCGGTATCCTCGATGCGCAGGATGAACGCGCCGCCGTACTTCTTGGCGTACAGGTAGGCATACAGGGCGGTGCGCAGGCCTCCCAGATGCAAATAGCCGGTGGGGCTGGGGGCAAACCGGGTGCGAACGGTAGACATGGGCTCAAGTCCTTTCGTATAAGGGATTACACGGTTTCCTCGCAGGGCAGCGCGAGCCGGTACACCACCTCGCCGTCCAGCACGCGGCCGTCCGGCGCAAAGCCGAAGCTCTCATACAGGGCCTTGGCCGCGGCGTTTTCCGGCCCGAAGCTGATGTACAGCACGGGCTTGTCCGGCTTGAGGGCGGCAACGCGCGCAATGAGCAGGCGCAGGGCCTCGCGGCCGTAGCCCTTGCGCTGCCGGGCGCGGTCCACCATCAGGCGGCACACCCAGTAGGCCCCGTCGTCCTCGTCCAGCGCGTACATGCAAAAGCCCACGGGGGTCTCGCCGTCGTACACGCCCAGCGGCACGCACGCGGGATACACATAGCTCTCGGCCAGCGTATATGTGTTGCTGGCCACAAACTCGCGCTGCTCCTCGGCTACGGTCAGGCCGATGAGGGCCTCCCAGTTGTCGCGCGTGACGGGCCGAAGCGAGACGCTCATGCCTTGACCTCTTTTTTGAAGCTGTCGCGCAGGCCCACGGTACGGTTGAATACGGGCAGCTCGGCGGTGGAATCCGCGTCCTTGCAGAAATAGCCCATGCGCAGGAACTGGAACACGTCGCCCGCGTTCGCCCCGGCAAGGTACGGCTCGATGTAGCCGCGCCTGACGCACAGGCTGTCCGGGTTGAGCCGCTTGAGGAAGCCCTTTTTATCGGCGGAATTGGCGGCCTCGGCGGCCTCCTCCTCCGGCTTGTCCTCGGCCACGCCGTCGTCGCTCTCGTCGTTGAGCAGCGGCTCGTACAGGCGGAACTCGGCGGGCCTGCCCTCGGCGGCGCTCACCCAATGCAGCGTGCCCTTGACCTTGCGGTTGGCGCCCTCGCTGCCGTTGCGGGTATCCAAATCCACGGTGCAGTACACGCAGGTCACGGCGCCGCTTTCATCCTTATCGCAGCGCTCGGCGCGGATGATGTACGCGCCCTTGAGGCGCACCTCGCCGCCAAGGAACAGGCGGAAGTACTTTTTGGCGGGCACCTCCATAAAGTCCTCGCGCTCGATATAGCACTCGCGCGTGAAGGGCGCGTCGTGCGTGCCCAATTCGGGATGATCGGGGTGGTTCTCAACGGGCAGGCGATCCACCCGCTCCTCCGGCCAGTTTTCAAACACGAGCTTGATGGGGTCAAGCACGGCCATGGCGCGGGGGGCGGTATCGCCCAGCGCCTCGCGCACGCAGTGCTCCAGCAGCGCCAAGTCCACAACGCTGTCCGCCTTGGCGAGGCCCACGCGGTCGATAAAATCGCGGATAGCGGCGGGGGGGTAGCCTCTGCGGCGCAGCGCGCACAGCGTGGGCATGCGGGGGTCATCCCAGCCGGATACGTACCCGCCCTCCACCAACATGCGCAGGTAGCGCTTGCTCATGATGGTGCGGGTGAGGTTGAGGCGGCTGAACTCGATCTGCCGGGGCTTGCCGGGCAGCAGGTTTTGCGCGGTGTTTACCACGTAATCGTACAGGGGGCGATGATCCTCGTACTCCAAGCTGCACAGGCTGTGGGTGATGCCCTCCAGCGCGTCGCCGATGGGGTGGGCGAAGTCGTACATGGGGTAGATGCACCACGTCTTGCCGGTGCGGTGGTGCTCCTTGTAGAGGATGCGGTACATGGCGGGATCCCGCATGTTCATGTTGGGGGAGGCCATATCCAGCTTCATGCGCAGCACCATGCTGCCCTCGGCGTGCAGGCCCTGCTTCATTTCTTCAAACAGGCGCAGGCTTTCCTCGATGGGGCGGTCGCGGTAGGGGCTGTTTTTGCCCGGCTGGGTGAGGGTGCCGCGGTAGGCGCGCATCTCCTCGGCGCTCAGCTCGTCCACATAGGCGAGGCCGCGGCGTATCCAATCCACGGCGATCTCATAGCACTTGGGGTAATACTCGCTGGCAAAGTGCAGCCCGCCCTTCCAATCGAAGCCCATCCAGCGGATATCGGCCTCGATCCCTTCCACGTACTCGGTTTCCTCCTTGGCGGGGTTGGTATCGTCAAAGCGCAGGTTGGTCACGCCGCCGAAGGCCTCGGCGGCCAGAAAATCCGTAATGAAGGCCTTGCAATGGCCGATGTGCAGGTAGCCGTTCGGCTCCGGGGGAAAGCGGGTGCGCACGCTCTGGCAGCGGCCGCTGGCCAAATCCTCCCGAATCGCGTCCCAGATAAAGTTACTCTTTTCGTTTTCCATACGGATGCCTGCCTTTCGGTGGGGGTTCATCGGCGGGCCGTCCCTGCCGATATCTTTACATTATAACCGGGACGGCGGGCCTTGACAAGACTCTGCGGCGGATTTGGGGGAAATAACGCGCCGGAGGCTTTTGCCAAAGCCCTTGCGCCAAGGCAAAAGCTGTGGTACACTAAACAGGGAATCTATGTCATTCCTTTCATATCCTGCGCACATGCGCACCCCAAAAGGAGCAAACGCAATGAAACATTTGTCAACCAAGCTTTTGGCGGCTCTGCTGTGCCTGTGCATGGGGCTGTTTTTGCTGCCCGGCGCGGCGCGGGCGGTGAATTACTTGGAGGGGGATGTAATGAATGACTATAATCTCACAGACGATTCGGAGATATCGGCCGGGAAAACCTTCTATGTTTCCGAGAACCTTTTCCTGCACGACTATTCGCTGACCGTTCGAGGAACGTTGCATCTCGGTTCCCCTACAGGCACAATCATCGATAGTGATACCTTAGGAACCATATACAATTATGGTCTGATCCTCTTTGCCAACCTTGGCCCTTCTCTTGAATACGGGTCGGTGCTCTATAATTTTGGCTTGTTGGAGTTTGGCACATCCGGCGGATCCGTGACCACGGACGCCACCTCCAAGTTTTACGACCTGTCGCTGAAAAGCCTTGCGCTGTCCGCCGGAACGCTTTCCCCCGCGTTTGAGGCAGATGTGTATTCTTACACCGCCACGGTGCCAAGCTCCACAAGCAGCCTTACCTTTAGGCCCACGCTCAGCACCGGCACCGGCGTGGCCGGCATGATCGTGGACGGTACCGCGGCCGGCAGCGGCAGCCCGATCACCGTGAACCTGAGCTATGGCGACAACACCATTCCCATCCTCATTATCGCCAATGATACGGCCGGCACCACCAACACCTACACCCTTACCGTGACCCGGCCGCATTTTACATTTACCACACAGCCCGCCGCTGCCACCAGCCAGACCGAAGGGAGTATTGCGGGCAGCCTGAGCGCGGCGGCAACCGCCGCTCCGGGCTTTACCCCCGCCTACAACTGGTACGCCTGCAACGCGGGCGGCACGATAAGCGGCGGCTCCCTTGGCACGGGCGCAACCTTTGCCGTTCCCACCGGCTTGACCGCCGGGACCTACTACTACCTGTGTCAGGTATCCGCTGCCGGCGCAACCGCCGTAAACAGCAGCGTGGCCAGAGTGACCGTGACCGCGCCGCACAGCATTACCGTAACCACACAGCCTGCCGCGGCTTCCACATTCCCCCTAGGCGGTGTATCAGGCAGCTTAAGCGCCGCCGCCACCGTTTCCAACAGCGCTACCCCCACCTACAACTGGTACGCCTGCAACGCGGGCGGTACGATAAGCGGCGGCTCCCTTGGCACGGGCGCGACCTTTGCCATTCCCACCGGCTTGACCGCCGGGACCTACTACTACCTGTGTCAGGTATCCGCTGCCGGCGTAACCGCTGTAAACAGCAGCGTGGCCAGAGTGACCGTTACCGCGCCCGTCACATACCCCAAAACCGGAGACGACAGCCATACCGGGCTTTGGCTGGGGCTGGCGCTGCTGTCCGGCGCGGGGCTGGCGCTGCTGGCGCGCAGCCGCAAGCGGCACGTCCGCAGCAGGTAACATGCCGCGCCAAGCCGATGGCGGGCGGTGTAAGCCGCGAACGGGTTGCCGCAAGGCGCTGGCGGGTTGCGCCCAAGCCGCGAACGGGTTGCCGCAAGCCGCTAATGAGTTACCCCAAGCTGGAAACGGGCCGCGCCAGCGCCCGCCCAGCCAGACCGAGATCGCTCCCTTTCGCCCCCGTTTTCCCCACGCTGGGAAGCCGGGGGCGTTTTGTCGCGGCAGGGGATGAATGTGCGCTCCCGCTTGCCAACCCCTTGCGGCAACCGCCGCCGCGCATCAGGGGGTGGACCCCCCCCGCCGGGGCGACGAAGCCCGGCTTGACTTCGCAGGCCCGATATGCTTAAATAGTACCGATTTGGTGGCACAAAGGAGGCCCAGCCGTGAAACGCGACCGCGCTGTGGATTCGCTTCGGTTTTTGCTGATATTGCTGGTGTTTATCACGCACCTGCTCTCGCTGTACGCGCCGTCCGGGCTGACGCTGTGGAGCGACGGCGGCGGCATGCTGGACGGCATTGTGCCGTGGCGGGGCGGCGTGGGGCTGCTCAACGGCCTTACGGGAAATTTTGCCGTTTGCTTTTTTACGCTGCTCATCGGCTATTTTGCGGCCGGCCCGTCCGAGCAGCCGCTGGAGAAGCGGCTGGCCAAGCGCTACCTGCAATTTTTTCTGGGCATGCTGCTCCCGCTGCTGACGTACCTGTGCTTGTGCTATGTGCTGTACCGCTGGTTTGGCGTTACGGGCACGCTGCTGGGCGGCTACTTGGCCAACACGCCGCCCGTTGCCGCCGCCGTGCAGTGTCTCAACGAGGCGATGTTCTTCAAGAGCACGCTGGTGCCTACCTACTGGTGCATGGGCTCGTTTTTTACCGGCAGCGCCGCAGTGATGGTCATGAGCTCGGTGCTGCGGGGCCGCAGCTCGTCCCAGCGCATCGTGTGGACGCTGCTGGCCATGGCGCTGTGCTACCTGACCGACTCGTGGCTGCTGTGCGTCTGTCTGGGCGGATATCTTCTGCGCATTGCGGAGCCGATGCTGCGGCGGGCCTTCTCGCGGCTGTGGGTGCGGCTGGCGGCGGTGGCGGCGGCGGTGCTCATCGTGCGCGTGGGCGGCTACGAGACGCGCTGCTACCTGCAAGCGCTGGCGAGCGCGCTGCTGCTGATGTCGCTGCAAAACGCGCCGCGCGTGCGCAAGGCGTTCTCGTGCAAGGCGCTGGCCTACGCGGGGCAGAACTCGTTCTACTTTTATCTGTGGCACTTCTTGGTGCAGGACGCGTTTTATGTGCTGCTCTGGCCGCGGCTCACGGCCCTCGCGGGCGATGGCTCCCATGTGTGGATTCTGATCATCGCCGCCGCCTGCACGCTGATCCTCTCGCTGGCGCTCAGCTTTGCGCACGGCTGGCTGCACCGCAGGCTGATGGCGTGGCTGGCCGCGCGGGCGACGGCGGTCGCTCCCGCGCGCGAGCGCATCAGCCTGAAGCGGCGCGTCGCGGATGCGTTCGCGCCCGCCAAGCGCTTGGATACGCTGCTGAAGCTGGCGATCTGCGTCGGGCTGGGCGTGATGACCTACTGCCTGCTTCTCGGCGTATCCGAGCGCCCCGGCGATTTTGCCACGCACACCGCATGGGCCGCCGAGATGGACTTTGCGCGCCCGCGCACGCTGCTGCGCCACGTGGTGCATATGCTGTGGCATCTCCCGGTCGCGCTGTTTGTCCGGCTGGGCGTGAGCAGCGCCGTGGCCGCGTGCGCGGTGACCGCCGCGTGGAAGGTCGCGCAGTTTTTGCTGCTGCGCCGCCTGCTCCTGCGCGCGGATGATACCCGCCCCGTCGCCTGCACGCTGTGGGCGCTGGCGGGCGTGCTGGTGATGAGCCTGTACTTGCCCGGACAGGCGACCAGCGGCTATTACTGGTACTGGCCGGACACCGGCATGATCATCCTCGGCTCGCCCAACGCGTGGCACAGCCCCACGCAGATCACGGCCTCGGCGGTCATGCTGCTGGCCGCGCCCGCCCTGTGCAGCCTCCTGCGCGACTACGAGGCCCTCGGCCCCGGCCCGCGCGTCCGGGTATCGTGGCGAAAGCTCGCGCTGCCCGCGCTTACCCTGTGCCTGAGCGTGCTGGCTAAGCCGACGTTCTTTCAGGCGTTTTTGCCCGCCGCCGGGGTGTACGGCCTACGGCTGGTGATCCGGCGCTATCATGGCGCGTGGCGGTTCTTCTGGCAGGTGCTGCTTGCCTTTGTGCCCGCCGCGATGATCTTTGCGTTCAGCTACCTGTACTACGGCGGCATGGTCACGGGCACGGGCGCGGGGCTGGTGTTTGGCTTCTCGGCGGAGCGGCTGCTCCTCGGCCTGCGCAACCTGCTGCTGATGGCCGCGTTCCCGGTGGCAGTGCTGTGCGTGTGCGGCAAGGGCCGCCTGCGCGGCAACCACGGGGTATGGCTGGCGATCGGTACGGCAGGCTTCGCGCTGCTGGAGTTCTGCCTGTTTGCGGAGCAGGGCCTGCGCGGCGCGGACGGCAACCTCGGCTGGGCGCTGATGAGCGCTTGCGGGCTCCTGTGGGCCTACGCGCTGCCCCTGTGCCGGAGCTGGCTGCGCTCCCTGCGCGAGGCCGGCCGCGTCGGCTGGCCCCAGCGCGTGCTGATCGCCCTCGGCGCGGCGCTGCTGACCAGCCATCTGGTCGGCGGCGTCTGCTACCTAATCTACTTGTTCCCCGCCTCCACGCCGATGTGACAGGCGGATTCCAAAGCGGCGCTCGCCAGTAAGGCAAGCGCCGCTTCTCTTTGTTTGGTTCACAGGCCCTTCTCCGGGCGCTGCCCCGCGCCGCGGCCAGAGGCCGCGCCTCCGGGTTTAGGCGGAGCAGCTTTTCCCCGTCAGTCCAAGAACGACTGCAGCGCCTTGCGCAGCTTTTCGTTCTGGGCGCGGAGCTTGAGGTTCTCGCTCTCCAGCTGGGCGATCTTTTCCATCGCGCCGCCGTCGTCGTTGAGCAGCTCGCCAAGGGTATCGGCGCTGACTTTGCGGGCGCGCTTGGGAGCGGCCTTTTTGGCGCTCTTTTCCGCCTTGGCGTCCTCGCCGCCGTTGCGCCACTTGTACAGGGTCTGCATGGAAATGCCGGTTTCCTCTTTGGCCTTCATCACGCCTTTTTCCTGTATAAGAGCAAGCGCCTGCGTTTTCTGTTCCTCCGTGTAACGTACCATTTGCTTTCTCCTCCGTTCTCAATGGGATTCTCTTTTCCCATTATAGTAAAAACAAGTGGAATATCAATGGAATCTTGCATTTTTTATGTAAAAAGAATGGAGAAAAAGCGCAAAACACAAATGGAATCTCGCGGCGTGTTGACGCGGCGGCCCGCAAACGCTTATTCTATCAGCCCCGCGAGGCTCCGTTACAGGAACAGCGCGCGGATATCCTCCTCGCTCATATCGCCCAGCGCGCTCTCGCCCGCCAGCACCACGCGGTCAAAAATCGCGCGCTTGCGCTTGCTCAGCCCCACGACCTTTTCCTCGATGGTATCCTGCGTGATGAGGCGGATCACGTCCACATCGCGCGTCTGGCCGATGCGGTGGGCGCGGTCGGTCGCCTGATCCTCGGCGGCGGGATTCCACCACGGGTCGTAATGGATCACAAGGTCGGCCCCGGTCAGGTTGAGGCCCACGCCGCCGGCCTTGAGGGAGATCAGGAACACCTGTCCCTCGCCGCCGTTAAAGCGGTCGCACAGATCCTGCCGCTCCTGCGGCTTGGTGGAGCCGTCGAGGTACAGCGTCTTGAAGCCCTCGCGGGACAGCCGCTTGCGGATGATCTGCAGCATGCCCACAAACTGGGAAAACACCAGCAGCCGATGCTTGTTTTCCACCGCGTTGCGGACGGTCTGCACCAGCAGCTCCAGCTTGCCGCTCTCGCCCTCGTAATCGGGCAAAAAGAGCTTGGGGTGGCAGCAGACCTGCCGCAGCTTGAGCAATATGCTGAGCACCTGCATGCGCGCGCGGGACAGCGCGCCATCCTTGAGCGCGGCGTCCACATGCGTGCGCAGCGTGCCGAGGAGCTGGCGGTACACGGCCTCCTGCTCCTTGGTCATGGCGGCGTAGAGGCACACCTCCCGCTTGCCGGGCAAATCGGCGAGCGCGTCTTTTTTGAGGCGGCGCATCAAAAACGGACGGATACGCTCTTGCAGCTCGCTCGCGCGCTCGCCGCCGCCGTACCGCCGCAGAAAGGAGGCCTGCGTGCCGAGGTAGCCCGGCAGCACAAAATCGAAGATCGACCACAGCTCGCCGGTGTGGTTCTCCATCGGCGTGCCGGTCAGCGCAAAGCGAGCCTTCGCCCGGAGGCCCTTGACCGCCGTCGCGCCGAGGCTCTGCGCGTTTTTGACGTACTGGGCCTCGTCCAGCACGATGAAGCGGAAATCAAACTGCTGATACAGCGGCGCGTCCCGCCGCAGCAGCGGGTAGGAGGTGAGCACCACGTCCACGTCCGGCTCCGCCGCGACGGTCTCGATGCTTTGGCGGCGCTCCTCGCGCATGCCGCCGATCATCCGCACGGTCAGCGCGTCGTCAAAGCGCTTGAGCTCCGCCAGCCAGTGGTAGATCAGCGACGTGGGGGTGACGATCAAGGTCGGCTGCGCGCCGTCCTTGCGCCGCGCCGCGCTGAGCAGGGCGATGACCTGTATGGTTTTGCCAAGTCCCATCTCGTCGGCCAGCACGCCGCCCATGCCCGCCTTGTACAGGCCGAGTAGCCAGCCCGCGCCGCGCAGCTGGTAGTCCGCCAGCTTTTTGCGCAGCCGCGCCGGGATGTAGCCCTCGTCGTCCTTTGCGCCCTCTTGCAGGCTGCTCAGGGCGTTTTCCACCTCCGGGGCGGCCTCGGCCTTGCCCCCGGCCATGCGCAGCATGCTGACGAGGTACACGGCCCGGTACGCGCCGAAGTGCAGCTCCCGGTCGCTTTCCTCCGGCGCGCCGCGCCGATCGTACGCGGAGGCGTCCAGCAGCTCCTGCGCCACCGGGCTGAGCGCGGACAGATCGCGCAGGTCGAGGAACTCGCCGCTCTTGAGGCGCACGTACTGCTGCCGCTTTTGCACGGCCTCCAAAATCGTGCCCAGATCGGCCACGGGCTCGCCGTTCTCCAGCAGCGAGAACACCAGCCCGTCGCCCTGCATGCGGAAGGAGGCCGTGCCCGCGAACCTGCGCGGCTTGATCTTCTCAAACGCTTGGCTGACATAGACCTCGCAGAGCTTTTCCAACTCGGCCACGCCCTGCGTACAGAACGCGAGGATATCCTTCGCGCGGCGCAGAAGGATGCTGCCGCCGCGCACGGTAAAGCCCGCGTCGGACAAAAAGTTGATGAGCGCGCTCTCCTTGCGGCCGTCGCGCAGCAGCAGCGGCGCGTCGGCGGAAGCGGCGCGGCCCGTTGCTCCGCCGTCCGAAACGGCCGCGTGCAGCCCGCTCGCGCCTGAACCGCTTATGCCCGAACCGCTTGCGCTCAACACGGCCTCGCCCGAACCGCTCGCGCTCAAACCGCTTATGCCCGAACCGCTTATACCTAAACCGCTCGCGTCCGAGCCGCTCGCGCCTGAACCGTTCGCGCCTAAACCGCTTGCGCCCGAATCGCTTGCGTCTGAACCGCTTGCGCCTAAACTGCTCGCGTCCGAGCCGCTCGCGCCTGAACCGTTCGCGCCTAAACCGCTCGCGTCCAAGCCGTTCGCGCCCGAACCATCCACGCCCGACGCTGCATCGCCCGACGCTGCCTCGCCCGCGCCGTCGCCGCGCGCCGCCCCGCCCGTTCCGATCCGCGCAAACGGATCCAGCGTGCAATCCCCATAGCGGAATTCCACGCGGGCCACCACGTCGCCGCCCAGCAAATCAAGGTACACGCGGGCGGAGAACGGCGCGTCCACCAGCCGGGCCTTGAGCGTACCCTCGGCGGCCACCGTCCCGATGGCGCTCAGCCCCGGCAGCAGCTCGCTCAGCGTCGCCTGCGGATCGTCGCCGGGCAGCGCGAAGGCCCCGGCGTTCTCGGCCAGCAGCGGCATCAGGCGGGCCTGCGCGGTGTGCAGGCGCACCACACGGTCGCCGCAGAGCACAAAGCGGGCGTCGTCGCCCAGCGCGCAGACGGTTTCCGCGCCGGACGCGGTCATCAGCAGGCGGCTGTTCTCCAGCGACACGGTGAAGATCAGCGGCAGGTCCTCGGTGGCGATGCCGTTCTGGCGGTGCTTTTCCTCGCCGACCAGCAGCCCGAAGGGGAGCTTTTCCAGCTCGCGGAGCACGCCGTGCAAAAAAGCGCCGCGCAGCAGCACAAAGCGTCCCTCAAAGTGTACGGGCGCGCCCGACGCATCGTCCTCCTCAGGGGGCAGATCGCCCTCCGCGTCGGCCTCCGGGGCCTCGCTTTCCAGCAGGTAGGAGGCCAGCGTGGTGAGCAGATGCTCGTCCTGCTTGCCAAAGCGCATCTCGGTGGGATCGTAGCGATAGCGCGGGCTCAGCTCCAGCACGCGGCCCTGCGAGAAGCAGCGCAGCAGCTCCGGGATGTGCTTGACCGCGTACAGCCGCTCCTGACCAAGGCTCAGGCCCAGCCCGACGCGCCCGTCCGGCCACACGCGCAGCACGGGCAGCAGACGCAGGGTATCGTTGCCGGGCAGCGAGCGCGAAAGCAGCTCCATCAGGCGCTGGCCGCGCCATGCCTCGCGGGCTTGCAGCATGCGCTGCTGGGAGCCGTCCGCCTGCGTTTGCAGCAGCGCGGCGATCATATGACGGCAGGGCGCGGCCTCGGTCGCCTCGCCGCAGGGACAGTCCGCCGATCCGTCCGCGCGCAGCGTTACCGCGCGAGGCTCATCCGGCCCGACGCGCACCGTCAAGCACGCGTCCGCAATCGCCTCCACCCGCGCCGCGCCGCGCAAAAACAGCGCGGTACCGGCGTCGTAGGCCTCCGGCTCGACGGCCCAGTCCCTGTTCAGCCACCGATAGGACACGGCGTTCCCCTCCCCGCAAAGAATCCCAGCTTTATATCATTCTCGCTCAAACGCCGCGCTCCTGCCCGCCAAGCGGAAGTCCCGCGCAACTTTTTGCATATCGCGCGCGCGGGCGGGCATACTGACGGCGAAGCGACGACCGGGCAAACGGTCGATGGGTGAGGCCGTATTCGCGAGGATTCGGTACGGCGCGGGCACACGCCCGATAGAATGACGATTCGCCCGTTGTAAAGCAAGGCTTCCATGAGAAACGCCTCCAAAAGAGAGCATCCCGATAGGAATGCTTCCCGATCAGAGCAATTCTTCGACGATCGTAGCTTCCATCGCCCAAGCGCTTGCGCTTGGGCGACTGACGTTTTGCGCTCCATGGCGATGGGCGCGGCCGGACGTCGGCGTGATCACAGCGCGTGGCATGGGCGTATTGCGAGGTGGAATCCTGATGATGAAACATAACGTTCCGTCCGAAAACGTTTGCGGATTTTTGCAGCAACACACCGCTTCATCGGCATTGCAGGCGCAGGGCGGCAGCTTTGGGCGCCGCCCGGTTATGCCTGCGTCCGGGCTTCCCGACCGCCGCATTCGGCCCGCGCGGCCGACTGAGCGGCACGAAACGCAAGGCAAATAAAAAAGCCGCTTACGCGGCTGGGGGGAACGCTATCTGGTTCAATCCTGCGCGGGAGCTTCGCTCTGCGCGGCGGGTTCGGCGGTCTCAACGGGACGGAGGGTCTCGATTTCCACGCGAGCGACCAAGCGCCACGCGCATCCGGCCACGCTCTCGGTGAAGGTCAGGGTGTAGCTCGCGGCGGTTTCGCCCTCGACGTCATGCCATTCGTCGCCATCGCGGCGCTGCCATTGCAGGGTGTAGGTCAGGCCCTCGAAGCCGGTCAAATCGCCAACCAGTGTGACATCCGTGCCGTAGAACACCACTTCGTCGCCGACGATGCGGCTGTTCACGATGCGCTCCTCGATCTCGATCACGGTCTCCATGGCGGGCGCTTCCTCAGCGGGCTCGGCGGTAGGCTCGGCGGCGGGCTCTTCCGTCGGCTCGACGGTCGCTTCGGCGGTCGGCTCGGCAGTCGGCTCTGCGGCGGGTTCTTCCGTCGGCTCGATGGTCGGCTCGGCAGCGGGGGCTACGGTCGCTTCCCCGGCAGGCTCGACGGTGACGACGGGCTGCGCGGGAGCGGTGATCTCCACGGTGGGGGTCGCGACGGGCTCCGCAGTGAGCTCCTCGGCAAAGGCCAGGCTGCAGGTCAGCGCCAGCAGTACGGCGGTAATCAAGGCTGCGATCGTTTTAGCTTGCTTCATGGTCTGTTTCCTCCACCTCGTTCGGTTTACGTTTTTGATTATAAGGCTTATCGGTTACGCGGTCGGTTACAAGCGCACGTTTTTTCAAAGTATTTTGCGGAGGTTCGGTTGCATTGCTCTCAAACCGTTGAATTATCTAATCAAAAACGATTTCGTTTTCTTCTCGATGAGCCGGCGGCTGGTTACTCGATATTGGGAGGAGATGCGTAATTTCTGCAATTATTCGGCGGTTGTGGGGAGGAATGGCTGTATCCTTTTAGATTTAACGTTTTACCTCCCCGCCTTCAGCTTCCGCTTGTTTTGGGCGCTGCTCCCCCGCACGCGCTAAAGCGCTGACAGCACATGGGTTTTCTGTGATGCCCCGCACGGTTACATTCGCATACAAGCCGAGCACCGCGGCAGCCTCCGCCTTGCGCCGTTCGGCCGCGATGGTCTGTTGCGCCCGTTTTGCGCCGTCGGCTATGCTCCGGCTTGGCCCCCGGTGGGCATATCAAAAAGCGGCCTCCCTTGCGGGCGGTCGCTTTGTTGCCAACGAAAACCGCCTTGCTTGCGCGCGGCGGCTGTCAGGCTACTCTTTCAGGTATTTGTGCGTATGACGCTCCAGCAGATATCCTATGCTTCAACACGCTGTCGATAGAATGGGATAGCGACAACTCGTCGCTAGAGCCCGGCCGTAGCCTATGTGCCCACGGGACTGTTGTTATCCCAAGTATCTCTTGTCGATATCAAAGTCCAGCAGGCTTTCTATTTCGCTTTCTCCCATAAACTCCGCTTTCAGAATGCCCAGCGCTTCACACAAGCCTTGCATACGGCCTGCGTCATAGTCGTTCCCGTTTGCTTGCTTATTTTTGCATTCATCTGCTTGCGCCAACAACTCATGTACGCAATCTTTCAACGTGTTAATCATCTGGCATCCTCCTTTTCTGTAATATATACTCCATAACAACTCTCAACTCGCTGTTCCTATCAGCGTCCTTCTGCCACTTCTTCAACAGTCTGTCTTGCTGTGCAGTGGTTTTTCTGTCCCAACTGCTGTCATACTCTCTCGGATTGCTTATCTTTCCGTTGTGCAGAGAGACCTGCTTCTCGTAGCTTCTTTCGGCGCGTTGCACAGAAGAGTTGTTCCACGAGGAAGCGTCCATATACTTTCCATGGTTTCTTCCTCCGGGTGTTATTGCATTATTGATTATAACATTCTCTTTGCAATACTGCAACAACCACCCCCTGCATCCTCCGGGCACCCGGCCCTCTGCCAAGCCTCCCACTCGGCGTAGGTCATATCCCTCGGCAGCCTTACGCCTTTGCCTGCTCGCCGGTCAGCTCAAAGCGCTTGCGGTAGTCGCTCAGGATGCGATCCTGCTCGTCCGGCAGATAGGCCGTCGCGCACCGCTTTGCGGATCACGCCCTGCGCGCGGTCGGCCCGTTTGTCCGGCTGATCGAGCTGGTGCTGCACGGCCTCCGCTCGCTGGGCCTGCGCGCGCGTTATCTCCTTCCTGCGGATCGCCTACAAAGCCGATCCGCCCCAGCAACATCTCGTCGCTCACCGAATCGCGCCGACTCGCCGCGATGGCCGCCTTCTCCTGCACATCGGCAGGCAGGGGGGATCAGCTCTCGCGCGGGAGGGAAAGCGGTACAAGGCCGTGCCGGGCGAGGAGAACGTGCCGGGGCCGAGCGGGTTTCGGCGGATGAAGGCGGCAGGGAACGAGCGGTGGGAGCAGCTGCGGGAGGATTATCGAGATGTAAACCGACAAGTGGCTGCTCCGGCTTCTTCGCGCTTTTTGAACAAGCATGACAGACTGTTCGCGAGCGCAGCGAACATCACACCTATCGATGGTTACGAAGATGCGGTCGTTCATGACGACCGTTACGGCTTCGTTTCTATCGACGGAAAAGGCACGGAAACAACAGCTTCTATGAAAAACTTCGCGCAAGCGCTCCAAAACGCCCCACCCGGAGAAAGCGCGCGTCCTGCGGCACCTCAAAGCAGCGGCGATTGGCGCTACGGCCCCTTCCAAACTGCGTGACGTGATTACAGGCGCATCCATACCAGAGCCGCTGGTATGTCAGAGTGATGGGGTATATGGTTGGCGAAGCGACGAAGTATACTACTTCGACAAATACAATCTGCGATTGCTGGATGACTTTGTCCTGCATGTATTGCGGCAAACCAACTGACCGCCCAGCGCAAGCAAGGCGGTTTTCGTTTTCCCCGGCATCAAGCGCTAAGGCGAAAGCCACGGCGCTTTGGGGGATCGCCCCTCGCGCACGCGGGGAAAAGCATCATCTCCCCCTCTCCATAAGAATACATTGAAGGATCACCCCCAAAGACAACTTGTCAAGGGCTTTTTTATATGATGCAATTTTTCAAAAAAGTTTTTTCGATTTGAGTGGAATACGTAGTAGTAAATGGTAGATTATGTCCGCACAGCATGGGGGAGGAATATACCATGGAGAAAAAGTTGACCACTCCCAAACTACTCATCATCATCTCTGCTGTCATTGCCTTAGCTGCTCTCTTCCTGCCGTATGTTGCCCAAACAGGTGATACAAGAGAATATTATCTCAGTCGTTCTGGCGAGAAGTGTTCGATAATGTTGAAATGAAAGTTAGTGACATGGCTGATATCTCAATTTCAAATACTCAAAAGTCTACTTTCTTGCTGAAGAAGAGGCTTTGCACTCAAAAGATGCAGGAATTTTCTATGGGTGCTTGTTTGGAAGCATCGCTGCATTGTCGTTGCTCATAGTACTGTCGCACTTGGCAAGAAGCCAATTCTCACCCTGTTCTGGGACATTCTGATGGCAGGAGCTTTCTGGGCAATTAACTGGGACATTGTGGATCGTGGTATCATGCCATCGGGGGATGCCGTCTGGGGAATAGCTTACTATGTGTACTATCCTGTCGCTGCCATCATTTCTGTAGCAGCAATTTGGATGTTCACAATCAAAAAACGCAACAAGAAACTAAAGGCTGCCGAAGAAAACCATGTTCCTACTCGAAATGCATAAAAAAGGGAGGATATTCAAATGCGTAAATCATTTCTTGCATTGCTGCTCGTAATTGTCTGCTGTCTAATGGATTGCGTTGCTTTGGCTGATGGCTCTTGTGGTGCAGGCTTAACATGGGATCTATCTTCAAGCGGTGTTCTAACAATTAGTGGTACTGGCGACATGATGGACTGTAGCTATGGGGAAGCCCCGTGGCATGACAAAAATGACTCCATTCAAAGTGTTGTTGTAGAAGAAGGTGTTACGAGCCTCGGAGATTACGCTTTTTACTGGTGCAGAGAGTTAAAAACAGTTCAGCTGCCTGAAAGCTTGACTTCGCTTGGAGAACAAACTTTCGAAAATTGTTGCGAACTTGTTTCTGTGAATATTCCAAGTAAGGTGACATCAATCGGTAGCTGGACGTTCTATGGATGTGAGAAGCTCGCATCACTCACGCTACCGGAAGGACTGACCAGCATCGAAGAGCTTGCATTCTGTGACTGCAAATCTTTACATGAGTTAACAATCCCTGCATTAAATGTGTGTTCTTGTCATTTGCTACTATGCTGCACTCAGCGTCAAGATTTTCCTTGTCCCCCAAGGATTTCTATGATATTGCTTGATAATCCAGTCCCTTCAAAAGCTTGTAGACGTCTCTGTGCAATACCAAATAAATACGGCTTTAATAACTGAATGTCATCGATTTGATCAAGCGCAATCAAACAATAATCATGCTGTTCACGCAAATACTCGACTTTATTGACTGTTTCTCTTGTAACAATGTTCTCGCTTCGGCGGCCTATTCGCATAGAAATATCGTCTCTGCAAAATTTAATCATGGTATTGAACAATTTTTGGAGTTCCAAAGGCAGATTCTCAAATTCATCAATCAACAGAAGATGATTCAACTTTGATAATTCGGGAATAACAGTTGAAATCGCTTTTATAAGTCGGCTACTAATATCATACAACCCCCCAGATGTGCTTGGGTTTGAATTCTGTTTGCGCAAACAATGCCTCATTCTTAAATGTATTTATATATCTAATCTCCGAAGCAATATACTGCGATAGAGATTCAATGTGCTCAAATGCGCAATCGTCATTAAGTTCTTTTAATGCAGCAGTAACCAATATACCATCTTTAGCGGATGTATCGAATTGAGCATCTAATTTATTGATCAAGTCAATTACATTCTTAACAAAGAACAATTCAAGATAATGCTCAAAACATATTGTCCATTTTTCCTGTACTGCTATGCTAAAAACACTTTTAAACTCTTTCAAGAAGGAATCATCACAGCGAAAATAGAATCCGACTCCTTCATCGTTTAGCAATTGTTTTTTAGATAGTGTCGACAATAGATTAAACTAGTACGGCGCACCAGAGCGCAATGCAA
>CAYOYK010000049.1:10666-18564 GCA_964408185.1 uncultured Oscillospiraceae bacterium | reverse complement strand
AGGCGATGTCCCGCAGGCTGCTGCTGACGCGGATGGCGTTGTTGTCCCGCAGGTAGCGGCGGATCTCCCCGATGATCATCGGCACCGCGTAGGTGCTGAAGCGCACGCCCAGCGTGGTATCAAAGTTATCCAGCGCCTTCATCAGGCCGATGCACCCTACCTGAAACAGATCGTCGGCGTTCTCGCCGCGCCCCCCGAAGCGTTGGATGACGCTGAGCACCAGCCGCAGGTTGCCCCGGATAAACTCCTCCCGCGCGGCCCGATCGCCCCCGTGCACCAGCGGAAACAGCTCCCGCATGCGTTCGTTAGTAAGCACGGGCAGGCTGCCCGTATCCACCCCGCAAAGATCCACCTTATACAGCGCCACAGCCGTCCCTCCCTCGATTTGGTTCTATTGGGAGTATGGCGGCGGGGGCGGCGGATTATGCCCGGCGGCGGATGTTGACAAAACAAGGCAAATTGCGACAGAGGCTTGTTCTCCGCCCGCAAGCAGGAAACGCGGGAAAACCGTCGAATATTACCAAATTAAGGAATTGTTAGCATTTTGATGCGTCGTCCGATGGGAAGGGGGAATCGCCGTGACCGGAGCACAGGAGCTGGCCGAGCTGATACAAAAGTCGAAGAACATCCTGTTTTTTGGCGGCGCGGGAGTATCCACCGCGAGCGGGATCCCGGATTTTCGCAGCGCGTACGGGCTATACCGCCAGCAGCGGGAGGGCCGCAGCTATGAGGACATGCTGTCCATCCGCTATTTCCTGAACGAGCCGGAGGCGTTCTGGCATTTCTACAAGACCGTGATGCTCTACCCGGACGCGAAGCCCAACGCCGCGCACTACGCGCTGGCCCGCTTGGAAAGCGCCGGGCGGCTGAAGGCGGTGGTTACGCAGAACATCGACGGGCTGCATCAGGCGGCGGGGAGCCGCAGCGTGATCGAGCTGCACGGCTCGGTACACCGCAACCATTGCCTCGCCTGCGGCAAGAAGTACGGCCTGCCGTACATACTGGCCGCCGAGGGCGTTCCGCGCTGCGAGTGCGGCGGCATGCTGCGCCCGGACGTGGTGCTGTACGGCGAGCCGCTGGACGACGGCGTGATGGACGAGGCCATCCGCGCGGTGGAGACCTGCGACCTGATGATCGTGGGCGGCACATCGCTGGTGGTGTATCCGGCGGCTGGGCTGCTGAGCTATCGCAACGGGGCGAAGCTCGCGCTCATCAACCGCGACGAGACCCCCTTTGACAGCCGCGCGGACCTGATCCTCCGCGAGGACATCGCGCGCGCGCTCAGCGAGGCCATCCCGGAGTAAGCGGGCAAAGGAGAACCGACCATGATCTATGTAACCGGGGATACGCACGGCATGGCTGCGCGCCTGAGCATCGACACAATGCCCTTTACCGCCGATTGGACCAAGAGCGACTATCTGATCGTCTGCGGCGATTTTGGGTACGTCTATTCGGGTTCCTCCAAGGAGGAGCTTTTTCTGCGGGAGCTGAGCTTCCGGCCCTACAACGTGCTGTTTGTGGACGGCAACCGCGACAACTTTACCCTGCTGCGCAATTATCCCGCCGTGCCGTGGCATGGCGGGCTGGTGCGCAAGATCCGCCGCAACGTCATCCAGCTGCTGCGCGGGCAGGTGTACGAGATCGACGGCAGGAGCGTGTTTACCATGGGCGGCGGCTATTCCATCGACCGATCCCGCCGCGATCGGGGCTCCAGCTGGTGGCCGGAGGAGATGCCCTCGGCCGAGGAGTACGAGACCGCGCGCAAGAACCTGCTGGCGGCGGGCATGCGCGTGGATACGGTCATCACGCACGCCGCGCCCACCAGCGCCATGGAGAGCATCACCGGGGACAACGAGAACGAGCGTCCCCTCAACGATTTTCTGGAGTGGGTGCGCACGAGCGTGACCTACCGCAACTGGTACTTCGGCCACCTGCACATCGACGCCATGATGGAAAACAACCTGTACGCCACGTTTTTGAGCGTCCGGGAGATGGACACGGGCATGCAGGTGTGGTAGGGGGCGCCTGCGGCGCGGGGTTTGCGCCTGCGGCGCGGCTTTGCGCCTGCGGCGCGGGGTTTGCGCCTGCGGCGCGGCTTTGCGCCTGCGGCGCGGGGTTTGCGCCTGCGGCGCGGCTTTGCGCCTGCGGTGCGGCTATGCGCCTGCGGGCGCGGCTTTGCGCCTGCGCGGCGCAGGAGGGCGGCCCTGCGGGGCCGCGGGGGTTTCGCGCCTGCGGGCGCGGGCACGGTGCCCCGACCTGCGGGCCGGGGTTCGTCACTTTTCTTTTCAGCTGAAAAGAAAAGTAACCAAAAGAAACAGCGTGTTTGAGGCCGATCGATGGGCCAGCACGCCCATCTTGTGCTACAAGCGATCGCCCAGAGGGCTTGGCTTAGGCTGTTAGCACGCCTGCGGTGCCCAGCTTGGCAGAACTGCTGCCCCGCGTTTGTTGACTTGCTCCCGTGCAAGGGACGGCATGCAGGCATGGTGGCCCTGCGGGGCCCTCGATTGGTTTGCCGCGCCTGCGGGCGCGGGGGGAAAAACGCCATATTGGCTGTGGTTCCCTGCGCGTCTGGGCGTAGTTTCCTTGGGGAATGAGGTGTAGCCTTTGCTTCCCCACATGTCTATGGCGTTGTTTCCATGTGAAACGCCATATTGGCTGTGGTTCCCTGCGCGTCTATGGCGTAGTTTCCTTGGCAAACAAGGTGTTGCCTTTGCTCCCCTGCGCGTCTATGGCATATTTTCCTTGGGGAATGAGGTGTAGCCTTTACCCCCCTGCGTGTCTATGGCATTGTTTCCATGGGGAAAGATGTATTGCCTTTGCTCCCCCGCGCGTCTATGGCATTGTTTCCTTGGAGGAACGATGTATTGCCTTTGCTATCCCGCATGTTTACGGCATTGCGCCCAAGGCACGCGGGGTTTATTTCGTTACCCCCGTCCCCCCGCGCCCGCAGGCGCGGCAAACCAATCGAGGGCCCCGCAGGGCCACCATGCCTGCATGCCGTCCCTTGCACAGGAACAAGTCAACAAGCGCAGGGCAGCAGTTCGGCCAAGCCGGGCACCGCAGGCGTGCAAACTATATCACGCAAGTTTTCTGGGCGATCGCTTGTAGTACAAGGTGGGCGTGCTGGCCCATCGATCGGCCTCAAACACGCTGTTTCTTTTGGTTACTTTTCTTTTCAGCTGAAAAGAAAAGTGACGAACCCCGGCCCGCAGGTCGGGGCACGCGGCCCGCAGGCCGCCCTCCTGCGCCCGCAGGCGCATATCACGCGCCGCGCAGGCGCAAAGCCCGCGCCGCAGGCGCACCGCCCGCGCCGCGCAGGCGCAAAGCCGCGCCGCGCAGGCGCAAAGCCGCGCCGCAGGCGCAAAGCCGCGCCGCAGGCGCAAAGCCGCGCCGCAGGCGCAAAAAACCCCGGCCCATTGGGCCGGGGGCACGCGCGGCCCTGCCGGGCCGCCCTCCTAGCGGTAGGTAACCCCAACATACACGCGCTCCGCGCGGTTCTTGTAGGTATCCTCGCTCACACGCTCGCGCGCGGTCTCCTCACCGTCCACATAGGTCACAAGGTAGGTGTCCACCACGTAGCCCTCGCGGGCCGAAATGACCACCTTCTCCTCGTCGGTATAGGTGACGTACTTCTGCTCCTCGTCGCTGATGATCTCCTTCTCGGTGGGCTTTGCGAGGGTCTGCACCACCTCGCTCTCCAGCTTGTAGGACGTGCCGCCCAGCGCGAGGCCGTAGATGCGCACCTCGCACAGCAGACGGTTGCGGTTGTTCGCATCCGTGATGACGTGCGCGGCGATAAAGAGCTTGCCGCCTGAGTTGTTGCGGAAGCCGAAGTCGATCTCGCGGCCGCGCACGCTGTTGACGGTCGCGTCCTGCCCAAGGCTGGTGTAGCTGACCGGATCGCTGTGGGCGGTGCGGTCGGTGATCTTCAGCCCGGATTGGATCGCGGCCAAATAGACCGTCGTGCTGGCCTGACACACGCCGCCGCCCACGCCGACCACCAGCTCGCCGTAGGCGTACTCGTTGGCGGTGAAGTAGCCGTTCTTGGTCGTGCGCGCCTGCGCCAGCTTGTTAAAGCTGAATTTATCGCCGTCGTTGAGCACCAGCCCGTTGATGCGGGAGAACGCCAGCCGGATGTTGTTGTTGCGATCGTCGGTGGAATGCTTGTCGATGGGGGTGATGGCGCGGTAGCGCAGCGTGACGGTTTGCTGCAAATCGGCCACGGTCACGCTCGGCTGAATAAGCGTAGGCTGGATGAGCACCTCGCCGGACTGGAGCGTATCGGCCATGGCCATGATCTGCTCCTTGAGGGAGTTGGTGTCCAGCTCCTGCCCGTACACCTCGCTTTGAAAGGTAAAGGGGTTGGTGCTGTCGTCCGGGTTGAAGCCCGTGATCTGCGCGTCCTGCGGGGACTTGTACGCAGCCTGCGCCAGCGTGTTGAGGATCTGGCGCAGAGGGCCCTCGTCCGCGCTCGTCTGCGCGCTGCTGAACGTCGCGCCCGTCTCGCGCACGCGGTCGATCTCCTGCTTGAGGGCAAACACGTCGCGCTGATTGTCCGTGGACACGTTGTGGCCCAGCGCCCAAGCCGCCTCCAGCGCAGCGGAGGGATCAAACGTGATGCCCAGCGTCGCCGCCGTGATGTCTTGGTACTGTCCGGCCTCGTTGCGCAGCCGCACAGACCAGCTCGCCTGCTTGGCATTGGCCTGCGCCCATACCGCGGCGCTGCCCTGCTCCCACGTCATGCCGGTCAGGTCGATGCCGTCCACGACGACGTTATCGCAAAATGTGGAGTTGTAGGGCTTGACGTCGAGGTTCGTCTTGCCGATGTACGCGCCGACGCCCAGCCCGGCCAGCAGCACCAGCACGATAAGCGTCTTGATGCACGTCGCTTTGAAGCCGCCCCTCTTGCGCTGGCGCGGCGCGTTGGGGGCTCCGCCGGAGGCGCGGCGCGTCTGCGCGGCGTCGGGATAGGACGCGGCGCGGCGCGGCGCTTGGGTCTGCGGTTGGGGCGGGCGGTAGCCTTGGCTGTACATGGGCGAGCCTCCTACGTAGTACATGAATAGGAACAGTATACTCAATTCCGGCAGGAATTGCAACCATGGCGAAAAACGGCTTTGCGCGCGCGCCGCGCTTGCATCCAGCCCGCTGCGACGCGGGAGCCGCCGCCCCCATCGCCGATGGCTCTGCGCGCGCGCCGCGCTTGCATCCAGCCCGTTGCGACGCGGGAGCCGCCGCCCCCATCGCCGATGGCTTTGCGCGCGCGCCGCGCTTGCATCCAGCCCGCTGCGACGCGGGAACCGCCGCCGCCCTCGCTGATGGCTCTGCGCGCGCGCCGCGCTTGCATCCGGCCGTTGCGACGCGGGAGCCGCCGCCCCCATCGCCGATGGCTCTGCGCGCGTGCCGCGCTTGCATCCGGCCCGCGTTTATGATACGATGCTATCCAATATCAGCGGCCCGCGATGGGCCGACGAAAGCGAGGCGGGACGCGTGATTCGGCTGCATCAGCTCAGGCTGCCGCTGGATGTGCCCGCCGACGCGCAAACGCTGGCGGCGCTGTGCGCGGAGCGACTGCGCGTGCCGCCGGAGGCGATTGCGGGCGCGGCGCTGTGCAAGCGGAGCGTGGACGCGCGGGATAAGCGGGACTTGCATTTTGCCCTGAGCTGCGACGTGCGGCTGGCCCCCGCCTACAAGAGCCGGGAGGCCGCGCTGCTGCGCCGTTTCCGGCCCAACGAGGCCGCCCTGACGCCGGACGCCGCGCCGGAGGGCGACGCGTTTGCGCTGCCGGTCGCGCCATGGCCGGGCGGGCCGAGGCCCGTGGTCGTCGGCGCGGGGCCGGCCGGGCTGTTCTGCGCGCTTGGGCTGGCGCTGCGCGGCGCGCGGCCGATTTTGCTGGAGCGCGGCAAGCCCGTGGAGGCTCGCGCGCTGGACGTGGAGGCCCTCTGCGCGACGGGCGCGCTGGACCCGGAGAGCAACGTGCTCTTTGGCGAGGGCGGCGCGGGCGCGTTCTCGGATGGCAAGCTGACCTGCGGGCTCAACGCGCCGCGCATGCAGACCATCCTGCGCACGCTGGTCGCCTGCGGCGCGCCGGAGGATATCCTGTACGATACGCGCCCGCACGTCGGCACGGACGTGCTGCGCGGGGTGCTGGCCGCGCTGCGGCAGCGGCTGATCTCGCTGGGGTGCGAGCCGCGCTTTCAAACCCGGCTGGACGGGCTGAGAATATCGGACGGCAGGCTGACCGGGCTTCGCGTCCGGCGCGCGGACGGGGGCGCGGCCGAGACCCTCGATGCCGAGCGCTGCTACTTGGCCATCGGCCACAGCGCGCGGGATACCTACGCCATGCTCCGCGACGCGGGCCTTGCCATGGAGCGCAAGCCGTTTGCCATCGGCGTGCGCATCGAGCACCTGCAAAGCGAGATCGACCGCGCGCAGTACGGCGCGCTGTGCCTGCACCCCGCGCTGCCGCCCGCCGATTACAAGCTCAGCGCGCCCACGCCGGACGGGCGCGGCGCGTACACGTTTTGCATGTGCCCCGGCGGGAGGGTGATCCCCGCCAGCCAAGAGGACGGCTGCCTGAACGTAAACGGCATGAGCGACCGCGCCCGCGACGGGCGCAACGCCAACGCCGCGCTGCTGGTGGGCGTGCGGCCGGATGATTACGGCTCCGCGGAGCCGCTGGCGGGCGTGGCCTTCCAGCGCCGCTGGGAGCAAGCCGCGTACCGCCGCCTCGGCGGGCTGCGCGCGCCCTGCCAGCGGGTGGAGGACTTCCTCGCCGGACGGCCCAGCGCCGCGTTTGGCGACGTGCTGCCCAGCTATCGGCCCGGCGTGGAGCCGTCCGAGCTGGCGGGCTGCCTGCCCGACTTCGCGCTGGACGACCTGCGGCTGGCCCTGCCCCTGCTGGACGCCCGCCTGCGCGGCTTCGCGCACCCGGACGCGCTGCTCACGGGCGTGGAGCTGCGCTCGTCCGCGCCGGTGCGTCTGCTGCGCGACCCGGATACCGGGCAGGGGAGCATCGGCGGGCTGTATCCGCTGGGCGAGGGCGCGGGCTACGCGGGCGGCATCATGAGCGCCGCGCTGGACGGCCTCGGCGCGGCCCTGCGCGCATCAGGCAAGGAGGCGGAGGTATGATTCAGGCGGTTTTGTTTGATATGGACGGCGTGCTCATCGACAGCGAGCGGCTGGGGCGGGAGGTGTTTATCGCCGTCAACCGGGAGCTGGGCTATCAGGTCAGCAGCCGCTTTTACCTGTCCACCATGGGGCTGAACGGCGAGGCCTGTCAGGCGGCCTGCCGCAAGCGCTTTGGGGAGAACTACCCCTTTTGGCGCATGGAGGATACGTGGCGCGAGCGCATGCTGGCCTACGCCGCCGAGGGCATGCCGCAAAAGCCCGCCGCGCTGGACTGCCTGCGCGCGCTGAAGGAGCGCGGGCTGACCCTCTGTTTGGCCACCAGCTCGGCGCGCAAGATCGTGGACCGGTACATGGAGCGCCTGCCGTTTTTGCCGTATTTGGACCACATTCTTTGCGGCGAGGACGCGGCGAACGGTAAGCCCGCGCCCGATCTGTACCTTGCGGCGGCGCGGGCGGCGGGCGTTCCGCCGGAGCGCTGCCTTGGCGTGGAGGATAGCCGCAACGGCCTGCGCGCCCTGCGCGCGGCGGGCGCGCACACCGTGATGGTGCCCGATCTCCTCCCCTGCGACGGGGAGCTGGCCGAGCTGTGCGATGATACGCTGGCCAGCCTCGCGGAGCTACCCGCGCTGCTTGACCGACTGAACGCATTGCGCGCAATGCTTGTTTGCGGAGCTTCCCGCGCCAGTTGACCGACTGAACGCGCAGCCCATACACCCCCCCGTTCGCATAGCATCCCGCGCCAGTTGACCGACTGAACGCGCGGTGCGCAT
>CAYOYK010000049.1:0-10566 GCA_964408185.1 uncultured Oscillospiraceae bacterium | reverse complement strand
CCCCCGTTCGCATAGCATCCCGCGCCAGTTGACCGACTGAACGCGCGGTGCGCATACCCCGCTCGCATAGCATCCCGCGCAGTTGACCGACTGAACGCGCGACGCCCGCAATTCTCGCTAAAAATTGACATTCCTGTTGTTTTATGCTATGCTCTGTGCGTTGATATTCGACCCATACGCATTGATTCCGAAATCATTGACAAGGGGGATGCTGCCGTGTTTAGCAACATCGGGCACAAAATCAAGATTCTGGCCAAGGTCATGTGTTGGATAGGGATTGGCATATCTATTGTCGTTGGGATCATCACCATCGTAGCCAGCAGCGCGGTGAGCGGCATGAGCTATTACAGCGGCTACTCCAGCAGCGGACTTGCCGGCTTGGGCGTGCTGGGCGGCATCCTCATCATACTGCTCGGCTCTCTGCTCAGCTGGCTTGGCAGCTTTGTGCTGTTCGGCTTTGGCGAGCTGATCGACACCAACACCCAGATCCGCGACGCGCTGGGCGGAGCGCCCCGCTTCGCGCCCCCCGCGCCCGGCCCGCGCGCGCCCTACGGCCAGCCGCAGGGCGGATATAACCAGCCGCAGGGCGGCTACAACCCGCCGCAGGGCGGTTACCGTCAGCCGCAGGGCGGCTACAACCCGCCGCAGGGCGGCTACCGCCCGCCGCAGCCCGGCTCCGCTCCGTCTGACGAGGACGGCCGCGCCCAGCCCGGCGACGGCGCGTATCAGGGCCGCCGCAGCTATGCCGGCGGCGCGGCGCAGGACCCCAACGCCATCAAGCGCGCTCAGCTGAAGAGCATGCTGGACCGCGGCCTCATCAACCAAGACGAGTACGACGAGAAGATCAGCAGTCTGTGACCTATCGACCTCACAAAAAGGAAGGCGAAAGTTATGCTAGGCAAAATGTTCCGGGAAATTGCAAACCCCAAGGAGCGGGATCAGGACTTTATGAAGGGGCTGGTCTCCCTGCTGCTCTGGTTCAGCGTGGGCATTTGGGTGATCGTGGGGGTTGCGCTGTTGGCAAACTCCTATGATTACTACTACTATACCGCCGCCGGACTCAGCCTGTACTTTATCGGCGCGGTTCTGATGGTCGGCGCGGCCATCTGCGCCGCGGTCAACGCGCTGACCCAGCACAAGACGCAAAAAACCGTGCTGCTGATGATTTCCCTGATCGCGACGATTTGCGGCCTGCTGCTGTGCTACATCGGCTTTACGATTCTGGGGCACGTGTTCGCCGCGATCGTCTGCTTCCTGATCCCGGCGCTGTGCAGCATCTTTATGCTGGTCAATCTGCTGATTAAAAACAAGCTGGGCAACGTGGTCAAGTGGATGCTGTTCAGCATCATCGCCCTGCTGCTCACGTACGCGCTGTGCATCGCGCCCTTCACCGGCAGCATCGCCGTGAGCGTCCTGCTCGGCCTGCTGACCTTCTGGACGCCCCTGCTGCTGTACTGGATGTACATGCCGGTGTACCCGTGCTTCCGCCCGCGTCAGCCCGCGTATGCGCAGCCGTACCCGCAAGACCGGCAGCCGCAGTACCCGCCGTACGACTATCAGCCCCAGCAGCCCGCTCCTTTCGCCGCGGCTCCCACCGCCGCCCCCGACGCCGAGGCCAAGGCAAAGGCCGACGCGCAGGCCGAGAAGCTCGCCGCTGTGGAAAAGACGCTGAACGCCCTCAAGGCAAGGCTGGACGCGGGCGAGATTACCGACGAGGAATACGCGCAGGAAAAAGAGAAGCTGCTGACATTGTTCTAACAAGCGCTTGGCTCCCCAAAGAGGCGTTGCCGCTTTGGGGAGCTTCTTCATTTTTCTCACGGCCCGCCCGGTTGACGGCGCGGGCCGACGGCAAGCGGCGCGTCGTCGGTTTGCCAAACCACACAGCAAAAAAAGGAGACGCCCCACACGCCATGAAAAAACAGCTTTCGCTCCTGCTCACGCTCGTGCTTGCCCTGCTCGCGCTTACCCCGGCCGCCATCGCCGACGCGGCGGATTACACCTACACGGTCAACGAGGACGGCACGGCAACCCTTACGGGCTACACCGGCAAGGATACCCGGCTTACGCTCCCCGCCGAGCTGGACGGCCACGCCGTGACCGCCATCGGCGATGAAGCCTTCGCGGAGGAATTCAACGCGAAGAAGGGCCTCGCCAAGGTCGTCGTCCCGGACGGCGTTACGTCGATCGGCAACAACGCGTTCCGCTATTGCATGCATTTGCGCACCGTCGTGCTGCCGGAGGGCCTGCTGTCCATCGGCTCGTCGGCGTTCGTCTGGTGTGAGGAGCTCACGTCCATCAACCTGCCGGACAGCGTGACCGCGCTGGGCGAAGGGGCCTTTTCTTCCTGCTTCAACTCAGGCAGGCCGTCGTGCCCGCGGGCGTGACCGATGTGCCCGCGAACCTGTACAACAGCTGCTTTGCGGTGAGCAAAGTGATCCTCCCCGACGGCTTGCAAACCATTGGCAAGAAAGCATTTGCGGGCTGCCGCGCCACCAAGTCCATCGTCGTGCCGGAGGGCGTAACCACCATTGGGGACGGCGCTTTTTCCGTGTGCGACAGGCTGACCGATATCACCCTGCCGGACACCGTGACCTCGCTGGGGCATGCCGTGTTTTCAAACTGCCTCGATCTGAAGCGCATCAAGGTGAGCGACGCCAACCCCACGCTGGCTGTGACGGACGGCGTGCTGTTTGTCACGCCGGAGCACAGGCTGGCGGCCTGCACGCTCTCCGCGCCCGTCAAATACGTTGTGCCGGAAGGCACCCTGAGCATCGACGAATATGCATTCGAAAACAACTCGCGGGTGCGGGAAATCACACTGCCCTCCACCATGACCGAGATTGCCCCGCACACATTCCTCACCAGCGCGCTGGAGACCGTCACACTGCCCGAAAGCATCACGACCATTGGCGAGAGCGCGTTTTCGTACTGCTATCGGCTCAAGACCGTCCATCTGTCCGAGGGCCTGACGACCATCGGCGAGAGCGCGTTTGACAACTGCGGCAAGATGACGGAGGTCGCCATCCCCGCCAGCGTAACAAGCATCGGCAAGGACGCCTTTGGCCGTTACCACGCCGAGCACATAACGTTCACGGTCAAGGCGGGCTCGTACGGCGAGCGGTACGCCGCCGAGTACGAGCGCGACTACGGACTGGCAGATTGTGTGAAAGTGATCGTGGAGTAAGGCATAGCCGACTTATCCGCGCGGCCGCAAACCCCTGCGGGGACAAGCCGAGGCGGCCGCAAGCCCCTCGTGGGGGGCAAGCCGACGCGGCCCGCAAGCCCTGCGGGGGCAAGCCGACGCTGCCCGCAACCCCTGCGGGGGCAAGCCAACGCGGCCGCAAGCCCCTACGGATTTTTTCGGCAAGACAAGACGGCCCGCGAGATTGCTCGCGGGCCGCACGTTTTTGCCGCGGATCAACTGGCCTTGTTATACGATTGCCATGCGAGCGGAATTATAAGCATAGGTAGCCCAATCTGGTTTATAGTCGTCTGTTGCTTGGTTTCCCCAAACATGCCAGTTTTCGCGTTGCCCTCTTGCAAACATTTCCAAGTACTCGCCCTCGCTACATGCTTCAATCAGCGGATAGATTTCATCGGGCTTTCTGGAATGCTCACGCTTCATTGTCCTGATGAGATTCACTTGGCTTCTCGCGGGTGCCAACGTCCGATAACTGTCGCCCTTAATGCCAAACAGCAGTATTTCCGTCACGTTTCTAAAATAGAAGCCTACTCCGCGGCCATCGGGTGCTCCATCCTTCCTGATTTTCTCCCATATGATATTCGTTTTATATTCAAATCCCCATGCCTTCATTACCTTTAATCCATCGGGAAGCAAGGCATTGGGAACCCAAAGGTATAAATGCGCCTTGCTGTCGGCAACCTCGTTTACGGGCATCTTGAGAATATCATCTAGCTTCATGGTGCTGTATCTTGCCAATTTCTTGTTCTCAGGCGCCATTTTTCCTGTTCTGTTTTGGAACTGCCACGGTGGATCCGCGAGTATCGTTTTATACCTTGTTTCACCGCAAAATGCTTTGAAATCCTCAATCGTTTTTTCGATGCTTGCTGGATTCTTGTCAACCATTTTTCTCCCTCCAATCTTGAAAGCACTTCTTCCTGATTCCTATGGCAAGGATGGGGCAACCGCCATTACGCCTCGATTCTAATCTTGGCAGAAGCTTGCCCATCCAAGTTGTGCTTGCACCATACTTGCTGTTAATCCCAATAACCCTGAAGATATCGTCCAGCTCTTTGCTTCTTGTGATGATAATTCCAGCGCTTATTACATTGCACTCGTAATAGGTGCGCATAGCAAACAGGTCTCTATCAAAGGTTTGATCTTTGCTGTTCCACTCAAAATCCAGAGCAACGCGTCCCTTGACATAGTCAATGTTATGGCCGTCTATGTACTCATTTATTGTTTTCTTGTCGTATGGTTCGTCAGAGAATACGCCCTTTTTATTGCCCTTTCGAGGATAGAACTTTACAACCAGATCACCGGTAATCCTTATCTCCTTCCACCCCTTGGGATATAAAAACTCGCCAAATTTGGGCGGAATTGGGGACTCGTTCCCGCCCCCTTCAAGAATATCATTCAAGCATAGATTTACCTCTCGCAGCGTGTCGAGTACTTCGCCAAATTCAACGCGAAACGACTGCGTGAGTATTTCTAGTGCATGATTGTAATTGTGAATCTCGAACTTTTCCAACAGATCAGGTGGAAAGAAATCCGCCGCCCTTGAGCTGTCGTCCATCGGTTTCTCCTCCTTCACACTTTCTTTTGAAAAGCCGACGTGCAAGAGCAAACCAGCCCAGCCCCCCCTTACGCCAGCTCCGCGAGCCGCTGCTGGTACGCCTTGACCCGCGCGCGGGCCTCGGCGATGCTCTCGCGCACGGCCTCCGGGGCCGGGCCGCCGGGAATGCGGCGGCGGTTGACGCAAGCCTCCAGCGAGATCGCCTCGTACACGTCGCTGTCAAAGGCCGGGTGCGCGGCGCGGAGGTCGTCCAGCGTAAGGTCGAGCAGCGCCTTGCCCTCGGCGAGGCATTTGTGCACCAGCACGCCGCTCACGTGGTGCGCGTCCCGGAAGGGCACGCCCTTGCCCACCAGATAATCGGCCAAGTCCGTGGCGTTGGTAAAGCCCAGCGCGGCGGACGCGCGCATGCGCTCGGCGTTGTACGTCACCGTGGAGAGCATGCCCGTGAAGGTCTCCAAGCACTTCGCCAGCGTATCGTACGCGTCGAAGAAGGCTTCCTTGTCCTCCTGCATGTCCTTGTTGTAGGCCAGCGGCAGGCCCTTCATCACGGTCAGCAGGGCGGTCAGGTCGCCGTAGACGCGGCCCGTCTTGCCCCGGCACAGCTCGCACGCGTCGGGGTTCTTTTTTTGCGGCATGATGCTGGAGCCCGTGGCAAAGCCGTCGTCCATGGCGACTGTGGCAAACTCGTTGGTGTTCCACAGGATCAGCTCCTCGCAAAAGCGGCTCAGGTGCATCATGCAGGTAGAGGCCGCCGCGAGAAAGCTGAGCAGAAAGTCCCGGTCGCTCACGCCGTCCATGGCGTTTTGGGTGATGCGCGCAAAGCCCAGCAGCTGGGCCACGCGCCCGCGATCCAGCGGATAGGTGGTCGCGGCCAGCGCGCCGCTGCCCAGCGGCATCACGTCGGCCTCGTCGTAGGCGGCGAAGAAGCGCTTGATATCGCGCAGGAACATTTGCGCGTAGGCCATCAGGTGGAAGGCCAGCGTGACGGGCTGGGCCTTTTGCATGTGCGTGTAGCCGGGCATCACGGTCTGCGTGTGGCGCTCGGCCTGCTCCAGCAGCTCGCCCAGCAGGCCCAGCAGCAGCAGCAGGATCCGCTCGTTGGCCTCCTTGGCGTACATGCGCACGTCCAGCGCCACCTGATCGTTGCGGCTGCGGCCCGTGTGCAGGCGCTTGCCGGTCTCGCCGATGCGCTGGGTGAGGGCGCTTTCCACAAACATGTGCACGTCCTCCGCGTGCGGGTCAACGGGCAGCAGGCCGCGCTCATGCTCGCTGAGGAGCTGGCGCAGCCCCGCGGTGATGCGCTCGCTGTCCTCGCGGCTGATGATGCCCTGCTCGCCCAGCATGGTCGCGTGGGCGATGCTGCCCTCGATGTCGCAGCGGAGCAGCCGCTGGTCAAAGCCGATGGAGCTTTGAAAATCGTCCAGCAGCTTGGAGGTCGGCTTGTCGAAGCGTCCGTCCCATAGTTTCATGCGTATTCCCCGATCTGTTTTTTATTGGAGCAGCTTCTCCGCGGATTGCTGCACGGCCTCCAGCAGGGCCTTGGCCTTGGCCTCGTCCCGGTCGTTTACGTTGACGTAGAGCTTGATCTTGGGCTCTGTGCCGCTGGGGCGCACGCACACAAAGTGCCCGCCCTCCAGCAGGAAGTACAGCACGTCGCTCTCCGGGAAGTCCAGCGGCGTTACCGCGCCCGTGGCGGTATCCCGCGCGGTCTGGGACAGGAAGTCCCGCACCGATACGACGCGCTTGCCGCCCAGCTCGGCCGGGGGATTCTCCCGCACGCGCGCCATGATGCCCTGCATCTGCTTTACGCCGTCCAGTCCGGGCAGCGTAACGCTGGTCACGCGCTCCAAGTAGTACCCGAACGTGGCGAAGATCTCCTCCATCACGTCGCAGAGGTTCTTGCCCTGCGCGGCCCAGCAGCACGCGGCCTCCGCGATCAGCAGCGAGGCGTTTACGCCGTCCTTATCGCGCACGAAGGTGCTGCTCAAAAAGCCGTAGCTCTCCTCAAACCCGAACAGGAAGGTGCGGTCGCCCGCGTCCTCAAACTGCTGTATCTTTTCGCCGATGAACTTAAAGCCGGTCAGCGTCTCGTACAGCGCCACGCCGTAGGCATCGCAGATGGGGCGCGCCAGCTCGGTGCTTACCACGCTTTTGACCGCCGCGCCGTTGGCGGGCAGCGTGCCCAGCGCGCGCTTGCTGCTCAGGATGTAGTACAGCATCAGGCAGCCGATCTGGTTGCCCGTGAGCAGCGTAAATCGCCCGTCATGCCCGCGCACCGCCACGCCGAGGCGATCGCAGTCCGGGTCGGTGCCGAAGATCACATCCGCGCCCACCTCGTCGGCCAGCTTGATGGCGAGGGTGAACGCGGCGGGGTCCTCCGGGTTGGGCACGCGGAGGGTGCTGAAGTCGGGGTCGGGGTTCTCCTGCTCCTTGACCACGCTCACATTGGAAATGCCGATCTCCCTCAGGATGCGGCGCACGGGCACGTTGCCGCTGCCGTGCAGGGGGGTGTACACGATTTTGAGCTTGCCGCCCTCCCGGCGCACAAGCTCCGGGTTGATGGAAAGCGTTTTGACGCGGCGGATGTACTCGTCGTCCACCTCTTTGTCGCCGATGATTTGCAGCAGTCCGGCGGCGCGCGCGTCGGCTTCGGGCATTGTTTTTGCGTCGTCATAGCTGTGCCGGCCGATGGCGGCGGTCACGGCGTCGGCGGTTTCGGGGCCGATCTGCGCGCCGTCCGGGCCATATACCTTGTAGCCGTTATACTGTGGGGGGTTGTGGCTTGCCGTGATGACGATTCCGGCGGCGGCCCGCAGATGCCGCACGCCAAAGCTGAGCAGCGGCACGGGGCGCAGCGCGTCAAACAGGTACGCGCGGATGCCGCCCGCGCACAGCACCAGCGCGCTCTCCATGGCAAACTCCGCGCTCATGCGGCGGCTGTCGTAGGCGATCACCACGCCGCGCGCGGCGTGGGCGGGATCATCGGCCAAGAGAAAATCGGCCAAGCCCTGCGTGGCGCGGCGCACGGCATAGCGGTTCATGCGGTTGCGTCCCGCGCCCAGCACGCCGCGCATGCCCGCGGTGCCAAAGCTCAAGTCCCGGTAAAAGCGGTCCTGCTTCTCTTTTTCATCATCCTGGATGGCGGCCAGCTCGGCGGCCGTTTGCGCATCGGACGCGAAGTCCCGCACCCATTGCGCGTAGCTCGCTTGATAGTCCATCGTCGCGCCTCCTTTGGCGGCGTATCGCCGCCGCTCTATGGAACCATTATAGCCAATTTTGCGTGCATTTGCAATTGATGGTTTTCATATGCTTGCGCGGGGGTGACGCCATGGGACGGCGCACGGGAACGCTGACCTGTTTGGTGCTGACGGCGCTGACGCTGTGGCTGCTGCCGGGCAGCCTGCGCGGGCTGACGGCGGGGGACGATCCGGCCGAGCGCCTTGCGCCGAGGGAGGTTCGTCTGCTTACGGTGTGGCTGATTGGCGACGACGCGGACTGCGCCGCGCCGCTGAGCCGCCTGATGACGATCTTCGAGCGCGAGCGGGGCGACGTGCGGGTGCGCCTGCGCCGCGCGGACGCGAGCGAGCTGCTGGCCGAAACGGCCGTGCGCCCGGACGCGGTGCTGCTGTGCACCTACGCGCTGGACGCGCCGGAGGCCTGCCTGCTGCCGCTGTGCGGCGAGCTGCCCGCGCGCGAGGACGCGCTCTGCGCCGGACGCTCCGCGCTGACGCAGTACGCCGTGCCGCTGTGGTTCTCGCCGACCGTGCTGGCCGTATCCCTTGCGGATGCGACCGCCGCCCCCGCCGAGGACGCGCGCGGCTGGCTCTCACCCGGCGGTACGGCCGCCGCGCCCTCGCCCACGCCGGAGGCGGCATGGCGCTACGCGGACTCCCCTGCCAGCCACGAGCGCATCCCGTGGGACTCCCTCTGGGCGGGCGGGATCACGGGCGCGCACGGCGCGGCGCTGCCGCAGCTTGTGCTCAGCGCGCCCCCTCGCCTGCGCGCCGCGCTGGCGGAGCGGCTGGCGATCGGCGAGCCGGAGGGCTGGGCGGGGGCGGGGGCATCCGGCGCATCCGTCAGGGCAGAATCAGGCGCGACCAATCACGGCGGCGGCGCGGACGCCATCGCAAGGGTATCCGCTTACCGCGCTTGGCGGCGCGGCGGCGCGGGCGCGGCCTACGCGCTGTCGCCCGCCGCCTGCGACCGCGCGCTGTTTATCGGCCTGTGCCGGGAGGGCGACGCGGCCCGCGCGCTGCTCGCGTTTTTGCTCTCGCCCGCCGCGCAGGCCGAGGTCTTGGCGGAGGGGCTGTTCTCCTGCGCGCGGGACGCCCTCTGGCCCGGCGATACCGAGGCGGCGCGGGCGCTATCGGGGTTGTATCGGCCCGGACTGGTGCTGGCCAACGCGTTCGCGCACACCCGCGCCGAGGCCGACGCGCTGTGCCGCGCCGGCTTGGCCGATCCGGCCGCCGCGCTGCTCCGCCTGCGATAGCGCCACGCATAGTCCGTCCCAAAAACGGCACAATATCCCTATCGAACGACATGGAGGGATCGGGATGCAGGCAATCAAATGTCATGCGCACAGCGGTTGGCGCGAGGAGGAGACCCGGTTGCTGTTTGATACGGTGCGCGCCGCCGGGCAGGAGGGCGCGCCGCTGCGCGAGGTGTTTGCGCAGGTGGGCGAGCAGCTGGGGCGCAGGCCCAACAGCATACGCAATTACTACTACGCGCGCGTGCGCGAGGAGCCGGACGACAGCCTGCGCAAGAGCGGCTTTTCGCCGTTTACGGAGGAGGAGCTGCGCACGCTGCTGCGCGCGGTGCTGCTGGCCCGCGCGGAGGGCATGAGCGTGCGCGCCTGCGTGACGCGCCTCGCCGATGGCGACCGCAGCCGCATGCTGCGCTACCAGAACAAGTACCGCTCGGTGCTGCGCGGCAAGCCGGAGCTGCTGGAGCGCGTTGCGGGGGAGCTGCGCGCCGAGGGTCTGCCCTGCCCGGAGAGCGTCGACTTGTGCGTCGGCGGCGATCGCCGCATGAACGGCCTGTACCAGAATGCCCTGCGTCTGAGCCGCGAGACCGGCGACGGCACGCTGGCGGCCATGCTGGAGGGCCTCAACCGCCTGCTGGAGCGCGCGGCCGCGCCGGTTCTCACCATCGCGCCGGAGCCCAGCCCCGCGCAGGAGAGCGCGATGCTCGCGGCCAAGCGCGACGCGGATCGTCTGCGCGTGCAGAGCGACCTCCAGCGCCTTGCCATGGAGGAGCGCGATACGGCCCATCGCGCGGTGCTGGAGCCGCTGCATGAGACGCTGGCCGAGTTTATGGGCCTCACGCACGAGCAGCGCGCGGCGGAGCTGGCGGAGTTTTCCCGCGAGCTGGCCCCGCAGGTGACCTCCCTGCAAGAGCTGCTGGAGGTCGGCCGCCGCTGACGGCGGCAAGGGGCGGGCCGAATGGCCCGCCCCTGCGCGTGCTCCCGCGCCCCTGCGCGTGCTCCCGCGCCCCTGCGCGTGCTCCCGCGCCCCTGCGCGTGCTCCCGCGCCCCTGCGCGTGCTCCCGCGCCCCTGCGCGTGCGGCGCGGGCTTTGCGCCTGCGGCGCGGGCTTTGCGCCTGCGGCGCGGGCTTTGCGCCTGCGGGCGCGGGGTTGCGCCTGCGCGGCGCCGAGAGCGCACTCAACATCGCGTTCCCTAGGGGGACGCAAGCGCCGAAGGCGCGGTGAGGGGGGACGAAGTCCCCTCTTACAAGGGCGCTTTAGCGCCCGCCGTTGGCACGGTGCCCCGACCTGCGGGCCGGGGTTCGTCACTTTTCTTTTCAGCTGAAA
>CAYOYK010000048.1:0-18975 GCA_964408185.1 uncultured Oscillospiraceae bacterium | reverse complement strand
CCACCTGCACCTTGTTGGTCGACGGCACTTGCTTGATGCAGACAAAGATGTTCATAGCGTCCTCCCTGTATGAAATCAAAAAAGTGAGGGCCGCGCCGAAGGAAAGAAGCACGGCCCCCGGAAATGTCAGCGCTGCACGCGTCCCGACGCGTTGCCGCCCATGAGCGCGAGAACCTCTTTTTCGGAAACGAGGTTGAAATCGTGCTCGATGGTCTGCTTGAGGCACGAGGCCGCCACGGCGAACTCGATGGTATCCTGCGGGGCCATGCCGCCCAGCATCGCGTGGATCAGCCCGCCGCCGAAGCTATCGCCGCCGCCCACGCGATCGACGATCCTGATGAGGTAATTCTTGGAGAAATACGCCTGCCCATCGGTATACAGCATGCCGGCCCAGTTGTTCTCGCTGGCGCTGATGGAGCCGCGCAGCGTGATGGCGACGGCCTTGCAGCCAAAGCGCCCGGTCAGCTGCTCGGCCACGCTCACGTAGCCCTGCTGGTTCAGCTTGCCGCTCATCACATCGGTGCCCTCGGCCGCGATGCCGAACACGTCCTTCGCGTCCTCCTCGTTGGCGATGAGCACATCCACGTAGGGCACGAGCTTGCTCATCACCTCGCAGGCGCGCTCGCGCGTCCACAGCTTGCCGCGATAGTTGAGATCGCAGCTCACGGTGACGCCCTTCTCCCTACACTTTTTCAGCGCGTCGAGTGTGATCTCCGGCAGCTCGCCGCCCAGCGCGGGGGTGATGCCCGTCCAGTGGAACCAGTCCGCGCCGTCGAGGATCGCGTCCCAGTCAAAATCCTCGCGCTTGGCCAGCGCGATGGCGCTGTTGGCGCGGTCGTAAATGACCTTGCTGCCGCGCTGGCTCGCGCCCTTCTCCACAAAATACACGCCGAGGCGCGCGCCGCCGCGCACCATGCGGCTTGTGTCCACGCCGAAGCGGCGCAGGGCGTTGACCGCGCACTGGCCGATCTCGTGCTCCGGCACCTTGGTGCAAAAGGCCGCGCCGTCGCCGAAATTGGCGAGCGATACCGCCACGTTGGCCTCGCCGCCCGCGTAGGTGGCCTCGAATTTTTCGGCCTGCACAAATTTGAGATAGCCCTCCGGGTTGAGCCGCATCATAATCTCGCCGAACGTGACCGCCTTACGCATCAAAGGGCACCGCCTTTCTGTACTCCTTGGCCAGCGCGGTGATATCCGCCCAGCGCCCGGCCTCGATCCATTCCTTATTGACCAAATTGCCGCCGACGCCAAGGCCGCAGCTGCCCGCCGCGATAAAATCGGCCGCGTTCTTTTCCGTTACGCCGCCGACCGCCATGAGCGGAATGTGCGCAAGCGGCGCGCGCAGCGCCTTGATGTACGCGGGCCCCATGTTCCCGGCCGGAAAAATCTTTACCGCGTCCGCGCCCGCCTCGTAGGCCGTTACGACCTCCGTGGGGGTCAGCGCGCCGGGAAAGGACGTCAGCCCGCAGGCCTTTACCTTTTTGATCAGCTCCACGTTGATGTTGGGCGTGATGATATACTTTGCGCCCGCGTCGCGGGCCATATCCAGCTGCCGCTCGCTGAGCACCGTGCCCGCGCCGACCAGCATTTTGCCCGCCATATGCTCGCCGATGGCCTTGATGGCGGCGGCGGTATCGGCCCACGTCTCCGGCTTGGCCTGCCCGAAGGTGACCTCCATAAGGTCGACCCCTCCGGCGTAGAGCGCCTCGGCCAGCTTGAGCATGTTCTCCGGCCTTTGGCCGCGCACGATGGCGATGATCTTGCTCCTTTGAACCCACGATAGCGTAGTCATCCTGTTGCCTCCTTGATTGAAAACGCTTGCTTGCGAGTACCAGTATAGCCTCGCGGCGTTTTGTTTGTCTAACGGAAAAGCGGGCGGACGGCGCGCGGAAAATCCGTCTTGCACAGGCCGTCCCGCTGTGCTATACTGTTTGATTATTCCAAGGATAGGTCGTGAGCAAATGGAGCTTTTTGAGCGCTTTGACCAACTGACCGCCGTAACCGAGAAAATGAACGCCGAGGCTGTCGCCCGGCCCGATACGCCCTACCTGCGCCTGCACGAGTACGTGCATTACTGCGATACGCAAACCTTCCTGCACGCCTACACGCGCAAGCTGCGCCTGCCGCCGGAGGAGGCCTCTGCCCTGCTGCGCTTTGTGTACCGGGATACCCTTGAGCTCAAGCAGAAAATCGGCGCGCTGGATCTATACGCGTTTACCTATCACTATCTCAAGCGGATGACCTACCGCACCGGCAATTTGGATACGCCGGACGACTGCGTGGAAAAGCTGGACATGGAGCGCCTTGCGCCCTACCGCGCCGCGCGGGAAAAGCAATGGCGCGGCGAGGCGCTCGCGCCGGAGGAGCAGGCGCTGCTGGACGATACGCTGCGCGGCGCGCTGGAGGCGCTGAAGGCGTGATCAGTCCACAAAGGCAAACGGGTTCCCCTCGCCCAAGTGCGTGCGCACAAGGCTTTCAAACTCCTGCCGGCTGTGCGCGCCGGCATCGGCAAATATCTTGTTCAGGCGGTAGCGCAGCGTGCTGCCGCTGATAAACAGATCCCCGGAGATCTGCTCGTAGCTGTGCTCGTCCATGAGCGCGCTGATGATACGCATGTCGATGGGATCGCGCTGGGAGATGCAGTTATCAATGCTGCCGAGCATCGCGATGGTGGGATTATAGTAGAAGCGATCCGCTTGCAGCGGGGGCGTGATCTGGCCCTCGCCGACCTCGATGTTCATGCAGGCGGTGCTCTCCCGCGCCAGAATACGGCTGGGCACCGTGATCTTGAGCGCCATCTGCTGGGCGCTCTCGTTGGCGATCAGGAAGCGCCACACGTTAAAGGCCTGCTCGCCCACGCAGAGCATATCCATCGTCATGGAGGTGATGGTGGGCTTGTAGTACCGCCCGATGGACATGTTGCCAAACGAGGCCACAAACAAGTCCTCCGGCACGCGCACGCCGCGCCCCTTGCAGCAGTTGATAAAGCAAATGGCCATGATGTCGTTGGGGCAGATCACGGTATCGTAGCGGTCGCAGATATCCAAAAACTGCTCAAAGCTCTCGCGGGGGTCGTGCTGCCACAGCCACACGTCCTCGTCCGTGAGCGGGCGGCCCCATACCGCCACGGCGCTCATGGCCGCGTGGTAGCGAAAGTTATCGTTGATGGAGTTTTTGCCGAAGCCGACCAGCGCGATGCGCTCCCGGCCGCAGTTGTGCAGGTAGTTGACGAGCTGCTGGGTCTCCGTGCGGCGGGAGGGCGTGGCGCAGCTGACGTCGTGGCCAAACTGCTCGCTGTCGGTGCCGCAGAGCACGGCAAGGCGCTTGTTCTCGCGCAGGCGGGCGATGGTTTGCTGCATAAAGGGCATGCTCGCGCCCGTAACGATGGCGGCGGGCGGCAGGGCGGAGACGTCCGTGCCCGGAGCCGCCGCGTCGCTGATCAGCTCGACGCGCATGCCGCAGCGGCCCGCCGCCGTGCGGATTCCTTGGATGGCGTTGGAGTATTGGGTAGAGGCGTACGACTTCTCATCGTAAAATACGGGAATGGTTTGCTCGCGCATGGGCCCTCCTCCCGTCGAAAAAAAGCATGATTCCTTAACAAAGTATTATAAGCCCATTCTCCCAAAAAAGCAATACGAAATCTTTGCGCAGGCGCTCCGGGTTCTTCGCGTTGAGGTTCCGGGGGCGCGGCGATACAATCTTGTTATCACACCGGGGATAGGAGGATGCGCTATGGACACATTTGCTCGCTTGGCGCAGGACGTATACCGCCTGCCGGTGCCCTTTCCGGGCTGCTGGACGGGCGCGACGCTTGTGCTGGGCGAAGAAAATATACTGGTGGATACCGGGGGCTGCGCGGAAACGGTGGACAGCGCGATCCTTCCCGCGCTGGCTCAGATGGGCCTGACGCTTGACCGGCTTGACTGGGTGGCGCTCACGCATATCCACGGCGACCACGTGGGCGGCTGCGCGCGCATCCGGGAGCTTGCGCCGAACGTCCGGTTTGCGGCCTATCGCCCCTCCGCCGACCGTCTGCGCGATCCGCTGGCGTACTCCAAGGCCATCCGCGCGCGCTTTCCGGCGCACGGGGCGGGCGCGCCCGCGCGGCTGGACGGCGTGGAGCCAGACCGCCTGCTGGACGACGGGGACACGCTGGGCCCGCTGCGGCTGGTACATACCCCCGGCCACGATACCGACAGCTGCTGCTACCTGGACACGCGCACCCGCACGCTGATCACCGGGGACTCGCTCCAGCTCAACGGCACGGTGAGTCAGGGCTGCGCGCTGCTGATGGACGTGCCCGGCTACGAGCGGACGCTCGACAGGCTGCTGGGCATGGACATCGAAGCCATCGTCTGCGGCCACCCGTACCTGCCCTTGGGCGCGGAGGCCCTCGGCCGCGAGGCCGTGCGCGCCTACCTGACCGCCTGCAAGCTGTGCGACGCGCACGACGACGCGTTTATCGGCGGCATGCTCGCGGCGGGCGTAACCGACGCGCCGCAGATCGCCCGCGCGCTTATCCGCGAGGTGGGCGGCAACGAGCCCGCGCACCTGTTCCTGCCGCTTTTCACCGTCACGGAATACATCAGCAAAAGGAGTCATCACGCATGAAAAAAACCATTCTCATCACCGGCTCGTCCCACGGCATCGGCGCGGCGTGCGCGGAAGCCTTCGCCAAGGAAGGCTACGACGTCGGCATCAACTATTGCAGCTCCTCGGACGACGCCGCGGAGGTTGCAACGAAGTGCCGCGCGCTGGGCGCGGACGCGCAGATCTACAAGGCGGACGTATCCAAGCGCGCGCAGTGCGAGGACATGCTGCACGCGTTCATCGACCACTACGGCAAAATCGACGTGCTGATCAACAACGCGGGCGGCGCGCTCAAAATGCCCAAGGGCGGCTTTGCGGATATGCCCATGGACTACTGGGAGGATCAGATCGACCTCAACCTCAACTCCGCCGCGTTCTGCTCGCACGTCGCCGCGCGCGATATGATCGATAAGCAGACCCACGGCGCGATCATCAACATCTCGTCCGTCCACAGTCAAGTCACGTGGGTGCGCCGCAAGGCGCTGCCCTACTCCGCGGGCAAGGCGGGCCTGAACATGTTTACCAAGTCCATCGGCGTGGAGCTGATCAAGTACGGCATCAACGTCAACGGCATCGCGCCGGGGCTCATCTACACCCACATCATGAGCCGATACAGCGAGAAGAACATCGAGGGCTTCAACCGCAAGATCCCCGCCGGGTACGGCGGCCTCGCCAGCGATATCACCCCCATGGCGCTCTTCCTCGCCGATAAGGAAAAGAGCCGCTTCATCGTGGGCCAGACCATCTTTATCGACGGCGGACAGTCCATCGACGGCGCGATCGACAACATGCTGGAGGAGCCCTTCTAAGCCAACGCGGAGACTGCCATTAAATGAGGGAGGATGAACATCATGGAAAAGAAATACGAGGATATGAGAAGCTGCTGGGAGTTTGGCGAGGCCTCGGAGTGCCGGCGCGGCCTGATGCTGGGCATGGGCTACACCGAGGAGGAGCTGCACCGCCCGCTGATTGCCGTTGTGGATTCTTGGAACGAGTACAACCCCGGCCACGTACACCTCAACCAGCTTGCGGAGCGCGTAAAGCAGGGCGTGCGCGAGGCCGGCGGCCTGCCGCTGGAGGTGATGACCACCGCCATTTGCGACGGCATGGTGCTCAAGGACCCCAAATACATTGAGATCCCCTCCCGCAACTCCATTGCCGATCAGGTGGAGCTGACCGTGGACGGCAACTTCTTTGACGGCATGGTGATGCTTTCCACCTGCGACAGCATCGTTCCCGGCCACCTGATGGGCGCGGCGCGGCTGGACATCCCCACCCTCATCGTCACGGGCGGCTACATGCCGCTGGGCACCTTCCAAGGCAAGGAGGTCGCGCACATCCGCGCGCAGGACAAGGTGGGCATGGCCGCCGAGGGCAAGATCGACCCCGATCTGTACAACGGCCTCATCACCCACTCCTGGGGCATCTGCGGCGGCTGCACCTCCATGACCACCGCCAATTCCATGTGCATGATGGCCGAGGCCATGGGCATGACGCTGCCCGGCAACTCCTCCATGTCCGCCGTCTCCAGCGAGATCCGCAACCTGAGCTACCGCGCGGGCAAGCGCATTATGGAGCTTGTGCGCGAGGGCGTAACCGCCCGCCAGATCATCACGCCGGAGTCCATCCGCAACGCCATCGCCGTGGATATGGCCGTGGCCGCCTCCTCCAACCTGATCCTGCACCTGCCCGCCATCGCCCACGAGGCCGGCTACGACGAGCCGTGGTGGAAGTGCTTTGACGAGATGTCCAACACCGTGCCGCTGCTCTCCCATTTGATGCCGGGCGGCGAGTACTCCGTAAAGGACTTCGACCTCGCGGGCGGCATGCCCGGACTGATGCACAACCTGCTGCCGCGCCTCAACGGCGACTGCATGACCGTCAACGGCCACACCGTGCGCGAGAACGTGGAAAACGCCGTGATCTACAACGACGATTGCATCCGCACGCTGGACAACCCCGTGATGACCGAGCCGGGCCTCGGCGTGCTGTACGGCTCGCTTGCGCCGGAGGGCTCGATCATCAAGATCGCGGCCGTGCCCCAGAGCCTGATGACATTCCGCGGCAAGGCCCGCGTGTTTGACGGCCTGCAGCAGGGCCTCGACGCGCTGCGCGCGGGGCAGATCCATCCCGGCGACGCGTGCGTACTGCGCTTTATGGGCCTGAAGGGCCGCTTTGGCACCACCGCCTTCACCTTCCAGGAGGAGCTGAAGGGCCAGCCTGAGCTGTACAACTCCTGCGCCATCATCACCGACGGGCGCTTCTCCGGCGGCACCTCCGGCCTGTCCGTCGGGTACGTCAGCCCGGAGGCCGCGCTGGGCAGCCCCCTCTCCGTTGTGAAGGAGGGCGACGAGATCGCCATTGATATCCCCAACCGCAAAATGGACCTCTGCATCTCCGAGGAGGAGCTCAAGGCCCGTCTGGACGCTTTCCAGTGGGAATTCCCCGGCGACAGCTATCAGCGCTACCTGCGGCTCTTCTCCAAGAACGTCGGCTCCATGGCAAAGGGCGGCATATGGGAAGTGTGATTCCCTCCTGTGACTGCTTGATCCTCGGCGGGGGCCTCGCGGGCTGGATGGCGGCGCGCGAGGCCGCGGCCGCCGGGCTTGCGGTCACGCTGCTGCAGGACGGCATGGGCGCGTCCCCGTGGGTGCACGGCTTCAACGCGCCCGTGGTGCGCGAGGGCGACTCGGCCGAGGTTTTTCTGCGGGACACGCTGCAAAGCGGGCAGGGCCTCAGCGATCCCCGTCTGGCCGCCGCGCTGTGCGGCGACGCGGGCGAGCTGTTCAGCGAGCTGGCCGATATGGGCCTGCGCTTCAACCGCGAGGGCGACCAATATCAGGCGCTCCGTCCGCTGGGCGCGAGCTACCCGCGCGTGGTCTCCATCGGCAACGAAACCGGCGTGGCCGTGCTCGCCAAGCTGCGCGAGGCCCTCGCGGGCCGCGTGAACGAGCTGCCCGGCGTGCGCGCCCTGCGCCTGACCCTCGCGGGCGGGCGCGTAACCGGCGCGCTGGCCTACGATTCCAACGCCGCCGAGTGGCGGGTGCTGCCCGCCCGCGCCGTGATCCTGGCGACGGGAGGCTTCTGCGGCATCTACCCGGTCAGCACCAACAAGCGGGATTCCGGCGGCGACGGCGTGGCCATGGCCTACGAGGCCGGGGCCGAGCTGTGCGACATGGAGTTTATCCAGTTTGAGCCCAGCGCCGCCGTATGGCCCAAGGAGCTGGTGGGCAGCAGCATGATCACCACGCTCTTTTTCGAGGGCGCGGTGCTGCGCAACCGCGAGGGCGAGCGCTTTATGCTGCGCTACGGCCCGGAGGGCGAGCGCGTGGGCAAGGATGTGATGGCCCGCCAAATCGCTGCGGAGATCGCCGCGGGGCGCGGCACGGAGCACGGCGGCGTGTTTTTTGACGCGACCGGCGTGGACCCGGATCGCCTGCGCGACGGCTACCAGATGTACGTGCGCCGCTACGCGGACGTGGGCATCGACCTGACCAAGCAATGGATCGAGCTTGCGCCCGCGCCGCATACGTCGCTGGGCGGCGTGCGCGTGGACGACCGCTGCCGCGCCACCGTGGAGGGCCTGTTTGCCTGCGGCGAGGTCACGGGCGGGCTGCACGGCGCAAACCGCATCGGCGGCAGCGCCGGGCTGGAGACCCTCGTGTTCGGCCGGCGCGCGGGCCGCGAGGCCGCCGCCTACGCGGGCAGCGTGTCGCAGGGCGCGTCCGTCATCGGCGTGCCGCAGCCGCAGGGCGAGCCGGTCGGCGAGCGCTTGCAGGCTCTGCGCGAGGACATGCGCGCCGCGCTCTGGGGCGGCGTAAACGCCGTGCGCAGCGGGGACTGCTTGCGCAAGGCCGCGGACGTGCTGGAGGCCGGGCTGCGCGAGCTGCACGCCCTGCGCGGCGCCACCCCGCAGGAGTGCTACGACCGCATGCGCCTGCATAACGATATGCTCGCCGCGCTGCTTACCGCGCGGGCCGCGCTGGCGCGGGACGACAGCCTCGGCTGCCACGCGCGCTCCGATTGCCCGCACAGGGCCTCGTACCCCTACCGCGTGGTGCTGCGCCGCATTTGCAGCGGCGAAACGGAGATACGAAAGGAGACCATCGACGCATGAAGAATGTATTCGTCATGCCCAACCGCTACGTGGACTCGGTTACGCTGATGGGCGTCGCCATTGATTTGACGGAGATGGACGGCGTACACGGCGCGGAGTGCGGCATGGGCACCAAGCAGAACATCGAGCTGCTGGCGGGCGAGGGCTACGCCGTGCCGGAGGGCACGGGCAAGAACGATATGATGCTCGCCGTGGACGCGGACAGCGAGGAGCTGCAGCGGCAGGCCCTCGCGGCCGCCGAGAAGGCGCTGTCCGCCAACCGGGGCAAGCACAAGCGCGTCTACCGGGACGTGGACGAGCTGGAAAACGACAAGTTTGACGTGGTGCAGATCTCCCTGCCCGGCAAGTACGCCGTCAAGGAGGCCTACAAGGCCATCGACAAGGGCATGGACGTGTTTATGTTCACCGCCGACGTGGAGCTGGACGAGGAGCGCAGGCTCAAGGAGTACGGCCGCGACCACGGCTGTCTGGTCATGGGGCCGGACGCGGGCGTGGGCCTGCTGGGCGGCGTGGCCATGGCGGCCGGCAGCATCGTGCGCAAGGGGCCCGTGGGCGTGATCGGCGCGTCCGGCAGCGGCTCGCAGGAGGTCGCCTGCCTGATTGAAGAGATGGGCAGCGGCGTGACCTGCATCCTCGGCACCGGCGGCCGCGACCTCAAAAAGGCCGTGGGCGGCGTATCCATGAAGGCCGACCTGAAGCGCCTCGACGCCGACCCCGATACCAAGCTGGTCTGCCTCGTTTCCATGCTGGCCGACCGCGAGGTCATGGAGGAGGTGCTGTGCGAGGCCGACAAGCTCTCCAAGCCCGTGGTCGCGGTGTTCCTTGGCGCGGACGACACGCTGTACAAGGGCCACAACGTCGTCGGGGCCTTCAATTTGCAGGACGCGGCCAAGGCCTGCGTGCGGCTGCTTACGGGCGCGGAGCCCAAGCTGGGCTGGACGGAGGCCGAGGCCGACGCGCTCGCCAAGCAGACCGTCGCCGCGCTGAGCCCGGAGAAGCAGTATTTTCGCGGCCTGTACACCGGCGGTACATTCGCCGAGGAAACGCTGATGACATTCCGCGCCGTCGCGCCGGAGATCACCCTGCACACCAACCGCGATAACACAAAGTACGCCGTGCGCCTGCAAACCCATAAGCAGAGCGCGGCGCACACGCTGCTGGACATGGGCGACCTCGATTTTACCGCCGAGGCCCCCCACACCGTGTTCGACCCCACCCAGCGCATGCGCCGCTTCCAGCAGGAGCTGGACGATCCCGCCGTCGGCCTGATCGCCATGGATATCATCCTCGGCCCCGGCGTGGCGCGCGACCCGGCCTCCTGCTATGTGCCGGTGATGAAGGCCCGCCCGGACGTTGCCTACGTCTGCGCCGTCTGCGGCGGCGAGGGCGATCCGCAGAACAAGCAAGCCATCCGCAGGCTGCTCGCCGAGGCGGGCGCCATCGTGGCGGACAGCAACTACGAGAGCGCACGCCTGTGCGCGAAGATTTGTCAGGAATGGGGGCGTAGATAGCATGGACGGGATCTATCCGCAAAAGCCCCGCGTCGCCAACTTGGGCATTCAGTTTTTCTACGACGCGCTGGTGAGGCAGGACTGCGAGTGCACCCAGATCGAGTGGATGCCGCTCGCCCCGCAAACCGAGGAAATAGAAGAGCTGCTGGACGATCTGCTGTAAGGGAGGCGCGAGGAATGGACATCAAGCAACAAATCGCGGAGGCCAACCAACGGGCCGCCGCCTGCCTGACCGATAACGACCCGTACTGGGTGGATATCAAGCCCGCCGGGGAGTGCGTGGAGGGCCTGAAGGATCATATGATCTTGCACTCCGGCCCGCCGGTAGACTACGAGCACATGGTCATGCTCCACCAGCGCGGCATGGTCAGCGCCATGCTGTTTGAGGGCTGGGCCAAGGACGAAAAGGAGGCCGTCGAGATCCTCCGCTCCGGCGAGATCGAGATCGACTCCGCGCTCAACCACAACACCGTGGGCGCGGGCACGGGCATCATCACCAAGTCCGTGGCGATGAACGTTGTGGAGGACCGCCGCAACCACACCACCGCCGCCACATTCCCGGCCGAGGGCCCGTTCCAGGGCGGCTTCTGCGGCTGGGGCCTGTACAGCCCGGAGATCGCCGAGAACCTGCGCTATATGCGCGAGGAGCTTTTCCCGCCGATGCGCGAGATGCTGGCCAAGAGCGGCGGCCTTGCCATCAAGCCGATCTTGGCCGAGAGCCTGCAGATGGGCGATGAGAACCACACCCGCCAAACGGCCAGCGACCTGCTGTTTGACAAGCAGGTGCTGCCCCAGCTCTTTGAGCTGGATCTGCCCAAGGAGCAGATCCTGCGCACGATCCATTACATCGTGGATACGCCGCGCTTCTTCCACTGCTACGGGCAGGGCGCGTGCCGCTCCGCCGCCATCGCGGCCGACGGCATCGAGTATTCCACCATGGTCACGGCGCTCGCGGGCAACGGCGTGGAGTTTGGCATCAAGGTCGCCGGCCTGCCCGGACAGTGGTTCACGGCCCCCGCGCCCATGATGAAGGGCCGCTACACCTCCACCAAGTACACCGAGAAGGATCAGCTCCCGTGGATCGGCGACAGCTGCGTGGTGGAGACCGCCGGCATGGGCGGCTTCGCGGCGGCGGCCAGCCCCATCGTGTGCAGCCTGCGCGGCATGAGCTTGGAGGACGCCATCGCCCAGACCCGCGAGATGGAGCGCATTTCCATCACCCACAACCCCAATTTTTCCATCCCGAATCTGGACTTCGACTGCCTGCCCGCGGGCATCGATATCCGCCTTGTGCTCAAGACCGGCGTGTGTCCGGCCGTGCACGGCGGCATGTTCAACTACGAGGGCGGCCTGATCGGCGCGGGCATGGCGCGCGTGCCGATGGAGTGCTTCCAAAAGGCGCTGAAGGCCTTTGCGGCGAAGTATAACCGCTGACGCCAATATCCGGCAGCCGCGGCGCGGATGAAAACGCGCGCCGCGGCCGTTTTCATGAACGGAGGAAAAACCCATGCTACAAATCATCGTGCTCAACTTGGGCTCCACGAGCTTCAAATGCAAGCTGTACCGCATGGACGCGCAGGAAACCCTGCTGGCGACCTGCGGCGTGGAGAGCGTCGGCGGGCGGGGCGCATACCGCGTAAAGGCCAACGGCAAGGAGGAAACCGGCGCTTGCGCGGCGAAAACGCATTTGGACGCGCTGGAGCTATGCCTCGCGGCGCTGGCGCGGCTGGGCCTGCCCGTGGAGCTGGCCGCGATGGACGCGGTGGGCTACAAGGCCGTGCACGGCGGGAGCGTATCCGGCTCGCAGCGGGTGGATGAGGCGCTGATGGCCGAGATGGAGCGCATGAGCGTGTTCGCGCCCGCGCACAACCCCGTGTACCTCGCCATGATGAAAAGCGTGGCCGAGCGCTACCCCGGCGTGCCCCAGATCGCCTGCTTTGAGACGGCGTTCCATGCCACCATCCCCATCGAGCGCGCGGTGTACGGCGTGCCCTACGAGTGGGTGGCCCAATACGGCGTGCGCCGCTACGGCTTCCACGGCTCCAGCCACAGCTACATCGCGTGGAAAATGGGGCGGGAGGCCCCCAACGCGCGCCGCGTCATCAGCGCGCATCTGGGCGGCAGCAGCTCGCTCTGCGCCATCCGGGACGGCCGGAGCGTCGCGGCCTCCATGGGCGCGACCCCGCAGAGCGGCGTTTTCCACAACAACCGCGTCGGCGATCTGGATGTGTTCTGCCTGCCCGTCCTCGCGCGGGAGCTGGGCGGGCTGGACGCGGCCATGACGGCCCTGTCCGCGCAGAGCGGCCTGAAGGGCCTCTCCGGCGTGAGCAACGACATCCGGGACGTGGAGTCCGCCGCGGACGCGGGCGACGAGCGCGCGCAGCTCGCGCTGGACGCCTTCGCGGACGAGATCGTCGGCTATATCGGCATGTACACGGCGTACCTTGGCGGGCTGGACGCGCTGTGCTTCACCGGGGGCATCGGCACAAACGACGCTTGGCTGCGCGGCCGGGTGGCCGATCGGCTCGGCTTCCTGAACGCCAAGCTGGACCCGGCCCGCAACGTGCGCGGATACGAGGGCAAGATCAGCGCGGCGGACAGCGGCGTGGAGGTGTGGGCGCTGGAAACCAACGAGGAGCTGATGGTCGCGCGCGGCTGTGCGCGGCTGCTGGAGCAGGCGTGAGCGTCTGCCTCGCGCGGCTGACCCCCGCGTTTGACGCGCCCGCCGCCGGGCGCGTGCATTCCGTGTTTGAGCGCACCGCGAACCTGATGCTGCGCACGCCGTCCGGGCCGCGCCTGCTGACGCTGACGACACGCCCCTGCGACGTGCTGCCGGACAGCGCGCTCGTGCCGCCCGACTGGCTGGACGGGCTGGAGCCCGGCATGCCCGCCGCGCTGAGCGCGGAGCGGCTGACGGCGGGCGGGCGCGGGGCGACCCTCGCGCGGGACGCGACGTGGGACGGGCGGGTTCCTTCCTATACAGGGGAGCCGACGCGGGACGAGTTTCTGGCGCTGGCGCGGGCTGTGCCCAACGGCTTCGGCCTGCTGCCGGAACGCCTGCGCCTGCGCGCCGAAAGCGCGCTGCTCGGCCCGGACGCGGCGCGCTACCTCGGCCTTGGCGGCGGCCTGACCCCCGCCTACGACGACGCGTGCGTGGGCGTGATGGCCCTGTGCCGCGCGGCCGGACGCGAGCCGCCCTTCCGCCTGCGCGGGCTGGACGATACGACCGACGTGAGCGCCCGCTACCTGACCCTCGCGCGGGAGGGCTACTTTGGGGGGCCTGTGCTGGACGTGCTGGCGGGGCTGTACGGCAAAGCCGACCTTGAGGCCGCTGTGCGCGCGCTGGCCAGCGTGGGCGCGACCTCCGGCGGGGACATGCTTCACGGCATGGCGCTGCTGTTGGATTCCACGATCTGGTAACTGAATGGCCAAATAGTATATCACACGTTTATGCGAATAGCAATACTATTTTTCATCGAGCGCGAGAGAGCGAATTGGTCTTTTCGATTCCGGCGCTATCGATTATGATGTACCCAGATGGAGAGCGAAGGACGCGTTTGGTACGCTCTCTTGAATAAATGGAAAGGCGGACTCTGACACATGAAAAAGTTCCTAGCGTTGCTTCTCTCCGTGACGATGCTGGTATCGCTGTGCGCGATGGCGAGCGCGGAAGAAAAGACCACCATCAGCTGGACCAGCTGGGCGCTGGCCGAGGAAACCCTGATCCCCGTTTACGGCGGATCTGCCGACGCCTTTATGGCGGAAAATCCCGACATCGTGGTGGACTACTCTCAGTCCAACCCCTATGCCGCGTATCTGGACCAGCTGCTTACCGCTGCCAGCGCGCATAACGCCCCCTACGTCGCCCACATCAAGGCCGAATGGCTGCCGCAGCTCCTTGAGCTGGGCGTGCTGAAGGACATCGGGCCCTACATCAGCGACGAAGTCAAGGCCGACTACGCCGCCAGCGCCATCGAGGGCGTGACCGTGGACGGCAAAATGGTGGCTATGCCTTGGTTTGGCAACACCTACGCCGTGTACTACAACAAGGCTCTGCTGGCTCAGGCCGGCATCGAGACCCTCCCCCAGACTTGGGCCGAGCTGATTGAGGACGCGTACAAGATCTCCGCTCTCGGCGACGACATCTACGGTCTGGCGATCCCCAACTCCAACGGCGTGGAAGCCGGCGAGGGCTACAACACGTTCCCCGCGCTGTGGGCTCACGGCGGCGACTTCCAAGACGCTGATGGAAAGATCAGCCTTGCCAGCGACGCCTCCATCGAAGCCTTCACCGAAATCCAGAAGCTCATCACGGACGGCGTGTCCCCCACCGTGGGCAACAGCTTCAAGGATCTGCGCAACCTGTTTGGCCAGGGCAAGATCGGCTTCTACTGGGATCTGGAAGCGACCGTGAAGGCCGCTGCCGCCGCCGCCCCCGACGAAGCGAAATTCTACGAGGACTTTGGCTGCTTCGTCATCCCCGGTGCTGACGGTCCCGCCGGCTCCGGCTACGTGATCAACCACTACCTGGTCGTGCTGGACAGCTGCCCCGACGAGCTGATGCCGCAGGTTGGCCGCTTCCTCGAATACATGAGCGACTCCACCGTCATCAAGATCTTCAAGGATGGCAACCAGGGCAAGATGAGCTCCCGCGCCTCCGTGATGGCCGAAGTGTTCAACGACGTGAGCGAGACCACCGCCGTGTACGTGCAAGCGATGGCTTCCGCCCGCCCGCTGCCCGTGGCCGGCCTGCACTTCATGGACGCCGATAAGGAAATCGTCAACGCGCTGACCCGCATCGCCCAGGGCGAGGACGTCGCCACCGTGATGACCGAGTGCCAGGAAATCATTCAGGAAATGTACGACGAGGAGTAATCTGACGTCGGATCCCGAGTAAAGTTGTGTTTCGCCGTCCTTCCTGCATAAGGCGGGAGGGACGGCGATTCTTTATAAACCAAAGGAGTGCCTGCACCATGATGAAGGCTGAAACCAAGATGGTTATCAACAAAAGAAGCCTTGGGGCCTCCCGCTCCGACAGCTGGTTTGGCTTCGCGCTGGTGGTTCCGGCCCTGCTGGTGCTGCTGATTGTCATTGCGCTGCCGATCCTCAAGGGCATTTATGTCAGCTTTTTTTCCTACAAGCTCAAGAATATCAGCCAACCGATGTTTGACTTTTCCTCCGAAACGATCGCCGGCATTTTTAGCGGCGAAAAGAACCTGTCCTCGCTATCGACCCTCGAATGGAACAGCTTTAAAAACTACACCTCGCTCTTTAAGCGCGGTGAAATCCTCGGTTATTTTGGCAACACGCTCGTTTTTGTGGCCTTCACCGTAATCATTCAGCTTGTGCTGGGCATGCTGATCGCCCTGCTGCTCAACTCCAAGATCAAGGGCACCGGCTTCTTCCGCGGCGCGATGCTCATCCCGTGGACCATCCCGTCCGTGGTGGTGGCCATCGTGTGGCGCTGGATGTTCCACCAGGACTTTGGCGTGATCAACTACCTCGCGTATGTGACGGGGCTGACAAATCAGGTGACGCTGTCGTGGCAGGTCTCCAACGCGCTGGCCATGGCCTCGGTGGTGGTCGCCTCGGTGTGGCGGCAGCTCCCGTACATGATGGTCATGCTGCTGGCCGGCCTGCAAAGCGTGGATACCTCGCTGGAGGAGGCCGCGCACATCGACGGCGCCAACGGCTGGCACACCTTCCTGCACGTCATCATCCCCTCCATCCGCCCGGTGCTGATCACCTCGGTATGGATCGCCATTATGAACAACTTCCAAATGTACACCATCATTGCCAACATGAACGGCACGGGAGCCTCCACGATGACGCTCTCCATCGCCGCCTATCAGGAGGCGTTTAAGAGCTACAACTTCGGCAAGGGCGCCGCGATCGGCGTGATGTGGCTGGTGCTGCTGTTTGTGATTACAATGGTCACCAACAAGCTCAGCGACCGTTACGCCAACGATTATCAGTAGTCGCGGAGGGAATGAAGATATGAATTACGCACAATCCCCCGATAAGCGCTTTTCTTGGGAATGGCTGGCTGTCTTTCTGGTCCGGTTTACGGCTGTCGCGCTGGCCGTGCTGGGCCTGCGCAGGCTCCTCTATCTGGCGGAGCGCGTGGACGCGGCGGCGCGCGGCGGCTGCATCGCGGTCGGCGTGGTCATGCTGGCGGCGGCGGTCGGCGTGTGGCTGATCAGCCGGATGCTGGAGGCGCGGTTTACCGAGCGCAGAGGCTACAAGCGCGCCAAAAAGGGCGCCAAGTACGCGCTCAAGTACGTGCTGGTGATCGCCATTATGCTGCTGCTGCTCTTCCCCGTGCTGTGGATGCTGATATCCTCGCTTCAGCCCAGCCATACGCTGATGCATCTGCCCCCGACGTTTACCATTACGCCGGAAAGCTCGCTGAACAACTACATCAAGATTTTCAGCAAGCACGAGTATGTGCAGTACTTTATCAACAGCTTTATCACGGCCATCGGCACGGTGCTGACGGTGCTGTTCATCTCCATCCCGGCGGGCTACTCGTTCTCCCGCTACCGCTTTAAGGGTCGCAACACCATTCTCACGGCCATTCTGTCGGTGCAGATGTTCCCCATCGTGGTGATCCTGATCTCGCTGTACACATTCTACACCAACTGGAACCTGCTCAACACGTACATGGGCGTGATCCTGGCGGATACCACCTTCGCGCTGCCGCTGGCCATTACGCTGATGAAATCCTTCTTTGATACGCTGCCGCGCTCGCTGGACGAATCCGCGCGCATCGACGGCGCGGGCCGCCTGCGCACGCTGTTTCAGATCCTCCTGCCGCTGACGCTGCCCGGCTTGGTGGCCGTGGGCATATATACCTTCCTGTCCGCGTGGGACGATTACCTGATGAGCATGACCATTATGCAGCAGAACTCTATGAAAACGCTGCCCGTCGGTCTGGCGCAGAGCTTCCTTGGCGAGTACGCGCACGATTACGGCGCGCTGATGGCGTTCTCCATGGCAGGCTCCCTGCCCATTGTGCTGCTGTTCATCTTCTTCCAAAAATACATGGTCAGCGGCCTGACGGCGGGCGCTGTGAAGGGATGAGCATGGAAAGCATCACCGAAAGCAACACACTTCCCATCCGCGAGGGCGCGGAGGTCATCGTAGCGGGGGGCGGCATCGCGGGAATCGCGGCCGCCCTCGCGGCACGTCGGCAGGGCGCGAGCGTGCTCCTGCTGGAAAAGAGCATCCTTTACGGCGGGCTTGCCACCAACGGGCTCATCAACTGGTACGAGCCGCTGTGCAACGGGCAGGGCGAGCAGCTCATCTTCGGGCTGGCCGAGGAGCTGCTGCGCCTCTCCATCCGCTACGGGGATGATACGCTGCCCCAAATATGGCGCGAGCCCGGCGGCCCGTCGGATATCGCGCTGGTGCGGCCGGAGAAGCAGCACCGCGTCGGCGGGCGCTACGGCACGTTTTTCTCCCCCACGCTGTTCCAGCTTGCCATTGACGAGCGCTTGCAGGCCGAGGGCGTTCAGCTCCGGCTGGATATTCTCGCGGCCAAGCCCGTTATGGAGGGCGAGCGCTGCGCGGGGGTGATCTGCGAGAGCAAATCGGGCCGCGAGTTCTACCCGGCGCGCGTGGTGATTGACGCGACCGGCGACGCGGATCTGTTCTTCCGCGCGAACGCGCCGTGCATCGAGGGCCGCAACTACCTGTCCTGCATCGCGCAGACGTGCAGCCTCACGGCCAAGTCGCGCGCCTTGCAGCAGCGGCGCTGGATGGCCTGCGGGGCGGATCTGCACGGTCAAGGGCATCCGGCGGGCTACCCGAACATCAGCGGCGTGGACAACGCGGAGGAGACGCGCTTTATCCTAGACGGGCGCGGGATGCTGCTTGAGAAGCTGCGCGGCGACGATCGGCACGCGCGCGATGTGACCGCTTTGCCCAGCCTGCCTCAGCTCCGCGAGACGCGTCGCATTGACGGCGCGTTCACGCTGCGCGAGGACGACCGCTGCCAGCGCCGGGAGGATTCCATCGGCCTTGCCAGCGATTTTGAGCGTGTCGGCGACTGGTACGAGATCCCTTGGGGCTGCCTGTACACGGACGCGGCGTCCAACCTGCTTGCCGCCGGGCGGATGATCTCCTCGGACGGCTGGGCGTGGGATGTGACGCGCGTCATTCCCGTGTGCGCGCTCACGGGGCAGGCGGCGGGGGTGGCTGCCGCGCTGATGGCGCGCGGGGCGCATGGCGCGTGCGATGCGCGGGCGATGGACTTGCCTGCGCTGCAAGCGGCGATTGCCGCGCAGGGGGTAAGACTGCATTATGAATCATGACAGCCCGAAAGGGCTGTTTTTTGGCGTGCGCGGCGCGCGTTTGCGCCTGCGGCGCGGCTTTGCGCCTGCGCGGCGCGGGCTTTGCGCCTGCGCGGCGCGCGTTTGCGCCTGCGGCGCGGCTTTGCGCCTGCGGCGCAGGAGGGCGGCCCTGCGGGGCCGCAGGGGTTTCGCGCCTACGGGCGCGGGAACGGTGCCTCAGCCTGCGGGCTGAGGTTCGTCACTTTTCTTTTCAGCTGAAAAGAAAAGTAACCAAAAGAAACAGCGTGTTTGAGGCCGATCGATGGGCCAGCACGCCCAGCTTGTGCTACAAGCGATCGCCCAGAAAACTTGCGTGATAGCGTTAGCACGCCTGCGGTGCCCGGCTTGGCCGAACTGCTGCCCTGCGCTTGTTGACTTGTTCCTGTGCAAGGGACGGCATGCAGGCATGGTGGCCCTGCGGGGC
>CAYOYK010000047.1:0-19229 GCA_964408185.1 uncultured Oscillospiraceae bacterium | reverse complement strand
CGGCTCCGGCGTTGTGGCGAAGGTCATCGAGTAATCGGGCTACTGGCCCTACCCCCAATGCCCGCTTGGGCTGACGGCGATTGCCGTGGGATTCCGGGCGGGAATAGCGGGGGATGTCAGGGGCCTGATCCCCTGACGCGAATCGCATCGATATAGGAGGTGGCTAACGTGGCAAGCGTTGCCCGTACCAAGGTGATGCTGGCTTGCACCGAGTGCAAGCAGCGGAACTACAATTCCATGAAAAATAAAAAGAACACCCCCGATCGCATCGAGCTGAGCAAGTATTGCCGCTTCTGCAAGAAGCACACTGTTCACCGCGAGACGAAGTAATCAGGCGTGCGCGCTTGATAAAAGGATGTGAAAACCATGTCTGAGAAAAAGCCGTCACCCGAAAAAAAGGCGTCGGTCAAAAAGAGCGGGAAGCCCAACTTCCTCGTGCGGTTCGGCCGCGGCTTCGTGCGGTTCTTCAAGAAAATCGGCACAGCGTTCGCCAACACATGGCGCGAGCTGCGCAAGGTCACTTGGCCTACCCGCGATAAGCTGGTCAACTACACCGTGATCGTTGTGCTTTTCATGGTCTTCATGATGATCGTCATAGGCCTGCTGGATACGGGCGCTGTGAAACTGATTGAGGTAATGCTGCCCACAGCCGTCTAAAGGAGCATGACAATGGCCGAGAAAAGCAAGGAACCCTGTTGGTATGTTGTGCATACCTATTCGGGCTATGAGAACAAGGTGAAGGACAACCTTGAAAAGGCTGTGGAGAACAACGGCATGCAGGACTTGATCCTTGATGTGCGCGTCCCTGTGGAGGACGTAGTCGAGATCAAGAACAACCGCCGCGTCAAATCCCAGCGCAAGGTGTACCCCGGCTATGTGCTGGTGCACATGATCGAGACAACGCAAAGCTGGTATCTCGTGCGCAATACGCGCGGCGTGACCGGCTTTGTGGGCCCGGACAGCAAGCCGGTCGCCCTCACCCCCGAAGAGGTGACGATGATGCTCTCCACGCAGGAGAACAGCGTCGAGTTCGGCATTGCCATCGGCGAGGAGGTACGCATTCTCTCCGGCCCGCTGGAGAACTTCACGGGCTATGTGGAGGATGTGGATACCGTCCGCCAAAAGCTGACCGTCAAGGTCAAAATGTTCCTCGGGCGCGAAATGCCCGTGGAGGTGGATCTGGCCGAGGTCGTCAAGATCTGAGCCTGATCCTGCGCAAAAGCACAAGGCGGCAGCCGCCGCCATTGGCTAGACCTGCGCCAACGCGCAGGTCGTGGGAGGAACGCATGCCGTTCCGCATGACCACAACATAGGAGGTACCAGTATGGCAAAGAAAGTACAATCCCTCGTTAAGCTCCAGGTGCCCGCCGCCAAGGCGACCCCGGCGCCCCCCATCGGCCCGGCGCTGGGCCAGCACGGCGTGAACATCCCCGGCTTCTGCAAGGAGTTCAACGAGCGCACCGCTAAGCAGGCGGGCCTGATCATCCCCGTGGTCATCACCGTGTATACTGACCGCACCTTTACCTTCATCACCAAGACGCCGCCCGTTCCCGTGCTGATCAAAAAGGCGCTGGGGATTGAGCATGCCAGCGGCAAGCCCAACAAGGACAAGGTGGGCCAGCTTTCGCAGGCGCAGGTGACCGAGATCGCCGAGACCAAGCGCCCCGACGTGAACGCTACCGACATTGAGTCCATCAAGAGCATGGTCAAGGGTACCGCTCGCTCCATGGGCATCACCGTCGAGGAGTGAGGGAACAAGTCAGCGGCGCGCGGAGCGCAGGCTCCGGGCGCGAGCTCAATCTGTGGGAGGACATAGCGCCGTTAAGACCACAAGGAGGATATCGGTATGAAACACGGAAAAAAGTATGTGGATAGCGCCAAACTCATCGACACCGCCAAGTCCTACGATCCCGACGAGGCCCTTGATCTGATCTGCCAGACCAGCAAGGCCAAGTTCGACGAAACCATCGAGCTGAGCGCCCGTCTGGGCGTCGATCCCCGCCACGCCGACCAGCAGGTCCGCGGCGCGGTGGTTCTGCCCCATGGCACCGGCCGCACCATCCGCGTGCTGGTCATTACCAAGGGCGAAAAGATCAAAGAGGCTGAGGCGGCCGGCGCTGATTTTGTCGGCGGCGAGGAAATGATCCACAAGATCCAAACCGAAAACTGGTTTGGCTTCGACGTGGTCGTCGCCACGCCGGACATGATGGGCGTCGTGGGTAAGATCGGCCGCGTGCTCGGCCCCAAGGGCTTGATGCCTAACCCCAAGAGCGGCACCGTGACGATGGATATCGCCAAGGCCGTCAACGAGATCAAGGCTGGTAAGGTGGAGTACCGCGTCGATAAGACCGCCATCATCCACTGCCCGATCGGCAAGGCTTCCTTCGGCAAGGAGAAGCTGGGCGAGAATCTGGCTACGCTGATGGAGGCCATCAACAAGGCGAAGCCCGCTACCGCCAAGGGCACCTACATCAAGTCGCTGTATATCAGCAGCACCATGGGCCCGGCAGTCAAGCTGAACGCCCTCAAGTTCTAAGCTCACATTGTTTCAAAAAAGCGCTCTCCTCGGAGGGCGCCTTTTTTGTCTTGAATTGTCAAGTCAAGTGCAACAGGCCGGAAAAAAGACATCAAAGGGAGATTTCCAATGGAGGCATTTGCGGGGACGGAGATTGAGAATGTGCGTGAAGGCAGGAAAATAGTCATCGGGGAAGGATTCCAGATCAACAGACTTTGGACAATACTCTCGGATGAGACCGTTGGTGTTTTCATTGGTGCCGCGAGCCCAAGGCGCATGGGGCGGAGGAAAATAGAAGGGTAAACCGTCAAGCGCTTCGGTGATTTCACCGTGGCGTGCAAACTCCATACCTCGATCCGGCGTTATTGACCGAACCGCTTCAGCAGGCAAAGCACGAAGCATTTCTATCATACCATCACGGACAAAGGCGGATGTTTTCTTCGGAATCTTCCTCACCATCAGAAAGCGAGTCTTTCGATCCGTGAGTGTAAAGGAGTTTCCTCTTTGAGTCACTATTCTTTTGCCCTGTTGCACTTACATTGTAAATTCAAGACGCCAAACAACGGGAGATGATAAAAAGGATGTAGATATTAACAAGCCCGATATATTTGCATGCCGACGGCAAGGGAGTATACTGTGGTCATCAAGAACGGGAGGGCGCAGGCGCGTGTCGCTGTCCTACCCGTATCTGAATACTTAAAGGGGGATTACCACATGAAACGTATTCTGGCGCTCGCTCTGGCTCTCATGCTGACGCTGTCCGTTGTCAGCTTCGCCGCCGCGGAAGAGGAGCCGATCGTCCTCACCGTGTTCCACTACATGGCGCAGGCCACCAAGCAGGCCGGTCTGGACGCGATTGAGGCGGCCTTCACCGAGCTGCATCCCAACGTCACGTTCAAGAACGTGTACTACAATCAGGGCACCGATTACTTCCCGCAGCTTTCCACCGCCCTGTCCTCCGGCGACCAGCCCAACATCATCATGGGCAATCCGGGCCTCTATCCCGACCTCGTGACCGAAGGCTACGTAATGGATCTGTCCGACAACGCGGTCATCAAGGGCCTCAATCTTCCCAGCGGCGATCTGGGCGACGTGTCCGCCGACGGCAAGATCTACGGCTTTCCCATCGACTTCAAAACGTGGGGCATCTTCTACAACAAGACCATCTTCGCCGAGAACGGCCTTGAGGTTCCCACCACGCTGAGCGAGCTTAACGCGCTGCAGGACAAGCTGATCGAGGCTGGCATCAGCCCCTACATCCGCAGCTTTGCCGACGCTGTGTACGGCGACATCGAAATGCGCAACACCGTGTGGACCCGCGCTCTGGAAGCGGGCGATACGGACGTGTTCGAAAGCCTGATGAACGGCAGCAAGAAGTTCACCGATTATCCCTACTTCAAGGAAGCCCTCGAAAACTGGACCGCCCGTCTGGTGGGCGCCCGCAACGACGATATGAGCAACACGCAGGACATGGCGCTGGAGCTCTTCGCCGCCGGCGACGCCGCGATGCGGTATGACGGCTCCTGGAACATCGGCGATATGCTCGCCAAGAACCCCGGCTTTGAAATCGGCTTCTTCGTTGTGCCGATCGACGACAACGGCTCCGCCAAGATGAACGTCCAAGTGGACCAGGCTTTCATGGTCAACCCCAAGGCTGAAAACAGCGACATGGCGGTTTCCTTCATGGAATACTGGATGAGCGAGGGCATCTCCTGGTCCGAGACCTCCCAGAACCCGCTGGTCACCGGCGTTGTGAGCGACAAGCTCATGCCCATGGTTCGCACCATGGCTGAGGTGAAGTCCTCCGGCAACATCGCCCACTATGGCGATTTCACCAAGCCCCTGAGCGCCGCCTTCACCACCGCGTGGCGCACCGAGCTGACCGCGTACGCCGAGAGCGTGCTCACCGGCGGCACCATGACCCCCGACCAGTGCCTCGAAAACCTGCAAAAGGCCTTTGACGAAGCCATCGCGCTGAACTAAATCCTTATAAAACGGCAGGGCCGCTTGCGGCATCGCGCGCGAGCGGCCCTGCTTTCCTAATCAGGCCGTACCCAAATCAAATGGCAGGAGCTGATTTCTGATGACCGCCATCAATCCGGCTCGTCTGGACCGCAAACGCCGCCTCACAAAATTTGCTGTTCGTGAGCATGGGGGCAATGTCCTGTTCATGCTGCCTGCGTTTCTCTTGTTTGCGTTTGCCGTGCTGGTGCCCTTTATCCAGAGCATCCCCGTATCCTTTACGGATAAAAAAGCAATTTTTGCTGAAAATTGGAATTTTGTCGGCTTTGACAACTACATCAAGCTATTCAAAAGCGAGACGTTCCGCGACAGCTTTTTGCACACGTTCCAGTTTACGATCGTCTACATTCTCGGCGCGAACCTGCTGGGCCTGCTGCTGGCGTTGGCCCTTTGGAAAACCGGAAAATTCAACAACGTGATGCGCACGCTGCTGTTTATGCCCTTTACCGTGTCGCTGGTGGCCTCCACCAAGGTTTGGAGCTATGTGTACACGGATATCCTTTCCCCGCTGATGGGCGCGCCCAGCCCGCTTGGCATTTCGTCGCAGGTGATTTACGGCTTGGCGGTTATCGGCATTTGGCGCGACATGGGCTATTGCATGCTCATCTACATCGCGGCGCTGCAATCCATCTCTCTGGAGTATTACGAGGCCGCCCGCGTAGAGGGCGCGAACGCTTGGCACGAGTTCCGCAGCATCACCCTGCCGATGATCGTTCCGGCCATCACCGCCAACGTCACGCTTCTGCTCAGCTGGGGCCTGCGCTGCTTTGACTACTCGCAAATGGTCATTAACATGAAGGCCGCAAAAACGACCGCCGTGTTTGTGTACGAATACATCTTTGGCAACTCGCGCGTCGGCATAGGGCAGGCGGGCGCGATCATCCTGACGCTGGTGCTGGTCATCCTGACCAATCTGGTAACGACGGTTCTGCGGAAAAGAGAGGTGGAGGCGTAATGGCGCAAAGCATTTCTTCCACGGCCCCCGCCGTGAAGGCCTTTGGCAAGCACGCGGGCCGAAACCGCACGCGCGCAATCGTTCTGGCCATCATCCGCGTGCTGTTTATCCTGGCGATTGTCGCTGTGGTGCTCACGCCGTTTTACATCAGCGTGCTGTACTCCGTCAAGACGCATTCCGACATCAGCCTCAACCGGCTTGCGTGGCCGAAGACCCCGACGCTGGATAACTACCGCCGCGTCATCACGGAGAACCCGTATGTGGGCATCGGCTTCAAAAACAGCCTGATCACCACCATCCCCACCACGCTGATCCTGATGTTTACCACCTCCATGGCGGCTTATGTGCTGGCGCGCAACAACGGCAAGTTCTACAAGGTCATGTACTCGCTGTTTATCAGCGGCATTTTGGTGCCCTTTCAGTGCATCATGTTCCCGCTGTACATGAACGTGTACAACCTCGGTCTGGCAAGCACGAACATCGGCTTTATTCTGGCGAGATCGGGCTTTCAGGTGTCCATCAGCATTTTGGCGATCACCGGGTTTGTCAAGGGCATTCCGCGGGATTTGGAGGAGGCCGCGTCCATCGACGGCAGCGGCAAATTCCGCACCTTCTGGCAGATCGTTTTTCCGCTGATGACGCCCATCAACGTTACGCAAATGGTGCTGAACACCCTGTTTGTGTGGAACGATTACAGCACGGCCGTGGTGCTGCTGCGCGAGGATACAAGCCGCACGCTGCCGCTGGCGCAGATCATCTACTTTGGCGAGAACATGACCGAGCTGAATTTGGCCTTCGCCTTCTTTATGCTGGCGATGATCCCCATATTGGTTTTGTATCTCTGCACGCAAAAATATATCGTATCGGGAATCATGTCCGGAGCCGTAAAGGGCTGATGATTCCACCCACCCACCCTCCGCCAAAACAGCAGATTGTGCGCAGTCTGCTTTTTTGGTATAATGGGGAAAAGAGAAGCGAAATCCAAGGAGGCGTGCCATGCTGTTTAAGGTGGTCATTGTGGAGGACAACCCCCTCACCGTGCGCTCGCTCCGGCAGACGATCGACTGGGCCGCCTTGGGCTGCGAGGTGACGGGCACGGCGACCGACGGCGAGAGCGGGGCGCGGCTCATATTGCAGCAGCGCCCGGACTTGGTGCTCACCGATATCCGCATGCCGCAAAAGTCCGGGCTGGAGATGATCGAGGACGTGCGGCGGGAGCTGCCGGATTGCAAGGTCATCATCATCACGGGGTACGACCAGTTTCAGTACGCCAGCCGGGCCATCAAGCTGTCGGTGTTTGACTACCTGCTCAAGCCCATTGACAACGCCGAGGTGATCGGCGCGGTGCGCCGTGCCGTGGCCATGACCAGCCGCCAGCTGGAAACGGACGTGGCGCTGGAGCAGGTGGCGGCTCTCAAGCGGCGGGCGCAGCTGCTTTCGCTGATTACAAACGATTCCCAAAAGGGACAGGGCGTGCAGGGCATGCTCAGCGACGCGGGCCTTTCCTTTGAGACCTATTATGTAATGGCCGTGCAGCAGCGCGACGAGAACGTATACTCGCAGGCGTTCCTCAATCGGCTGGACGCGGTGCTCGCGCGCGACGGCGTGTGGGCCGTTACGCTGCTGATATACGATTCGGCCGTCGTTTTTGTGATGCGCGACGATGCGGGGGAGGGCTGGCAGGAGCAGGCCACGAGCCTTTCCGCCGAGATCGCGGAGGAGCTGGTCACGCCCGTGCGCGTGGGCGTCAGCGAGCTGGGATGCTCCCGCCATGCCATCCGGCAGGCGTATTTGCAGGCGCGTCAGGCGCTTTGGGAGGCGGCGCTGAACAAGCGGCCGCGCCCCTGTTTTTTCTATCAGGAGGGCGACAGCGGCGTGCCGCATATCGGCGAGGCGCATCAGCAGATCGACGAGCTGGTGGAGAAAACCGACCTGAGCGACGCCTCCGCCGCCGAGGCCGCGCACAAGCTGGCCGAGCAGAGCGGGCGGCAGTACAGCAACCTGCGCGCGATGCTGTTCTCGTACAGCATGGCGCTGCGCAAGCGCTTTGCCCCGGCCATGAACGAGCGCATCGATACCGCGCTGGGCACGGCTTGGTTTGCAAGCAACGAGGAGGACGTGCGCCAATGCCTCCTGAACGTTTTTGCCGCCCTGCGGGATAACCTTGCCGTCCCCCGGCAATCCCTGCTTACCCGCAACGCGCTGCAATACATCAACCTGCACGCCATCGAGGGCCTGCGGCTCAACGACGTGGCGGATAAGCTCTGCGTCAGCGCGAACTATCTGTCCGCGCTGATCCGCAAGGAGACGGGCGTTACGTTTCACGAGCATATGCTGGAGGCCAAAATGAACGTCGCGCGAACCATGCTGGCCGATCCCCGCGTGCTGGTGGAGGAGGTCGCCCACGCGGTGGGCTACGGCAACTACATTTCCTTCTACAACGCCTTTAAGCGCGCGGAGCACATGACACCCACGGAATACCGCAACAAGAAGGCAAGCCTATGAAATGGCGCTCGCTCTCCTACCGGGTGAAGCAGGTGCTGGTGTATTGCGTCACCATCATGCTGACCGTCGGCGTGTGCTCCGCGGCGCTGGTATATACCGCCTCCCAGCAGGTAACGGAGGATAACAAGGCTCACCTGCACCTGCTGACCGAGCAGGTGCTGCTCAATTATACCGCCGAGACCGAGGCCGTGGCGCAGCAGGTCATCAACATGGCCAGCAGCACCGGCATGGACAGTCAGGCCTACGCCATGCGCGATCTGGAGCCCGACGCGCCCGGCTACTATCAGGCAACGCAGACGCTGGTGTACGGCATCAACCGCATGATCAACGCGCAGACCGGCTATGACGCGGTATACCTGCGGCTGGATCAGGGCACGTCGTTTACCAACTCGTTTGCCTCGGACAAGTTTATCAGCAGCGTGTCCGCTATGCTTCAGGATGAGGCGCTGGCCGATAACGCCTATGGCCAAGCCGTTTGGCGGCGCGACGCGGACGGCGAGGTATACGTCGCGCGCGATCTGTACAACCGCTCGCCCTTGCGCCATTTGGGCAAGCTGATCGTCCACGTGCGCCGTGAGAGCATGGCGAGCTTGGGCAGCTACAATACCTCGCTGCGCTGCGCACTGGTCTTTTTGGATGCGGAGGGACACGCCGTCGCCACAAGCGGCGAGGCGCAGCCCGGCATGGAGGAGGCCGCCGAGCGGGCCGCCGCCGCGAACGCGGACGAGCTGGAGCTTGGCGAGACGTACTGCGTGTCCATCAAGCGCGGGCAGAGCTGGACGGCGGTGGGCCTGATGCCGGAGTCCGCTTTGCGGGCCGTCGTGGAGGTGACCATCCGCACGGGCGTGTTCATCGCGCTGCTGGGCGTGGCGCTGGGCGCGCTGGTCGTGCTGGCCTCCACCCACCGCATGACGCGGCAGATCAACCGGCTGGTCGCCTCGATGGACGAGGTGGCCTCCGGCAATATGGACCTGCGCGTGCCCGTGGAGAGCGACGACGAGATCGGCAGAATGGCGACGCATTTTAACGATATGATCGGGAAAACCAAAGAGCTGCTGGAGCGCGTGGTGCGTGAAAAGGCCTCCAAAAACGAGGCCGAATACCAGATGCTGGAGTACAAGTACCGCTCGCTGCAATCGCAGATCAACCCGCACTTTATTTATAACGCCATGGAGACCGTCAACGCGCTGGCCAAGATTGACGGCAACGAGGAGATCTGCGATGTGGTGCAGCATATCTCGGCGTTCTTCCGCCAAAACACGGGCAATATGCAAAAGCGCTTTATCACCGTCAGCCGGGAGTTTGACAGCCTGAAGCAGTACGCCTACATCTACCGCCACATTCACGGCGAGAGCCTGTCCACGCCGTTCTCCTGCACGCCGGATGCGGCCTATGCCCTGCTCCCGACGATGATATTGCAGCCCGTGCTGGAAAACGCGCTGGTACACGGCGTGCGCTCCGGCAGCGCGGAGGTGGATATCTCCGCGCGGGACGAGGGCGAGCGGCTGCTCATCCAAGTGCGGGATAACGGCGAGGGGATGTCGCCGGAGCGCGTGGAGCAGCTCCTGCACGGCCGTCGGGATGAGCCAGAAACAGGCCGCAGCTCCACGGGCATTGGCATACGCAATGTACGGGACAGGCTGTGGCTGATCTATGGCGAGCAGGCGGAGCTGCGCATTGCCAGCGCGCCCGGCGAGGGCACGACCGTCAGCATTGCCCTGCCGCTGTGCTATCAGGAAAGCGAGCTGATCCGCCCGGAGGCGGCGCTCATTGCCCCTGCGGAAGAAGCGGAGACTCGCGCGCCCAGTCCGGCCAGCCCGGACGCGCGGCGGGAGCCGCCCAGCGAACCGCGTTGACCAGAATGGTTTGCACCTCGGCTTGGTAGTAAACGGGGTACGTTTCGTGCCCGGAGGAAAAATAGAACACGCGGCCCTGCCCGCGCACCCAGCAGCATCCGCTGCGCAGCACCTCGCCGCCCTGCGCGGTCGTCAAAAACACCTGCTCGTCGGGCTGAGGAATCTCAAAGTATTCGCCGTAGGTCTCGTCCTGCGGGATCACAAAATATTCGCTCGTCAGCCCCGCCGCGATGGGGTGCGCCGGGTTGACCGTCCACACCCGCTGCCACTCGTCATTCTCGCGCCACCGCAGGCATTGCGTGCGCGTGCCCATCAGCCGGGCAAAGATCTTGCTGGCGTGCGCGGAGTGCAGCAATATCAGCCCCATGCCGGCCAGCACCCGGCGCTGGATGGCGTCCACGCGGTCGTCGGCCACCTCCCGCCAGAACTTGTGCCCAAAGTAAACCAGCACGTCCGCCCACGCGAGGCTCTCGTCGCCCAGACCCTGCCGCTCGTCCTGCATCACGGCGGTGCGCACGCTCATGTCCGGCTGTGCGGCAAACAGCTCGCCCAGCGCGCCGTGCACGCCCTTGGGATACACGCGCTTTTCCGCCTCCACGGCCTGCGGCAGGGGCATGTTTTCGTACCAAACCAACACATTCACAGCGTTTCCACCTCCACCCAGCCCTGCTCCCGGTTGGAGCGAATGCACGCCTCCACAAACGCCATGCCCGCAAAGCCGTCCCGGAAGGTGGCGTAGGGCTGGCGCTCGGCCAGATAGCTGCCGTCCTGTATGGAATCGTAAAACGCCTGCACGGCGTTGTGAAGCGCGTCCGTCCAGCCCATCACATGGCCCATGGGAAGGGTCACATACGGGCGCGCCTCCGGCTGGCATGTGCGGGGGTTCATGTAGACCAGCTCCTCGCCGATCTCCTTTTCGCCGATTCGCAGACGGTCCGGCTCCTCCTGCCGCCATTCCATGCCGTAGCCCTCGCAGGCGATGCTCAGGCGCAGGTCGTTCTTGTGGCCGTTGGCGGCCTTGCTGGTGATCAGCTGGCCCGGCACGCCGTTTGCGAAGCGCAGCAAAATCATGCCCGTATCCTCGGTGGTCACGGGGTGCGATACGCCGTCGTCGCCCACGCGCTCGGAGTAATGGGTGCTCAGGTCAGCCATAACGGCCTTTAGCGGCTGGCCCAGCGCGCAGCAGGCGGTATCCACCCAATGGATGCCGATATCGTTGAGCGTGCGGGCGACGCCGGTGTTCTCCATTTTGCGGCTCCAGTCCGTGCCGCGGGAGGCGGACTCCTGCAAGTAGCAGCCCCACGCGAACAGGGGCTTGCCCGCGAGGCCGTTTGCAAGCCGGGCCTTCATTTCCTGCACGGCGGCGTTGAGGCGGTACTGGTGGTTCAGCCCGCAGGCGACCCCGCGCTCCCGCGCAAGCTGGCAGAGCCTGCGCGCACCCTGCGCGCTTTGGGAGAGAGGCTTCTCGCAGTAGACGTGCTTGCCCGACAGGATCGCCGCCTCGTTGACCGCGTCGTGCATCGCGTTGGGCGTGCAGTTGTGGATCACGTCGATCTCCGGGTCGGCCAGCAGCGCCCTCCAATCGGCATACGTTTTGGGCGCCTGATAGCGCTCCGCCGCCGCGGCGAGCATCTGCGGGCTGGCGTCGCAAAGCGCCGCGAGTTCCGCTCCCGGTACGCGGCGGATTGCGTCGATATGCTGCGGCCCGATGAACCCAAGCCCGATGACGCCGACACGTAGTTTTTTCACAAGGGCAGCCTCCTTTCATTTGTGGGAATCCGTCTGCGCCCATCGTACACCGAAGCCTTGCGGGAGCGCAATATACTGGATTATGGATATTGCATATAAAATCATGGATATAGAATATTGACCCTCGTATTGCGCCGCCTTACAATAACGGTGAGGCTGGCTCACCAGCAAGCGAAAGAGGGGTTTTGAATGTTGAACTACCACGTCAAAATCGGTTTGGCTCCCATGCGCCGCGACGTAACGCCCCGCCCCGGTATTTTTAACTGGGAAAAGGCCGAGGAACGCGGCCAAGCGGCGGTACAGTACATCGAGGAGCATTTCGCCTCCGATACCGTCAGCTTTGTCGATCTGAAGGGGATCAACCCCGTGGACGTGATGTATTGCGAAGCGGACGCGGACAATGTGATCGAGCGCTTTCAGGCCGAAAAGGTGGACGCGGTGTTCATTATCAACTCCAACTTTGGCAACGAGGAGATCAGCGCGCAGGTGGCCAAGGCGCTGGGCAAGCCCGTTTGCATTTGGGCGCCCATGGACGACAGCTTTCTGCCCGACGGCATGCGCTACACGGACAGCCAGTGCGGCCTGTTTGGCGTGAGCCGCCAGCTTCAGCGCTTCCACATTCCCTTTAGCTATATTGAGACCAGCACCGTGGACAGCGATGTTTTCAAGGCGGGCTTTGATCGGTTTGCCGCCGTGACCTGCATGGTCAAGAACTTCCGCGGCCTGCGCATCGCGCAGGTGGGCATGCGGCCCAAGCCGTTCTGCTCGGTGATCTTCAACGAGGGCGAGCTGATGGAGAAGTTCGGCCTGCAAATCGTGCCCGTCAACTTGGCGGTCATCATTGACAAATACAACAAGATCCTTGCCGAGAACGACGCGGAGCTGGAGCAGAGCGCAAAGCTGCTGCTCTCCCGCTACGAGATGGACGAGCTGACCCCTCCCCTGCTCAAAAAGGTGTACGCCTTTGTGCTGCTGTACCAGTGGGTCTTTGAGACCTACCATGTGCAGGCCGTATCCGCCGAGTGCTGGACGGCCATGCAGCTGGGCGTGGGCGCGATGCCCTGCACCGCGTACAGCATATTGGCCGATATGGGCTATGTGATCTCCTGCGAGAGCGATATGCACGGCGCGATCTCGATGGCACTGCTCTCCTGCGCGTCGATGGGCAAAAAGATTCCCTTCTTTGGGGAGTTTACCGTGCGCCATCCGCAGGACCCCAACGCCGAGCTGCTGTGGCATTGCGGCCCGTTTGCGTACAGCCTCAAGAAGGACGGCTGCCCCTGCAAGAACGTGAACATGCGCCAGTGGTTCCAAGTGAAGGACGGCCGGTACACGGTCGCGCGCTTCGACCAGGACAACGGGGATTACAGCCTGCTGGCAGGCACCTGCCAGACCACGGACGGCCCGTACACATTCGGTACCTATCTGTGGGCGAAGTTTGGCAATCTTTCCGCGTGGGAGAAAAAGCTCGTGGAGGGGCCGTACATCCACCACATGGCGGAGATCGAGGGCGACTATACCGAGGTGCTGCGCGAGTTTTGCAAGTACGCGCCCGCGCTCAAGCTGGATACCGTAAACGAATGATCCCACAAAGCGACAAGGAGGGTTTTTTCCCATGCTGACCGACATGAAAACACTGCTGGACATCGCTGAAAAAAAGCAATGCGCCATTCCTGCCTTTAACGTGTACGATATGTCCACCGCGCTGGGCGTGCTCCACGCGGCGGAGGAGGCCGACGCCTGCGTGATCATGCAGATGTACAGCCGCCTGTTCTCCAACTACGAGGCGGAGTTTATCGCCCCCGCCATCGTGGCGGCCGCGCGGCGCGCCAATGTGAAGGTCGCCTTCCACCTCGATCACGGCGCGAGCGACGAGGTGGTGTACAAGGCCCTGTGCTGGGGCTGCACCGGCGTGATGCGCGACGCGAGCAGCCTGCCGCTGGACGAGAACACCGCCGTGCTCAAAAACATCGTGCACATGGCGCATACGCTGGGCGTGAGCGTGGAGGGCGAGCTGGGGCACATCGGCTCGGCCAAGGACGGCGTGAGCACCGAGTACACCAAGGTGGACGAGGCTGTCCGTTTTGTGGAGGAAACCGGCGTGGACGCGCTGGCCATTCTGGTGGGCACCGCGCACGGCCATTACAAGCAGGCCCCCGTGCTGGCGCTGGAGCGCATCGCCGAGATTCACGCGGCGACCAAGGCGCATTTGGTGCTGCACGGCGGCAGCGGCGTGCCGGACGATCAGATTCAGGCGGCGGTCAAGGCGGGCATACGCAAAATCAACTTTGGCACCGACGTATGCTACGCCCTGCTGGATGAGATCCGCAACACCAGCGCCGATATCGTTGCGGTCGATCTGTTTATGAAGGAGCCCACGCAGGCGGTCAAACGCTTTGCGCTATCCAAAATTGCGTTGTTGGGGGCGGACGGCAGCAATGAGTGACCGCTATCCACAGGTCATCGGCATCGGCTCCAGCGTGTATGACACGCTGATGGTCGTGCCCCGGTATCCCACCGAGGATACCAAGCTGGAGGGCATGGAGACCAAGGTGCAGGGCGGCGGGCCCTGCGCCACGGCGCTGGTCGCCGCCCACAAGCTGGGCGTGGACGCGGCGTACATGGGCGCGCTGGGCGACGATCCCTTCGGGCGCTTTATGCTGGACGACTTTGCGCGCTGGGGCCTGAGCAACCGGTACATCCGCTTGATTCCCGACGTGGTGAGCTTTCACGCCGTCGTGCTGCTGAGCAAGGAGACCTCCACGCGCACCTGCATTTGGAGCAAGGGCACCGTGCCGCCGCCCCGGCCTGAGGAGCTGGATACCGACGCGCTGCTGCACGCTAAGGTGCTGCATTTGGACGGGCATATGCTGGACGCGGCCATCTGCGCGGCCAAGCTGTGCCGGGAGCACGGCGTCAAGGTCAGCCACGACGCGGGCGGCACGTATCCCGGCGTGGAGAAGCTGATGCCCTACGTGGACTACCTGATCCCCTCGCAGGAGTTCGCGCTCAAAATGACCGGCGCAGCCACGCCGGAGGATGCGGCCCGCAAGCTCTACGAGACCTATCACCCGGAGCTGGTGGTGCTGACGCAGGGCGCGCGGGGCGGCCTGCTGCTGGACGAGCGGGGCCTGCGGCCCTATTCCAGCTATCAGGTGGATGTGAAGGATTCCAACGGCTGCGGCGATACCTTCCACGGCGCGTTCGTGGCCGCAAAGATCAAGGGCATGGATAACGACGCGGCCTGCCAGTACGCCAGCGCGGCGGCGGCCATCAAGTGTACGCGCTTGGGCGCGCGCTACGGCATGGCCAGCGACGCGGAGTGCCGGGCGTTTTTACAGGAAAGAGGCGTTGCGCTGTGAGCCTGACGACCCTTCGCAGCGATAAGCTGACGGTACTCATTTCCTCGCTGGGCGCGGAGCTGCAATCCATCAAGGATCAACACGGCGTGGAGCGGCTCTGGCAGGGCGATCCCGCCTACTGGACGGGCCGCGCGCCCATTCTGTTCCCGATGGCGGGCGGGCTGCGGGAGGACCGCTATCTCTTGGACGGCAAGAGCTACCCGATGCCCAAGCACGGCTATGTGCGCAGGCTGGAGTGGGCGGTCGAGAGCGCCGTGGACGACTCCGCGACGTTTCTGATGACGCAAAAGCACGAGGGCTTCCCGTTTGATTACGAGTATCGCGTAACGTTCACGGCGGTGGGCGACCGCTTGCAGGTCGAGCACACCGTGCGCAACACGGGCAGCCGAACCTTCTGGTACGGCATGGGCGGACACGAGGCCTACGCGACCCCGGAGGGCATAGAGGACTACGAGCTGGTGTTTGACGAGCCGGAGAATTTCGATGATTATGTGCTTGACGGCAACCTTATCAAGCGCGAGCCGGTGCGCATGGCGGAGAACACCGCTGTCCTTCCTCTCATGACCGAGTATTTTGCGGTGGACGCGCTGGTGTTCCGCACGCTGCGGAGCCGCGGCGTGACGCTGCGCTGCAAGTCCCACAGCCGCACCATCCGCGTGGAGTATCCCGGACACGACGTGCTGATGCTGTGGACGAAGCCCGGAGCGGGCTACCTGTGCATCGAGCCGTGGATCAACGCGCCGGACTTTACGGACAGCGATTTGCGGATCGAGCGCAAGCCGGGCTGCATCCGCCTTGCCCCCGCGGAAACCGAGACCCGAACCCATACGATCATCGTGCGATAAGGAGGAAGCAAGCATGGTAGAGTCCCTTTGTCGGCTTAACCCAAGCGTTCCCTTTGCTTCGGCGTACGATTCCGCCTTCCGCCGCTATGGCCGCGTGATCGACTTTGACGCGAAGCCGCTGATGGAAGCCTGCGAGAAAGCGGCCGCAATGCCGCAAAGCGGGAGCAGGTACGAGCCTGACCTGCCGGCGCTGGAGGCGACGCCCGGCTTTGAGGCAGTCAAGCGCGAGCTGCGCGGCGAGGGCAGCTGCCAAATTGGCTGCTGCTGGGGCTTTAACAACAAGCTCAACGCGCTGGAGTATCACAGGGCCAGCGAGCACAATATCGCGGTCAGCGATCTGGTGCTGCTGCTGGCCAGTCAGCAGAACATGGACGGCAACGAGCTGCCGGCCGGCAATGTGCGGGCGTTCTTTGTGCCCAAGGGGACGACAATTGAGGTCTACGCGACCACGCTGCACTTTTGCCCCTGCCAGACGAGCGACGAGGGCTTCCGCTGCATCGTGGTGCTGCCGCGCGGCACCAACCATCCGCTGCAAGGGCCCAAGCCGGAGGGCGGCGACGGCCGTCTGCTCTGGGCGCAGGATAAATGGCTGATCGCGCACGACGCCAATCAGCCGCTGATCCAACGAGGCGCGTACCCCGGCCTGCACGGGGAGAACTACGAAATCAAGTATTGAGGAGAGATACCATGGAACGCAAAGCATTCATGTTTGATATGATCCGCACGGAGCTGGAGGACGTAGTGGGCGTGGAGAACGTTTCCGCCAGCGAGAGCGACCGCGCGACGTATGGCGTGGACTATTTCTGGGTTGGGCGCATGTGGGTGGATCAGGGTCGCACGCCGCCCATGCCGGATATCATCGTGCGTCCCGGCCGCAGCGAGGAGGTCAGCAAGATCCTCAAGATCGCTAACTACTATAAGATTCCCGTCAATATCTGGGGCGGCGGCAGCGGCTCGCAGGGCGGCGCGCTGCCCATGGCCGGCGGCATCATGATGGACATGAAGCGCATGAACCACATCATCGAGGTGGACGAGGTCAGCCGCACCATCACCGCCGAGGCCGGCATGATCTTTCAGCAGCTCGAATGGGTCGCCAACGAGAAGGGGTACAGCTGCATGCACATCCCAAGCTGCCTGACCTGCGGCACCATCGGCGGCGCGCTGGGCCACCGCGGCATCGGCATCCTTTCCACCAAGTATGGCAAGATTGACGATCAGTGCATCAGCATGGAGGTGGTGCTGCCCAACGGCGATATCATCAACACGCTGCCTGTGCCCAAGCACGCTGCGGGCCCCGACCTCAACCAGATCTTCATCGGCAGCGAGGGCACGCTGGGCGTGATCACCAAGGCGACATTCAAGCTGTTTGAGCAGCCCGAAGCCCGCAAGCACCGCGCGTTCCTCTTCCCGGATATGCACAGCGGCTACATGGCCGGCCGCGACATCATGCAAAAGGTCAAGCCGTCCATCCTGCGCTTCTTTGATGAGGCCGAGACCGTCAGCATCATCAAAAAGATCCTTGGCTTTGAGAAAAAAGGCTGCTTTATGAACCTCACGCTTGAGGGCATCGAGCGCGTGGTCGATATCGAGATGGAGGTGGTCTGCGAGATCGCCGCCAAGTGGGGCGCGCAGGATCTGGGCAGCGAGTACGGCGAAAAGTGGTTTGAAAACCGCATCACATTCTTCTATCCCGGCCACATCATGGACATCCCGCAGATGTTCGGCACCATGGATACCGTAGCGACCTACGCCAATATCGAAAAGATTTATTGGGCCATGAAAAAGGCCATCAACGAGAACTTCCCGGAGGTGCGCTATATTTCGCACTCCAGCCATTGGTACGAGTGGGGCTGCATGAACTACACGCGCTTCATTTTGGACAACCCGCCCAAGGACCCGGAGGAGGCCATTCGCCTGCACAACCGCATCTGGAATACCGGCGTGCGCGCGGCGATGGAAAACGGCGGCGTGATTAACGATCATCACGGCATCGGCCTCAAGCTCTCCCGCCTGATGAAGGAGCAGTACGGCCCCGCCATGCAGGTGACGCAGGGGCTCAAAAAGTCCCTCGACCCCAACGGCATCCTGAATCCGTATAAACTTGGGCTGTAAGGAGGAATAGATGATGTTTAGCGAGAAAGCGAAGAAGAACGCGGACGCGTGCCGCTTTTGCTGGATGTGCCGCCACCTGTGCCCCGTGCAGCTGGTGACGGGCAAGGAGACGAACACCCCGCGCGCAAAGGGCTTGCAGGTGAGCATGATAGAGCGCGGCATGCCGATGGATAAGGCCTCGGCGGAGACGATGTACGAGTGCATGCTCTGCGGCGCGTGCACGAACGACTGCGTAACCGGCTTTGAGCCGCCGATTTTCATCCGCGAGGGCCGCACGCAGGCGGTGCTGAACGACCTTGTGCCGGAGTCTGTGCAGAGGGTCATCGACCGGGTCAACGAGACGGGCAACATTTACGGCGCAAAGGAGTGCAATGTGAAGCTGGACGGCGTCCCGGAGAAGGCGGACGCGCTGGTGTGGCTGGGCGCGACGGCGCGGTATTCCACGCCCTGCGTCGCCGAGGCGCTGCTGTCGATCCTCCGCAAGGCGGGCGTGCAGTTTGCCGTGCTGAAGGACGAGCCTGCCAGCGGCTGCGCGCTGGGCGATCTGCTGGGCTTCGTGGAGGACGTGCGCAAGCAGGCGCAGGCGGCGGGCAAGGCGATTGAAGCCAGCGGCGCAAAGAAGCTGATCGTGCTGGACAGCTATGACGCGGCGCTGATGCGGCACGAGTACAAGGATTGGGGTGTTGAGCTGCCGGAGGTCGTCACCGCGACGGCGTTTGTGGACGAGCTGATCCAAACGGGCAAGCTGACCCCCAAAAAGGAAGCGCTGGTCGTGAGCTATCACGACGGCAGCCGCCTCGCGCGGGATCTGGACGAGCATCAGCCTGCCCGCGATATCCTTGCCGCCATGGGCTGCGAGCTCCATGAGATGTGGCAGAACCGTCGGCTGGCAAAGTGCTGCGGCAGCGCGGTGGTAGGGCAGTACCTGCCCAAGCTCCGCGCGGAGGTGGCCGCCAATCGCTGGAACGATATAAAGCGCACCGACGCGAAGATGCTGGTCGCGGCCTGCCCGCAGAGCACGGAGGCGCTTGCCGCCACCACGCCGGAGGGCTATGCCTACAAAGACCTGTTTGTACTGCTGAACGAGCGCATCTGACCCATGCGGCGGCGCGGAGGCTGTGTCCGCGCCGCCTTTCTCATTCCGTCGGCTATGCGCGGGCCGCGCGTCCCGGCCGGAGACATCGGCTCACTCGCTTTCCCGAAACAAAAGGACGAGGTTCCTCCCGCAATAGACCCATCCGAAAGGAGCGCACATGAACATCTTTGTCTGCATCAAGCAAGTGCCGTCGACCAACAAGGTGCAGGTGG
>CAYOYK010000046.1:0-19456 GCA_964408185.1 uncultured Oscillospiraceae bacterium | reverse complement strand
TTCGTATGCCAAGGAACCTGTGGATGCGTCCTGCGTTGCAGAAAAGCGAGGCTGTGCTGATGCCGGCGCTGCAGCGCAGACCCATTGCGGAGCCAACGTTCTCCGATCGGTATGCAAGGACCATTGCCAAGGAAAGCAGCTTTCTGCCCGCGGTGGTTCCAAGCGCCGTAACCACGACGGCGCTCAGCACTTATGTTCGTCCGCGCGGCAGCGTAGCGGGCCGAAGCTTCCTGCGCGCCGTCGGCGTGCTGGCCGACCCGCTGGCTGGGCGCTGGCGGACGCGATACTATCAGAAGCAGAGCGCGTTTGTCAAGCTGCGCGTCCGATAGGCCGATACATCCTCTGCCCGGAGCCTAGCGGCTCCGGGCAGAATCGTCTGGTCAGCGGACAAAGAGCTGCGTTACATAGACGAAGCCCTGCGCGTCCGTCCATACGCCTACGCCCACGCGCTTCCATTGGGAGCCGAGGATGTTCTGCCGATGGCCGGTGCTGCTCATAAACGCGGCCTGCGCCTTAAGCACAGACGCGTGATGCGCGATGTTCTCCCCAACGGAGGTAAAGGAATAGCCATACGTGCGAAGCATGTCCGCCGCGCTTCCGTAGGTTGGGGAGGTATGGGCAAAGTAGTTGTTATCGCACATGTCCTTCGATTTCATACGGGCCAGATCGCACAGGGCTGAATCGAGCGTCAAGGCAGACAGGCCGTTTGCTGCGCGATCCTCGTTGAGCAGCCGGTACGCATTTTGCTCTTGCGCAGATACGGTACCCGTAGTATAATCACCGTCGTTACCGGTAGGCGCTTTCGTCGGCGCGGCCGTAGCGATCGGCGTTTGCGTCGCGGATGGCGTACTCGTGGACTGCGGAGTCTGAGTGGCTTGCGGCGCCTTTGTAGCGTTGGGAGTCGCCGTTGGCGCTGCGGTCACGGGGGGAGCGGCTGTAACGGCGGGCGCTTTGCTGGCCGTCGGCGCTTCCGTGGGCTGCGCGGTCGGCTCCGCGGGAATCGCGGTGGGCTCGCAGGTCGGAGCCGTACACGCGGGCAGGTCGGTCGCGGAGCAGTCCGGGCTTGCCGTGGCGCAGGAGGAGCTTCCGTTGGATGCGTCGCATCCGCTGGAACCGCCGCATCCGCTGGATTGCCGGTACGGCCAGCCGCTGAAGTAGAACTGCGAGGTCGGCGCGCCGTCGGCGTGCGCCATCAGGGCGCAGACGAGCATCAGGCAAATCACAAGTAAGGCTGTTTTCTGTTTGGTATGCATGGTATTCCTCCATCTCAAAGTATTGCGTCTAGGACGTAACAGAATCGTAATACTTTTGTGCGAATGTCGCAATCAAATTGGCTGGTCAATTCCAAGGAAATAGCTTACAATACTGCCCAAGCAATCGACCCAAAGGCGAAGGGAGCGTTCCATATGAAATTGGTTAAATGTCCTCGTTGCGAGCTCAACTACATCCAAGAGGGCGAGAAATACTGCAAGGTTTGCTACCGAGAGATGAAGGGCGAGCCCGCGCCGGAGGAAATGGAGCTATGCTCCGTTTGCAACGCCGCGCCCGCATTGCCGGGCAAGGACGTATGCTTGAGCTGCTACAAAGAAATGAACCAGAATGACGGCGACGACGGAGACGGGGACGAGAACCAAGGCTCAACCGTTGTGGAGCCTGACCTTGAGATGAACTCCGTAAGCACGATGGATGAGATCATCCCGCCGATCCACGAGGATATCCCTGAGCGGGAGTACGGCGAGATCGAGAGCACGCTGTCTTTGGAGAGCGTAATGGAGCAGGAAGCCGAGGACGACGAGGACGAGGATAAGGAAGACAAGGATCAGTAACGAAAGCGAGGGACACATGTCCGTATTTGCATTGGGCGATCTTCATCTGCCCGGCGGCGAGGAAAAGCCGATGGAGGTCTTTGGCCCGATGTGGGATCGTCATGCCGATACGATCAGCGAGCGCTGGCGTGCGTTGGTCGGCCCGGAGGATACCGTGCTGGTGCCGGGCGATATCAGCTGGGCCATGCAGCTTGCCGCCGCGCAGGAGGATTTGCTGCTGATCGCGCGGCTGCCGGGCAGCAAGGTGCTGCTGCGCGGCAACCATGACTACTGGTGGTCGTCGCCAAGCAAAGTGCGCGCGATGCTGCCGGAGGGGATTCGCATCCTGCAAAACGATTCGCTGGAGCTGCCGGAGGCGGTTGTCGCGGGCTCTCGCGGCTGGACGCTGCCGACGGATACGCAGCCGCTTACGGCGGAGGACGAAAAAATATTCAACCGGGAGCTTATGCGGTTGGAGCTTTCGCTGCAGCACGCAAGCAAACGGCATAGCAACAAGCCGCTGATTGCGATGCTGCACTTTCCGCCTCTTTACGCGGATGGGATCGAAACGCCCGTGACGCGTCTGCTGGAGCAATATGGCGTATCGCGCGTCGTTTATGGGCACCTGCATGGGCAGGGCATCCGAAACGGCTGGAACGGCGAATATCATGGCGTTGCCTATCAGCTCTGCTCCTGCGACGCAGTTTCGTTTACGCCGCAGATGGTAATTTAAGGAAGCAAATTCTAAACAAAAAGCCATAATTGCGACATGGAATTGCAACATACTGCAAGCGCAAGACGATCATACGTTCGGTTACATCCACCACGGTTCTGATGAATCGTGGTGTTTTTGTTATCATTACAGCAAATGGCAATGCACCGACATGTGGTGTACGCAAACGCCTGTTCTCACAAGGCTTCAATGTTAAGGAAATGTTGCGCCTGCTGGACGAGTGCTGGTTACACAGCACGTTGACAAGGGGGTTGATGTGGCTCATAATGGAGTCAACGCCCATGAAGTGGTGAAAAGTGGAGTGAAAAGGGGTGGTCGCGTGGATGGGGACAATCACACCCCGGTTCCGCAGGATGCGACCGTCCGGCCGCAAGCAAACGGATCGCACGCGTTTTTCGGCTCCTATTCTCACTCCGTGGACGCCAAGGGCCGCATTATCATTCCAAACGCATACCGGGAGGCGCTGGGAGAGACATTTACCATCGGGCCGACGATGGACTTTCGCGGGGTGGCGCTGTACCCGGACGACGTGTACGACCGCCTGCTGAACGATATTCAGCGCATGAACCCGCGCAAACCGGACGTACAGCGCTTTTCCACTCAGTTCTTCAAGCTCAGCTACCGAGAGGTCCAAAGCGACCAGCAGGGCCGCATCCTTTTGCCCACGATGCTCCGCCAGCGCATGCTGGAGAACGCCAAGGAGCTGGAAATCAGCGGCGCGTTCGACCATGTTCGCATTGAGGACAGCGCGAAGGCGTCGCAGGAGGATCAGTTCTTTACCGACAATCTGGACGGCATCATGGAGGCGCTGGGCAACTTGGACGATTGACCGTTTTCCCCGGAAAGGAGGATTCCGCATGGCGCAGCAAGCCTTTATGTATGATGATTATCAGCCCTATGGGCGCGAACGAAACGTCGATACCGTTACGCAGCCTCGCATGTATGTGCATTCCAACGTTCACCTCCCTTATGGCGAAATCGACGCTCGCACCGGCATGCCCGTGGAGGGACGCACCTCGCGCGGCCGCACGCAGGCGAAGCGCATGGAGTATGACCGGCTGAACGAAGCGCTGCGCAAGCATGACGCGGAGGCCGCCAAGCCGTTTACCATGAGCCTGCGCACGGCAATTCTTCTGGTGGCGGCCGTCGCCTTTGTTTTGGGCATGATGGTTCTGTCCACGCAGGAGACGCTGACCGAGAAGCAAAAAACGCTATCCACCAGTCAGGAGCGCGTGACCGCTTATCAGGAGGCGAACGACGGCCTCAGAGAGCAAATTGCAGACGCGGCAAAGGATCTGCAAATCTGCGTTGACGCGGTCAACAACCTGCAAATGGTCCCGTCCGATTCCGTGCAGGCAATCCGGCTGGAGGCGCTCGATCCACGCCCCACCAGCGGGGAGCTGCCGGTTTACGATGTGAACGCCTTGCAGGGAAGCGACGCCGAGTCCGCGCGCGCACATGCCAACGGAGGCGCGGAGTAAGCCTTTATTCAACTCACACAAAAGCCGTCGGTCACAGCCGCGGCTTTTTTGCCCTCTACGGCCGCATAGGATGTACAGCAAGCTACGTAAGCTGGAACAAACGGTCGGGAGGGATGGAATGTGCGCGCGGAGCTGCGGATTCGCAAAAGGGTTTTTATACTGCTGCTGTTGCTGGCGCTTCTTTTTGCACTGCTGGGCGCGAGGCTGACGGCCTTGTGCACGGTACGATCAAGCGAGCTGACGCTGCGCGGCGTGCGCCAATGGACGCGCAACGGCGTGATATACGCCAAAAGAGGGCAGATACAGGATTGTAACGGCAAGGCGCTTGTAAAAAGCGTTACAGCCTTTACCGTGAACGCGGATCCGCGCAAGGTTACGGACGCGGACGCGCTTCTGGCGCAAATTGCGCCGCTCCTGAGCATTGACGCGGACAAGGCGGCCGCCAAGCTGTCGGACAAGACCAAGGCTTCCGTGCTGCTCAAGCGGCAGGTATCGCGGGAAACGGTCGATTTGCTACGCAGGATGCAGCTGGAGGCGGACGAGAGCTCCGAACTGCGCGCCCTGATGTTTGACGAGGACGTGAAGCGATACTATCCCAACGGCGCATTCCTCACGCAGATATTGGGCTTGACCAATGTGGACAGCGTGGGGCAGTCCGGGCTGGAGCTCCAGTATGACGAGCTGCTGCGCGGCACGTCGGGCCGGCTGGTCAGCAGCGTGGACGCGAAGGATCGCACGCTGTACGACGCGGACAGCCTGTACATCGCGCCCAAGGACGGGCACACGCTTCACCTGACCATCGATGCGAGCATACAGGCGGTGTGTGAAAAGGCGATGCGCGAGTGCCTCGCGGTCAATCAGGCAAAGGCGGTACACGCCATTGTGATGGACCCGCACACGGGCGCGATACTGGCTATGTGCTCCAAGCCGGACTACGACCCCAACGATCCCCCGCGCGACGAGCTGGAAAAGCTCCAAGACCTCATGCGCATTCGCCTGATCAGCGACGCGTACGAGCCGGGCTCTACCTTCAAGGTGCTGACGGCCGCCGCCGCGCTGGACAGCGGCGTAACGACCCCGGACGACCGTTTCTATTGCAGCGCCAAGATCACCGTGGACGGCGATACCATCAAGTGCTGGGGCCGCCCGCACGGCGCCGAAAGCATGAGCGAGGCGCTGATGAACTCCTGCAACCCTGTGTTCGTGGAGCTGGCGCTGCGCATGGGCAAGGAGCGCCTCTACCATTACTTTTCACAGTTTGGGCTGGGCCAGAAAACACAGGTGGATCTGATGGGGGAGGGCAGCGGAATCCTGATCCGCTCGGAGGCCGTCAAGAATGTGGATATCGCGCGCATCGGCTTTGGACAGAGCATTGCGGTCACGCCGCTGCAAATGATTACTTCCGCCTGCTCGGTCATCAACGGAGGTCGGCTGATGCGCCCCTACATCGTCAAGGAGGTGCTCGCTTCGGACGGCGGCGTGGTCGAGCGGACGCAGGTCAAGGTGGTCAGCTGCCCAATTACCGAGGAAACCTCGCAAACGATGCGAACGCTGCTGGAGCAGGTGGTCGCGCAGGGAGGAGCAAAAAACGCCTCGGTATCCGGGTATCGTGTGGGCGGGAAAACGGGCACCGCGCAGGTGTACAAAAACGGCAAGATCGTGCGCAATGTACACATCGGCAGCTTTTTTGGCTTCGCACCGGCGGATAATCCTCAGGTTGCCGTACTGGTCATCGTGGACGAGGCGGATACTCCCGTGGATTATGGCGGCACGACCGCCGCTCCTTTTGCTCGACAAATCCTCGCAGATGTGTTACCATATATCGGTTGTTATCCGTCGGAGGAGGCGACCGCGTCCGTCGAGGTGCCAAGCGTTGTCGGCATGAGCCTGCGGGACGCCGCCAAAGCCTTATCGGCAGTCGGTTTGCTGGCAGTCAACGACGGCGTGGACAACGTTGTTACAGCGCAAATGCCCGCCGCGGGGGCGTCGTTGCCAATGGGCGGACGGGTGATGCTGTACACCTACGCGCTGGAGGACACGCCCACCGCCACGTGGGCGCTTGTGCCGGATGTACGCGGCCAGCCGATCGTATCCGCCGGGCAGGCGTTGCGGGAGGTCGGGCTGCAAATGCGCATAGAGGGCACGGGGCTGGCGGCGAGCCAGCAGCCTGCGGCGGGGGAGTACGTACCAGAAAATACTGTGATTACCGTCACATTTTCACTATCCAATTGATTTCTTGGGGGAATCGCCATGAAGCTGAACGAGCTGGTTAAGGAAGTCGGCGGCATTCGGGAGACCATTGGCAGTCTGGATACGGACATAGCCGCGCTGGTTACGGACAGCCGGGAAAAGGTGGAGAACGGACTGTTCTTCTGCATTCCCGGCGCTAAGTTTGACGCGCACGATTTTGCCCCGCAGGCGGTTGAAAACGGCTGCGTTGCGCTGGTTGTGGAGCGCCCGCTGCCGGAGCTTGCGTGCGCGCAGCTCGTGGTGGAAAACGTGCGCAGCGCAATGGCGCTGATGGCGGGGGCGTTCTACGGCCATCCGGCGCGGCATATGCGTCTGCTTGGCGTGTGCGGCACCAAGGGCAAAACGACCACCAGCTATTTGCTCAAGTCGATTTTGGAGGCCGCCGGCATGAAGGTCGGGCTCATCGGCACCACCGGCAACATGATCGGCGAAAAGCACCTGCACAGCATCCTCACCACGCCCGATCCCATCGACCTGCACAGGTGCTTCCGGCAGATGCTGGACGAGGGCGTTGAAGCCGTTAGCATGGAGGTCAGCGCGCACGCGATCGACATGCACAGGCTGGATGGCATCGAGTTTGAGGCGGCCGGCTATACCAACCTGTCGCAGGATCATCTGGATTACTTCCACACCATGCAAAACTACTTTGAGACCAAAAAGAGCTTTTTTACCGGCGGCAGCGTACTCAACGCGTCCTTTAACGCGGACGATGAGACCAGCCGCGATATCATCGGCGATATCAGCATTCCCTACCTGACCTACGGCATCAGCGCAAACGCCGATGTATTCGCCCGCGATATCGAGATTACCGAGAACGGCGTGAGCTTTGCCATTTTGCTGCGCGGGCTGGAGAGCATGTCCGTACATATGAAGATGACCGGCATGTTCAACGTATACAACGCGCTGGCGGCCGCGTCCATTGCGATGATTATCGGCATTGACAAGCAGTTTATCAAGCAGGGCCTCGAAAACGTTCAGTCCGTGCCCGGCCGCATCGAGATGCTGGATACCCGCACGCCCTACAAGGTGATTCTCGACTACTCGCATTCTCCGGACGCGCTGGAAAATATCCTTTCCACGGTGCGCACATTTACAAAGGGTCGGCTGATCGCGCTGTTTGGCTGCGGCGGCGAGCGGGATCAGGGCAAGCGGCCCATCATGGGCGAGATCGGCGGGCGGCTGTCCGACTACGCCATACTAACCAGCGACAATCCCCGCCACGAGGACCCCTTCAAGATCCTTGAGTCCATCGAGGAGGGCATCAAGCCTACGGGCCGCGAGTATGTGGTGATCGAGAATCGCCGCGAGGCCATCCGTCACGCGCTTCTGATGGCGCGCGAGGGCGATGTGATTGTGCTTGCGGGCAAGGGCCACGAAACGTATCAGGACGTCATGGGCGTCAAAAAGCCCTTTGATGAAAAGGTCGTCGTCGCGGAACTACTAAAGGAAATCAACGGCTGAAGTCCCGGAGGAGTGTTGGGTCATGGTACGGTACATATTGGCGATGGTGCTCAGCGCAATAGCGATGCTTATCATTATGCCGCCGGTGTTGCAGCTCCTGCATAAGCTCAATTTCGGTCAAACCGAGTACGAGCTGGGGCCGCACGCGCACAGCACGAAGCAGGGCACGCCCATTATGGGCGGTCTCGCGTTCGCGGCGGTTACCTGCGTGGTTGCGCTGGTCGTACATGCCCAATGGTTCGGCGTATGGGATATGACGCTGGCGCTCATTGCCGTATCTCTGTGCTCCATGCTCATCGGCTTTGCGGACGACTACATCAAGGCCGTCAAAAAGCGCAACCTCGGCTTGATCTGGTGGCAGAAGATCATCGGGCAGGTGCTGGTGGCCGTTGGGTTTTCGACGTACTGCTACTTCCATCCGCTGGTGGGCAGCAGCATCCTCATTCCGTTTGCGAATGTGGAGTGGGACCTCGGCTTGTTTTACATCCCCGTCATGTCCATGCTGATGATCTTTATGATTAACAGCGCCAACTTGCAGGACGGCGTGGACGGCCTGCTGTCCAGCTCGTCCGCGGTGGGCAATATCGCTTGGGCGATGCTGGGCATCGCCGCGGCGGGCACGGCGACCGCGGTGATGGGCGCGGAGCGCTTTGCAAATTACCAAAACCTCGCCATCTTTGCGCTGGCGCTCACGGGCAGCCTGATCGGGTTTCTGCGCTTCAACCGCTACCCCGCCATGGTGTTTATGGGCGATACGGGCTCCATGTTTATCGGCGGCGCGACGGTCGGGATGGCAATGCTGCTGCGCATGCCCATTCTGTTGCTGCTCATCGCCTTTACGATGGTCATGTCCTCGCTGTCGGTCATTTTGCAGCGCGCGTACTTTAAGCTGACGCATGGCAAGCGCATTTTCAAAATGTCGCCGATTCATCATCACTTTGAGCTGTGCGGCATGACGGAAAAGCAGATCGTGCTGATGTACACGCTTGTGACCATCGCGCTGTCCGTCCTCGCGGTGCTATCCGTTTTGGTGTTTTGATCCCTTTGCCATTTGATGGGAGGCGATATCCATGAAGCTGGAAAAAAAGCGGATTCTGGTAGTGGGCATGGCCCGCAGCGGCATTGCGGCCGCTGAGCTGCTGCTGCATCATGGCGCTGTGCCGATATTGAACGACCAAAAGCCTCAGGAGGTTTTTGAGGAGGCGCTCGCGCCCCTTCTGAGAACGGCGTGCGAGTTTCGCATGGGCATGGAGGCGGAGCCTCTTCTGGACGGCGCGGACGGCGTCGTCATCAGCCCCGGCGTGCCGCTTACCGCGCCCATCGTAACCGCCGCCGCCGAGAAGGGCATTCCGCTGATCGGTGAGCTGGAGCTGGCTTCCAGCCTGCTGCTGGGCGATTTGGCGGCGGTATCCGGCACAAACGGCAAGACCACCACCGTGACGCTGATCGGCCGCATGCTTGAGAACGCCGGCCGCGTGGCTCATGTGGCCGGAAACATCGGCTATCCGCTTTCCTGCGTGGCGCTGATCGCCAAAAAGGAGGACGTTACTGTCGCCGAGGTTTCCAGCTTCCAGCTTGAGACCATCCGCACATTCCGCCCGCACATCGCGGCTTTGCTCAACATCACCGAGGATCACCTCAACCGCCACGGAACCATGGAGGAATACATCAGGCTCAAGCAGCGCTTGTTTGAAAACCAGACCGACGAGGACGTCGCCATCCTCAATTACGAGGACGCTACGCTGCGCGAGATGGCGGCGAGCCTCAAGAGCCGCGTCGCGTACTTCTCGCGCGTGCGGGCTGTGGAGAGCGGCGCGTATATCAACGAGGACGGCAAGATCGTGTTCGCTTGGGACGGCGAAAGCACCGCTATCTGCGACGCGACCTCCGTTTTGATTCCCGGCCCGCATAACCTTGAGAACGCGCTGGCGGCAACCGCCGTTGCCATGCTGATGGGCGTGCCCGCGCCTGTTGTCCGGCACACGCTGCAAAGCTTCACCGGCGTGGAGCATCGCATTGAAAAGGTGCGCGTGTTCCAAGGCGTAACGTACATCAACGATAGCAAGGGCACCAATGTGGACTCTACCATCAAGGCCATTCAGAGCATGAAGGCGCCGACCGTGCTGCTGCTGGGCGGCTATGACAAGCATGTCAGCTTTGCGGCGCTTGCGCGGGAGGTTGCCAGCTCCCCGCAGATCGCGCAGGTGGTGCTGATCGGGCAGACCGCGCGCATGATCCAAGAAGCGCTGGAGGCTGCCGGATATACCAGCCTTACGCGGGCGTACAGCATGGAAGACGCGGTGACCAAGGCCGGCAAGCTGGCCGTATCCGGCGGGAATGTGCTGCTGTCTCCGGCCTGCGCCAGCTTTGATATGTTCCGCGACTTTGAGCAGCGCGGCGAGGTCTTCAAGCAGATCGTCAACGCGCTGTAACGCAAGGCCCCTCCTACGAGGAGTACGATGTACAAAAGCAACGTATTCAACGCAAGGAGGGGTTTGCTATGCAATCAACCGTCACGCCAATTGGCGATAAGACGCGCAGGGCCTCCGCACGCCGCCGTCCCGTGGACGGAACGCTGCTTTTGATTGTTACGCTGCTGCTGCTGGCCGGGCTTTTGACGCTGTTCAGCGCAACCTACTATCAGGCGCAGGATCAGGGAGACGCGCTCCGCGAGGTGAAGCAGCAGCTCATTGGCATTGCGGTCGGCGTAGCCATGATGCAGGTAACGATGCGGGTGCCCTATCGTTTTTTTCGCAGGCCGATGATCGTTTGGATCGGCCTCGGAGCGAGCCTCTTGCTGCTGGTGCTTGTGCTGATACCGGGCGTGGGTCGCTCGCTCAACGGCTCTAGGCGCTGGCTGAGCCTTTTCGGGCTGAGCTTCCAGCCGTCCGAGCTTGCCAAGCCGATGATCGTTCTCTACATGGCGGCCGCTTTGGACGCAAAGCCGGAGCGCGCGCAGAAGCTGATCAAGGGTATCCTGCCGCTGCTGTTTATCCCGGCGGTGTTCTTTTTGGTTATCCTGCAGCAGCCCAACCTCTCCACCGCAGGCTCCGTTCTCATTGTCAGCGCGTTGATGGTGCTGCTTGCGGGCGCACGCTGGAAGCACCTGTCGATATTAGGCGTGTGCGGGATGGCGGTCGGGTTTGCCTATGCGTGGAGCGAGCCTTATCGGCGGGAGCGCCTGCTGTCCTTCCGCGACCCGTTTGCGCAGATGAGCGACGAGGGCTATCAGCTTGCGCAGTCGCTGATTGCGATCGGCTCCGGCGGGCTGTTTGGCAACGGGCTTGGGCAGGGCCGACAGAAGTTCTCGTACCTGCCTTACCCGGAGAGCGATTTTATCTTTGCCATCGTCGGCGAGGACTTCGGCTTGCTTGGGTGCTTAGTCGTGGTGCTGCTGTTTGTGGCGTTTTTGTTTGTGGGCCTGCGCATTGCCGCGACCTGCCGCGATCGCTTCGGCTGTCTGCTGGCGGCGGGTCTTACGGTCATGATTGCGGTGCAGGCGTTCCTGAACATCGGCGTGGTGGTCGGGGTGCTGCCCACCACCGGACTGCCGCTTCCTTTTTTCAGCGCGGGCGGAACCTCCATGATGATCCTGCTGTCGGCCGTCGGCGTGCTGCTCAACATCTCGCGCGGGGAACAGCGCAAGCCATGTTGATTTTTCGCACCTTTGCGACGTTTGCATAGGATGGGGCATGCAACGCTTGCGGAGGTGACGGCATGGAATCGCTATGGATTACGGGCGGACGGCGACTGGCCGGGGATGTGACAATAGGGGCGGCAAAGAACGCCGTGCTGCCGATCATGGCGGCGTCGATTCTATCCGAGGAGCCAACGACCCTGCTGGATTGCCCTGAGCTGTTGGACGTCAAGCATATGGCGGATATCCTGCTGGCGCTTGGCTGCGATATACGCCGTCAGGGCCGGGCGATGCACATCCACCCGGAGTCCATGAGCAGCGATACGCTTCCGGATGATCTGGCCAAGCGCCTTCGGTCGTCGATCTTCCTTCTGGGGCCAATTCTATCGCGGTTTCGGCGCGCGACGGTCACGTATCCCGGCGGCTGTGAGATCGGCATGCGGCCAATCGACCTGCACCTGTACGGGCTGCGGCAACTCGGCGTCCGCGTGCGGGAGGAAGGCGGGCTGATTCACTGTGATGGCGGCGATATGCACAGCGCCGCGATTCACTTTGATTATCCCAGCGTCGGCGCGACCGAAAACGCCATGATGGCCGCCGTGACGCTGTCAGGCCGCACAACGCTGCACAACGCGGCGCGGGAGCCGGAGATCGCGGATTTGCAGCATTTCCTCAACGCCATGGGCGCGAGGGTATCAGGCGCGGGCTCGCATACCGTAACGGTAGACGGGGTAAGCAGGCTGCGCGGCGCGACCTATCGGCCCATGCCGGATCGAATCGTTGCGGGCACGCTTTTGGCGGCGGCGGCGATTACGGGGGGCCAAGTCCATCTGCGCAACGTCCCTGTGCGCGATATGCTGGGCGTTTTGCACAAGCTGGAGGAAATGGGCTGCGAGGTGAGCGCCACCGCGTCCACGGTCACGCTGTCGGCACGCGAGCGCCTGCGCAGCTTTGGCAGCATGCAGACGCAGCCGCATCCGGGCTTTCCGACGGACATGCAAATGCAAATGCTTGCACTTTCCACTTTGGCAAAGGGAACGAGCATCGTTGTGGAGAATGTATTTGAGAACCGCTTTACCCACGCGGGGGATTTGAACAGGATGGGCGCGAATGTGGTCGTCAACGGACGTACCGCCATTGTCCAAGGCGTGGAGCGCTTGTACGGCGCTTGCGTTACGGCGCGGGATTTGCGCGGCGGCGCGGCGCTGGTGCTGGCGGGCCTTGCCGCCGAGGGCGAAACGCGGGTGGATCACGCGGAGTACATACGTCGCGGCTACGAGCATCTGGAAGAGATGCTGAGCCAAATCGGCGCGGATATCCGTTTGAACAAGTTTCACAATCAAGAGCAGCAGGAGGCACCATGAGCAGCCATTCAGAAGAGCAAGCCCCGCAGGAGGAGCATCGGCCAAGCAATCCCAGAACGGCGCAGAACCCGCTATTCAACCGGCTGATCTTTCTGCTGGTTGTGCTGGCGATCACGGTGATTGTGCTGCAAGGCACCGTGTTCCGCCTTAAATATGTTGTGGTCGTCGGCAACCAGACCCGCACCAACGCACAGGTGGCGCAGGCCTCCGGGCTGGTGGAGGGCATGAACATCTTTACCGTCAACGAGTCCGACGTGCGCGCGAGCATGGAGAAGGATCATGTGCTGGTGCTGGAGCGCATGCAAAAATCCTACCCGGATACCATCTACCTGTACGTATCCGAGCGGGAGGCTGTGGCGACGCTGCAATACCTTGGCTTTCAATACACGCTGGACCCGTATGGCGTTGTGCTCAGCGAAACCGACCGCTACGAGCTGCCGGAGGGCGCGCTGGTGGTGACGGGGCTGCAGGTCACCTCCGCGAAGGTGGGGAGCACAATCTCCGTAAGGGATTCCAAACGCTTGGCCGCCTATCAGGACATTATGGACGAGCTGGAGCAGCAGCTTTTCCGCGATCAGGTATCGGAGGTCAACCTCAGCACGCTGGACAGCCTGTATATGGTCACGGTAGACGGGCTTATGGTGCGGTTGGGCGATCAGAACCACATACAGGCCAAAATATGCGCCCTGCGCACCTGCATCGCATACATCCGGCAGATGGGCAAGCGGGGCGGCTCGCTGGATATTTCCATTCCGGAGGACGCAAAGTACACGCCCGGCTCGTAGTTAAGGGCATGGCGATGACTTTTTTGTAAGAAAATCGAAAAAAAAGCCTGCAAACCCCGCTTTTCCCTTGCGCAATTCTGGCAAAAAGGTTACAATAAACAATGGTACCTTGGATGATTGCTGGTACGCACTTCAAAATCAGCATTTGTCCGTATTCCACGCGGAGCGGCTTTCCGCGGCACATTGCATTGGAACAGGGGTATGCGTTGTTATGAAATCAACAATTGCGGCCATTGATTTTGGCACCAGCAAAATCGTAACGCTTGTGGCGGAGACCAGCGGAACCCAGCGTTGCGATATCGTCGGGGCCGGCATTTCCGCATACGACGGCTTTTTGGAGGGCGAGTGGAACGTGCCCGTTCTGCTTAACGAGGCCATCCAAAAATCCATCACGGAGGCTGAAACGCAGTCAAAGCGCAAAATCCGGGAGATCAACGTCGGCGTGCCCGGAGAGTTTACCCGCGTGTATGCGGTGGAGGTGACGGTCGCCATACAGGGCGCCGATCCTCGCGTGACGCCTCGCCATGTGGAAAAAATCTTCGCGGCGGCGGACAAGCAGCTATCGCCCGTTCGCGGCGTTGTGGTTCACCGCAGCCCCGCGTGGTTTATGGTGGACGGCGGCAAAAAGACGCTGGAGCCCGTGGGCCAAAAGGGCTCGGAGCTCAAGGCGCTCGTCAGCTTTGTGGTGGCGGATACGTTCTTTTTGGACGATGTGATGGCGCGGCTGCGCGATATCAACATCACGGTCAGCGGCTTCTTTAGCACGACCACGGGCGAGGCGATGCTCTACCTCTTGGAGGAGGATCGCGACCGCACGTCCGTGCTCATCGACATCGGCTACCTTTGCACAGACGTGCTGCTGGTGGAAGGCGACGCTGTGATTTATCAAAAGACGATCCCCGTCGGCGGCGGTCACATCGCGCTGGACGTCGCGCAGGGACTGACCATCCAGCTTCCGGCGGCAGAGCAGATCAAACGCGATTATGTGTATGGGATGTCCACCATTTCGCAATCCTATGTGGTGTCCAGCGGCGAGGGAGTCAAGACGGAGAGCTTCACGCGCGATCAGGTCGCCGCGGTGCTGGAGCCTCGCGTGGACGAGATTGCCGAGCTGATTAAAGGCGCGATTACGGAGAGCGGCGTGAACCTCGGCAACTGGAGCAGTATCTACCTCACGGGCGGCGGCCTGAGCCTCAACCGGGGCGGGCGGGACTATCTTTCCAGCAAGCTGGACAAGCCCGTGCGCGAGACGGTAAAGCGCACCATCAAGCTCTCCAGCCCGATCTATGCCAGCGCGATGGGCCTGATGGACCTGATTATCGATACCATCGAGTCAAAGAACGCTCCGGCCAGCGGAATGGGCGGCGGAGTAAAGGATTTCTTCAAGAGCCTGCTGGGCGGCTGAGTCAGTTCATGCCGATTTCAACGATAGCTAGGGGGATGCACAATGCTTGAATTTCAGATTGAAGATCAACAAAGCTTTGCGACCATCAAGGTGATCGGCTGCGGCGGCGCGGGCAACAACGCCGTGAATCGTATGGTGGACGCCGGCCTGAAGGGCGTGGAATTCATCGCCATCAACACCGATCGTCAGGCGCTGGCCCTCAGCAAGGCGAGCGTAACCATTCAGATTGGCGAAAAGCTCACCAAGGGTCTCGGCGCGGGCGCGGTGCCCGATATCGGCCGCCGTGCCGCCGAGGAGAGCCGCGAGGAAATCGCTCAGGCGATCAAGGGCGCGGACTTGGTGTTCGTCACCGCCGGCATGGGCGGCGGCACGGGCACGGGCGCGGCGCCCATTGTGGCGGAGATCGCGCGCGATCTCAATTGCCTCACCATCGCGGTGGTCACAAAGCCCTTCCAGTTTGAGGGCAAGCAGCGCATGAAAAACGCCGAAATGGGCGTGATCGACCTCAAGCAGCGCGTGGATACCCTCGTGGTCATTCCAAACGACAGGCTGCTGCAGGTGGTTACCAAGGGCACCACGATGCTGGAGGCGTTCCGCATCGCGGACGACGTGCTCCGTCAGGGCATTCAGGGCATCAGCGATTTGATCGCCGTTCCAGCGCTGATCAACCTTGACTTTGCCGACGTTAAAACCGTGATGGAGAGCGGCGGCTTGGCGCATATGGGCATTGGCAACGGCAAGGGCGAAAACCGCATGGTCGAGGCCGCCAAGAACGCCATTCAAAGCCCGCTGCTGGAAACGAGCATCGACGGCGCGCGCGCTGTGCTGATCAACATCACAGGCGGCTCCGACATGAGCATTATCGATATCAACGAGGCCGCTAACTTGGTGATGCAGGCCGCCGACAGCGAGGCGAACATCATTTTTGGCGCGGGCATCGACGACAATATGGACGATGAGGTTCGCATCACCGTGATCGCCACCGGTTTTGAAAAGACCCCCTTCCCGCAGAAGGAGGTTCCCAAGCCCAAAACCAGCGATCGGGAGTGGAGCCGCTCCTTTGGCGGCGGCGATACCAAAACAAACTACGCCTCCTTCTCCTCTCATCAGCCGCTGATGCAGCAGGATTATCCTACGCCGACCTACCAAGACGTCGGGTATGATATGCAGGGCATGGAGGATGAAATGCCGCAGACCGACATGATGGGCTTTGTGGGCGGCCAGCAGCGTATGCCAACCCCTGCCGCCGTGCCGCAGATGATGCAGCAGCAGGGTCAGCCGATGTATCCGCAGGGCTATGGGCAGGGCTACCAGCAGATGCCCTACGGTCAGAGCATGCAGGATTATTCCATGCAGCAGCCGGTTCAGCCGATGCAGGGCTATCCGCAGCAACCGATCATGCAGACCATGGAGTATGGCCAGCAGTATCAGCCCGCGCAGCCGACGATGGCACAACAGCAGCCCGTTGCTCAGCCGGCGGCGCAGCTCCAGCAGCAGCCCGCACCGGAGGTTGCCGAGGCTCCCGCTCCCGCGGAACGGGACGATCTGGGCGTGCCCGCCTTCCTGCGCAGACCAACCAAAAAGTAAACCGCATGGCCGGAGCGTCCGCTCCGGCTTTTTCATTTGAGGCGACCCTTCCGCATACGCTGTACCGAAATGCTTGCGGGAGGACAGCTTATGCGGGACAACGGAGTCGGCAGAGCGATAGCGTGTGTGGGTGCAATGGTAGGCGCCGGGTTTGCGTCCGGGCGAGAAATTGTTGCCATGTTCACCCGATACGGGGCATATTCGTGGGGCTTGGTCTTTTTAAGCGCGCTGGTGATGAGCCTTCTGTACATTGTGCTGCGGCATCCGGCGCAGATGGAAGCTCCCAAGGGCATGGGCAGGCTGTGCAAGGCGTTTCGGGTATTGCTGCTATCCGTAACGGGCGGCGCGATGATGAGCGCTTGCGGCGAGGTGATCGCGCTGATGCTCCCGCTGCGCGCGGCCTATTGGCTGGGCGTCGCCGCATGCATGCTTACGGCCTATTGGCTGTCCGGCAGGAGCCTGCGCCCGCTGGCGACGGTAAGCCTTGTTTTGGTTGCGATGCTGATTGCCGCGCTTGTACTGGTCATGTCTGCGCCCAGTACGGAGCATGACGCAATCCTTGTTGCCGAGCCTATGACGCTGGGGCGCTGCCTGCTTGCCGCGCTGTTCGCGGTGGGGTACGCTTGCCTGAACGTATCGCTGAGCATGGGGGTAATTTGCGGCCCCGGCACAAACGAGCGCGAGCGCGTCCGCCACCGCGGCGGCATATGGTTCGGCGTGATGATGACGATGCTGATGCTGCTCAGCAACGCGCTCTATCTGCGCCACCCGGAGATGATGAACGAGGCGCTGCCCATCGTTCGCCTGCTCTCGACGCTTGGGACGGCTGGCTTTTGGATTGGCGCGTCGCTGCTGCTGCTTGCGCTGATGACCTCGCTGATCAGCGTAATCCGAGGACTGCGGTGCGAGATAGTGATGCCCGATAGGCCCGTTTTGCGAGGCGCGGTGATTCTCATTCCGCCGCTGTTGATCTCGCTGGTTGGTTTTTCTCAGATTGTTGGCGCGTTCTATCCGCTGCTTGGGGTGCTTTGCATTGTCATGATCTATGCGCCGATGGCCTATCAGGCATGGCGCAGGTCAAAAGCGTCAAAGCCGGACGCATAGCGTCCGGCTTTAGCGCCCCGCGTCAGGTGGCTGCATATCCACTGGATGGGTTGTAGAAGCAATGGTTCCCCACGCGGATCGCGTAATTGCCAACCGACGAGGGGAAAGTGCCGCTGCATACGGTCGAATATGGGTTGTAAAACCACAAAGCCTCCCACAGGTTGCCCAATCGGTTGCCGGCAATGGCCCAAGCGGCAATATCGTAATGCACCTGCGTGGGGTTCATGTTATAGATATTTTGCAGGTTGAGCTGTCCGCCCAGCGTTGTGCGCGCGCAGTTGAACTGCTGCGGGGCAAAGATGACGTCCGATATTGTGTTATACCTTCCGTACTCCCCGTAGGTGATGCGAACGCGGTTCATCACCACGCTGGCAACGCCCTTCATGCCGTTGTCGCCTTCGCCGCCCGCCTCGCATTGCACCAGCCGCGCCAGAAGCTCCTGATCGCTGTACATTCGCCTCGCCTCCCGTTGAGCCTACGCGTCCGGGCTGTGATAAATGTCCGCTTTTGCTTGCTCATTGCGGCGCTTTCTGATAAAATATCAAGCGTATAAAGCAATGGGGCAAAGAGGAGCTGTAATATGACAAGCGTAGAGGAACTGCTGACCGAGGGAAAGGGCAAAAAGCTGTTTGCCACAGATGATCCAACGGAAGCCGTTATCTATTACAAGGACGAGGCGCTGGCGTACCACGGCCTCAAGCGCGGGCGAATTATCGGCAAGGGGGAGATCAACAACCTCATTTGCGAGTATATGTTCACGCTGCTGACAGAGCAGGGGGTGCCCAATCATTTTATCCGGCGTATCGACGCGCGGCAGAGCTTGGTAAAACGGGTGGCCATCATCCCTGTGGTCGTGAAGGTGCGTAACATTGTGGCGGGCAGCCTCGCCAAGCGCATCGGCTACCCGGAGGGCACCCGCCTGCGCAACACGGTGGTCGAGTATTGCCTCAAGGATTCCGATCTGGATGATCCCATGCTCAACCTGACGCATATCACGGCCATGTCGCTGGCAACGGAGCAGGAAATCCGTCAAATGGAGACAATGTCACTCCGGGTGAACGAAATCCTCCAAAGCTGCCTGAAGGATATCAGCATCGAGCTGATTGACTTCAAGCTGGAATTTGGACGCTGTGAGGATAAAATCCTCTTGGCCGACGAGGTCTCGCCCGATACCTGCCGCTTTTGGGACGCACGCACGCACGAGCCGCTGGATATCGATCGGTTCCGGCGCGACCTGGGCGATGTGGAGGAGGCGTACCGCGAGGTGCTGCATCGGCTGACCGGGTACGCGCTTAAAAACGCAGAGGAGGACAAGCTGGATGTTTGAGGGCAAAACGCTGATGATTACGGGCGGCACAGGCTCCTTTGGCGGCGCGGTGCTGGACCGGTTTTTGGATACCGATATCAAGGAGATCCGCATTTTCTCCCGTGATGAAAAAAAACAGGACGATATGCGGCACAGGTTCCAAAATGATAAAATCAAGTACTACATCGGGGACGTGCGCGAGATCGAATCCGTGCGCAACGCGCTGTTCGGCGTGGATTATCTGTTCCATGCGGCGGCGCTGAAGCAGGTGCCGTCCTGCGAGTTCTTCCCGCTGGAGGCCGTCAAGACAAACGTCATCGGCACGGACAATGTGCTCAGCGCCTGCATACAGGCGGGCGTCCGCCGCGTCATCTGCCTGTCCACGGACAAGGCCGCCTATCCCATCAACGCCATGGGCACCTCCAAAGCGATGATGGAAAAGGTGATGATCGCCAAGTCCCGCACGGTAGATCCGGACAAGACGACCATCTGCTGTACGCGCTATGGCAACGTCATGTGCTCGCGCGGCTCGGTGATC
>CAYOYK010000045.1:0-19911 GCA_964408185.1 uncultured Oscillospiraceae bacterium | reverse complement strand
GCGCTATGGCAACGTCATGTGCTCGCGCGGCTCGGTGATCCCGCTGTTTATTGAGCAGATCAAGGCCGGACGGCCCATCACCATTACCAACCCGGATATGACCCGCTTCATCATGAGCTTGGACGAGGCCGTAGAGCTTGTGCTCTTTGCGTTTGAGCATGGAACTGCCGGCGATATCTTGGTGCAGAAGGCCCCCGCCTGCACCATCGGCGTGCTGGCGCAGGCTGTGCAGGGCATCTTTGAGAGCGACACGCCCGTGCGCATCATCGGCATCCGCCACGGCGAGAAAATGTACGAAACGCTGCTGACCAACGAGGAGTGCGTCAACGCGGTTGACATGGGCGATTATTACCGCGTTCCCGCCGATACGCGCGACCTCAACTACGATAAGTATGTCGTAAAGGGCAATGTTCAGCGGAATGTGCTCACCGAGTTTAACAGCAGCAACACGGCCATTTTGAACGTGGAGCAGGTGAAGCAAAAGCTGCTGTCCCTGCCGTACATTCAGGATGAGCTGAACGCGTGGCATGAGCAGCAAAGGCAGACTCTGCATTGATTTGCGAAATCACCACCCGGTCCGGGCGCAGCGCGGTCGCGCCGCTGTTTGACGGCTGGCAGGAAACATTGATTTGGAGCGCCTTGCAGGGAGTAATGGGCCGCATTTGGGCGGACGACACGGCTCGCCCGACTCTTGCGCAGGTGTGGAACGGTGATTTCTGCTTTCTGGCCGACGATGCGGCGCGGGCCGAGGCGCTCGCACTGGCGCGCAACGTCCCAAATGGGTACCAAACGCCGTGGATGCTGTATACGCCGCAGTCCGCCGCGTGGGCGGAGATAATTAAGGCGGCCTTTCCAAACGCATGGACGGAAACGGAACGCTACGCGATCCAAAAAGAGCCGTACGCGTTTGATAAGCAACGTTTGCAGCGCTTTGTGCAAGACCTCCCGGACGGCTTTACGCTCCGCAGGATAGACGCGGCGCTGTATCGCAAGCTCCTTGCGAACGACTGGTCGCGGGATTTTTGCTCGCAGTTTCTCTCTGCCGAGGATTACGAGCGGCGCGGGCTCGGCTATGCGGTCATGGAGCACGGCGAGCCGATCGGCGGCGCGTCCAGCTACGTGGTGTACGATGGCGGGATCGAAATCGAAATCTGCGTGACGGAGCCGTACCGTCGCAGAGGGCTGGCGGCCGCGTGCGCCGCGCGCCTCATACTGGGCTGCTTGGACCGGGGATGGTATCCAAGCTGGGATGCGTCCAGCATGCGATCCGTCGCGCTGGCGGAGAAGCTCGGCTATCACTTGGCGCACCCGTACACCGTCTACGAGATCGACAGAGCAAAGCTCGGATAAGAAACGCCCGCCTCTTTGATGGGAGCGGGCGTTAAGGCATCTCGTTAAGGCATTGCGTTACTTCTTCGGGTTGGGCTCCTCGCCCAAGCACCACCCGCGGAGCTGGTTCACGCTTCTTTCAAGTGCCTTGCGGCTGTTGCCCCACGGCTTGTCGGCATTGCGATAATCAAACTTAAGCGTGAACCAGTGCAAATCAGATTGGTTTTGCTTCAACTGCTTGCATACCAGCTCCAGCAGAGCCGGAACGAACGCGTCCAGCTGCGTCTGGTTCATGCTTTGCTTTGCGCATTCTATCAGCTCGGCCGCGTGGGGGAGGCATACGCCCTTCGACTCGGCCCACTTTTGCTGGAAAGCGCGGTCTGTTTTGGCAAGGTGAACAAATGTGTACAGGTAGCGCTTCATGTGCGTGTCGATAGCCTCGCAGATCACGCAGCCGCCGCTCATGTCGCGCAGGGCCGCCGCGACGCTGTCCGCCGCGGAACCGCCTTTCTTTGCGAACAGACCGCTCTTGCCGCCGGGCGCGTATTCGTCGCGCAGCTTCTCCGTTTTGCGAAGGATCTCCATCAGGTGCGAGTCTATCATCAGCGCTTGGCCAAGGCGGTTGTTCATCTGGACCAGCGCCTGCTGGTGATGCTGGCAAATCCCTGTATTGTTGACGCGAATGCGCGTATCCGGGTCCATCACGGAACCGCCCAGCGCCTTGTCCAGCTCGTCCAGCTCGGTTTTGCGCGCGATTGCGCACAGCGGGCAGTCGCCCTCCAGTTCCATGGCGGCCCATACGGGAATGGTGTCAAGATGGTATTGCATTCTGGTGCTCCCTGTCTGTATAATAAGGGTACGCTTCATCCTACCATGAAGCCGCGTAATCCGCAACGGGATATTCGTTTCTCTTCCGTCATAGGGTATGGAGACGGGAGGGAGCCGCATGCCGGAAAAACGCGTGTATCCATCCAAAAGCCGTAGGTGGACGGCGTATGCGCTGCTGATCGTATCGCTGGCGCTTGTTGTGACGGGCCTGTTTGGGCGCGGCGCGCCCATGGACGACGTAGCGCTGATCCCGCAGGTCGCGCCGACGCCGGATCTGTCCGCGGAGGAATACGATCAGACCCCGACGGAACGCGAGCTCACGCTCCCGGAGCGCACGTATTACACGATTCAGCTGGCCGCCTACGAGAACGAGCAGAGCGCGATGGATTCCGCCGCCGCTTTCCAAAAGCGCGGAGCCGCCGGGTATGTGATGCACGACATGCGGTATCGCGTGCTGGCGGCCCTGTATCTGGATCGCATGGACGCGCAGCTTGTGCGTGTGCAGCTGAACGAGACAAACGGCTTGGACGCGTATGTGTACCCCGTTACGCTGCCGTCGATCACGCTGCGCATGACGGGCTCTGTCGGTCAGCTGGACGCGCTGGAGGCGGCCTGCGACGGAGCGCTGACGCTGCTGGATGAGCTGCAGGCCCTGTCCGTGCATCTGGATCGGCAGACGCTCACCGCGGAGGAAACGGTGCTCGCCCTGAGGGAGCACGGCGAGACGGCTCGCCTGCTGGCCACTCGGCTGGAGCAGCGCTTCACCCCGCCGCGGCACAAGGCGGTCGAGTGCCTGCAGCAGGGCTTGGCCGCGTTTGGAGCCGCAGCCGCAGCGGCCTCCGCAAAGGACGGCAGCGTGCTGTTGGCCACGCAGACCAAGTATCAGGCATTTGCGTTGCTGGATACATGGAAAACGCTCACGGAGCTTCTTACGCCATAACCCGGAAAGGATGACAGAAATGACGATACGGGAGATTACTGCCATACTGGATGCCAAGGTGCTGCTGGGCGGCGATAAGCTGTCCGAGGAGGTGCGCTCCGCCTGCGGGAGCGACCTGATGAGCGACGTGCTGGCCTTTGTGAAGGACAAAACCGTGCTGATTACGGGGCTGACCAACGTGCACGTTATGCGCACGGCGGAGATGCTCGATATCCATTGCATTGTTTTTGCGCGCGGCAAAACGCCGGGCGAGGATGTGCTCTCGGAAGCGGAGGATCTGGGCATCGTGGTGCTATCGACCGAGCATACCACTTATACCACGTGCGGCCTGCTGTATCAGGCGGGACTGCGCGGCACCAACGAGCGCGTGCAACCAAAAGCATAACGCGGCGAATCCGCGCGGAGGCATACGATGGAAAACAGACTATCCGATACCTATGCGGTGCAGGCCTCGCAGTTTGAGACGGCGGGCGACGCATCCGCCGCTATCAAACGAAAGCTCAAGCAGCTGGGGGTGGACAGCACCATTTTGCGGCGCATCGCCGTTGCCAGCTATGAGGCGGAGCTGAACCTGATTATCCACAGCCAAGGCGGAACGCTGACCATGGAGATGACCCCGGATGAGCTGGCGCTGATTTCGGCGGATGTCGGCCCCGGCATCCCGGATATCGACAAGGCGCTTACCGAGGGCTTTTCCACCGCCAGCGAGCAGGCGCGGGATCTCGGTTTTGGCGCAGGCATGGGCCTGCCCAACATGCGCCGCAACGCGGACGGCTTTACGATTGCCAGCGAGATGGGCAAGGGCACCACGATCCGAATGATGTTTAAGCTGCAAGGCTTGCCCAAGCAGCAGGAGGTACAGTCATGAGCGAGGTACGCTACCATTCCGTGCGCTTGGATAAGGAGCGCTGCAAGGGCTGCACAAACTGTCTGAAACGCTGCCCGACCGAGGCCATCCGCGTGCGCGGCGGACGCGCGCATATCATCGACGAGCGCTGCATTGACTGCGGCGAGTGCATCCGCGTGTGCGACTTCCATGCCAAGTACGCCCAGACCGATCCGCTGGCGGCCATTAACCGCTTCAAGTACAAAATCGCGCTGCCTGCGCCGTCCCTGTATGGGCAGTTCAAGCGGCTGGTCAGCCCGTCGCAGGTGTTGGACGGCCTGCTGAAAATGGGCTTTGACGATGTATTCGAGGTCGCCGCCGGAGCGGATATCGTAACGCGCGTGATCCGCGACAGGCTGCGCACGGCCGATAAGAACAATCTGCCGCTGATCTCCTCGGCCTGCCCGGCCATCACCCGGCTGATACAGGTTCGCTTCCCGGAGCTGATCCCGCACATTGTGGACGTGCGCCAGCCCATGGAGGTAGCCGCGATGGTCGCAAAGGACGAGTTTTGCAAAAAGCGCGGCGTTCGCAGGGAGGACGTCGGCTGCTTCTTCATCACGCCGTGCGCGGCCAAGGTAACGGCGGTACGCAATCCCATCGGGCATGAGGCCTCCGCGGTGGACGGAGCGATCTCCATGCTGGAGATATACGGCCTGCTGGCCAGCCATATCAAGCATGCCGACCCCAAGCTTGAGCTGAGCCGAGCGACGGCCTACGGCGTAGGCTGGGCCAACAACGGCGGCGAGACCTCCGCTGTTCAGCCGGAAAGCAGCATGGCGGTCGACGGCATCGAGAATGTCATCCGTGTGCTGGAGGAAATCGAAAACAACAAGCTGCCGGGGCTGATGTTCTTTGAGGGCGCGGCCTGCACAGGCGGCTGCGTGGGCGGCCCACTGACGTTTGAAAACAGCTATGTCGCGCGGGACGCTATCAAAGCGCTGATGAAGGGCTGCGACCCGACGCACCCGGAGGAGAAGGTCAAATCCAACTATCTTACCAAGTATCCGCTTGACGCGCCCAAGCCCATATTGCCCAACAGCATTATGAAGCTGGATGAGGACATCGTGGAGGCTATGCGCAAGATGGAGCTCATGGAGGAGATCACCAAATCATTGCCGGGCTACGATTGCGGCTCGTGCGGCTCGCCGACCTGCCGAACCTTCGCCGAGGATATCGTGCGGGGCTTCTGCAACAAAATGGACTGTATACACATTCTCAAGGATCAGCTGAAGATCATGGCGCAAAAAATGGTCGAGCTGGCCAACACGACCAGAGAATAGGAGCATAAATATGCAGGTACGGGACTTACTCTCTTTGCTGGACGCAAAGCTGATCACGGACGCGTCCGCGCTGGATGCGGATATCGAATGCGGGTATAGCTGCGATTTGCTCAGCTGGGTGCTGGCCCATGGGCAGGAGGGCATGGCGTGGGCGACGGTGCAAACGCACGTGAATGTGATCGCGGTGGCTGTGCTGATGAACATGGCCTGCGTTATCCTCACCGAGAGCGTGGATGCGGAGGAAGCCTCCTTGGAGCGCGCAAACAAGGAGGGGCTGCCGGTGCTTTCCACAAATAAAACCGCCTACGAGGTCTGCGGCCTGATGGCAAAGGCGGGCGTGCTGCCCCCCAAGGCGTAGCATGGACGTTTGGGTCGATTTGCATATTCACAGCTGCCTGTCGCCCTGCGCGCAGGACGATATGACGCCGTGGAACTTGGTGGGCATGGCCAGCGTAAAAGGCTTGCAGATGCTTGCGCTTACCGACCACAATGCCGCCCGGAACCTTGCGGACGCGATGCTGGCCGGGCAAACGTTTGGCGTGTGCGTCGTGCCGGGCATTGAGATTACCGCCAAGGAGGAAGTGCATATCCTCGGCTATTTTCCTACGCTGGACGCGGCGCAGGAGGCAGGCGAGCAGATCTACGCGCACTTGCCCGATATTGCCAACGATACGAGGCTTTTTGGCAACCAGCTGATCATGAACGAGGGCGATGAGCCGGGCGGCACGCTGGACAAGCTGCTCATCAACGCGACCGACCTCTCCATCGACGAGGTGTGCGCGTTGGTCGATCGCTTTGGCGGCTATGCCGTACCGGCGCATATCAACCGCACGGCATACGGCATGCTGGGCGTGCTGGGTTTGATGCCGCCGCTGCCGCAGTTCCCCGTGGTGGAGGTGGCCCCGTTGCCGGTGTGCCCTTCCGCCGCAACCAAAGGGCGCAGAGTGCTGCGTTCCTCGGACGCGCACCAGCTGTGCGATATCCACGAACGCGAGTTCAGTCTGCCGCTGCGAGACCTCAGCGCGGAGGCGCTGCTGGCGTATTTGCGCGAGCAGGCTTGAGACAGCGCATTTCCAATCCATCAAATCATCAAGCAAGCGCTTGGCGGTTACATGCCAAGCGCGTATTCAATGTGGGCGTATATTTGTGCAACTTTGAATTGTATATTTATGCACATCGCATTCCGCTTTGGGCATGCGGATTACTCGCCTTCATCCGGGCACCGCAGCGCGTCCCAATACTCTGGCAGCACGCGCTCAAATTGCACGCCGTAGCGCAGGGGCTGCTGCTCCGCCATCGTGTACGCGATGCTTCTCTGCGTGCAATCCAGCGCGAGCTGAACCGCCTCGAACAATGGCTTGCCATTTAGCAAAGCGCCCAGCAGAAAGCTGGCCAGCACGTCGCCGGTGCCATGGAATACGCCGGGGTAGCGAGGCCTCCGAAAATAGCGCTCCTCGTCCGCGCTGGCATCGTACACAAAAACGCCTGTGTGCGCCTGATCGTAGGATACGTCCGTGATTATGATATTGCGCGGCCCTTCGCCGGCCAGCTCTCGTGCCAGCTCGCTGATCGCCGTGCTGGCGGGCGGAACGCAGGGCTTGCCAAGCATCAGGCAGGCCTCGGTCAGGTTGGGCGTGATGGTCTGCGCGCGCCTGCAAAGGCGAAGCATGGCCTGCGGCATGGCGGCGTCCATCAGCGAATAGAGCTTGCCGTTATCGGCAAAGGCAGGATCGACAAACACATGCGTTTGCGGCGTATGCAGCAGCGCGATGATCTCCTCCACCATAGCGGCCTGCTCCGGGGAGGCCAAGTACCCGCTGTACAGAGCGTCCCACGGGAGTTCAAGCGTGGCGATGTGGCGGGCGATGGGCAGGAGCTGGTCGCTCAAATCCAGATGGGTGTAGCCTGTAAACTCACCCGTGTGCGTGGATAGCAGCGCGGTCGGGATCACGCTCGTGTTGACGCCAGCCGCCGATAGCACCGGCAGCGCGACCGTGAGCGAGCAGCGCCCAACGCAGGAAATATCGTGGATTGCCAGAGCAAGCTTTTGCATGCGGCCACCTCCAAAACAGAAATATCATACACCAAAGAGCCAAAAATGCAACCGAGCCGTTGACGAACCTCCGGATTTGCGGTATGGTAAATCCGCAAGGAGGGGAGCGCAATGCAAAAAGCACTGGTTTCCGTAACGGGGCTGGATAAGCCCGGCATCATTGCCGGGGTCAGCACGGAGCTGTACCAAATGGAGATCAACATTCTTGATATTACGCAGACTATTCTGGGCGGATACTTTACCATGCTGATGATCGTCGATATGGAGGCTGCCGACCTTTCGCTGGCGGATATTTCCGCGCGCCTGACCGCGCTGGGCGAGAAGCAGGGCGTATCCATTCAAGTGCAGCGCACGGACATTTTCGACGCGATGCACCGCGTATAGGGGGCGGCTCCATGATCGAGACAAACGATATTCTGCAAACGATGCAAATGATTCATGAGCAGCATTTTGACATTCGCACCATCACCATGGGCGTCAGCCTGCTGGACTGCAATGCCGGAAACGACGCGGACACCGCCGAACTGGTGTACCGCAAGATCACGCGCTGCGCGGGCCGGCTGGTGGAGGTGGGCTGCGCGCTGGAAAACGAGCTGGGGATTCCCATCGTGAACAAGCGCGTATCGGTTACGCCCATCAGCATGATCTCGCGGAGCAACCCGCTGCTGATTGCGCAGGCGATGGATCGCGCGGCGGAAGAGATCGGCGTAAACTTTATCGGCGGATATTCCGCGCTGATGCACAAGGGCGCGACCGCGGCCGAGAATACACTGCTGGAATCCATGCCGGAGGTTTTCTCGCGGACAGCGCGGATCTGCGGCAGCGTCAACGTGGCGAGCACGCGCAGCGGCATCAACATGGATGCGGTGGCGCGCATGGGCCGGATCATCAAGGAGATATCGCAGCGCACGGCGGATACCGACGGCTTTGGCTGCGCAAAGCTGGTCGTCTTTGCCAACGCGGTGGAGGATAACCCCTTCATGGCGGGAGCCTTCCACGGCGCGGGAGAGCCGGAGTGCGCCGTCAACGTGGGCGTCAGCGGCCCCGGCGTCGTCAAGCGCGCGCTGGAGGAGGTGCGCGGCGAGTCCTTCGACGTGGTGGCCGAGACCATCAAGCGCACCGCGTTTAAGATTACGCGCGTTGGCCAGCTTGTGGCGCAGGAGGCTGCCAAGCGTTTGGGCGTTGAGTTTGGCATTGTGGACTTGTCGCTTGCGCCCACGCCGGAGCGCGGCGACAGCGTAGCGCACATTCTTACCGAAATGGGGCTGGAGATGGCGGGCGCGCCGGGTACCACGGCGGCGCTCGCGCTGCTTAACGACGCGGTCAAGAAGGGCGGCGTGATGGCCAGCGGCCATGTGGGTGGTCTGAGCGGCGCGTTTATCCCCGTCAGCGAGGATATCGGCATGATCGAGGCCGCGCAGGCCGGGTGCCTGAGGCTTGAAAAGCTGGAGGCCATGACCTGCGTATGCTCCGTGGGGCTGGATATGATCGCCATTCCGGGCGATACCAGCGCGGAGGCGATCTCCGGTATTATCGCGGACGAGGCGGCCATTGGCATGGTCAACAACAAGACCACCGCTGTGCGGCTGATTCCAGCGCCCGGCAAGCAGGCGGGGGATACGGTCAACTTTGGCGGCCTGTTTGGCTATGCGCCGATCATGCCCGTCAACGCCTTTGGCAACGCGGAGTTTATCGCGCGCGGCGGACGCATTCCCGCGCCGATGCACAGCCTGCGCAACTAGAGCGGGATACCGAAATCTCGTTTGGGAGGATACTTGCATCTGCCGAGCTGTCAATGCATACGATCACACACAAAAAGGAGCATAAATCTTATGCTATGGATTCTTGCTATTATCGTGTTTTTTTGTGATTGGCTTCTTTGGGGAGCTATTGCATAAATAGAAGGGCGCAAGTCGATTTGATGCATATTGCTCCGCTTCCGCGCTGCGCCGTGCAACCGCCTTCACTTGGTAAACATAATCACGGCGTCCGGGCCTCCGCCCGAACGCCGCTTTGCTTATGCCGTTTCTATTTCCGCCGCATGCTGCAAGCCCAGCTTTTCCACGCCCAGCTCGCGCAGCTTAAACTTTTGTATTTTGCCGCTGGCCGTCATGGGGAAGGAGTCCATCATCAGCACGTAGCGCGGCGCTTTGAACTTGGATAGGCCCTTGCGCACAAACTCGATCAGCTCCTCCGGCGTAACCTCGCAGCCCTCCTTGAGCACGACGCACGCGCAAACCTCCTCGCCGTACTTCGCGTCCGGCACGCCGACCACCTGCACGTCGCGCACTGCCTCGTGCGTGTACAGGAACTCCTCCAGCTCGCGGGGATAGATGTTCTCGCCGCCGCGGATAATCATGTCCTTCAAGCGGCCAGTGATGCGGAAGTTGCCCTCCTCGTCCATGGTGCCGATGTCACCCGTGTGCAGCCAGCCGTTTTCATCCACGGCCTGCCGGGTCGCCTCCGGCATTTTGTAGTAGCCCTTCATAACGTGGTAGCCGCGCGTGATGATCTCGCCCGGCGTGCCGCGCGGAGCCTCCTCGCCCGTCTCAATGTCGATGATCTTGCCCTCGCAGCAGGGCAGCAGCTTGCCCACCGTGGTGCAGCGCAGCTCCAGCGAGTCGTCGGTGCGGCTCATGGTCATGCCGGGGGAGCACTCGGTCTGGCCGTAGGTAATCACCAGCTCGGTCAGGTGCATCTTCTCGGTCACGTCCCGCATGGTCTTGATGGGGCAGGGACTGCCCGCCATAATGCCCGTGCGCAGGCGAGAAAAATCAAACTTGTCAAACTCAGGATGCTCCAGCATGCCGATAAACATGGTCGGCACGCCGTGCACGGCGGTGCAGCGCGCGTTTTGGAGGATCTGCATCTCGCGCAGGGGATGGTAGCGCTCCATCAGCACAAAGGTGGTGGCGTGGGTGAGACAGCTCATCATGCCCAGCACGCAGCCAAAGCAATGGAACAGCGGCACAACGATCAGCAGCCGATCCTCCGGCGTAAACTTCATGCAGTCGCCCATAAACTGTCCGTTGTTGGTGATATTGTGGTGCGTCAGCATCACGCCCTTGGGGAAGCCCGTCGTTCCGCTGGTGTACTGCATGTTGATGACCTCGTGCGTGTCAAGCCCGGCGATGGAATCCTCCACCGTTTGGTCCGGCACTTCCTCGGCACGGGCATAGATCTCGTCAAAGCGGCTCATGCCCTTGGGCCGATGGTCGCTATCCCCGATGAGCACCACGCGCTTGAGGTAGGGGAGCGTCTTGCTGCTGATCTGATCAGGCTCGTCCGTCAGCAGCGAGGGCATCAGCCCGGTGATATGGGCGATGTAGTCGTTCTCCTTCACGCCGGGAATCATCACCAGCATCTTGGTGTCGCTTTGGGTGAGCAGATAGTTGAGCTCAAACTGCTTGTAATTGGTGTTGATGGTCACCAGCACAGCGCCCAGCTTTGCGGACGCAAACATCACATACACCCATTCCGGCACGTTTGTCGCCCAAATGCCCACATGGTCGCCCTTGCCAATGCCCATTGCCGCCATGCCGCGCGCGATCTGGTTTGTTTTGCGGTCAAACTCGCGCCAGCTCAGGCACAGGTCGTGCTCCGGAGCGACCAAGCAATCGTTGTCGGGGTACATTTCCGCGTTGCGGCGGAGCAAGCCCGGCAGGGTATAGGGGTGAAGCGTCGTTACAGGCTGCATGCAGATTCCTCCTTCAATCATAGAAAAAAGCCTTCGTCCTCCACAAATCGAAGACGAAGGCTGATGCTTCCGCGGTACCACTTCGGTTGGAGCTTACGCTCCCACTCGTAAGGCGATCACGAGCCTGCCGTTCGACGCTACTTGGTTCGCGCCGACCGCTCGTGGGCGAGGTACGCGGTTCGGCCTGAGCGCCTTGCACCCTCCGGCGCTTCTCTGGCAGGCTTTCCCGCGCGAGACCCAGTCATCGCGTTTGAAATTAGGTTGATTGTAGCCAAGGCCCAAGGGTTTGTCAAGCTTTTCTTTTTTGCGCGGACATCCAGACAACGCGGGAGCGCACAGCCGAAAGGGGATATCCGTAGGGTTCGCGCTCGTTGTACATTTTCTGCTTTGCCTATTTGAACAGCAAAATATCCGAAATCACGCGTTCCTCGCCCTTGCTGGAGGGCACGTTAATGACCTCGCCGTCGAAGTAAAGCGTTGTGGAGCCGCCGCCATCCAAGTTAAAGGCGGTTTTCACGCCATAGCTCAGAAACAGCCGTTGCAGCTCAGGGAGCGTCATCCCGATGCTCCAGCCCTTTTTGCGCCCATCTACGACAATGACCAAATAGTGCAGCGGATCATCAAACTGGGCGATGGCGGTTCTTGGCTCGCGCTGGGACTCGCTGACGCTGAGCATGTGAAAGCCATCAAAGGATGCGGCTTGACCGTCCTCCACCAGAATCGGGCCGAAGCACCAGCTGTCCGTTACCCCTGCCGCAAGCCATTCCTCCAGCTTTTCATTGGTGGCCGCAGAGCGCAGGGCGTGGCAGACCTCAAAGCGGCCGTCCGGGTAAAGCGCCAGCGTGTGCATGCTAGTGTAGCTGGCTCTCAGCTTCTTCCCCTTGCGGATGACAATGCCGGACTTGTGCGCCCGATAGTAATCGCCGTTGATCGCCAGCACGGCGCCGGTCGCCTCGGCCATGACGCTTGTTTTGCCGTAGATTCTGCCGTCGCCCACATCCGAACGATACACGCCGCTGGTCAGTCTGCCGGCCTCGCCGCAGCGAATATCAGCTACATAATAGGTAATGTCGTTTTCAGAAAATCGCTTGATTTGGATGTCCAGCCCATCCGCGTGATATTCCCAGTCGGACGGGCCGTCCCAAAGGGCCTGATCGGCAGCGGTTCCCGCCGATTCCTCCGCGCAGGCAACCGTAACGACCAAGAATATCAAAGCAAGGCCCAGCAGCAGGCTTGCGACCCTTCTCATTTCCAGCCCGCCTTACCAGCCTATCGACTGGAATATCTTAGCACAGAACCTGTGAATAAACTGTAAATGTAACCCTTTTCGGGCAATCGACAATGTAAATCTTTTGTTTTCGCCAACGGGCCGTTAGCCGGGAGCACGTTAATTAGGCTGTTCGGTTTCAAATTCTGTATCAAACTGTTTCAAATTTGTACGATTGTCTTGACAGACGCACCCCAAGTCAGTATACTACAATAGTTGTCTTGTGGTGTCCCGCGTTACGGTATACCGGAGCGCGTATGAATTCACCGTTATTTTGGATGAGGAGTGTGTCATCATGTTCCGTACCTATCAGCCCAAGAAGCGTCAACGCAGCAAAGTCCATGGCTTCCGCGCCCGTATGTCCACCAAGAACGGTCGCCGCGTATTGGCGGCTCGCCGTCGTCGCGGCCGCAAGGTGCTTAGCGCCTGAGTCAGCCGTAAGCGGATTGCATAGCGTATCGGTCAGGCCCGCCCCCATTCGCTGATTTCGGGTGAAGTGGGTACGGGCTTTTCCGATATCATGGGCAAGAATGATGTGGGGGCTTTGCGTGCAACAGAGGTTTCGGCTGTCCAAGAACCGCGAGTTCCAGTATGTCTATCGGCGCGGAAAAAGCGTGGCCTGTAAGGACGCGGTACTTATTTACGTCCGCAGCGGTCGGCAGAAAGTCGGTTTTTCCGTATCCAAAAAGACTGGAAACGCGGTTACGCGCAATCGGATCAAGCGCCGCCTGCGCGAATGCGTACGCGCAGAGCTGCCGCGTATGCAGAACGGACTGTACGTGTTTGTTGCCCGCGCGTCTGCGGCAGAGCGCGAATACCCGGAGCTAAAGCAGAACGTGCAGGGGCTCCTGCAGCGGTTGAGCTGCTACCGCGCTCCCAAGAGTCAAACGCCCGGCCCGCGCCTATGAAGAAGCTGATGCTACGGCTGATTCGCTTCTATCAGCGCAGAATCAGCCCGCACACACCGCCCGCATGCAGGTTTAAGCCTACCTGCTCACAGTACGCTGTCGTTGCGATTGAGCGCTACGGCGCGCTGAAGGGCGGTTGGATGGCGTTTAGGCGTGTCATGCGATGCAATCCCTTCCACAAGGGTGGTTACGACCCTGTCCCCGAAGACCCGAACGTCATCATGAGGAGGGAATAACCAAGAATGGGTTTTTTAGCTGACATTCTAAACTGGATCAACTCAATCGTGGGCAACTACGGTTGGGCGATCGTCGTCTTTACGTTCCTCATCAAGGCGGTACTGTTCCCGCTTGACTACAAAAGCCGCAAAAGCATGCGGCGCATGAGCTTGGTTCAGCCGCAGATGGCTGCGCTGCAAAAAAAGTACGCCAATGACAAAGAGAAGCTCAACCAAAAAACAGCCGATCTGTATAAGCGCGAGGGTGTGAATCCCTTGAGCGGATGTCTGCCGCTGCTGCTTTCTTGGCCGATTTTGATTCTCATGTTCAGCGCGATGAGAACGGTTTCCAATACCGAGCTTGCGCAGCAGGCGCTTTCGCTGATCAGCGGGGGCGACGTGCAGTACGAGGGCTGGCTGTGGGTCAAGAACCTCTGGATGCCTGACAGTCCCTTTGCCACGATGATTGCGGATCAGAACAGCCTCAAGCAGATTCCCGCCGACATTTGGCAGACGGTTTTTGCGCAGTTTGCCGATAAGGTGGATGTTCTCGCCGGGCTTGGCGTCACGGCCGATACCATCAGCGGAGAGACCGTGTTTGCGGCTCTTCAGGGCTTTGACGCCTATACCGCCGAGCTGACCAAGTGGGCCTCTATGCCCAACCTCAACCTGTTGATCGTCAACCTGCCGATTTACGCCAACTGCAACGGCTTCTTTATTCTGCCGGTGCTATCGAGCGTGACGCAGCTGCTCATGACAAAGTTCCAGCAGACGGGACAGCCTGCGACCGAAGGACAAGGCGCGGGCGCCAACAAGTTTATGAAGTGGTTCTTCCCGATCTTCTCACTGTATCTGTGCGCCAGCTACAACGCGGGCTTCGCGCTGTACTGGGTCGTATCCAACATTTTCTCCGCCGTGGAAACGATGTTTATCAACTATTACTTGGATAAAAAAGATCAACAGGCGAAAGCCATTGCGGGGGAGGGCACCGTAAAATGAAATCCATCGAAAGTTCCGCCAAAACCATGCAGGAGGCCATTTCGCAGGGCCTCGAAAAGCTGGGCGTATCGCTTGGCGACGTAAGCATTGATATTTTGGACGAGGGCAGCAAGGGCCTGTTCGGCTTCATCGGCAGCAAGGACGCTCGCGTCCGCCTAACCGTGAAGGAGGACGCGGACGCCGAGGGGATCTTGTCCGCGCTCAAAAAGACGGATGCGCCGAAAACCAGCTCCGTAAAGGAGAAAGGCGAAAAGGCCAAGCAGCGGGTCAAGGAGAAGATGGCCGAATCCGCAAAGCCTGCCCAGAAGGCCGAGCCGAAGCCAGAGAAAGCCCCGAACGCGGAAAAGCGTCAGCCCAAGGCGGAGCAGCCCCGCGCCGAAAAGAACGAGAACCTCCGCCCGGCCGACGCCGAAACCGAGGCGAAGGCGATGGAATTCCTCACCCAGATCACAAAGCTCATGGGCGTGGACGTCTCCATTGAAGTCAAGCAGGACGAGGAGGGCAACCTCCGCGCGGACATGCAGGGCGATACCCTCGGCATTCTGATCGGCCGCCGCGGCGAGACGCTCGACGCGCTGCAATACCTGACCAGCCTGTACATCAACAAGGGGCAGGAAGGGTATACGCGCATCACGCTGGATACCGAGAACTATCGCGCCAAGCGCGAAGAAGCGCTTACGCGTCTGGCCAACCGCATGGCCAACCGCGCCGTCAAGACGGGCCGCAAGGTCGTGCTGGAGCCCATGAACCCGTATGAGCGCCGCATTCTGCATAGCGCTTTGCAGCAAAACGGCGCCGTTTCTACGCACAGCGAGGGCGAGGAGCCTAACCGTCACGTAGTTATCACCCTGAAGTAAAACAAACAGGCCGCTCCGGTGCGAGCGGCTTTTTTCATTGGTGCAGTCAGAAAGCGCCTCGGCGTTGCCGGGGCGCTCAGTCTATTTCTTCCTAAGTGCTCCCATCACGATTAGTGCCTTGCTGGTTCACTCGTCGGATGCGCTGCCGTACAGCACCTCCAGCAGAAGGCACGACCCTTGCGCATTTGTTTTATCCGATCTGGAGCGATTGCAACGTCCCATCTATTTTTGTGCGCGGGCGGTCAGGCGCTGCCAACGGGCGCGTCGCTTTGCTTTGATGGCCAACTTTTCCGCCAGATCCCGGCTGCCTCTGCCGTACACAAGGTACAGCACCAGCCCGCTCACCAGCATGATAAACACGGTGGAGGCGCACTGTCGGCCTTCGCCGTTCATGTTATAGAAAACGGAGGTTCCCTCGCTTTGGCACATACTCTTTATGACCATGGCGTACGTGGTCGCCTCGGACTTGGCAAACGTGGCGGACATGTCATACTCCGTGAACAGCGAGTTAAAGTTGAGCGCAAACACCGCCAAAACGCTGGGCAGGATGATTGGCAGCTTCACCTTTATAAAGGTGCGGAAACCGCTTGCGCCTAGGTTGCGCGCCGCGTCCTCCAACTCGTTGTCAATGGACCAGAACGCCGCCTTGACCATTCGCAGCGCAAACGGCAGCTTGACCACCGTGTATGCGATAATCAGCAGGATCATCACATTTTGTTTGTAGTACAGGTTTTGATTGAATACATACCAAATGGTATCGCTGTTGAAGTAGGTGCGGTAGGAGTAGCAGATAAGAATTGTCGGCAGCAGCCACGGGAACAGCAGCGCGTACTCGACCCATGTTCCCGATTTCTTATGCTTGAAGATATAGTTGCACGCCACCACCACGATGATGCAGGCCAACGCCGCCGCGATGATGGATGCGATCAGGCTGACGCGGATGCCCCCCAGCGTTTTCTCGTTGGAAAACACGCCGGATATGCCGTTCCGATAAACCTGCTCCCGCCCGCGGGAGTTGGTTGTCACAAAGTCCTCCGTGCCAAAAAAGTTGATGAGCGTAAAGCCGGAAACGTCAATCGTCTTATTTCGGATTGCCGTGTAGGATTGAAACGCAAAGATCACGATCATCACCACGGGGGTCATGTAGATAATGAACATGACATAGGCGTAAATATGCGCCAATGCGTTCGCAAAAGGATTGCTGATCTTTTGCTTGACGAGCTTCGCCTTCGTCTTGCTCACGGACAGGTAGTGCCCTTTTTTCTCATAGGAGGAGAGCACAGTCAGCAACACGATGGTAAACAGCGCCAGAATGATGCTCAGCAACGCCGCGCGCGCCTGCGGAAAGGCCTCATCCGCCGTGGACGATCCGGCCAGACGCACGATCTCCGGGTTGATGGAGTTATAGCCGAGCAGCGTAGGGGCGGACATGGCGCACAGACCCGTAATGAACGTCATGACCGTCAGCGAAAAGAGCGTGGGCAGCAGCGTGGGCAGCACGACCTTAAGCAGCACCTTGAACGGCTTCGCGCCTAGGTTCCGCGCCGCCTCGACCGTGTTGTAATCGATCCCTCGTATGGCGTTGCGCAGAAACAGCATGTGATTGCTGGTGCAGGCAAACGTCATGGTAAAGAGCACGGCGTTAAAGCCGGAGAACCAGTTTTTGTCGTAGCCTTCCAGCGCGCCGCCGGAAAAGGCGTTGGACAGCAGCTTGGTAATCAGTCCATCGCTGTCGTACAAGAACAGGTAGCCGGTTACCAGCGCAATGCCGCTGTAAATCAGGGTGGTCATGTAGCCAAGGCGCAGCACCTTTGCACCCTTGATGTCAAAGTATTCCGTGAGCAGAACCGTAGAAATTCCGACCACGTTGACCGTCACCACAAGATAGATTGCCAGCTTGAGAGAATTCCAGACATACTGCGGCATATTGCCGGACAGGAAGAAGCGGATGACGGCAAGCGGATCGGTTTGGCCGGCCGCGTTTTTAGCGGTAAATATCTGCGTAATGGTGTTCAGGCACGGCTGAAGCATAAACCCAAAGAAAAGGTACAAAAAGAAGCCGATGCCAAAAATCTTGAGAACGATGGAGGGAACCGCGTTCTTCCGCTTTACGGCTTGCATGGCTCGGCCTCCTCCATGGGTGCGTAGCTCATCACATCGTCCGCGTGGATGACGAGCTTCACGCTTTGATTGGTATCATAGATGTTCACGCCGTCGTTCTTCTCAATCGATTTGAGCAGATGGTCGCCGACGCGAACCGTATACTTGATGTACAAGCCGTAGTATTCGCGGCTCTCGATAACGCCGTCAAACACGGCCTCGCCGGAATGAGCCTCCGCGTTGACGCGAACGCGCTCCAGCCGAATAAAGTGGTGCCAATCCGGGTTGAGCTGCGCGCCAACAGCGTTGATCGCGGCGACAAACTCATCCGGGAGCGGGTTGATATCCCCGATAAAATTGCAAACAAATTCTGTTTTGGAGTGGTTGTAGATCTCGTTCGGGGTGCCGATTTGCTCAATGTAGCCCTTGTTGAAAACCGCGATGCGGTCGCTGAGCGTCAGGGCCTCCTCCTGATCGTGCGTCACATAGATGGTGGTAATGCCAAAGTCACGCTGCATCTTTTTCAGCTCGTTGCGCAGCTGAACGCGCAGCTTTGCATCCAGATTGCTCAGCGGCTCGTCCATGCAAATGATGGCGGGATTGGTAACGAGCGCGCGCGCAATTGCGACGCGCTGCTGCTGACCGCCGGAAAGCTGAGAGACGGCTTTGCTCAGTTGATCGGGGCTCAGCTCAACCTTTTCGGCAATCTCACGAACCTTCGCTTTGATCTCCGGCTTTTTGTTCTTTTGGATTTTCAGGCCAAAGGCGATGTTGTCGTATACCGTCATGGTGGGGAAGAGCGCGTAGCTTTGGAACACGATGCCGATGTTACGCTTCTCAATGGGCACACGGGTAATATCTTCATCCTTAACCCACACGCTGCCCTGCGACGGCTCAATAAAACCGGTGATGGTGCGCAGCGTGGTGGTCTTGCCGCAGCCGGACGGCCCCAAGAAGGTAAAAAATTCGCCTTCGCCAACCTCTACGTTGATATCATGCAGAGCGGTAAAATCACCAAATTTGACCTCGATGTTCCGTAGCTCAATCATGCGGCAGCGCTCCTCTGGATGGGTGAAGCAATCGCACCCGAATTGGAAAAGCGGGGCCAAGCTGACTTGGCCCCGCCCAATGGAAGCCCGCATTTCCGAGGGGGAGCAGACGGGCTTCGATGGATCAGTTACTCGGCCGCAGCTTGGGTAAGCGTCGCCCAGTCGAGGTTATCCCAATCCGGCTCGGCAACGGCGGAAGCGTCGTCAGCCCAGTAGAAGCCGAGGTTGGTCATGATGTTGGTCCATTCGCTGGAATGCGCGCCGACATACTCGGCGTAGGTCATTTCGGTTCCTTCCACGATGTTGAGGGAGAAGTTGGGGATCTGATAGATTTCCGGCAGTCCGTCAGGATAGAGGATGGCGGCGGCGGCAGCGTTGCAGGGAAAGCTGTCGAACATGTTGCTCCACTCCACCTGCGTCTCGGCGGAGCCAAACCATTCTGCAAACGCCTTCACAGCGGCGGTTTCTTCTTCGGTGCGGCCATCGCGCTCAAGAACGCCGATGTACTCGTTGATGTAGTAGGTGCCGTCGGCGATATCGACGAGCTTCCAGTTTTCGGGGGTGAGGGTGCCCAGCAGGGGATGCTCGCTCGTCTCGCCGCCGGCGTCAATGCTGCCGTACAGGGAGCTGGAGTAGAAGGTGGATACCTGCACGTCGCCGCGATTCAGAGGATCGAGGCCGTACTTATCGCCGGTGAACACGCCGCCGGCGCAGTACTTCCACAGCATTTTCCAGCCCTCCAGGCTGATGCCGCCCGCCTCGGAGGTGGGATCGGTGAAGGCGTACAGCAGGGAGTTGTTGATGTTGCTGTTGGTGGTGCCGGTAACCTTGCCCTGCCGATACCAGGTGTAGCCGCAATCCACGATGTCGGACCAATGCTGGAAGTGGAGCTCCTCGCCCTTGGTGCCATAATCGTCGGTGCGGTAGAGCATCAGGATGTTTTGCACGACCAGACCGTAGGCCTTGCCATCGTACTTGTTCACGCCAACTTCGTCGGCCCAGGAGGGAGTCCAGTCGGCAAGCTTCAGGTTTTCGTAGGTTCCGCTGACGACTTGGCCCCAGCGGGTCTCGTTCAAGCCAAACAGGATGTCGCCATCCTTGCTCTCGTTTGCGGCCTGCACGGCGGCGCTGTCGCCGGAGATGACGCTGTTATCGTCAATGGAGATGGTGAAGCCAGCAGCCTTGGCGGCGTCGATCAGCCAAGTGGTGCGTTCGGGGGAGTTGGAGTTGGAATAGATGCGAATGGTGTAGCCGGAGTAGTCCGTGCCCTCGGCTACGGCCACGCTGGAGCACAGCGTGAGCAGCATCGCAATGGAAAGGAGAACAGCAACCAGTTTCTTCATAAAAGAAAGCCTCCTTTTTTATTGAAAGGGTCCCTATGTGAAAAGTGTAACACAAAAAGAACAAAATGTAAACACCGGATTCATCTAAACTGTTATACAGAATTGTTCGGGTGTCAATGATCAGTGAAAAAGTCAGCGAGGAATTGGTCGGGAGAGA
>CAYOYK010000044.1:0-20017 GCA_964408185.1 uncultured Oscillospiraceae bacterium | reverse complement strand
CAGAGGGTGCAGGGATTTTATCCCTGCTCAGGGTGCAGGGGCGAAGCCCCTGCGACGTTCTGTACCGCATTCGCAGCGGCGTACCCATCCAACCCCCACCCGGAATCCCCTCCAAAAGCATCGACCCCCTCCAACGGGCAGAGGGTGCAGGGATTTTATCCCTGCTCAGGGTGCAGGGGCGAGGCCCCTGCGACGTTCTGTACCGCATCCGCAGCGGCGTACCCATCCAACCCCCACCCGGAATCCCCTCCCAAAGCATCGACCCCTCCAACGGGCAGAGGGTGCAGGGATTTTATCCCTGCTCAGGGTGCAGGGGCGAAGCCCCTGCGAAGGCCCTTGGGGTAGTGGTTCTTGAGCAGCGAATCCGCGTGCTTGGCCCAGCCGAGGGGCAGGCCGTGGTGAACGACAAGCAGATAGCCGGGCGGAGGCTCGGCGGTGAGAGAAGAAACAGGGAGGGCCTCGCCGGAGAGAAAGCGCAGGGCTTGCTCGTCGGTGAGGTCTGCATGGTGCGCGGAATGTGCGAGGAGTGTCATCGCAAGGGCGTGATCCGGCTCGAAGCGGCCGGAGCGGTGCTCGCCAAGGCGCACGCCCGCGCGCAGGAGCTTGAGGCCCGCAACGGGCGGGATCGCGGGGCAGCCGACGAGCGCGCCGCCGATGCAGGCCGTTGGCAGGGGAGGCGACGCAAGGCCGATCTGCCCGCAAAAGGCGGCGTAAGCGGCGCGCGCGGCCGCGCTCACAGGCGCGAGCGCACGGTCGGCGGGCAGCAGCTCGGCGGAAGGACGAACGTTATCGACGATTTCGTCGGAATCATTCGCCTTTTGCAGCAGCGCGACAAAGTGGCCCTCCCCCAGCACGCGGTGCGGGTAGAGCTTGAGCGTGCCGTCCGGCGCGTCCAGCGTGAGCGCCTCGCCGGAGGGCGCGACGCCCGGCAGGCAGAATGGCAGCGGGGAAAGCTCCGGGTGCTCGCGGAGAAGCCACGCGACGTTTTGCTCGTCCTCGGCCTGCGCGAATGTGCAGGTGGAATAGCACAGCCGCCCGCCCGGCTTGAGCAGCGCGACCGCCTGCGTCAGGATGTCCCGCTGCCGCGCGGCGCAGCCCTCCGGCGTGGATTCCGTCCACGCGAGGCGCGTCTCCGGGTGGCGGCGGAACATCCCCTCGCCGCCGCAGGGCGCGTCCACCAGCACCGCGTCGAACAGGCCCGGCCATGCCGACGCGAGGCGCTCCGGCGCGGCGCTGACGACCAAGGCGTTCGGCACGCCCATCCGCTCTAGGTTGCGGCTGAGCACCTGCGCCCGCGAGGGGATCGGCTCGTTGCAGACCAGCAGGCCATCGCCCGCCAGCATGGAGGCCATCTGCGTGCTCTTGCCGCCCGGCGCGGCGCACAGGTCAAGCACCGTCTCGCCCGGACGGGGACACAGCGCGCGCGCCGGGACCATCGCGCTGGGCTCCTGCAGGTAATACGCGCCGGCCTCGTGCAGCGGCAGCGCGCCCGCGCGGCTCTCCGGCGCGAGGGCATAGCCGTCCGGCTCCCACGGAATGCACGAGAAAAGCCCCTCCACGCAGTCCGCGAGGGGCACGTCCGGCTGCTTGAAGGGGTTCGCGCGCAGGCCCCGCGTATAGGGCGCGTCAAGCGCGGCAAAATAAGCGTCCGCCTCCGCGCCAAGCTGCGCGCGCATGCGGCGCTCATAGGCGGCCGGCAGCACGGTCACGGCTCGCGCTCCATCCATTCGGGCCGCATGACCGGGGTCAGCGGGAAGAACATCGCCTGCATGTCCGGCGGAAGCTCCGCGCGCAGGCGCTCCTCGCCCACGCAAAGCCCCACGGGCACGCCCAGCAGCGCGCTCGCGCGCTCCACGATGCGCTGGCCCGCGATCAGATCGGCCGGGGTGGTTTCAGCCTGCAAATTCATGTTGTTGACCAGCCAATCCGGGGTCACGCGGGCCCGCTGGGCGATCAGCCCAAACAGGGCCGCGATATCCTCCGGCGTGGAGGAGAGCGGCCGATAGGGGTTGATTACGTACAGCGCCTGCATGCGCTCCCGGACGGGCGCGATGTACGGCGCGTAGCGGCCCAGCGCCGCCGCGCCCACGTCGTCCCCGCCCACGTCGAATACCACGTGGTCGAAGGGCTGCTCAAATACGGACTGGATCTCCGCCGGGAGCGCCGGAACATCCACCGCCGTCATGGCGAAGGAGGGCATCAGCACCTCCACGCCCTCGGCCTCCAGCAGGTCCTTGCGCTCCGCGCTGCGGAAGTACGGGTTCACCACGTCCAAGTCCACCAGCGCGACGCGGCCGCCGTCCCGCGCGCGCAGGGTGCGCGCAAGCTGTATGGCCAGCTCGGTCTTGCCGCTGCCGTAATTGCCCAGCAGCACGTAATATCCGGCGTTCAGGGGCAGCATGCTATTCCTCTCCCTTGTTGTTGAATCGCTGGGGATAGACCGGCGCATGGAACGCCTGCCGGATGTCCACGGGCGGCTGCAGATCGCGGAGGCTCCGGCTGTCGTCCTCGTCGCCGCCGACGAGGCTTCTCGCGCGCTGCGCAAACGCGCTCAAGCCCGTCTTGGGCTTGCTGGGCTTTGCCTCCGGCTCGCCGTCGTAGTAGCGCACATACGTCGTATCGGGGAAATCCACCTTGTTCCGGGCCTCCTGCGCCTCCAGCTCGTCCTGACTCAGGCCGATGTTCTGCTGAAAGGTCTGGATATCCAGTCCGGGGTGGACAGGCTCGTCCGAGGGCGAGGCGTCGGGCGGGGACGGCTCAGGCGGCTCCTGCGGGCCGGGGTACAGCTCCTCAGGCGTGAGCTGCGGCGCGTAGCCCGCCTGCATATCCTGCAGATACGCGAGGGGCTCCGGCTGCGGCGCGCCGAACGACGGCTCCATGCCCTGCGCGATGCCCGCCGTCTCCTCCAGCGGGCTGCCGGACTGGCCGTCGTAGACGCGCGTGGACGCGTCGCCCGAATCGAAGGTCAGCTCCGGCGCGGCATAATCGCGGCGCGGCGGGGCATAGACCGGGGGCGGTGCAAACACGTCCGGGGCGTAATCCCGGCGGGTGGGATCGTCGAGGGGATAGCCGCCCTGCGGGGCGTACCCGTCTTGCGGCGCGTATCCGTTTTGCGGGGCATACCCGTTTTGCGGGGCATAGCCGCCCTGCGGGGCATACCCGCTTTGCGGCGGGTAGCCGTCCTGCGGCGCGTAGCCATCCTGCGGGGCATAGCCGTTTTGCGGCGCATAATCCCGGCGGGTCGGCTCGTCAAGGGGATAACCATCCTGCGGGGCGTACCCGTTTTGCGGGGCGTAGCCATCCTGCGGGGCATATCCATCCTGCGGGGCGTAGCCGTCCTGCGGCGCATACCCGCCCTGCGGGGCATACCCGTTTGGCCGGGGCTCTTCGTCCGCCGAGGCATACGGCACGTCCGGCTCCCGCTCATCGGGCGGCGCGTCGTCGTCGCCGTGGCGACGCAGGCGGGCCAACCGCGCGCCCCACACGTAATAGGGCCGCCAGCGCAGCAAATAGACGACGCGGTCCACCACAAAGCCGCCCACGCAAAGCGCCACAAAGATCACCAGCCAGTTCCGGCTGATGAACGCCATCAGGCCGTCGCCCGATGCACCGTTCAGCAGGCCCCACACGCCGTTCAGCAGCGCGCGCACCCATCCGAGCAGCAGCGTGAGCAGTGTGTTGGTGTATCCGCTCATGTCGTCTCCTTTCGTCAGGCTGGGCCGTTATTCGCCGAGGGTAAAGCTCGCCTTGTCGGGCGAGATCACATACGTAATCTGGTCGCTGTCCACGCTGTCAAGCTCCAGCTCGATGGGCAGCTCGTATCCATCGGCGGTCAGCGCGCCCACGTCAATGTACGGGCGAACCGAGACGGCCTTGATGCTCCGGAGCGTATTGGTCGGGCCGGTAAGCGTCACGCTTACGTGGCCGATGTCGCAGGCGATTTTGCGATCCTCCGCGCCGCGGAAGGTGAGGGCGAGGCTGTCGAAGCTCTTGCTTTCGATGATCGGGCCGATCTCCACCAGCACGGTTACGGTGTCGGTGCTCAAATAGTCGATCTCGGCGGGCTTGCGCAGGGGAAGCTCGCGCGTGAAGGTCGCGTCCGCGCCGCTCACATCGATAGGCTGATCGGCAAACAGGCTTTCCAGCGCGGCAAGGCCGGTTTCATCCCCGGCGGCCAAAACGCTGGTCGGCGTGGCGGTGACGCTCTTTACCTCGTAGCCGTCCGCGGGCTTGCCCGTTATTAGGCCGTACTCGCTGAGCTGGAGCTCCTTGGTGGGGCACAGCTCCTGATCCACCGTAATGGAGCGCAGGAGCGTCTCGCCGCTGGTGGCGCGCAGCAGACTGCTGCGCAGCTCGTTGCCGTTGGCGTCGCAAAGCACATAGGGCACGCCCGTGCTCACGATCCCGGCGCTGGCCGGGAGCTGGGACACATCAAAATCCACGCGCACGCGCGCCACCTGCTCCACCAAGGAGCGCGGCCCGCTGATGGTGACGGTGGAGGGGCTGACGGTGGTGACCGTGCCGTAGAAGCCCTCCGGCCAAGAGCCGATGCGGTTGACCGAAACGGGAATGCGGTAGTTGGATATGTACTCGTCCACCACCAGCTCGATCTCGGCGGGGGATACGTCCGTTACGGCGCCGTAGCTCGTGGTGCTGGTGGTCACGACGCGCAGGGACTGCACGCCGGTGGAGGTGATCTTGCTCAAATCGACGCGCGGGTTGTAGTTGCTGGCCTGCACGCTGCTGTACACGCGCTGCGGCACCGCCGCGCGCAGCCGCACGCTGATGGGATCGGTCTGGTAGTCCGTGAGCACGATAAAGCCGTTGTTTTGCAGCGTTTCCGCACCGCTGAAGGAGACCTCCACATCGGTAAACACGCGCTCGCGGGTGAGCGTGGGATCCTGCGAGATCAGCCCGGCCCACAGGCCGACGGCCAGCAGCAGGCAAAGCAGCTTCCACGGCCAGTTGTGCGACAGGGTATGCCAAACGCGCCTGGGCAGGCTGCGGATAAAACCCTTCACTACGCCCTTCTGCGCGGGCTTCGGTTCGCTGTTCATGCTGCGCCTCCCTTGCGTCGCTTGGTCTTTTGCAGCAGAGTGCCGATGAGGCTTTGCTCCTTTTCGTGGTACATGCTCAGCAGCACCTGCTCCAGCGCCACGCGGTCGAGGTGGCGGGTCAGGCGGCCCTCCCGCGCCATGGAGATGACGCCGGTCTCCTCGCTGACGATCAGCGTTACGGCGTCGGTCGTCTCGGTTACGCCGAGGGCCGCGCGGTGGCGGGTGCCCAGCTCTCGGCTGATGGACTTGCCCTCGCTGAGCGTAAGGATGCAGGCGGCCGCCATGAGCCGCGTGCCGCGAATGACCACCGCGCCGTCGTGAAGCGGCGTGTTGGGCTCAAAGATGTTTTCCACCAGCGCGCCGGAGATCTCCGCGTCGATGGTGGTGCCGGTCTCGATGATATCCTTCAGGCCGATCTTCTGCTCAAACACAATCAGCGCGCCGACGCGCCGGCGGCTGAGGGACAGCAGGCAGTTGGTCAGCTCCTGCACGATGTGGCTGTTCTCCTGCTGGTCGCTGCCCCGCGAGTTCTCGCGGATGGCGCCGCGGCCGATCTGCTCCAGCGCCTTGCGCAGCTCCGGCTGGAACAAAATCACCAGCACCACCGCGCCGTTGTTGACCACGTTGAGCAGCAGCCAGTTGAGGGCCGTCAGGCCCAGCAGATCGCTGGCGAGGCTTGCCACCACCAGCACGGCCAAGCCCTTGAGCACGGCGCTGGCGCGCGTTTGGCGCGTAAGCATCAGCAGCTCGTAGAGCAAAAACGCAACGATCAGAATGTCGACGACATCGGCTACGGTGGGGCGGTTGAATACATTCCACAGGATGGTCTTGAGGCTCTCCCAGAATGCCTGCACGCGCCGCACCTACTTTCCGCTTAATACCCGGTGCCCTTTATTATACTACATAGATTCCGGTTGGGAAAGGGCGCGGTGTGAATTTCCAATGAACAATTTTGCCGGAGCGGCGGGCGGAGGCCGATCGGCGCTTGTCCGGGGGCGGGGCGCATGCTATAATAGCGTGTGCGGACGGATCCGCCGGACCTGATTCTACATCCGATAAGGGCGGTGCCTATGGAACACAGCGGTCACAGACAGCGGATGCGCGAGTGCTTCCGCGCGCAGGGCTTGGAGGGCTTCGCGCCGCACGAGGTGCTGGAGCTGATGCTCTTTTACGCCATCCCGCAGCGCAATGTCAACCCGCTGGCGCATACGCTGATGGAGCGCTACGGCACGCTGAACGCCGTGCTGGACGCCTCGCCGGAGAGCCTGAGGCAGGTGGAGGGCGTGGGCGAGTACGCCGCCACGCTGATCGCGCTGTTTGGCGCGGTGGGCCGCCGCGCGCAGCGGGAGCTGGGCGGCCCGCGCGAGGCCATCCGCACGCGCGCGGACGCGGAGATGCATTGCGTCCGCCTGCTCGCGGGCGAAAAGCGCGAGTGCTTTTACGCCGTCTGCCTCAACGGCCAGATGGAATTGCTGGGCGATGTGCTCGTGGCCACGGGCTCCATCGCGGACGTGCCCGCCTACCCGCGCGTGGTGGCGGACGCGGTGCTGGCCCGCAACGCGCATTGCGTGCTGCTGTGCCACAATCATCCGGGCGGCTCGCTGCTGCCCTCTCAGCGCGATATCGAGGCTACGGCGGTCATCGAGGGCCTGCTGGAGACCCTTGAGGTGACGCTGTGCGATCATATCATCGTGGCGGACGGGCGGGGGCTGAGCATGGTGCAGGAGCAGTACATCCAGCGCGAGATCACGCCCGGCGGCGTGCTCACCCGCGTCGCGGACAGCTCCGGCGCGGTGCTGCCCAAGCGCCGCCGGATCAAAACGGAGGAAGTATGAACGAACCCAAGAAAAAGCGCTCTGTGCGCGGAAGGATCCTGCGGGTGCTGCTGATTTTGATCGCGCTGGCCGTGCTTGGCTACGGCGCGCTGGTGGGCTATACCTATTACCGGGAGGTCACCGTGGCGGTTCCCACGGCGGCGGACTACGACAGCATCATCGTGCTGGGCGCGCAGGTGAAGCCGGACGGCACGCCCTCCGTGCAGCTGCGCTGGCGGCTGGACAAGGCCGAGGAGATGTACGCCCTCCGCCCGTGCCCCGTGGTGGCGTGCGGCGCGCAGGGCGGCGGCGAGCCCGCCCCGGAGGGGCAGGTCATGCGCGAGCTGATGATCGCCGACGGACTGCCGGAGGATCAAATCTACGCCGAGACCCTCAGCGACGACACGCAGGCCAATATCCAAAACGCCAAGGCGATCCTCGACGGGCTGGGCTGCACCCGCCCGCTGATTGTCACGAGCGACTATCATCTGCCCCGCGCGCTGGAAATCGCCGGCGACGCGGGCGTGGCCGACCCGCAGGGCGCGGGCAGCCTGTGCCGCAACGAGCTGGGCTTTTGGCTGAAGAATCACTGCCGCGAGGCGCTCGCGTGGGTGAAATACTGGGGGATCAAGTACCTCCACCTGCCGCTGTGACCGCCATGAATGAAGAATTGCTTGCCCTGCTGACCGCGCGCCTGCCCCTGCTGGGCGTCCCCCTGCCGACGGACGCCGCGGACAGTCTGGCGCGCTACGGCTCGCTGCTGATGGACTGGAACGAGCGGATCAACCTGACCGGGGACGCGTCCCCGGAGACCGTCTGCGATCGGCTGATCTTGGATTCCCTCGCGCCGCTGGCGGTTGGCGCGGCCTTCCCGGCGGGCGCGTCGCTCATCGACGTGGGCACCGGCGCGGGGCTGCCCGGCCTGCCGCTGGCCATCGCGCGGCCCGATCTGCGCGTCACGCTGCTGGACTCGCTGCAAAAGCGGGTGCGCTTTTTGCAGGCTGTGATCGACGAGCTGGGGCTGCCCAACGCCACCGCCGTGCAAAGCCGCGCCGAGGACGGCGCGCACGGCCCCCTGCGCGAGCGCTTTGATTTGGCGACGGCGCGGGCCGTGGCCGGACTGCCGACGCTGATGGAGTACCTGCTGCCCTACCTGCGCGTGGGCGGGCGCGCCCTTTGCTACAAGGGGCCCGCCGTGGCGGAGGAGCTTGCGGCCGCCGCGCGCGCGTCCGCACTGCTGGGCGGCGGCGCGCCCGTATGCCATCCCGTGCGCGTGCCCGGCCATGAGGATTGGCGGCACACGCTGGTGACCTGCGCCAAAACGCAAAAAACCCTTCGACAGTATCCGCGCAAAGCCGGCACGCCCAGCCGCGAGCCGCTGGGCGTTTCGACGGCGGCCGACGAAAGGCCGCCCCTTTCGCGCGCCGGCAGGGCGATTCCGCGCGAGCGCTGACGAACGATTCCCGTCCCCGCGCGGCAGGAAAGCCCGCCGCGGCCTCGAATGCATGCGACAGGGATGCGTCCGGCGCGCGTCCATACCAAGCGGCGCGCGCGGGCGCGTCCTCCCCACGGGAGGACGGAGGGAAGGCATGCTTCGAGAACCGACGCAGATCGGCTGGCTGCCCATCGACGCGGTGCAGCCGGATACAAAAGCCGAGGCCGCGCAGCCGCGCCGTGCGGGCGAGCCTGCGCTGACGGGACAGGAGCCGTATGGCGACAGCCGACGGGGTACGCCCGCCGCGAGCTGTGCCGAGGCCGCTCTGCCGCGCCGTGCGGGCGAGCTTGTGCTGACGGGGCAGGAGCCGTATGGCGACAGCCGACGGGGTACGCCCGCCGCGAGCTGTGCCGAGGCCGCTCTGCCGCGCCGTGCGGGCGAGCTTGTGCTGACGGGGCAGGAGCCGTATGGCGACAGCCGACGGGGTACGCCCGCCGCGAGCGATGCCGACGAATCAGCTATGGCGGGCGGGCGCGACGCGGTCGGCCGTTCGCTGCTGGGCGCGCAGTCGCTCGCGCCCCGCGAGGGGAGGCCCTTGCTGGGCGGGCTGTTTTTGCCGCCCGTGCCCGTGGAGGCGCTGGGAGACGGACGCTATCGCGCGCTGGATGGCGACGCGCTGCTGTGCCGCTATCGGGAGGCGGGGATGACGCAGGTCGCGGCGGTGGTGCGCGTGGGGAGCGAGCTGGACGAGCGCGTCAACGCGCTGCTTGGCGAGCTGAGCCGGGGCGCGCTGGACTGCTACGATGAGGCCGCCCGCTGCCGCGCGCTCATGGAGGAATGCGGCGCGACGCTGCCCGGCTTGGCCCTGCGGTTGGGCAAAAGCCAAGCGGCGTTGCGCAGGAGGCTCCGGCTGCTCGCCTTGGACGAGGATACCCGCGCCGCGCTGCGCTCCGGCGGGCTGGGCGAGGCCCACGCGCTGCTGCTGCTGCGCATCCAGCCGCCGTCCGCGAGGGCGCGGCTGGCGCGGCAGACCGTCGAGCGGCGGCTCACGGTCGGCCAGCTGGACGACTTGGTGGAGGGCATGCTGCGCCGCCTGCCGGTGCCCGCGCCCGCCGAGGGCCGCGTGCGCCCCGCCATCCGGGATCATCGGCTGTACCTCAACGCCATCCGCGATATCGTGGAGCAGATGCAGGCGGCGGGCCTGCAGGCGCAAATGACGACCGCGCAGGGCGCGAGCCTTGCCGAGATCCGCATTACGGTGCCCCTGCTGCGCGGCTCCCGCGCCTAGCTTGCGAAAACGAGAAAATATGATATACTGAGGAGACCGAATGGGGGGATGGCAATGCGCGGGTCAGTCTGCGCCCTGCTGGCGCTTTGCCTGCTGGCTGCGCCGTCCGCGCGCGCGGAGACGCGCGTGTACACATTCCCCTATGACGAGCCGCCGCAGGAGCTGACGAATACCGCCTATGTGGTTCCGCCGCAGGCGTCCGCCGCGGCGCTGACATTCGCCGGGGATTGCACGCTGGGCGTGGAGTATGCCCAGCGCGGCGCGGCCCGCTCGCTGCCCCGCGTGGTGGCGCGCGAGGGCGCGGCGTACCCCCTGCGCGAGATAAGCCCCTTTTTTGCGCAGGACGATCTGACCGTCGTCAATCTGGAGGGCGTGCTGAGCGACCGCAGCGTCAGCCCCGCCGATAAGACCTACCGCTTTCTCGGCCCTACGGCGCTTACCGAGGTGCTGACGCTCGGCGGCGTGGAGTGCGTCGGGCTGGCCAACAACCACGCCATGGATTACTACCGCTACGGCAAGGACGATACCATCGCCGCGCTGAACGCTGCCGGGATCGCCTACTACGACGACGAGACCGTGACCGTGCTGGTCAAGGACGGCGTGCGCATCGGCCTGACGGGCACGGTGTTCGGGCCGAGCGAGGCCCAGCTTGCGCAGGTGGCGCGGCAGGGCGAGGCGCTCCGCGCGCTGGGCTGCGCCTACTGGATCCACACCATCCACATGGGCACGGAGTACGCCAAGACGCTCCACTCCTCCCAAATCAAGATGACGAGCGCGCTTTCCGCGCTGGGGGTCGATTTGGTGGTGGGCGCGCACCCGCACATCGTGCAGGGCGCGGCGCTTTCGGGCGATACGCCCGTGGTGTACAGCCTTGGCAACTTTTGCTTTGGCGGCAACTTTAACCCGCCGGATCACGACGCGTGCCTGCTCCGGGTGGAGCTGACATTCGCCGACGGCCAGCTTACGGGCCGCGCGCTGCGGCTGTACCCCATCAGCGTCAGCGGACACGACGCGTACAACGACTATCAGCCCCGGCGGCTCTCCGGGAACGACGCGGAACGCGTGCTGGATAAAATGCGCGCCATGTCCGACGTGCAGATCGGCCCGTATGACGAGCTGGGCGGCGCGCTCATCGCGCTGCCGGATACGCCCCGATCCGACCAATGAGGGAGGGAACCCAATGGAACCTTTGGAAACAAACGCTTTGCAGGAGATGCGAGCCCACGGCTTTGAGGTGGCGGAGCTCAAAACGGGCACGGAGGCCCGCGAGTATCTGCTGGCGCATATCGCGCCGGACGCGCGCGTCGGGCTGGGCGGCTCCGTGACCATCCGCGATATCGACGCGGTGTCGGCGCTGGAGGCGCGCGGCCAAACGGTGGGCCGCGAGGACGCCCGCACGGCGGATGTGTTCCTCAGCTCCGCCAACGCGGTCACGCGGGACGGCATGCTGGTGTTTATCGACGGCAACTGCAACCGCGTGGGCGCGATCCTGGACGGCCCGAAGGACGTCTATTTCGTCGTCAGCCGCAGCAAGCTGGTGGACGGCGGCATCAACGCGGCCGTGGCGCGCATCAAGCAGGTGGCCTGCCCGCAGAACGCGCGCCGTCTGGGCCGCCAAACGCCCTGCGCGCAGACGGGCCTATGCAAGCCCGCGCAATGCGAGCAGAGCATGTGCAGCGCCACGGTGGCGCTGGAGCGCGTGCCGCACGGCCGCCATATGACCGTGCTCTGGGTGGAGGAAGCGCTGGGCTACTGAACCCGCATTTTGCAAGCGATCGGCCGCCTCCGCTCCGCGCGGGGCCGCCGTGGCTTGGGTTTTTTTTCGCAAAGCCACAAAAAAACCACGTCAGCCTGCAAAAAAAGGGTGGCGTAGTTTTTGCGCTTATGGTAAAATAATAGAACGTCCCGCGCGCTAGCGCCCGGACGAAGCTGATGAAAGAACGGTGACTCCATGAACCGTGCTCCGCGCCTGCGGGAGGCGCTGCACCTGGCCCCCAACGAGGCGGCCCTGCTGCATAACCCGTCCAATATGTTCTATGTGTCCGGCTATACGGGCGAGGGCGCCGTGCTGGTGTGCGCGGACAGCCAAGCCGTGATCACGGACTTCCGCTACACCGAGCAGGCCGAAAACGAGGCCTCCGGCTTCGCGGTGGAAATGACCCGGAAAGGCCGCACGGAGAACGACGTGCTCGCGGAGCTCGTCGCGGGCCGCAAGCTGGATACCCTCTACTTTGAGGACGCGTATGTGACCGTCCGCACGTTGGAAAGCCTCAAGTCCGCGCTGCCCAAGGTAAGGTTCCTCAGCATCCACGGCGCGTGCGAGGAGCTGCGCCAGATCAAGGATGAGGACGAGATCAGCCGCATCGCCGCGGCCTGTCAGGTCACCAGCGACGCGTTTGAGCACGTGCTCGGCGTGATCAAGGACGGCATGACCGAGCGGGACATCGCGCTGGAGCTGGAGTTCTACATGTTCCATCACGGCGCGCAGAGCACGAGCTTTTCCACCATCGTGGCGGCGGGCGCTCACGGCTCGCTGCCGCATGCCCAGCCCGGCGACCGCAAGATCCAGCGCGGCGATATGATCACCATGGATTTCGGCGCGCGCGTCAGCGGCTATTGCGCCGATATGACCCGCACCGTGGCCTTCGGCCAGCCCAGCGACGAGATGAAGCGCGTGTACGATACCGTGTACCGCGCCCAGCTCGACTCGCAGGACGCGCTGATGGCGGGCAAGGTCTGCAAGGATATCGACGCGGTGGCCCGCAGCTACATCGATTCTCAGGGCTACGAGGGCCGCTTCGGCCACGGCTTGGGCCACAGCCTTGGCATCGACATTCACGAGAATCCCCGGCTGAGCCTGCTGTGCGAGGAGAAGACACTCCCCATGCAGGTGCTCACCGTGGAGCCCGGCGTCTACCTGCCGGGCATAGGCGGCGTGCGCATCGAGAACACCTGCGTGGTGCTTGAGGGCGGCTGCCGCGCGCTTACTCCCGCCAGCCGGGAGCTTATCATCCTGTAACACCCATACCATCTTGAACGGAGGAATACCATTATGATGACGGCAGGCGATTTTCGGAAGGGCATTACCATTGAGTGGGACGGCGGCGTGTGGACGATCGTGGACTTTCAGCACGTCAAGCCCGGCAAGGGCGCGGCGTTTGTGCGCACAAAGATCAAAAACGTGCTGACGGGCGCGGTGGTGGAACGCAGCTTCAACCCCACCGACAAAATGCCTCGCGCGATCATCGAGACCAAGGATATGCAGTACTCCTACGCCGACGGCGACCTGTACTACTTCATGGACATGGAGACCTACGACCAGATCCCCCTCAACAAGGATCAGGTGGAGGACGCCATCCCCTACGTGAAGGAGGGCACCAACGTCACCGTCAAGTTCTTCAAGGGCAACGCGTTCAGCGTGGCCGCGCCCAACTTTGTGGAGCTGGAGATCACCGATACCGAGCCGGGCTTTAAGGGCGATACCGCCAGCAACACCTACAAGCCCGCCACGCTGGAGACCGGCTACACCCTGCAGGTGCCGCTGTTCATCAACACGGGCGATCGCGTCCGCGTGGACACCCGCACCGGCGAGTACATGGAGCGCTGCTAAGCGAAGGAGTAGCTTATGAGCAAGCTGAGCGACCGCGCAAACTATCTGCGCGGTCTGGCCGCCGGAATGGAGCTTCCCGCCGAAAAGAACGAAACCAAGCTCATTACCGAGCTGCTGGAGCTGATCGGCGACATGGCGCAAAAGATCGAGGAGCTTGACGCGGACATCGGCGAGCTGGACGAGTATGTGGAGTCCATCGACGACGATCTGAGCGACATGGAGGAGACGCTTTTCGGCGACGAGGAGCACGACCATGACGACGAGGACGGCGAGGACGAGGAATACTCGCCCGATATGCGTCAGCCCATCGCGTTTGATTGCCCCAACTGCGGGCAGTCCGTCACCCTCAAGGCCGAGGAGATCGACTTTGAGGAGAGTCCGCTCTGTCCCAAGTGCGGTAAGCCCTTCTTCCCCGATGTCATCGAGGGCGAGGGCGACGACGGGGACGACGAAGACTAACGCCCTTCAGCCGCAAAGGGCCAAGGCTGCGGGAGGGCCGCCGCCTGCCGGGCCGCGGGGCGGCCTGTAAACAGCGCCCCCCAAACCGCGCCCCGTAAACCGCGCGGCGGCGTCAGCCGGCGCTCCGGCGCGGCGCTGTTCGCGGCGGCAACGCACAGGCAAGGGGTTATCAGCATTTCGGGGTTCGCCGCGCCATCAGCGCGGCGGGCCCTTTTGCGTTTCGCGCGCATAAATACATTTCCAATGCTTTACAAGCCCGGAGCCATCCCGTATAATAGCCACAGCGGCTCGCGCCGACAGCGCACGCGTCGGACGCGCAACGGCCGCCGGACTCATCCCGTCGGGAGACGGAGATCGTCGGGTATCCTTGTGAACCCGAACGGAGGGATAGGTATGAAATCTGCGAAACTGAACGAACTGGTTCTGCTGGCACTGTTTACCGCGCTGATCGTGCTGCTGGGCTTCACGCCGCTGGGGCTGATCCCGCTGGGCTTCATCAACGTAACGACGCTCTGCATCCCGGTGATCGTGGGCACGCTGCTCATGGGCCTGCGGGACGGCATGGTGCTGGGCGCGGCCTTCGGGCTGACCAGCTTTGCGTCGGCGCTGCTCAAGCCCAGCACGCTGGTGGCGACGCTGATGGGGGCCAATCCGGCGCTTGTGCTGGTGATGTGCCTTGTGCCGCGCCTGCTGCTGCCCGTGAGCACGCATTTGGTGTACCGCGCTTTTGGGCACAGGCGCGAGCAGATCGCCGTGGCGACGTCGGCGGTGGCCGGGTCGCTGACGAATACGGTGTTCTATTTGGGGCTGATGCTGCTGTTTTACGTGCTCTGCGGCATTGATTCCGCGCCGGTGCTGGGGCTGATCGGCGGCACGGCGGCGATTGCCGGCTCCTGCGAGGCTGTGGTGGCCGCCGTCGTCACCATGCCCATCCTCGCGGCGCTAAAGAAGCTGCGCAGCCGCTGACCTCGCGGAGAAACAGGAGGGACGGGCATGATCTTTACCATGGACGTGGGCAACACCAACATCAAAACCGCGCTGTTTGAGGGCGCGGAGATGAAAAAATACTGGCGGATCTCCACCAGCAAGACCTATACCTCGGACGAGTACGGCATTTTGCTGAGCAATCTGTTCGCGCACGAGGGCGTGGAGCGCGCGCAGGTGGAGGGCGTGGCGATATCCAGCGTGGTGCCCACCATCAACTTTACGCTGGAGCACATGTGCAAAAACTACTTTGGCATAACGCCCATGTTCGTGGCCCCCGGCATCAAGACCGGCATCAACATCAAGTACGAGAACCCGCGAGAGCTGGGCAGCGACCGCATCGCCAACGCCGTGGCCGCTTTCGATCAGTACGGCGGGCCGTGTGTGTTCATCGATTTTGGCACCGCCACCACATTTGGCGCGCTGGACGCGCAGGGGAACTTCCTCGGCGGCTGCATCTGTCCGGGCATCAAGCTGGCCAGCGAGGCCCTCGTATCCGGCGCGGCCAAGCTGCCCCGCTTCGAGCTGGTCAAGCCGGAAAGCGTCATCGGCCGCACCACCGTGACCAACCTGCAGGCGGGCCTGATCTACGGGTACATCGGGCAGGTGGATTATCTGGTGCGGCGCATCCGCAAGGAGCTGGGCGCGCCCAACGCGTTTGTGGTCGCCACGGGCGGCATGGCGCGGCTGGTGGCGCAGGACGACCAGACGATCAACAAGCTGGACGGGCTGCTGACGCTGAAGGGCCTGCGCGTACTGTACAATCGGAATCACTAGGAGGCGTTGCATATGAAGGACGTGACCATCGGCTTTCTGGGCTGCGGGAACATCGGCGGGGGCGTGTGGCGGCTGCTGCACGGCTTTGAAAAGGAGATCGCCCATCGCACCGGCCTGTGCTTTCACATCAAAAAGGTGCTGGTGCGCGATGTGCACAAGGACCGCGGCATCGATATCCCGGACGGCGTGCTGACCACCTGCGCCGAGGAGGTGCTTGCCGACCCGGAGATCCGCATTGTGGTGGAGTTTTTGGGCGGGGAGCATCCCGCCTGCGAATGGATGAAGCAGGCGCTGGAGAACGGCAAGACGGTCGTCACGGCCAACAAGGTCGCGCTGGCCCTGCACTGGCCGGAGCTCCAGCATGCCGCCATGCAAAGCGGCGCGGGCCTGTACTTTGAGGCCGCCGTCTGCGGCGCGATCCCCGTGATCCACGCGCTCAACGACAGCCTGCAGGCCAACCGCATCAGCAAGATCTACGGAATTGTCAACGGCACGACCAACTACATCCTCACCCGAATGAGCAAGGAGGGCGAGAGCTACGCGGATGTGCTGCGGGACACGCAGCGCCTTGGCTTGGCCGAGCCGGACCCGGCCGCCGACGTGGAGGGCCTCGACGCGGCCTACAAGCTGAGCATTCTCACAAGCCTCGCGTTTCACGGCCGCGTGCCGTTTGAGAGCGTCTACGTCGAGGGCATCACGCATGTCAGCCCGGAGGATATCGCCTTTGGACAGGAGCTGGGCTACACGCTCAAGCTGCTGGCCATCGGCAAGCGCAGCGGCCTCACGGTGGAGGCTCGCGTGCACCCGACATTCATCCCCAACGAGCACCCGCTGAGCAACGTGAGCGGCTCGTTCAACGCGGTATTCCTGCACGGCCACGCCTGCGAGGACATGATGTTCCAAGGCCGGGGCGCGGGGGATTACCCCACGGCCAGCGCCGTGGTGAGCGACCTTGTGCGGGCCGCCTCCACCGACGCGCATCCCTACCCGACATTCGAAAACGCCGAGCATCCCGCCCATCCGCTTGTGTTTGACGACGACTGGCATTGCGCCTACTACCTGCGCCTGCGCGCGGTGGACGAGCCGGGCGTGCTGAGCCGCATTACCAAATGCTTTGCCGATCAGGGCGTGAGCATTGCGGCCATGCAGCAGAAGGGCGAGCAGCGGGACGGCCGCGTGCCGCTGGTGTTCATCACCCACGAGGCCGGCGAGAAGGCCGTGCAGCAGGTGATGGCCAATCTGGATGGGGCCATCGCCACGGTGGAGAGCATGATCCGGGTGGAGAAGGAATAGGAGAACAAAACCGGAGAGCGCCTCAACAAAGCGGCAGATCCACTTTGCTGAGGCGCTCTTTGCTATACCACAAAGCCCCCGTTGACCCCCAGCGTCTGCCCGGTGATAAACCCGGCCTTGTCCGAGGCCAAAAAGAGCAGCGCGTCGGCCACGTCCTCCGGCGTGCCAAGGCGGCCCAGCGGAGTTTCCTCCGCGAGGGCCGTCAATGTCGCGTCGTCATAGCCGCGCAGCATATCGGTGCGAATGCAGCCGGGGCATACGCAGTTGACGGTTATGCCGCTGGGCCCCAGCTCCTTGGCGAGGGCCTTGCTCAGGCCGATGAGCCCGGCCTTGACGGCGGAATAGGCGGCCTCGCAGCTCGCCCCCACCTGCCCCCACATGCTGGATACGAACACGATGCGTCCGCTCCGCCGCGCCACCATGCCGGGAATCGCCTCCTGCGCCATGTAAAACGGCGCGGACAGGTCTACGGCCAGCAGCCGGCTCCAATCATCGGGGGTTACGTCGGTCACAAGCCCGGTGTGGGCGATCCCCGCGTTGAGGATCAGCGCGTCGATATGCATCAGACGCTTGCGGGCCTCGGCCACGGCGGAGACGGCCTCGGCGCGGTCGGCCAGCTCGGCGCGCAGCGCGACGGCCCCGGTCTCGGCGCGGAGGGCCTCGGCGGCCGCCTCGCTGCGGCAATAGGTGAACGCGGTCTGCCACCCCGCGCGCGCAAAGGCGCGCACCGCCGCCGCGCCGACGCCCCGGCTGCCGCCCGTGATCAAAACCGTCCGCATAAGGCCTCCTGTTCTCCCGCTAAAAAAGGCGGGCGCTCGCATAGGGAGCCGTCCGCCAAAGGGCTTAGAACATCTTTTTCTTCCACAGGAGGAAGAACGCCGCCCCGCTGGCCACGACGCTCATGCCCAGCACAATCCAAAACCCGCTGATGGTATTCTGCCACGGCACGCTGGTGTTCATGCCCCAGTACGAGGCAAACAGCGTGGGAATCGCCAGCACCACGGTCAGGCTGGTGAGGATCTTCATTACGATGTTGAGGTTGTTGCTGATAATGGAGGCGAACGCGTCCATCGTGCCGCTCATGATATCGCGGTAGATGGCGCACATCTCAATGGCCTGCTTGTTTTCAACAATGACGTCGTCCAGCAGGTCGGCGTCCTCCGGGTATTTGCGCAGCATATCGGTGCGCATCAGCTTTTCCATGACCATTTCGTTGCCCTTAAGCGACGTGGAAAAGAACACGAGGGATTTTTCCAGCTTCATCATTTGCAGCAGCTCGCGGTTGCGCATGCTGGCCTGCAGGCGCTCCTGCACAAACATGCTGGCCTTGTCGATCTGCTTGAGGTACGCGAGGAACCGCCCCGCGTTGCGGTACAGGAGCTGCAGGATAAACCGCGTGCGCTTGAACGTCCAAAAGCCGCGGATGCGCTCCTCGGTAAAATCGGTAATAATGGGCGTTTCGCGCGTGGAGACGGTGATGATCACATCGTCCACCATGATGATGCCCATGGGGATGGTGGAGTAGCTGTATCCGTTTCCGTCGCTCTCCACATAGGGAATGTCCACGATGATGAGCGTCTGGTCGTCCTCGCGCTCGATGCGGGCGCTCTCCTCCTCGTCCAGCGCGGCTTGCAGATAGGTGGGGTCGAGCGCGAAGCGCGCGTTCAGGCCGTCTATCTCCTCGCGGGTGGGGTTTTGCAGGTGAATCCAGCAGCCCTTCTCAAAGGTGTTGATTTCGGTGAGATGGTCCTCAACGGTCAGATAAATCTTCTTCAAACAAAAAACCTGCCTTTCCGTTCGCCGCGGTACGCGGCGGGCTTCCGGCAGGCGGATATGCGGGGACGCGGCGCTATGCCGCCGTCCCGCAGGGCTGTCGGAGCCATTCATTTGTGGGGAAACCGGGTCTACTGTACGGGTCCGCGTCCACGAAGGGCTCCTCCTCACGTCATAGTATTCAGGGGCGTCGGCGCGTGCGCGCCGGGACTCCCACGCCTCATCATAAGCCTTTTGAGGCGGAAAAGTCAACCGACGAGTGAAATTTTCGCTCGTCTCGCTTACAGGTTGAACACGAACGTAAGCGCCAGCATCACGAGCGCAACGACGCTCACCGCCAGGGCCTTGCCGTTGCCCTGGTCGCGGCTCCACACCGCGCCCAGCACCGCCAGCGCCACGGGGATGAGCAGCGCCGGCAGCTTGGGCAGGCGATTGCCCGCCGAGCCGTCCGCCGTAATCTGCACCGTGAGCGTATCCGGCAGCAGGAAGTATCCCGCCACGGCGGCAATCACCGTAACGGCCAGTAGTATCCAGGGCAGCGCGCGAAGGGTCTTGCTCATGTGTCGCTCCTTTCCGGCTCCGGCTTGCGCCATACGGTGCGCACAAAGCCGGGCTTGTAGCCGATGGCAAAATAGAAGGGGTTGTCGCCGCCGGTCATGTGCGTGGCGCCCAGCGGACGCACGCGGCGGGCCATCTCGCTGATGACGGCCGAGGCCAGCCCGCGCCGCCGATGCTCCGGCACGGTGCACAGCGGCTCCAGGTAGGCCAGCCGGTTCTCGGGCGTCCACCACATGCCCGCGTATGCGGCGTATTCGCCCGCGTCGGTCTGCACCACCACGTCCAGCTCGGGGGTGGCGTTCGGCGCGGCCTGCAAATGATAGCCCCGCTCCACGCCGCCCTCGGCGGGCAGGTCGTGGTTGAAGCCCCGCCAGGAGGCGTCAATCATCCTGCGCATGTCGATTTGTCCTGGCGGCACGAAGGCATAGCCCTCCGGCAGCGCGTATTGCGGCAGGCCGCCGGTCAAATCCAGCACGCCCTCCGTCCAGCGGCTGCGCTCCTCGTACCCGGCGGCGCGCGCCGCGTCCAGCATGGCCGTTTGCGCGCCGAATAGCACCAGCTCCAGCCCGCCGTCGTCGGCCCGCAGGCGGCTCTCGGCGTGCGCCAGCAGCTCCGGGGCTAGGCGCGCGTAGGCGGGGTCAAGGTTGAAGTACGCCTCGCCGATTTGCGTCTCGTAAAAGCACAGGGCCACCAGGCGGCCTTCGTCCTCCCAGAGGGCGATGCGGTGGGTCTGGCTCTGGTCTGTCCAATAGAGGGCCTGCGCATACTCAAAGTAGGGCGCGGGCGCGCCGTTGCGCCAGTCTCGCTCATAGAGGGGTAGCAGGAACCGCCGCACCGCGGGAAAATCCACCAGGCTCCGATAGGGACGCTTTACCACGCTCATCCCACGCCCTCCCTTCCGTGCTTGCGCGGCGGGTCATTCCGCCAGCTTCAGTTCGATGACGCAGCCCTCGCGGCCGCAGGTGGTCA
>CAYOYK010000043.1:0-20383 GCA_964408185.1 uncultured Oscillospiraceae bacterium | reverse complement strand
TGGTACCTCCGACGGGATTCGAACCCGTGTTGCCGCCTTGAGAGGGCGGTGTCCTAGGCCACTAGACCACGGAGGCACGTTGGCTGGGGAACTAGGATTCGAACCTAGACAATACGAGTCAGAGTCGTAGGTGCTGCCATTACACAATTCCCCAACAGCGGCGAGCATTATTATATGAGATAACGGCGCGGTTGTCAAGCGTTTTTTTGGAGTTTTGTTGGTTTGGCGTGGGGTCGGCTTGCCCCGCGGGCCGGGAGGACGCGCTTCCCGGCCCGCAAAGCGTTTGCGGCGCTACTTAAAATACTTGCTCCGCACGCCGGTCTGCGGCGTGAGCACCGTGCCCGTGATGCTGCGGTTCTTGGTGACGTTGAGCACCAGTCCCACGCCGATCATGTTGGTAACCAGGTTGCTGCCGCCGTAGCTCAAAAACGGCAGCGGAATGCCCGTAACGGGCATCAGCCCGATGGTCATGGCGACGTTTTCAAACACGTGGAAGAGCATCATGGCCATAATGCCGATGATGATCATTTGCCCGAAGCGATCCGCCGTGTAGCGGGCGAGGTACAGCATGCGGAAGATCAGCAGAAAGTACGCGCCCACCACGGCCAAACAGCCCCAAAAGCCGAAGGCCTCGCCGATGGTGGCAAAGATAAAGTCCGTCCAGTCCTCCGGCACGTAGTCCAGCTGGCTGAAGCTGCCCTGCACAAACATGCCGATGCCACTCGCGCCGCCGGAGCCGATGGCGATCTTGCTCTGGTCCACCTGATAGCTGGCGGCCTCGTCCACAAGGGAGGAGTCCACAAAGCTCAGGATCCGGGTGATGCGGTAGTTGTCCGAGCCGGAGGCCACATTCACCGCGTACAGCACGCCGATGGCGACCGCGCCCGCAAGGAGGATGCCGCCCAGCACGCGCAGCTTGATGCCGCCAAAGTACATCATAACGCCAAACACGAAAATCATCACCATGACCGAGCCCATCTCGCCCTGAAGCAGCGTGAGGGCCCACGGAATGCCCATGAGCAGCGCCATCTTCATGGCGCTCTTCATGCTGCCCATGGGGTTGTCGTCCTTCTCCAGCAGCTTTGCGGTCACAATGATGCATGCCAGCTTCACAAACTCGCTGGGCTGCACCGTAAAGCCCCAAATGATATCGATCCACGCCTTCACGCCGACGACCTGACTGCCCAGCGCCACCATCAGCAGCGCGATGGCGACGTAGTAGAACAGCGTGCTCCGGCGGCGGATAAACTCGTACGGGAAGAACGTGATCACGCCGATGATGATGGGCGAGATCAGGAAGAAGATCGCCTGACGCATGCCGTAGTACGAGCTGACGATGTAGTTGAGCAGCGTGTCCTCCGTGGACGACGACGTGTTGAACGTCGCCACCGAGACCGCCAGCACGCCAAACGCCGCCAGCCCAAACACCAGCACGGTCAGGATGATATCAAAGTGCGCGCGGCTCCGCCGCGAATCGTCCATCATCATAGGCTTGCCTCCCGGCTGGCTTTCCTGCGCCCGAAAAGACGCGGCTTGGGCATGGCCGGCAGCGGAACATACTCGCCCAAAAAGCGGCGCGTAATGCGATCCATGGCGGCCTGCGCGGGGCAGGCAATCTCCATGGGGCTCTCGTGGCGGGCCAGCGCGCGGCGCACATGCGCGTCCTCCGGCACAAAGCCCAGCAGCGGGACGTCCAGCGTGGAGGCCACCGTCTGCGGCGCGTACAGCACGCCGTCGCGCACCAGCGACAGATCCACCTGATTCACCACCAGCATGGGCCGGGGCTTATGCAGCTCGTCCAACAGGCCCAGCAGGCGCTCCGCGTCCCGGATGGACACATCGTCCGGGGTGGCGACCAGCAGGGTGTGATCGGTCGCGGCGATATCGTTACGCAGGCCGGTTTCCAGCCCCGCGGGCGCATCCAGCAGCACATAGGCAAAGCGCTTTTTCAGCTTGAGCACAATGCGGCTCAGCCGCTCGGCGCTCAGGTCGCCGCTCTGGCCAAGCTGGCTGGCGGGCAGCAGGCTCAGCGCCGGATAGCGGCTGTGGGTCACGAGGGCGTAACGCAGCTTGCAGTCCTTATGCGCCACGTCCACCACGTCGTAGACCACCTTGTTTTGCAGGCCCAGCAGCAGATCTTGGCTGCGCAGGCCGATGTCGGTATCCACCACCACGGTGGGGAGCTGGCGCTTGGCCAGCGCCACGCCCAGCGCGGCGGCGAGAAAGGATTTGCCCACGCCTCCCTTGCCGGAGGCGATCATCCAGCATTGACTCAAGTGGCTTCGCTCCTTTTCCTCCGCATGCGGACGCGCCCTTACGGCGTAATATGATTCCCGGCTGGGAACTCCGCCGTATCGGTACGCAGTGTTTTTTGATCCATGTACCATGTTACAAACTCACGGGCCGCCTTGCTGGCTTCGCCGCCGGAATAGCCGCTGGGGATAAACACCACAATGGCAATCTCCGGGTTCTCGTAGGGGGCGAAGCAAATGAACCACGCGTTGTTCTCCAAATCGATGGTGGTCACCTCGGCGGTCCCTGTTTTCGCGGCGATCTGCTCGCGGTACTCCCAGCCCTTAAAGTATTTGGCGGCGGTACCGGATTCGTCGACAACGCCCTTCATCCCCTCGTGGATGTACGGCATGTACTGGTCCGCGCCCTCAAAGACGGTCATGTAGGTCGGCGAGCGCTGGCTGACAATCTCGCCCTCCGGGCTGGTAACGGAATCCACCAGCATCAGGTTGTACACCGTGCCGCCGTTGGCGATGGCGCAGGCGTAGCGCGCGACCGCCGCGGGGGTAAGCACCGTGATGGACTGGCCGATGGCCACCTGGATGGTCTGGCCGCCGCCCCACTTGATATCGTTGAGGTAGTTGAACGTATCGCCAATGATGGCCTGCGTGTACACCATATCGCGCGTCATGTTGAGCTCCTCCATCAGGATGGGGCGCATGTATTGCAGCCAGTCGTTCTGGTTGGTGTTCACGGCCATGTCCATCAGCCGCTTGACGCAGCGGTTCAGGCGGTCGTCGTCATAGGTGATGTTGCGGCTGGCGCCCTGATTGCGCAGGTGCTTTTTGATGGAGTTGAACACGATGATGGGCACGGCGGTATCCTGGCTGACCTCGTCCATGGCCTTGTTGGGATCGTACAGGCTGTTCTGCGTACCCACGACGCTGCGCTCCTCGCCGGGGAGATCGACGCCTGTCTTGCTGGTCAGGCCGAACATGGAGGCGTACTGGTACAGGCGGTTCTCGCCCAAGCGGCTACCCAGCGTGTAGAAGAAGTAGTTGCAGCTGTTTTGCAGGCCCTGTATGATGGTCTGGTTTTGGTGCTTGTAGCGCTGGTTCGCGCTGATCCAGCACTTTGGCGCGGTGGAAAGGTCCGTGGTGTACATGGTAAACTTGCCGCCGTCGCTGATGGTCTCGTCCGGCCACAGCTCGCCCTCCAGCATCGCGCCGAGGGCGGAGACCATCTTGAAAATGCTGCCCGGCGTGCCGCGCGCGTGGATGTTGTAGTTCATCAGCACGTTTCGGGTATCGGTCAAAATGGCGCGGCTCTCCGCACCGCCGGCGATCAGCGCGTTGAGGTCAAACGTGGGATAGTTGGCCATGGCCAGCACGCGGCCTTCCATGTCCACCACCATCATGGCGGCGCGCTCCGCCAGACTGAGCGGAAACTTGGTCCAGTTGCGGGCCGCGATGTCGGCCTTGTTGGCCTCCAGCCACGAGTTGAGCATCAGCTTTGTCTCCTGCACGGCGCGGGTGGTGGCCACGTTGTCGGCCAAGGCGCGCTCGGCCTGCTGCTGATAGCTGGCGATGAGGGTCAGCTTGACGTTGTTGCCGTCCTGCGGCTCGGTATAGCTGAGCTCCCGCGTCACCTTGCCCACGCGGTCGCGCTCCACCACACGGTAGCCCTGCCGCATGTCGTTGTTCTGCGTCAGCCAATCCTCCATGGAGGCCTCCACGCCGTCCACGCCGATGGTATCGCTGTACTGGTAGCCCTTTAGCTTTAGCTCCGCCCACTTGGTCTCGCTGGGAATAGAGCCTAGGTAGCCGATGACCTGCGAGGCCAGCGTGCCGCGCGGATACACGCGCTTGGTGCCCACGGCGATCTCCATGCCGGAGAGCACCATGCTGCGGGTCTCGATTTCGATGACCGTCTCGTAGCTCACGTCCTTGGCGATCACGATGGGCTGGGAGTTGAACAGGTTCATCTGCATTTCGCTGAACACGGCCATGATTTGCAGCATGCGCTCCTCGGTGACGTGCATGCGGCCCTCCAGCTCCGTGTCGGTCAGCACGCCCACGTCCTCGTCCGTGTACAGGCGAAAGCGCGCCTTGAGCTTGGTAATGGCAACATCCGCCGTGGGCGTGGAGGTGGCGGACAGGTAGTTGTTGCTGCGCCACTGGCTCTCGCGCGTTTGCAGCACGGCCTCGCTTACCCCGGAGCCGAAGTGGAACTCCCACTGGCCGTTCAGCTCGCTGCCGGAATCCGTGTTGCGGCGGATCACAAAGCTCACGCTCAGCTTGTAGCCGTTGCCCTCGATAATATCGATGGTATCGTTGATGGACTTGGAGAAATTTGCGTAAGCGGCGGTGCTGTTTTGGCTCGCGTCCCGGTAAAATGTGACGTTGTAAATCTGCTCGTCGCGCGCAAAGATGACGGCCTCCGCGTCGGTGATCATGCCGCGGCTGCCGCGCAGCACCACGGTGGTGGTGCGCCGGGCGTCTTTTTTATCGTTGTACACGTCGGAGGAGCGGAGCTGCAAATCAGCAAGGCCGTTGACAAGGTAAATAAACACGGCGGCCAAGATCGCCATGAAAATAAGGTATCGCGTTCTGGGGTTGTAGCCCTTCTTTTCCATTCCACACGCTCCTTTCAATGTCTTGCGCGATCCCCAAGACGGCTGCGCCGCTTGGGGGAGGCTTGCTATGCAGGCCCCGCCCGACCGTCAATGCCGGTCGATACGGTTTCAGCAGGCCCCTGCGGCCCCGATCCCCCCTTGGGCCGTCCCTACCTCGCCTTGGGGAGCTTGTAGACGCCCAGCCACCAGCGGATGGGGAATTGCAGCAGCCCGGCCAGCGCGGTGGTGTACAGCACGTCGATAAACGCGCGCAGCAGGTGCGCGGCCCCGATATCCACGCCCTTGAGGTAGATGTAAATCAGGTGTACGGCCTCGAACACCAGCGTGCTCAGGGCGGCGCAGAGGATCGTGCGCAGGTGCGCGGGCAGGTTGGGCGTGCGGCGGTTGGTGGAGCGCTCCTCCTCCAGCTTTCGCTCGCTCTTGTCGCTGAAGGCCAGCGCGCCCAGCATGGCGCAAACGGGGTACAGCAGCATGTTGATATAGTCCAGCATCGGCAGCATGACCTCCAGCAGGTAGCCTACCGTTGCGCTCATCAGGAAGGTATATTTGCGTCCCAGCGCCACCGATACCACCGCGATGATGGCCAGCGCGAGGTTGGGCGCGATGCCCCACAGCGCGATCCGCGCCGACACCGTGGATTGCAGCAGGTAGCACAGCACCGTAAGCAGGACAAACTTGAGGCCCTTCTTCAGCATTATCCGTCGTCCTCCACAGTGATGTCCAGCGGCGGGAGTGTCGGCGCGGGCGTGGCGGTGGGCGGCAGCGTGAGCGAGTAGTCCTTGTTTGTGTTCAGCGAATCGGGCACCTGATACTCATACCCGCCCGACGTCGGCGCGGGCGAGGGCGTCAGGTTGGGATCGGGGGTGGCGTTGGGGTCGCCGACAGTCGGCGTGGGCTCGTCGGTCGGCGCGGGCGTCGGCGCGAGCTGGAAGAAATCGTTACCGATCTTGATGGTAGGCACGGGCACGGCGGTATCCAGCGGGGTGAAGCCGAGCACGCTGCTGCTGTCCGTGCGGGCCTCCACGGCCTCGGCCGTGGGCTGGTAGCGCAGCACGATGACATATTCGATGTGCTGAAAGTCCACCGTCGGCTCGACCACGATGTAGCTCTTGTTGCTCTCCATGCCGCGGGTGCTCTCGCGCACGACGCCGATGGGGATGCCCTTGGGGAAGCCCATGCCTACGCCGGAGGTGACCACCTGATCGCCGGGGCGGGGCAGGTGGTCCTCCGGCAGATAGTACATGCGGCACATGGCCGTGCCGTCGATGCCCAGCGTGCCGCGCACGGTGCCCTCGTCCCGCGAGGATTGGATCAGCCCCGCGATGGAGGCCTCGCTGTCGATGATGGTGCGCACGTCGCTCTTGTTCGCGGTGACGTTGTAGGTGTAGCCGACCAGCGCGCCGTCCATGGTGACGGCCATGTAGTCGGCGATGCCGTCGTTGCTGCCGCGGTTGATGGTAAACGTGCTGAAGTAGTTGCCGCTCTCGCGCGCGATGACGGTGCACACCAGCGGGTTGAGGTTCTCGTTCTCGCTCACCTGATCGAAGAGCTTCTCGTACACGCTCAAGCGCTGCTGAAGCTCGGCGGCCAGCATGGCCTGATAGGCGAGGGTCTCGTTTTCCTGCTTCAGCTCGTTGTACCGCAGCTCGATGGTGGTGCGCAGCTTGAGCCGGTAGAGGTAGTCGCTGACGAAATTAACCACGCTGCCAAACACACCCTGCACGGGCGCGACGGCGGTAGCGACGGTCTCGCCGGGCATGGCCAGCAGGCTGTTTTCCGGCATGATGAGCGAGAAAATGCGCACGCCGATCAGCAGCACCAGCACGACAACAGCCGCCCATACTGCCACGCGGCGAAGCGTGCGGCGGCCGGGCGTATCGGCGCTTTTTTTCCGTTCGGTCTTGGCTGGCTTAACTCGCATTGGCGCTCCCTTTCCACGATCAGCTTTGCTTGATAAAGCTCGTGCGGCCTACGTGCTGCAGCAGGTCGTAGTTTTCGATAATGTTGCCCAGTCCCAGCGCGGCGCAGTCCATGGGCTCCTTGGCCAGCAGCACGGGAATGCCCAGCTCGCTGGCGATCATCTGGTCCATGCCGTACAGCAGGCTGCCGCCGCCAGTAAGGTAAATGCCGTTGTGCATGATATCGGCGGCCAGCTCCGGCGGGGTGCGCTCCAGCACCCACTTGATGGCGGCCAGCACGGCGGCGCAGGGCTCCTTGATGGCGGCGTAGATCTGGCGGCTGGTGATCTCCGTGGTCTGGGGCAGATTGGTCACCATGTCGCGGCCCCGGATGTGCGCGCGGCGCGTTTCCTGCAGGGGCAGCGCCGCGCCCAGATCGAGCTTGATCTCCTCGGCGGTTCGATCGCCGATCAGGATATTGAACTCCCGCTTGATAAAATTAACGATGGCCTCGTCCATCTTGACCCCGCCCACGCGGATGGAGTGGCTGATGACCACGCCGCCCAGCGAGATGACGGCCACATCGGTCGTACCGCCGCCGATATCCACCACCATGCAGCCGTTGGGATCGAACACGGGCAGGCCGCTGCCCAGCGCGGCGGCGAAGGGCTTCTCCACCAAATAGACCTTGCGGCTGCCGGCAACCTTGGCGGCCTCCAGCACGGCGCGGCGCTCCACGGCGCTGATGCAGCACGGGTACGACAGGAAAAGCCTTGGGCGCATCAGGTAGCTGGAGCCGATGGCCTTGCGCGTAAAGTACTGGATCAGGATCTCGGTCAAGTCAAAGTCCGTGATGGTGCCCTCGCGCATGGGGCGAACGGCCATTACGGCGTCGGTGGTGCGGCCGAGCATGATCTTGGCGTCGTCGCCAACAGCGTGCACACGGCGCTCATTGTTGGAATCCACCACCACGATGGTCGGCTCGCTGATGAGGATGCCCTTGTGCTTGGCATAGACCAGCGTATTGGAGGTGCCGAGGTCGATGCCGACGTCCTGTGCCACAAAACCCAAAATCATCACTCCGATAGCTAGGATGGCCGAGGGGACGGCCCCTCAGGTGAAATTGCTCCACAAAGCGGGCGGCGCGGCCTTTACGCGCCTGCGCTCAGCGGCAGGGCAAGCCCGGCGCGTTCCAGCATCCGGCGCACGGTTTCCATCGGCAGGCCGACCACGCAGCTGGGGCTGCCCGCGATATGCTCCACAAACAGCGAACACGCGCCTTGGATGGCATAGGCCCCGGCCTTGTCAAACGGCTCCCCGGTGCGCACGTAGGCCGCGATGTGCTCGTCGGTCAGCGCGCAGAAGGTTACGTCCGTCGTGACGAGGCGCAGGTCGGGCGGCTCCGCGCCGGGCGTTTGCAGGCACACGGCCGTGTGAACCTGATGCGTCCGCCCGGACAGCAGGCGCAGCATGCGGGCCGCATCCGCCGCGTCGGCTGGTTTGCCCAATATGCGGCCGTCCGCGCAGACGACGGTATCGGCGGCCAGCACGGGGTACTCCGGCCGCAGGGCGCGCACGTCCGCGCATTTGCGGCGCGCGTTTTCCATCACGGTGGCTTGGGGCGTATCCAGTGTGACCTCCTCCGCGCGGGAGGGCACAACCGCGAAGTCCAGCCCGGTCAAGGCCAGCAGCTCCCGCCTGCGCGGGCTGCCGGAGGCCAGCAGGAGCTGGGCCCGCTGGATGCTCGTCTCCATAGTGTCGCCTCCCTTGCGTAATAAAAACCCATGCTATTATAGCACAACGGGGCAAGCGCGTACAGCGCGCGGAGGGATTTGTTACGGAAACGTCACCCGCGCGGCCTTGCTTTGCGCCTGCGCGGCGCGGGCGGTGCGCCTATGCGGCGCGGGCGGTGCGCCTATGCGGCGCGGGCGGTGCGCCTGCGCGGCGCGGGTGGCGCGCCTGCACGGCGCAGCTTTGCGCCTGCGCGGCGCAGGCGTAGGAGGGCGGCCTGCGGGCCGCGGGGGTTTCGCGCCTGCGGGCGCGGGAACGGTGCCCCGACCTGCGGGCCGGGGTTCGTCACTTTTCTTTTCAGCTGAAAAGAAAAGTAACCAAAAGAAACAGCGTGATTGAGGCCGATCGATGGGCCAGCATGCCCATCTTGTGCTACAAGCGATCGCCCAGAAAACTTGCGTGATAGCGTTAGCACGCCTGCGGTGCCCAGCTTGGCCGAACTGCTGCCCCGCGTCAGCGGTCTTGCTCCTGTGCAAGGGACGGCATGCAGGCATGGTGGCCCTGTGGGGCCCTCGATTGGTTGGCCGCGCCTGCGGGCGCGGGGGGAACGGGGGGAACGAAAGAAACCCCGCGTGCCTTGGGCGCAATGCCATAAACAAGCGTGGGAGCGAAGCCAATGCCGCGTTTTCCAAGGAAACAAAGCCCCAAACAAGCGTGGGAGCAAAGCCAATGCTGCGTTTCCTAGGGGGACGCAAGACGGCGAAGCCGTCGGTGAGGGGGGACGAAGTCCCCTCTTACAAGGGCGCTTTAGCGCCCGCCGTCGGGGCCCTCGATTGGTTTGCCGCGCCTGCGGGCGCGGGGGAACGGGGGAAAACGAAAACAACCCCGCGTGCCTTGGGCGCAATGCCCTAGACACGCGGGGTAGCAAAGGCAATATGGCGTTTCCCAAGAGAACAACGTCTTAAACATACTGGGGAGCGAAGCCAATACCGCATACCGCGTTCCCTAGGGGGACGCAAGACGGCGAAGCCGTCGGTGAAGGGGGACGAAGTCCCCTGTCACAAGGGCGCTTTAGCGCCCGCCGTCGTCCCCCGTTACAAGGGCGCTTTAGCGCCTGCCGTCGGAGGGCACCAGAGGAAAGCGACAGGTCTGTGGCCTGTTTCTGCACCGCTGGCACAGTTGACTCCCATAAAAAGTGAGTTCAATTCCCGTAAAACAACAGGCGCGCCGCAATTTGTGGCGCACCTGTTGATGTAGGGATTACTCAAAGCAAGGCTCTCGGTGCCACATAATTCTTGCGTCCTGCGGCCTCCGTAGGGCCTAATCCCCGCGCGCCCGCAGGCGTGGCCAACCAACCGAGGGCTCCGACGGCTGCGCCGTCTTGCTTCCCCCTAGGAAACGCGGCATTAGCTTTGCTTCCCCGCGTGTTTAGGGCATTGCGCCCAAGGCGCGCGGGGTTGTTTTCGTTTTTCCCCCCGCGCCCGCAGGCGCGGCAAACCAATCGAGGGCCCCGCAGGGCCACCATGCCTGCATGCCGTCCCTTGCACGGGAACAAGCCTACAAACGCGGGGCAGCAGTTCGGCCAAGATGGGCACCGCAGGCGTGCTAACGCTATCACGCAAGTTTTCTGGGCGATCGCTTGTAGCACAAGACGGGCGTGCTGGCCCATCGATCGGCCTCAATCACGCTGTTTCTTTTGGTTACTTTTCTTTTCAGCTGAAAAGAAAAGTGACGAACCCCGGCCCGCAGGTCGGGGCACCGTACCCGCGCCCGCAGGCGCGAAACCCCCGCGGCCCCGCTGGGCCGCCCTCCTGCGCCCGCAGGCGCATAGCTGCGCCGCAGGCGCAAAGCCCGCGCCGCATAGGCGCACAGCCCTAACCTACGCCTCCAGCAGCCCCGACTGCTGCAGCACCAGCATCAGCCGCTCACGGTTGGCCGGCGTAATGTCCACCAGCGGCAGCCTCAGCTCGCCGGAGCAGAGGCCCAGCATATCCAGCGCCGCCTTGACCGGCACGGGGCTCACCTCGCAAAACAGCGCGCGGATCAGCGGCAGCAGCGTAAGCTGCTGGCCCAGCGCCGTGGCGGTATCGCCCTTGAGGTAGCTGTCCGCCATCAGCGTGACCTCGCGCGGAGCCACGTTGGCAATCGCGGAGATAACGCCCTCCGCGCCGAGGGCCATCAGCGGCACCACCATGTCGTCGTTGCCGGAGTAGACCGTCAGGCGGCCGCCCGCGCGGCGGATGCGCTCCATCACCAGCGGCATGTCGTAGCTGCTCTCCTTCAAGCCGATAAAACGCTCGCTGGCCGCAAGGCGGTCGAGCGTCTCCGGGGCGATCTCCAAATTGGTGCGGGTGGGCACGTTGTACAGGATGATCGGCAGGGCGGTCTGCTCCGCAATGGCCATGTAGTGGCGGTAGAGGCCCTCCTGCGTGGTTTTGTTGTAGTAGGGGGTCACCACAAGCTGCGCCTCCGCGCCGAGATCCTCAAAGCGCTTGGCGGTATCGATCGCGCTCTGCGTGCAGTTGGAGCCGGTGCCCGCGATGACCGGAACGCGCCCGTTTACATGCTTGACGCACTCGCCGACGACCGTCGCGCGCTCCTCCAGCGTCATGGTGGAGGCCTCGCCGGTGGTGCCGCACGCCACAATGGCGGACGTGCCGCCCTCCAGCTGATAATCCAGCAGACGGCGCAGGCCGTCCAGATCGACGCCGCCGTTCAGAAACGGGGTGGCCAGCGCCACGGCGCTGCCGCGAAAGATCGGTTTCATAGGCTGTCTCCTTCCATCAGGCGCGGGGGATGTACCCCAGCTTGCACAGGTACTCGGCCATCAGCACGCCGCCGCCGGCCGCGCCGCGCAGCGTGTTGTGGCTGAGGCAGACGAACTTGTAGTCCAGCACCGCGTCCGGGCGCAGGCGGCCGATGCTGATCCCCATGCCGCGATAGAGGTCGCGGTCGAGGCGCGTCTGCGGGCGGGACGGATCGTCAAAATAGGTCAGGAATTTGTCCGGGCTCATCGGCAGGCCCATGCCGTCGGTGGCGGGCTTGCAATCGGCCCAGCGGGCGAGAATTTGCTCCATGGTGGGCTTGCGCTTAAACTGCACGCTCACGGCGGCCATGTGGCCGTCCGTGCAGGCGACGCGCAGGCATTGCGCGCTGATAACCGGCTCCGCCGCGTTGACGATGCGCCCGTCCTCCACGCGGCCGAATATCTTGAGCGGCTCGCGCTCGCTTTTTTCGTCCTCGCCGCCGATGTAGGGGTTCACGTTGTCCAGCATCTCCGGCCACGTGCGGAATGTCTTGCCCGCGCCGCTGATGGCCTGATACGTGCACGCGACGACGCGCGTCGGCTCAAAGTCGAGCAGAGGCCACAGCGCGGGCACGTAGCTCTGGATGGAGCAGTTGGGCTTGACGGCGATAAAGCCGACATCCGTTCTCAGCCGCTTGCGCTGCGCCGCGATGACCTCGGCGTGGCCGCCGTTGATCTCCGGGATGAGCATGGGCACGTCCGGCGTGCCGCGGTTGGCCGAGTTGTTGCTGATGACCGGGATCTCGGCCTTGGCGTAGCTCTCCTCCAGCGCGAGGATCTCGTCCTTTTTCATGTCCACGGCGCAAAAGACAAAATCGACCTTTTGCTTTACCGCGTCGATATCCGCCGCGTCCAGCACGGGCAGCTCGGCTACGCAGGCGGGGATGGGCTCGTCAAACGCCCAGCGGCCCGCAACGGCCTCGCGGTACGGTTTGCCCGCGCTGCGCTTGCTGGCCGCCAGACAGGCCACCTCAAACCACGGGTGATCCTTGAGCAGCAGCATAAACCGCTGCCCTACCATGCCCGTCGCGCCAATCACACCTACGCGATACCGCTCCATGGACGCATCCTTCTTTCTGTGGGGCCGTCGCGGTCAGGCTATGCCATCGGCGGCCCGGCGTGCGCGCGGAACAACGCCCCGCGCGCTTGCTGTACAGGATAGCATGCCCGCGGGGCGTTGTCAAATACAGGGAAGGGGAGTTTGGTTTTTGAACAATTTGAGTACAGCGGGGCTATTGCGCGGTGAACGTCTTTTCGTCAAAGAGCAGCTTGAGGGTATCGCCGTCCCATTTCGCCTTGAGCTTGGAGCCTGCTTTGATGACTGCGGTATACGTCTGGCCGTCATGCTCCACGGTGAGCTGGATGCCCTCCTGCACCGCCATGTTGCCGCTGGAGGTGCCGTATAGGGTGGCTTGACCGTCCTCGCCGGAGGCCAGCTTCACGCCGGTCACGGTCATATCCGCGCCCCAGCTGCTCCAGTTGGCGGTGGTGGCGCACTCCTGCCCGTCCATCGTGCCGGACAGCCATACGCTTTTCAGGTTCCGGGTCAGCACGTCGGAAACGACGAACGTATCATCCGCTGCGCCGCCGCCGGGGCCGCCAAGGCCGCCTAGGCTGCCGCCCAGCAGGAAGAACACGCCCGCGCACCCAAGCAGCAGCGCCGCCACGGGAATCAGGATCCAGCGCTTATCCTCCGCGCTATGCAGCCGTCCGGCGACGTACAGCCGGATGCCGATCCACAGGCACAGCACCGCGCCGAGGAAGCCGCCGAATACGCGCCAGTTGTAGGCGGCGTGGGCCGCGTCCACCATTTTATCCAACCCGCCGCGAACGGGGGGAATGCTGCCCTCGTAGCTTTTGGTGTTCACGTTGTACACGCCGCTTGCAGAGCCGACCCGCACGTTGATTTGCGGCACGCAGAGCGTGTAGACCATCACCGCGATGCACAGCGCCGCCAGCACCATCAGCGCCACGCCGAGGCCCATCCGCACGTTGACCTTGCGCTTGGGGGTGTACGCCTTCGGCTGGTCGCCCGCCAGCCTTTTGTCCCAGTCGGTTTCTCTGGGGCTGTTCATGCGCTGGATCTCGGTGTCCGTGCTTTTGCAGTAGGGGCATTCCGCGTCGAGGCCGGGGTAGGTTTTGCCGCAGGCGTTGCATTTCTTCATGGGTCGATCTCCTTTCGGCTGTGTAAAGAGAAGCGCGTCGCATCCTCGGCGGGTGGCCGACGGCAGGCTATGCGCGTTCTCATCGTCCTCCCGCGCCGCAAGAGGCGGATTTCCTTTTCCGCATAGAGTATACAGCCGGCCCCTCCGACGGTTTGCAATTGGTTTCCGATACCGATAGGATACCACATTTTCCCAAGAAACGCAAGCCTTTGGGCGATCTATTCGCGGGGAGACTCCTCCCGCGCGCCGCCGTCCGCCTGCATAAAGCGCCTGAGCGCCTGCCCGTCGATGGCCTCTGTCGCAGGAGCGTCCGGAGCGACGCACGCCTGCGCCGCAACGTAAGCTTCCAGCGCGCTCTCGGCGCGGCGCTGGCGAAGGATCGCCCGCCGCTGCAGCAGCGGATACACCACGGACGCGGGCGTGAACAGCAGCAGCGTCGGCCACAGGCTGTTGCGAGGGCGCGCCGCCTGAACAAGCCCGTACCCAAGCCACGCGTGGAGCAGCAGCGCCAGCGCCGCCAGCCCGACGAGCTGGACGCTCCACCTGCCGCGCACGGCGCACGCGGTCAGCAGCCCCCAGCAGATGAGGTAGCACGCCAAAAACGCGGCCCATACGGACGCGATGGGCGCGCGGCTGCGCGCCTTGCCGCACGCGTCGCACACGTAGTAGATCGTTCTGTCCGCCGTGGCTCCCTTCTCCGCGCGGCGAAGCCTGCCGCCGGGCTTGTCCGCGCCAAACGCGACGCCGATCACATCGGCCTGCGCGCCGCACCAATCGCAGGTGTCGCCCGCGTTCTCCTTGTGCGGCGGCGCGTCCTGAAGGTACAGGAATTTTTCGCTGTGGCAGATGGGGCAATAGGGCCAATCCTCCCGGTACACGGTTTTGCATTTTTGGCATTGCTTCATGTGGGTGGCTCCCTTCCTGCGTATCTCAATAAACGGTCGCGGCGCATCAGACGGCCGATAGGCTTTGCCGGGGGCGCGGCGCGCATCAAACTGGCGATCAGCCCCTCCGGCGCGGGTCGGGGGCGCTTCAGACGGCCGACAGGCTTTGCCGGGGCGCGACGCATCAGGCGGCCGACAGGCTTTGCCGGGGCGCGACGGCGCGCATCAAACTGGCGATCAGCCCCTCCGGCACGGGCCGGGGGCGCTTCGGACGGCCGACAGGCTTTGCCGCAGCACAAGGCCGCGCCCCGCCATTCCGCGCCTGCGGGTTGATTACCTCAGCTTCGCCAGATGCCGCATGCACAGCTTGGCGATGATCCCCGTCAGCGCCCCGGTGACTGCCGCCGCGACCATCAGCACCGCAAAATAGTACCACAGCCTCGCCGTGCCCAGCATCGCCACGGCCACGCACATCTGCCCCAAATTATGCGCCAGCGCGCCCGCAACGCTCACGCCCACGGGGCTTACGCTCCGCAGCTTGCTGAGCGGCAGCATCACGCACAGGCTCAGCAGCCCGCCCGCCAAGCTGAACCACAGGGCCGTCGGGCCCGCAAACAGCAGCGCCGATAGCCCCGCCTTGAGCGCCATCAGCAAAAACGCCGTCGGCGCGGGCAGCAGGTATACCGCGTACAGCAGCGCGGCGTTGCTCAAACCCAGCTTGAGCCCCGGCATTGCGCCCGACAGCGGGAACAGGCTCTCGATGTACCCCAGCACGAGCATCAGCGCCGTCAGCAGCCCGCACAGCGCGACTTGCCTTGCCGGGGAGGTTCTCTTTTCGACGGGCGCGCTCATGCCCCGGCCTCCGGTGCGTCGGTCGGCGCGGAGGCGGCGGTTTCGTCAGGGGCGGCGGTCACCGTGACCGCGCCTGTATCGGCGGGAACGGCAGTCTCCGTGCCCGCGCCTGTATCGGCGGGGACGGCGGTCACCGTAACCGTGCCCGGATCGGAGGGGGGCACCGTCTCCGTGACCGCGCCTGTATCGGAGGGGATGGACAGCTCCGCCGCCTGACGCGCGGTCAGCAGCTCGCACACCACCTTGTGCGGCGCGCACACGATCAGCGCGTTCAGCGGCCTGTACCCGCTGTTGGCAAGCGTCACCGTGCCTTGCAGCACGCAGAGCTGGTTGTGGCAGTTGGCGCTTTCCATGCGGATGGAATCCCGCGTGACATGCAGCTGATTCTCGCCGCCGTCCGCGGTTTGGATGAGGTAGCTGGCCTCGTGATCGAGCGGGATCAGGGCGACGGTCTGCTCGTCCGATTGCACGCGGACGTAGAGCAGCTCCTCCCCGGTGGGAGGAGCCTCGCTTGGGATCAGCGACGCGAGCAGGAAGCCCAGCCCGCCCAGCAGCAGGCAGGCGGCCAGCAGCAGCCAATCGCCCTTTTTCACGCGCGTCGCCTCCTTGCGTTTTGTCCATTGTACTAGCCCTCCGGGCCAATGTCAAACGCGAATCCGCACGAAAAGCGGCTTACAGCGCGTCGCCGGACGCGTCCTCCTGCAGCGCGGAGGCCGCGAACACGTACAGCGCGAGCACCGGGGCGGCGGGCTCATCCGTATCGGCGGCATCGTCCGCGTCGGCGGGTTCATCCTTCTCGGCGGCGTCGTCCGTATCGGCGGGGGCATAGAGCACATCGGCATACACGCCGTCGATCAGGTCGGCCGCGCCGACGGTCTCGGCGGTCAGGGCGATCCGATGCGTCGCGCCGTCCGCGTCCGTGAGGGTAAAGCCCTCGGCGGTCAGGTCGCTCACCGTGCCGGAGAGCGCGGGCGCGTCCACGTACAGCGCGCCGATCTGCCCCGGCAGGCTCATGGCCATGACGCCGTTATAGTACACGGTCACGCGCAGGCCGGGCAGCAGATAGGCCGGGGCCTCCTCAAAGCGCACGAGCACATCGCCGTACAGCTCGTCGCCCGTGAGCAGCGCGGAGCTCTCGTCGAGCGTTTCCACCGTGCCGCTGACGGCAAAGCAGCTGATCTTCCCGGCGACGGCCTGCGGCGGCAGGCTCTTGGTCAGTCGGCCGTCGTACCGCACAAAGAGGTACTGGCCCACCGCGACGGACGCGCTCTCGGCGGTGATCCCCTCGTACTGTGTGTCGGGCGCAAACAGCACCTCCACGGAGCCAAGCGTCAGGTCGTCCATCACAAAGCCTTCCTCGGTCGTCTCGGTCACAAGGCCCTCCAGCACAAACTCAGGGGCGGCTTCGGCCGCGGCGGGCAGCGCGAGCGGCAGCATCAGGCACAGGGCCAACAGGCAGGCAAGCATCGTTTTCATCAGGGGGTTCCTCCTTTTGTTTTTCACCCATACAGACGAAACGGCGCGCCGTTTGTTCCCGGCGCGTCGATAACAAATTGTAACAGCTATTTATGGTAGCGCTCGCCCGCGTTGATCTTGGCGGCGCGGTAGAGCTGCTCCAGCAGCACCACGCGGCAGAGCTGATGCGGCAGCGTGAGGCGGCTCATGCCCATGCGCTCGTCCGCGCGGGCGAGGGCGGCTTGGCCCAGCCCCAGCGAGCCGCCGATCAGAAACGTGACGTTGGGCCGACCGCTGACAAACAGGTCTTGCAGCTTGGCGGCCAGCTCCTCGCTGGACGGCTCCCTTGCGCCCACGCACAGCGCGACAACGTGCTCGCCGGGCGACACCTGCGCCAGCATGCGCTGGGCCTCGCGCTCGGTGACCTGCTCGCAGGCTTTGCCCGATAAGCCGTCCGGCTCCGGCTCGTCCGCGACCTCGCGCACGGCGGTCGGCATCAGACGGGTGAGGCGCTTGAGATACTCGGCGCACGCGTCCTGAAAAAACCGTTCCTTCAAGCGACCTACGCATACAACTTTGACGGCCACGCGCCCTCCTATTCCAGCCGATAAGTCCAGCTTGGCTGATACCTTGCCGCGACGTGCAGCGATACGTCGTCGCCGACGCAGGCCCCGGCCTCGGTGAGGGCGGCGTGCGCGGCGCGGTAGGCGGTATCGGGGGTGTTGTTCTCCTTGCTCAAGTGGCCCAGCAGCAAATAGCGCGTGCCGGTTTCCAGCAGGCGCACGGCGGCGGCGGAGCTGTCGGCATTGCTCAAATGGCCGTTCTTGCCAAGGATGCGGCGCTTGAGGCTCATGGGATAATGTGGGTTGAGTTTTAACATATCGGGGTCGTGGTTGCTCTCCAGCAGCACGACCTCCGCGCCGGTCACGGCGGCCTCCACGCCGGGGGCAAAATAGCCCAGATCGGTCGCCACGGCCACGCTATGGCCGGGTGCGAACACGCGGTAGCCGGTGGGCTCCTGCGCGTCGTGCGGCAGCGCGAACGGCGCGGCCTCCATGCCCGCCGCGAAAAAGCTCTCGCCGGCGCGCACGACCACGCGGTGCGCGGCGGGGATCTCCCCCACGGCCTGCGCCATGCCGTTCCATGTGCCCTCGGTGGCGTATACGGGGAGGCCCAGCTTGCGGCTGAGGATGCCCACGCCGCGCGTATGATCGCTATGCTCGTGCGTAACAAGGATGCCTTGCAGCGCGCGCGGGCTGAGCCCGGCCTTGGCCATGGCCTCCAGCGTGAGCTTGCAGCTCATGCCGCAGTCCACCAGCAGCGCGCCGGTATCGGTGCCGATATACACGGCGTTGCCGGAGGAGCCGCTGAACAGGGTACAGAAGGTGAGCATGATTTCCATTTCCTTTGTGAGTGGAGTGGGGGTGCGTTGGATCTTTTGGAAGGGTGTAAACGGGCTGCGGAGGTTCGCGGGGCTTGCGGAGGGTGCGAACGCGCCGCAGGGGTTGCGGGTCTTGCGGAGGGCGTAAACGCGCCGCAGGGCTTGCGGGTCTGCGGAGGGTGCGAACGCGCCGCGTACATTGCGGCCCTGCGGAGGGCGAAAACGCGCCGCAGGGCTTGCGGGTCTTGCGGAGGGGGCGAACGCGCCGCAGGGCTTGCGGGTCTTGCGGAGGGGGCGAACGCGCCGCGTACATTGCGGCCCTTTGGGCCGCTCGTACGCTTGATGGGGCGCGGCCCGATGGGAAGCGTTTGTGGAGGGCGGGCCGCGCCTTGCCTCCGGCGGGCAGGGGCCTCGCCCCTGCACCCTGACAAGGGCTTTGCCCTTGACCCGTTATGGGGCGGCGCGGGGCTTGGTCTGCCTTGGCCTACTTGCGGTTTGCGCGGGCCTCCGGCGGGCAGGGGCCTCGCCCCTGCACCCTGACAAGGGCTTTGCCCTTGACCCGTTATGGGGCGGCGCGGGGCGTTATTTTCCCGCCTTATCCCCTTACCCTACGATCAGGTTGCACAGGCGGCCGGGGACGAAGATGAGCTTTTTCAGCTGATGATCGCCGATCAGCGCTTGGATCTCCGGCAGGGCGGGCAGCTCCCGCTCGGCCTGCTCCTTGGTCATATCGGGGCTGATGTGCACCCGCGCCTTCACCTTGCCGTTCACCTGCACGGCGATCTCCACGGTCTGGCGCTTCATGGCCTGCTCGTCATAGCTTGGCCACGCGGCAAACGTGAGGCCGCCGCCGTAGCTCTGCCACTCCCAAATCTCCTCGCAGATATGCGGGGCAACCGGGCCGAGCAGCAGCACGAGTGTCTTCAGCTCGTCGCGGGTGCAGCCGCCGGCGGCGTACAGCTCGTTGACCAGCGTCATCAGCTGCGCGATGGCGGTATTGAACTTCATGGCCTCGTAATCCGCGCCGACCTTCTTAATCGTCTCGTGCATCAGCGGGGTCAGATCGGGCTGATAGCCCTTGCCGGGCTTTTGCATATCCTGCAAGCGCCACACGCGCTCCAGAAACTTGCGGCAGCCTCTCGCGCCGTTGGTGCTCCACGGGATCGCCTGATCGAACGCGCCCATGAACATCTCGTACAGGCGGGTCGCGTCCGCGCCGATCTCCGCGATGGTATCATCCGGGTTGACGACGTTGCCGCGGCTCTTGCTCATTTTCTCGCCGTTCTCGCCGAGGATCATGCCGTGGCTGGTGCGCTTTTGGTACGGCTCCGGCGCGTCCACCAGCCCGATATCGTGCAGGAACAGGTGCCAGAAGCGGCTGTACAGCAGGTGCAGCGTGGTATGCTCCATGCCGCCGTTGTACCAATCGACGTTCATAAAGTAGTTCAACGCGTCCTTGCCGGCAAATGCCTCGTCGTTATGCGGGTCGCAATAGCGCAGGTAGTACCAGCTGCTCCCGGCCCACTGAGGCATTGTGTCGGTCTCCCTGTGCGCGTCCGCGCCGCACACGGGGCATTTGACGTTTACCCAGTCGGTCATTTTGGCCAGCGGGCTTTCGCCGTTATCGGTGGGCTCGTAGTTTTCCACATTGGGCAGGAGCACGGGCAAGTCCTTCTCCGGCACGGGCACCGCGCCGCAGTGCGGGCAATGGATCACGGGGATCGGCTCGCCCCAGTAGCGCTGGCGGCTGAACACCCAGTCGCGCAGCTTGAAGTTGACCTTTCTTTGCCCCAGCCCCTTCTCCTGCAGCCAGTCGATGATCTTTCTTTTGGCGTCGGCGACGCTCAAGCCGTCCAAGAAGCCGCTGTTGCACAGCGTCCCCTCGGCGACGTCGGTATAGGCGGCCTCGCTGATATCGCCGCCCGCCACCACCATCACGATGGGCAGGCCGAACTTCTTGGCAAAGGCGTAGTCGCGGTCGTCGTGAGCGGGCACGGCCATGATGGCGCCGGTGCCGTAGCTCATCAGCACATAGTCGCTGACCCAAATGGGGATCTGCTTGCCGGTTACGGGGTTGACGGCGCTGACGCCGCGGATCTCCACGCCGGTCTTATCCTTTTGCAGCTCGGTGCGCTCAAAGTCGCTCTTTTTGGCGGCTTCGGCGCGGTACGCGATGATCTGGTCATAGTTGGTGAGTTCCGCCTTGTATTTTTCGATCAGCGGATGCTCCGGGCTGACGACCATATAGGTCGCGCCAAAGAGGGTATCGGGGCGCGTGGTGTAGACGCGGAGCGTATCCTCCCGGCCCGCGAGCTGAAAATCGACCTCCGCGCCCTCGCTGCGG
>CAYOYK010000042.1:0-21049 GCA_964408185.1 uncultured Oscillospiraceae bacterium | reverse complement strand
TGTGGAACGTGCGGTAGTAGCTCAGTGGTAGAGTGCCACCTTGCCAAGGTGGATGTCGCGGGTCCGAATCCCGTCTACCGCTCCACTTCTCTTCCGGGGGTCGCCGCTCACGCGGGTGTAGCTCAATGGTAGAGCTCCAGCCTTCCAAGCTGGTCACGTGGGTTCGATTCCCATCACCCGCTCCAAACCGTATGTATCCAAAAGCCCGCCAGCGATGGCGGGCTTTTGCGTTGCTGGATTGCGCAATCCCTTTTCCTCTATATATGTTACATTACGCTAACAACATTTCTTGACATATTTAACATTTTGCAATAAAATAAGAATGTTTCAGGAACACATATAATGGAGGAATCCACATGGCCAAACGCTCCACTGGTACCCGCGTAACGCTATGCCTTTCGCTGAGTCTGCTGATGCTTTGGCTCTGCCTTGCCATGCCTTTTGCCAGCGCGGCTACCTATCCGTATACAACGCAATCGCAGGAGAACGTAAACCTGCGCAAATCCGCAAACGAGAACGCCACGCTGCTCGCCCGCATCCAAAAGGGCGATACCGTGATTGTGCTTGGCGAAAGCGGCAGGTTTTTCAAGGTCAAGTACAACGGCATAACCGGCTATGCCGTAAAGGGCTACATCGACGGAACTGCAACCGCGGAGCAGGGGCCTGCTCCGACGGCCGCCGTGGGAGCCGCCGCCAGCGCGCTGACGGAGTATCCGTATTACACCACGGTGAGCGGCAGCGTCAAGCTGCGCGTCAACCCAACCGAGGACGCTACGGTGCTGGTCGTTGTCCCCGCCGACGCAGTGATTCAGGCGCTGGGCTCCACGGGCGATTATATCCAAGCCAAATACAACGGCAAAACGGGCTACCTGAAAAGCGCCTATGTCAACCAGCTTTTGGCTGCCAGCACGCTGGCAACCGTCGCGCCCAGCAGCGGCTCCAACACCACGTTCGTTACGGTGCAGCTTGGCAGCACGGGGCTGGTGGTCCGGGCCGTACAGGAGGCTCTCACGGAGCTGGGCTTCTATACCGGCACGGTGGACAGCAAATACGGCTCCGGCACCGAGAAGGCCATGCTTGCGTTCCAAAAAAAGAACAAGATCACGCAGTCCGGCATAGCGGACGAGGCGTCGCAAAAGCTCCTCTTTGACGGCACGCCGCTCAATTCCAAGGGCACGCGCAAGAGCGTCAAGACGCTCTCTCCCGTAATTGGCACGGCCGCCAAGCAGGGCAAGACGGGCGAGCTTGTCGAGCGGATTCATCAGCGCCTCAAGGAGCTGGGCTACTATTCCGGCGAGGTGACGGATACTTACACCAAGGATACGACAGCCGCCGTGAAGGCGTTCCAGAAAAACCACACGCTCAAGCAGACGGGCATAGCGGACAGCGAGATGCAAACGCTGCTCTTTGGCGCTTCCGCGCTGGCCGCATATCAATCCCCGACGGCCGCGCCGACGGCCGCAATCACCGCGCCGCCCGATACGCTGCGCAAGGGCGACGAGGGCGACGGCGTCAAGGCGATGCAGCAGCGCCTGCAGCAGCTTGGCTTTTATACGGGGAATGTGGACGGCAAGTTTGGCGACGGCACGCAAAAAGCGCTGATCAATTTTCAGGTGAGCGCCAAGCTGAACGAGGACGGCGTTTGCGGCGCAAAAACCAAGGAGGCTCTTTTCTCTGCAAGCGCGCCTTACGTAAACAGCACGCTCCCGCCGTTGACCAGCACGCTGCCGCCCGTCACCGAGGAAAACGTTGTCATCATTTCGGCCGGCTCGCGCGGCGCGGCGGTGCTCTACCTGCAAAAGCGGCTGACCGAGCTTGGCTATTATGTTTCAAGGCAGGATGGCATCTGCCTTTCCGACGATGTGGACGCGATACGCGCCTTCCAGCAGCGAAACGGGCTCAAAACCGACGGCAAGGCGGGCTACGAAACGCAGTCCCTCCTTTATAGCGATACGGCACAGCGCGCCGCCGCGACGATTACCGCGTCCACGACCATTTCCACTACGCTTCGCTACGGCAGCGCCGGGGACGACGTGGTCACGCTGCAAACGCGTCTTTCGGAGCTGGGTTACCTAAACGCCTCGGCGGATGGCAAATTTGGTTTTGCCACCAAGAGCGCCTTGGTATCGTTCCAGCGGCAAAACTCCCTTGCGGCCGACGGCGTGGCGGGAGCAAAAACGCTGAACGTTCTGTTCTCCGATAGCGTCGGTAAGGCGCAGGTAACCGCCACCGGCATCCTGAAGCTGGGGAGCGCGGGAACCTCGGTGCAGGAGCTGCAAAGCAAGCTGATTTCGATGGGATACCTCTCCGGCGCGGCGGACGGCGTGTTTGGCAAGCTGACGACGACGGCGCTCGCCGCGTTCCAAAAGCGCAACGGCCTCAAGGCCGACGGTATCGCGGGCAGCAAAACGCTGACGACGCTCAATAGCAGCGACGCAAAGTCAGCCGCCGGAGCGGCCGCCACGCCCAAGCCCAGCGCGCCGACGCTGTCGCTGGCCAATGTGCCAAAGGCGTCGAGCGTCCGCTATGCCTATTGGTACGATGAGGTTCGCGCGCAGGCCAAGCTGTACCCCTACGCGACCGTGTATGACTTTACAACCGGCATCAGCTGGCAGGTGCATATGTTCAGCCTCGGAGCGCACGCGGACAGCGAGCCCCTCACGGCCGAGGATACCGCTAGGATGAATCAGGCCTTTGGCGGCAAGACCACATGGACGCCTAAGGCCGTATGGGTTGTGCTGAGCAACGGTCGCGTGTACATGGCCTCCACGCATAACACGCCGCACGGCGTGCAGCACATCACGGATAACAACTTTGCCGGACACCTTTGCATTCACTTCCCGCGCACGGCCTCGCAAGTCGCGTCCATCGGCACGTATGCGACCTCGCATCAAAAGGAGATCGATCTGGGTTGGTCGGGCACGCTGCAGCGCGCCGCGCTCGGCTACTGATTCTATCCTCTGAACAAGGCGACTCGATTTCCCACGGGAGATCGGGTCGTTTTTTGATTCCCCTGTACGGCCGCATAGCGCCGATCAAAACGCGCATGCTACTCCGGGAGGGCCGAATGAATCCATATTTGCTTTTCATGATACTGTACGCGCTGCTGATTACCCCCGTCACGCTGGAGCTGCGCCTGAGCGGCGGCGGGGAGCTGCGCTATCGTCTGACCGTGCGCGTGAGCGGCATGCCGGTTTTTGCACAGTCGCTGCTGATTGGCGAGCGTGACGATCAGCTGCTGATCCGGGAGCGCCATCTGCTTGCCAAGCGGGAACAATGTCTATTCTCGCGGCAGAGCAAACGCGCGCGCAAAGCGCTTTTGTCCGCACTCAAGCAAGCGCCCGTGCGGCGCGCGCTTCGCGGCGCGATCCATCTGGACCGCGTCATCCTGCGCCTGCATATCGATTCCGCCAATGCCGCGAGCACGGAGCTTCTGTACTCCGCCGTCAGTCTGGCGCTGCAAACCGCCTATCGCGTCAATCCGCGCTTACGCTTTCGCGGGAGCGTTACCGCGGACTTTCAGGGAAAGCAAACACAGGCGATGGTCGCGGGAATAATTCGCTTGCATTTGGGAAAAATAGGACTCGTTGGGCTGATCGCGCTTGCGGGCGGCCTCACGGAAAAATGGCGGAAAGGAAAACAAGGCTATGCAACATCCCATTGACAATATGATGCAAACCACCATGGAGAATATACGCGACATGGTGGATGTCAACACGGTGGTCGGTACGCCCGTACTGGGGCAGAACGGCACAACCATCATCCCGGTATCGAAGGTCAGCTTTGGATTCATCGCGGGCGGCGGGGAGTATCAGCTGGAGGACAGCAAAAAACCGCATATCCCTGTCGGCGTAGACAAGTACCCGTTCGCGGGCGGCTCCGGGGCCGGCGTGTCCGTGCAGCCCGTGGGCTTTCTGGTGGTGGGCGACGAGGGCGTAAAGCTGCTGCCCGCACAGTCCTCAGGCGCGGCCGAGCGTATGGTGGAGCTTCTGCCGCAGCTGATCGACGAGTGGAAGGGGACGTTTCAGATCGACAAGAAAAAGCGCAAGCACCCGTTTATGGGCACAGACGCGAAGGCGAACCCAAATGTCGGCTTGACAGACGAGCAGGAGAGCCACATTTGCGACGGCGCGCCCTCGGTTAACTTTCCGCAGGAGGAGTTGCCGGAGAAATGAGCATCGCACGCATATGCAAGGCATTTCTGCTCTGCTGCACGGCTGTTACCACGCTTTCCGCGCAGAACGCGATGGCACAGACAAGCCCTCAGGTGGATACCTCCGCGAAAGCTGCCGTGTTGATTGAGCTGAAAACAGGCGCGGTGCTCTTGGCGCACCAAGAGGAGCTGCCGCTGCCGATGGCCTCGACCACCAAGGTGATGACGGCGCTGCTGGCGCTGGAATCCTCGTCGCCGGACGAGCCGGTGGTCGCGGGAAAAAACGCCTATGGCGTGCCCGGAACCAGCATCTACTTGGACTTGGACGAGTCCCTCAGCATGCGGGACATGCTGTACGGCCTGCTGCTTGCCAGCGGCAACGACGCGGCGGTCGCCATCGCGGAGCATGTGGCGGGCTCGACGACTTCCTTTTGCGAGAGAATGACAAACCGCGCGCGAGAGCTGGGCTGCGAGCAGACCGTGTTTATCAACCCGCACGGCCTCCCTGCGCAGGGGCACCAGACCACGGCGCTGGAGCTTGCGATGATCGCGCGCGAGGCAATGCGGCATGAGCTGTTCCGCGAAATCGTATCCACGCAGCGCGCGACCATCCCATGGCAGGGCCGCTCGTATGACCGCGTGCTCAACAACAAGAATCGGCTGCTGCGGGAGTATCCGGGCGCGTTTGGCATCAAAACCGGGTTCACGCGCGCGGCGGGGCGATGCTTGGTGTTTGGCGCGAGCCGCGACGGCATGGAGGTTGTGGGCGTGGTGCTCAACTGCCCGGATTGGTTCGACGAGGCCGAGCGCTTGCTGGACGAGGCCTTCAGCCGATATGAGTTCTACACGGCCTATCAGACGGGCGATATGCTCCGCGCCGTTCCCGTGGAAAACGGACAGACGGAGCTGGCCTACATCCGCGCCGGCAGCGACTTGTGCGCCGTCGTTCCCAAGGGAACCGTGCCGCAGCTGCAAGTGCTGCTGCCGTCCGTACTGCCGGCGGGCGTGGAGGCGGGCTCGACCGTTGGCCAAGCGTCGCTGTACAATGGCGAAAAGCTGCTCGCTACCATCCCGCTAATGGCGGATGAAACCGTACCCGCCATTGACTTTGCCTTTGAGCTGAACCGCGCGCTGCTGCAATGGCTGCCGTTTCCTGTCCAGAGCGTGGGAAACTGAGCGTAACGCTTGTATTTTCGACAAAATTTTGGTATGCTTGCATTGGATGAACGATTTGCTCACCCGGAAATGCGAGGCATATTATGCTTACCATCCGTCCGCTGTCCGCCGATAACGCAGATTGCCTGAACCGCGTCGATACACGCTATCTGGCGGGCGACTTGGTGCAGATACGGGTAACGCGCAAGGGCTTTTCGCCGGAATATGTGCCGCTCGCCAGCGCGTCATGGCAGACCTACCAGCCGCCGCGAGCGCTCAAGGAGCTGCTTGAGGCGACAGATCCGCCGCGACAGTGCTTTTTTGCTTATCAGGACGAGCAGCTTGTGGGGCAGCTTGTGGTATCCCTTGCAGACTGCGGCCTCACGGAGCTGATCGACATTCAGGTGGATTCCCGCTGCCGCCGACAGAGCGTCGCCACCGCATTGGTGGACGCCGGGCTGGATTGGGCCCAGCAAATGGGCTGCCATGGCGTATGCGCCCGAACCACGGATCAAAACCCCGTTGCCTGCCAGTTCTTTGAGCATACGGGGTTTCAGCTGGGCGGCGTGGATAAGCTCCGCTTCCATGCCGACCCCGCAGTCAGCCTGCAAGCGCCGGGGCTTAGGCCCAGCGCGCTTGCGTTTTACCGCTTTTTCTAAAGGAGAGACACATATGCGCTTACAAAAATACATCGCCTCCTGCGGCGTCGCATCCAGACGCGCAGCCGAAAAGCTGATCGCCGATGGGCATGTGACCGTAGACGGCGAGTTGGTAACGGAAATGGGAACCCAAGTGGAAAGCGGCCAGTCCGTTTGCGTGGATGGCCAAGAGGTAGCTCTGGAGCCGGAAAAACACTACATTCTGTATCATAAGCCGGCCGGAGAGGTAACCACCGTCTCCGACCCGGAGGGCCGCGCGACCGTTCTGGATAAGTTCAAGGACTATCCTGTGCGGCTGTTTCCTGTGGGGCGCTTGGATTATGACAGCGAGGGCCTGCTTCTGCTCACAAACGACGGCGATTTGACCGAGAGCCTGCTGCATCCGTCCCGCGAGGTAGAGAAGGTTTATCTGGCGCGAGTGTCCAATCAGCTAACAACGGCGGATACCAAGCGCATGGAGGCGGGCGTGATGCTGGACGGCCGACGCACGGCGCCGGCCAAGGCCCGTATCCTGCGTCAGACGCCCATGTACACAGACCTGATGATTACCATCCATGAGGGACGCAACCGTCAGGTGCGCCGGATGGTGGAGGCCGTCGGGCATCAGGTGGTCATGCTGCGCCGCGTCCGCTTTGGCCCGCTCAAGCTGGACGAGCTGCCGCGGGGCATGTGGCGGCCGCTGACCAACGAAGAGATCGAGGCGCTCAAGCGCTTGTAATACAAAGGAGGACGTCGTATGTGCAAGGCAATTACGGATTTGTTGAAGGGCTTGTCCGGCTCGGCCAAGGTGTCCGGGCAGAGCTCCTCCGTCAAGGAGAAGGGCACAGCCGCAAAGGAGAAAATCAAAAACCGTTCCGGTAAGGGCGGCGCCAAAAAGCGCACCTCCCCGACCCGTTGAGCAAGCGGGAGGGATGGCCATGACCGCATATGAATGCTGGCTCCATCAAAAGGAAAAGCTCCGCGCCTCCATCACCGAGCAGACCGAGCTGTCCTCGGCCGCGTACTTGGTGCGCCATTCCTTGGCGCAGGTGGAGCAAACCGTGCTGGCGGCGCAGCAGGACGACGTGCTTCGGCAGCAGTCGGGCGTGCTGTTTGCGTGCCTGAAAAACTCCACAGCGCTGATGGATACCGCCACGGGCGCAAAGGTCTGGGTCGCGCAAAGCGTCGCGTCGGCAGCGCCTAAGAAGAAAGGCGCGTCGTTCTTTTTGCTCCTCGCGGCGGCGATACAGCTTGCGGCCGGTCTGCTGGCATACTCCAAAAACGAGCTCATCCTGTGGGTTCCCATGCTGGGCGCGCTGATACTGGCGGCGATCGGCGTTATCCTGCTGCGCAAAGGGAAGCCAAAGGCGGCGATGCCGGAGGACGATATCAAAATCACGCTTCACCCGGATGTGGACAAGCTGCTGCGAGCGCTGGACGCGCAGATGCAGGCCATGGATCGTTCCCTGAACGACTTTGCTTATCTGAACGAATCGCCGGGGGGCAAGAGCGCCGCGCTGGACGAGCAGACGGTGGACTGCATCGCCGACCTGCTGGAGTCCATTGCGGAGCTGGGCGATGACAGTCCGGCCATGGATGCCGCCAAGCGCATGCTCACGGGCCTTGGCATTGAGCCTGTGCCGTACAGCGAGGAGCGTCGGCAGCTCTTTACGGTGCTGCCCTCCAAGAGCGAGACCGCAACCCTTGCGCCCGCGCTCCTGAGCCGCGAGGACGGCAGGCTGCTCCGCCGGGGCACCGCCATCAGGCTGGCAGAATAACGCTGGGAGGCTTTCATGCGATACATTGGCTTTGATATGGGCGACGGCGAAAGCGCTGTCGCTATTCTGGAGCAGGGATCGGGCATCGAGCCCATCGTGCAGGAGCTGTGCGGCAGCAAGAGCCTGCTGTCCGCCGTGGGGCAGAGCAACGGAGAGATCCTCATTGGCGAGCAGGCATACCTCGCGTCGCTTGCGGACAATCTGTCCGTGCGCTTTAAGAGCCGCTTCACCTATGACCCGACCTCCTACGAGACCGTCGCGCTCTTTGTGCGCGGCGTGCTCCACGCGCTGCAAAGCAGCGGCGCGCTGTATGCGGACGATCATTTTGTCGTCGGGTGTCCGGCGGGCTGGAACCCCGCCTGTCGCGCCCGGTATCAGGAGATCCTGACCAAAGCGGGCATTCATAACCTGCAAATCATCTCCGAGTCGCGCGCCGCCTTTTTGTACGCCAAGTATGCCAAGACGGTCGCGCTCGATATCGACGTGATCCGTCAAAGCGCGCTGGTGATTGACATTGGTTCCTCCACGTTGGATTTTGCGTACATCGTCAACGGGCGCGAAACAGGCGTGGGCACATTTGGCGATATTGCGCTGGGCGGCGGCCTGCTGGACGCCGAGCTGCTGCGGCGCGCGATACTGGAAAATCGGCAAAAAAAAGAGCTGGACGATGTTTTTGCACAGAGCAGAAGCTGGTACAGCTATTGCGAAATCGAGGCCCGACGCGTCAAGGAGCAGTATTTCACGCAGGCCGCGAGCGATCCGAAGGCCAGCGTCAAAAAGCTCGTTCGCGTCTGCTATAACGGCACGCAAAAGCTGACGCTGCACATGGATGCGAAGGCGGAGGAGCAGATCGTCAACGCGCCGCTGGAGGCGCTCGGCGGGCAGAGCTTCGTGCAGGCTATGCAAGCCGCGCTGCATAACGCCGTCTCCATTACGCAGGCGGACCCGCCCAAGGTCGTCCTGCTCACGGGCGGCGCGTCCCGCATGCGGTTTTTCCGTCGGCTGTGCGGCGAGGCCTTCCCGGAGGCGGTGGTGATCTGCTGCCCGGAGCCGGAATTCAGCATTGCCAAAGGGCTTGCCTACGCGGGCTGGATCGACGAAAACCTCAAGGCGTTCCGCGAGGATATCGAGCGCGAGATAACCGACGAAAAGGTATCCGCTATCGCAAACGAGGCCCTCCCGCGCCTTACGCCGTGCGTCGTGGACGCTCTGAGCGAGCTGACGCTTACCGAGGCGGCCATTCCCATAGCGACGCTTTGGAAGCGCGGCGATATCGACACGCTGGAGGAGATGAACCAGCGCCTGTCCCAACGCGTGGAGCGGGTGATGTCCTCGCCCATGTGCGAGGAGGCTCTCAGGCCCGTGCTGTCCCAATGGGTGAGCGAGCTGGAGGCCAAGCTGCAAGCGATGATCGATCCCATATGCGATGCGCACAGCGTCCCGCGCGAGGAGATGAAGCTCCATCTCGTGCAGGCAAGCCGTGCGGCGGATATCCGCGTTGGCGCAAAAGAGCTGATGAGCTTTAACCTGATCGGCACGCTGGTCGGCGTGGTGGTCAGCGTGCTGTGCGGGCTTCTATGCGGCGGCAGCGGCTTAGCGCTTGTCGCGGCCGGGCCGCTGGGCTTCTTGGCGGGCGCGCTGGCCGGCGCGCTGATTGCCGCGCTTGGCTGGCCGGAGATGGTCAAGCTGATGATGAAGGCCAATCTTCCTCGCCCGATGCGCTGGATCAACGTGGAAAAGCGCCTGAGCAGCAGCAAAACAAAGCGCACCATTCACGATGCGCTGATGAAGGAGCTGGGCGCGAAGGACAGCGAGTTCTCGCAAAAGCTCATCCAAAGCTTCACGGAGTCCTTCCAAGAGTACCTGCATTCCATCGCGCAGGCAGCGGAAATCCCGATTGAGTAAAGCCATGGGCCGGAGCAAATCGCTCCGGCCCCTCTCTGTTACGGCTCTTTGTTTGTATATCCGAGCGTTTGCAGGTCGGACATGCGGTTGCGCCAATCCTCCCGTACCTTGACCCAGAGCTTCAGGTTGACATGCGTGTCCATCAGCTTTTCGATATCGGCGCGCGCCTCCGCTCCAATGCGCCGCAGCATCGTGCCCTGCTTGCCGATGATAATGCCCTTGTGCGCGGGCCGCTCACAGTAGAGCGTCGCGTTGATCTCCGTTAGCCCGTCGCTCAGCTTCTCGATGCCGTTGATCTCCACGCCCACGCCGTGCGGCACCTCGTCGCGCAGGTGCAGCAGCGCCTTTTCGCGGATCAGCTCCGCGCAGATCAGGCGTTCCGGCTGATCTGTGAGTGTGTCCTCCGGGAAATACTTCGGGCCTTCCGGCAGGTCGCGCATCAGCAGCGCCTTCAGCGATGCAATGTCCTTGGCGTCCATCGCGCTGATGGGGATGATTTCATCATAGCCCTCCTCCGCAAAGGAGGCGATCAGCGCAAGCAGGTTTTCCTTCGGGATCAGGTCGATCTTGTTAAGCACAAGGTATTTCTTCACCTTGCGCTTGGCGATATCGCTCACAATGGCGCGGTCCTGCTTACCCACGGCGGTCGCGTCCACGAGCGTCATAATCGCGTCTACGCCCTGCAACGCGTCCTGCGCGGCTTTGACCATGTATTCGCCCAAGCGCGTGCGCGGGGTGTGCAGGCCGGGCGTATCGAGAAACACGATCTGACGGTTGCCCTCCGTGCATACGCCCATAATCCGATTGCGCGTGGTTTGCGGCTTGTCGCTGACAATAGCGACTTTTTCGCCCAGCATGCCGTTGAGAAGCGTGGACTTGCCGACGTTCGGCCGCCCTACGATGGCGATAAACCCGGAATAAAATGTCTCTTGCATACGGTCTCCTTATTGATTGAGTAAATCCTTCGGCCCAAAGCCGTGGGGGAGAAGCTGGGGCAGCGTGGCCTCATCCGTCAGGCCGTCGCCCCATGTGACCATCACGCGCAAATCAGGCGCGAACTCGTTGAGCACCTGACGGCACGCGCCGCAGGGCCATGGCGCGGAGGCCTCGGAGGCGATAGCGATTGCGGTAAATTCCGTAACGCCCTCGCTGACGGCCTTGAACAGCGCGGTTCGCTCCGCGCAGTTGGTCAGCCCAAAGGAGGCGTTCTCGATATTGCAGCCCTGAAACAGCCGCCCGTCCGCGCTCAGCAGGCACGCGCCGACCTTGTAGCGGGAGTAGGGGCTGTAGGAGCGCGTCATAGCCTGACGGGCCAACGCCAGCAGCATCTGGTCGTCCACCTCCGCGTTTGTTTTTTCGTCGCGGGCCGCGCCCGCCGTTTGCAAAGCCTTTTCTTCCATCTGTCGCATCTCCTTTTGCTCGCCGTCCGTCATGTGGTCGTATCCAAATAGATGGAACAGCCCGTGCACAAACAAATAGCACATTTCTCGCTTGACGCTGTGCCCATACTCGGCGGCCTGCGCACAGGCGTGATCGTAGGAGATCACAATGTCGCCCAGCATACACGCGTCGTCATCCGGGTCATAGTTGGCCCGGAGCCGCTTTGCTGCAGATCGTGCCGTTGCGCCGGATGGATAGGCGATCTGCGGGAAGCTGAGCACATCAGTGGCGCGGTCTATCTGCCGATACTCGCGGTTCAGGCGATGGATGGCCGCGTCGTCCGTAACCAGCAGATGGACCGCGCACCGCAGTGTCACGCCCTCGGCCGCCTGCGCGCAGTCCGCGCAGAGCTGGAGCGTTGACGTGTCGCGCAAAGCGCCGGGCAGCGCGCATTCCCAATCAACTTTCATAGGAGTCACCATTTTTGCTGGGAATATAGGAGGATTCCTCCTCCGGCGCGCTTTGGGCGCTTTCGGCTTCCTCGCTCGCCGGGGGCGCGTCGGTGGTCGGCGCTTTGGGGACGGCGGCAGGCTCGGCGGGCATGGGCAGCGTGCGCGGCGCCATGGGCATATCGACGGACTGCGCGTTAGGGTACTCAATCCGCTCGTGGAAAACGCCGTTCAGCACCGTGGCAAACGCGGCGCAGATTTTGTCAATGTCCCGCAGCGTAATGGGCGCGTCGCTCAGCTGGCCATCCTCCAGCTTGCCGCGCACCAGCCGCTCGATAAACTCCTCGATGGCCTTCGGCGTCGGGTCGGGCATGGAGCGCACCGCCGCCTCCACGGTATCGGCCAGCATCACGATCGCTCCTTCGCGGGTCTGCGGCCGCTTGCCATCGTAGCGGAAGTCGTTGATGTCCACGGGCTGACCGTCGGCCTGCTGCAAAGCCTTGTGATAGAAGAACATCACCGGCGTGTCGCCGTGGTGCTCCGCGATAATGCCTTGGATCTCCACGGGCAGGTGGTATTGCTGCGCCATCATCTGGCCATCCCGCGTGTGAGCGGTCACGATGGCAGCGGACACATAGGGATTGGTGTGGTTGTGCGGGTTTTCGCCCATCTGGTTTTCTTTGAAATACAGAGGCCGCTTGAGCTTGCCAATATCGTGAAAGTACGCGCCCGCGCGGGCCAGCAGGGGATTGGCGCGTATAGCCTCCGCGGCGGCCTCGGCCAAATTGGCCACGATAATGCTGTGGTGATACGTTCCGGGGGCCTCCAGCAGCAGCCGTCTCAGCAAGGGTTGATTGGGGTTGCACAGCTCCAGCAGCTTGCTGGGCGTCGCCAAATGGAACAGCGCCTCAAGGATCGGGTCAAAGCCGATGCACAGCAGCGAGGCGATCAGCGCGCTGCCCGCGCACCAAACGGAATTGGTAAAGACCATCTGCACGGAGTTGTTGGTCATCAAACCGATCAGCAGCACGGCGCCAAAGTTGCTTACAGCGGTTACCACGCCGCACAGCAGCACCTGCTGGCGATAGGGCTTGTTGCGCAGCATGGACACGGCGATGAGCCCGCTGATAAGGGAGGACAGCATCAAATTGACCATCTCGGCGCTGTTACTGCCGTCTCCGCCGGCCACCAGACAGGCGGACAGTACCGCGAGCGAGATGCAGCCCGCCACGCCGCAGGTGGTGCCCAGCAGGCCGGTCAACATCATCACGCCAAGCAGCACGGGCGTCATGTACACGTTGATCAGCTGGCCGCCAATGCAGCACAGGAGCGTCACAAAGAGAATCAGCATCAGAATGACGAGCTTTTTGGGGCTGCGCAAAACAGATTCCTCAAAGATACGCAGAATCAGCACCAGCAGAAGCATCATGAGCAGCAGCATTCCGGCGGCGCCAATATACATGGCCAAGTCCACGCTGCCGCTGTCCAGCAGGCCAAGGCTGCGCAGCATTTCCAACTGATTGGCGGTCACGCGTTCGTTTTGCAGCACGATATTCTGGCCCTGCTTGTAGATCACGGGTTCCACAGCCTGCCGCGCGTCGTCCTGCAGCTTGGCGGTCGCCTCCTGATCGATGATCAGGTTCGGCTGAACGCATTTGCGAATCACCGGATTCACGACATTTTGCAGCAGGTCGATATCGGTTTTATAGGCGACGATCTGCTGTAAGTATTGCAGGGACTCGTTTACGTAGCCCTCGCGCACCGTGGTGTTCATGGTGTTTTCCACGGCGACGGTCAAGTTGCTCTTCAGGTCGGACAGCTGCGTCTCGGTGGTGCAGAGTACGGTGCGCAGCTGATAGTCCGTCAGCGTGATGTCCGTGAGCAGCGAGCGGGCGTAGGTCATCTCCGTATCGGAGAATGTGTAGGTTTTGCTGTCCGAAACGCCCGCCTGCGTGAGCAGCTCCTGACCGTATTGCTGCACATAGGTGATCTGTGTCAGGATCTTGGTTAGATCCTGCATCACTTCGTCGGTGACCCCGTCGTCCATTACATACGTAGGTACCACCTGCTTGGCGGCTTCCTCGCACAGGCGATCGGTGCTGACCTCGTCCACCACGTCCTTGCTGGCGGTGATGGTTTTGCGTGCGATATCGCCAACCTTCAGGTCATAGCGTTCCGGCGTAATGGCAATCAGCAGCGTTGCCAGCAGGAGCGCCGTGCCGATGAGCAGCACATACCAGCAGCGCGCGGACGTGGAGCTGAGCGCCTTGCGCGGGCTGATGGAGCTTCCGGCATGCTTTTTTCGCAAATTTCTTCTAGGCGTCATGGCCTTGCCTCCCCGAACGATTGCTTTCGTATGCGTCGTAAGCCTTCACGATCGTCTGCACCAAGTCGTGGCGCACCACGTCGCTGTGATCCAAGCGGATGATGGATATTTCCGGAATGCCTTGGAGGACGTCCAGCGCCTGCAAAAGGCCGGACTGCTTGCCGCCGGGCAGGTCTGTCTGGGTGATATCCCCGGTGACCACGGCGCGAGATCCGGCGCCAAGCCGTGTAAGGAACATTTTCATTTGTTCGGTGGTCGTGTTTTGCGCCTCGTCCAATATCACAAAGGATTCGCTGAGCGTCCGGCCGCGCATGTAGGCCAGCGGAGCAATCTCCAGCACGCCGCGCTCCTGCAGGCGCAGATAGGCCTCGCTGCCCATCATGTCGCACAGCGCGTCGAAGAGAGGCCGCAGGTAGGGGTCGACCTTCTGGCTCAGGTCGCCGGGCAGAAAGCCGAGCTTCTCGCCGGCCTCCACGGCGGGGCGCGTGAGGACAATGCGCTCGATCTCCTTGTTGCGCAGGGCGACGACGGCCAGCGCCATCGCCAAGTAGGTCTTGCCCGTGCCTGCCGGGCCAACGGCAAACGTCAGCTCGTGCCCGCGGATTGCCCTGACATACTCGGATTGCCCCAGCGTCTTGCAGCGAATGGCTCTGCCGCGGTGTGTCACGGCCACGATATCCGTCAGCAGCTCGTCCAAATCATCCAGCCTGTCGGCCTTGGCGAGCGTGATGGCGTAGCGGATGGCCGTGCGATCCAAAGGGAGCTGTTTGCGCTGCATCATCAGCATTTTGTTCACCACGGCATAGGCCATGGCGGCGTTGGCTTCCTCGCCGGATATATGCAGCGTGCCGTCCCGCACGCTGAGCTGCACGCCCAGCTCCGTCTCCAGCAGCGTGGCGTTTTTCTCGTTTGCGCCCAGTAGGGCCATGTACGCGTCCATCGTATCAAGGGATACCTGCGTTTGGGTCAATCGGAGTACCTCCGTTCCATTCGTCCGCGTTGACGCCGATGTCCAAATGCAGCTCCGCGGTCACGATGGCTGAAACTTTTCCACCTTCTATCATACAATAATCTGCCCATTTGTCAATGATTTCGTTCATATGCAGCCGATTGCGCAGGATGCGCTCTGCCGCTTGCGCAGCCTCGGCGCGGGCGGTCTCCACGGAGCGCGATTGCCGGCAAAGGGCAACCTCCGCATCCCTGCCAAGCTCTCGCCAGACGGGGAAAACGCACCCAACAACCGGCGTCGCCTCGATCTCCCGATCATAGGTGAGATAGACGGCCTCCGTCGCGTCTGCGGGCCAGCAGCCCCACGGCGTGCAAATGCGCGACCATTCGCGCGCGCGCCCGGTCGGCTCGCCGACCCATTGATACAGGGAAACCAACGCTTCCGCGCTTTCCCATACGCGGGCCATTACGCGCCCGGCGGCGCGAACGGACTGCGCGGTATCGCCCGCGCCGCGCTCAACGCCCGCGATCAGCACCTGTCCCGCACGCACCGTATCGCCGGCGGACACACGCGCCGTGCCGCTTTGCACCAGCACGGACAGCACAACGCCGTCCCGCACGGCCAGCAAGTCTCCCGGCTGTGCGGAGCGTACCTCCGCAAATTCACCAAAGCGGCAGTCCGCAATCAGCACGGGCCCCCGAAACGAGACGGAAGCCCATACCAGCGAGGGATAGCGGGTGAACAAACCGCTTTCCAAGCGCTCCAAGTCCATGCCGCGCGCCCAGCCGCCCACACGCGCGCCCTGCTCGGCCAGATAGACGGCAATATCCCCCTGATACGCGCCCGCGTTCTCGACGCGAACTCCCCAGATCAGCTGCAGGCCAAGCCCAACGCATACTGTGCAGATTGCCGCCGCGAGAAACAGCGCCTTGTGGCGCAGCAAACGATCTCGCAGCTTGGCAAGACCGCGCGGAGAGGCCTCCCGCAGCGACCAGCCCTTCCCGGACAAAAGCGCCTCTATTGCGGGCAGATCGGTCTCGTAGCAGACCATGCGCAGACGGCGCGCGCTCTCGCGCTTTACGGACAGCAGAGGCAGGCCCTCGCGTTGCAGGCATTGCAGCATGCGCTCAAGGGATAACCCCTCTACCGCCACCTCGCAGACGAAGAACGGACTGCGCCTCATCGCTTTTCCTCCACGGCGCGGTACCCGACGCGCTCGATCCGGCCCAGCACGGTCAGCTCATCCGCCTGATACCGCGCCAGCGATAGACCCTCGCCGCTGATCACCATCAGCCCGCATGCCGTTTTCACGATGATTTCTCGGTCGGTACACACGTACACGCCGCGATGCTGCTCGACGACGAGCTGCTCGTTCCCGATCAGGACGCTGCGCGGCCAGCCCAGCACCAGCTCCTGCGGCATGTTCATCCGGGCCAGCCGTTCCTTGAATTTGCGCATCATTACAGCCTCCATGCGCACCATTTTATTCCCGGCGATTCCGCGGCATGCAAAATAGTTGTTGCATTCCGACGCGAAGTATGGTATAAATGCACTCGTAGGTGCCTCCCGTTGGAGGCAATGTAGTATGGAAGGTGGTTGTCCCTGTGAAGCTATGCATTTTGGTAGCCTACATTGTGATGATGGTCGTCATCATCTGTTTCACCGCAAAAAAGAATCTGTCCCTCAACGAGTTTTTGCTTGGAGGAAGAAACATTGGCCCATGGATGAGCGCGCTCAGCTATGGGGCCAGTTATTTTTCTGCCGTTATCATTGTGGGCTACTCCGGCTCCACGGGCTGGGACAGCGGGCTGGCCGCCGTGTGGTGCGGCATCGGCAATGCGCTGATCGGCAGCCTGCTGGCTTGGTCGCTGCTGGCAAAGCCTACGCGCATGATGGGCGAGCGGCTCAAGGTAAGCACGATCCCCAGCTTTTTTGAAAAGCGATACAACTCCAAGCTCCTTAAAATCATTGCCAGCCTGATTATCTTTGTGTTCCTGCTGCCGTACTCCGCCAGCGTGTACAAGGGACTCGGCTACATGTTTGAGCTGGCCTTTGGCTTCGATTACACATGGTGCGTTATCGCCATCGCCCTGCTGGCCGCGACCTATCTGTTCGCGGGCGGCTACAAGGCGACCGCCATTACGGACTTTATCCAAGGAATCATCATGATTGTCGGAATCGTGGCCATTGTGATCTACGTCGTCAAGGCCGCAGGCGGCGTGAGCGGCGGGATCCAAGAGCTCAACGCAATGGGCCTCGGCTCGCTGATTCCGCCCAAGGGGCAGGAGAGCGCGCTGCTGAGCAACGTGCTGCTCACCTCGATGGGCGTGCTGGGGCTGCCGCAAATGGTGCATAAATTCTTTGCCATCAAGGACGGCAGTTCTGTCAAGCGCGCGACGATCATCTCCACGGCGTTTGCGCTGATTATTGCGGGCGGCGCGTACTTCGCGGGCAGCTTCGGCCGCGTGGTCATCGGCAAAATCGACGCCGCTACGGGCAGCACGATGGTCGACGCCATCAGTTCCGGCGCAATGTCGAAGGATATCATCATCCCCACCATCCTCACCGATACGGCCGTCGTCGGCATCCCAGACGCCCTCTTGGGGCTGTTTGTGGTGCTGCTGCTCTCGGCGAGCATCTCCACGCTCACATCGCTTGTGCTGTCCTCCTCGTCTGTGCTGACCATTGATTTGATCGGCTCCGCCTGCCCCAACATGAAGCAGAAAACCACCACCAGACTGACGCGCGTGTTCTGCGTAGTGTTTGTGCTGTTCTCGCTGGCCGTCAACTTTCTCATGCAGGGTACGCCGATTGTCAGCATGATGTCCCTGAGCTGGGGCACCATTGCGGGCGCGTTCCTCGCGCCGTTCCTGTACGGACTGCTCTGGCGCGGTGTGACCAAGGCGGGCGCGTTTGCCGGGGTGATCTGCGGCGCGCTGATCTCCCTGCTGCCGCCGCTGATCTCCGGCAACATGGCGCTTGCTCCGCAAAGCGGCGTGATCGCTATGCTGAGCGGGCTGGTGATCGTTCCTGCGGTCAGCCTGTTCAGCCGCAAGTTCAGCAAGGAGCACATCGACGAAGTATTCAGCAGCAAAGCGGCTGATCCGGTCGCCTGATTTCACGCTGCTAGGGGCCGCTGTTTGAAAAAATGGCGGCCCTTTTGCATGAAAACCATCTTTCCGTCCGTTTGAGATATTGTGAAAGAATCAACAATATGATATAATCAAGCGATTATGCAAAGGTTAGCAAGGAGGATGACACGATGGCTGGATATGTGTCCGACGCGGTAATCCGTCGTTTGCCGGGCTACTATCGTCATCTGCGGGAGTTGGAGCAGGAGGGCGTTACGCAGATATCCTCACAGGGCTTGGGCGAGAGGATGAAGCTGACCGCCTCGCAAATCAGGCAGGATATCAACTGCTTTGGCGGCTTTGGCAGGCAGGGATACGGATACCCCGTGGCCGAGCTGCGCAGGCATATCGGCACCGTGCTGGGCTTGGACAGAAACCACGAAATGCTGATCGTCGGCGCCGGCAACATCGGCCGCGCAATTGGTCGCGCCGACTCGTTCCCCAAGGACGGGTTTATCACGACGGCATTTTTTGACAACGATCCCAAGAAAATTGGCACGCAGACCGATCACCTTACGATTCGGGATGTGGATACGCTGGAAGACTACCTGCGCGAGCATCCCGTGGAGATTGCCGTGCTGGCCGTCCCGGCCGGAGCCGCGCAGAAGCTGGCCGAGCGCATCTACCAAGCGGGAATCCGCGGGATATGGAATTTCGCATCCGTTGACCTCAAGCTGCCCAAGGACATGAACGTCGTCAACGTGCATTTGAGCGACAGCCTGCAAACGCTGAGCTTCCGGCTGGAGCAGGCTAACGCGGAGTAAGCCAAGGGGGGAACGCCATGCCGTGGAACGAACGGGACGCGACAGGACAGCCAAACTATGCGCCGCCCGCCGCGCCGCGCGTGCGCAAGCCAAGGAGCGACTCATCCTATAACGGCCCATATGCGCAGCCGTACGACGACTGCGCCGATTCATACCAGCAGGGTGAGCTTCCGCTGGAGAATAACGCACCCCGCGAATATCCGCCGGAGGACGGCGATTTTCTGTACGACGATTCAACCGCGTGGGACGATCCGCTTTCCGATGCGTACGAGCAGGAGGTGCGGCGGTACCAGCGCGACCGCAAGGCGCAGGGACGCGCGCAGCCAGCCGCGAGCGCGCGCAGGGCCGCCCCCGCGGACAAAGCGCCGCGCTCCTCCGGCCCATCGCGTCCGCAAAAAAAGAAGCCGCCCGCTCGCGGAGGGCGCAATCAGGGCGAGATCAAGCCGGGCCACCCCATCTTGTACGCGACCGTTATCACGGTTTGCTTGATCGTGTTGGTTTTTCTTGGGCTGATGATGCTTCCGCAGATCACGGGTACCGTGTGGAAGGATTTTGACAACTACGTTTTTATCAACGGCGAGCTGCTGCGCTATGATACGAGCTTGATCGCCAGCTATAAGCAATGCCGCGATTATTTGCAGCAGGATGTTATCTACCCCGGCGTATTTATCGACGATCTCCACGTCGGGGGCATGACGGTGGAGGAGGCCCGTGCGGCGCTGCTGGCGGACGGCTCGCAGGTGAGCAACGCGTTTTCCATCACGGTGGCGATCGGCAATAAGACATGGCTGGCCGATAACGCTCGCATACCCGCCACGAGGGACTTGGGCAATGTTCTGGAGCAGGCCTACGCAATCGGCCGCACCAACACCACCGCGATCCTCGGCACGAGCAAAACGCCCTTCCGCGAGCGCTCCGACGCGGCGATTGGCCTGCGCGAAAACAACGTATTCCTCAAAACCTCCGTCACCTATGTCCCGGAGGACGTCCGTGCGCTGGTGGATGAAATCGCCGCCTATGTAACCCGCGATCCGACCGACTCCGTGATCGAGTCGTTTGATTTTAAGACGCGCACATTCACATTCACCGCAGATCAGCCCGGCGTGACCATCGATGCGGACGCGCTTTACGCAGACTTGACCGCCCGCATCGACAAATGGGAAAAGGGCACTACGCTGACGGTTTCGCCCGTTATTACCACCGCGACCGTCACGCAGGAGCTGCTGAAGAGCACCTTCAAAATGATCGCCGCCTATACCACCGATACGACCAGCAGCAGCAACCGCAACAACAACATCAATCTGGCCTGTCAGGCCATTAACGGCACGGTGCTGCTGCCCGGCGAGACGTTCTCCTTCAACCAAGCCACAGGGGAGCGCACGATTGCCAAGGGCTACAAGGAGGCCGGAGCGATCGCAGCGGGGCAGAGCATTGAGGAGGTGGGCGGCGGCATCTGTCAGGTGTCGTCCACGCTGTTCAACGCGGTCGCCCGCGCGGATTTGGCCATCACGGAGCGCCACCCGCACGCATGGCCCAGCACCTACGTCAACCGCGGCGAGGACGCGACCGTCAACTGGCCTAACCTTGACTTCAAGTTTACAAACGATACCGATACGCCCATCTTTATTATCACCTATTACAACAACCGTAAGATATCCGCGGAGATTTACGGCAAAACGCTTGGCGACGGCGTATCCATCGATCTGTCCTCCACCGTTGTCAAGACAATCGAGGCGCCCTACGAGGTGAAGTACGTCAATAACCCGGAGCTCCCGCCCGGCACCAGCAAGGATACCGTAAAGGCTCGCACCGGCTATGTGGTGGATACCTACAAGGTCTGGTATCAAAACGGGGCCGAGGTCAAACGCGAGCTGCTGCATACCTCCACCTACAAGGCGTACCAAAAAACCGTGGAGTACAACTAAAGCAACGCCCCGTCCGCTCTATGGAGCAGACGGGGCGTTATTCGCGCAGACGATCAACCCACGAGGAACGGATACGCGCGCGCGGCGGCCACGGCAGCTTCGGGCGCGTCCGCCAGAACGCCGCTGGCCTGCAGCACGATCACCGCGATGCCAGCATGATCACATACAGCGCAAACCAGACCAGCGAGACCCGGCTGATGAGCTTCATCATAAAGCGGATGGCAAAGTAGCCGCATACCCCGGCAACCAGCATGCCAACTAAAATGGCCGGCAGGTTGAGGCTTGCCGTATCCACGCCCGCGCTCAGCACAGCCTTTCCCTCGCTGAGCATGCTGGCCAAGATGGCGGGCGCGCTCATCATAAAGCTGAATTTCGCGGCGGTCTCACGGTCGAGCTTGGAGGCCACGCCGCCAAAGATCGTAGAGCCGCTGCGGCTGATGCCCGGCAGCATGCCAATTGCCTGCATCACACCCATAATCAGCGCGTGCAGCACGCC
>CAYOYK010000041.1:0-21780 GCA_964408185.1 uncultured Oscillospiraceae bacterium | reverse complement strand
CTCTCCCGACCAATTCCTCGCTGTCTTTTTCACTGATCATTGACACCCGAACAAGGCAACGTCGAATTTTTCTTGCGCTGGGTATTGCAAAACGCGCGGCGGCATGTTACAATCATCCATGCGTTATGAACAGCAAGGAGGTGAACGACGTTGCCTAACATCAAATCCGCAATGAAGCGCGTCAAAGTCAGCGAGACCAAGAATCTTCGGAATCGCATGGTGAAGAGCAAGGTAAAGACCGCGATCAAGAAATTTGATGCGGAGCTTGTGGCCGCCCCCGCGACCGCCGGTGCGCAGTACAATGCCACCACCTCCGCTATCGATAAAGCTGTCGCCAAGGGCATTCTGCACAAGAATACCGCGAGCCGCAAAAAGGCCCGTTTGGCGAAAAAGCTGGCAAAGGCCGCGCAGTAACTGCGAGCCTGCCGTTTCTGGAGAACGAACAAACGACCCGCCGCAAGCGCAAGCTGTCGGCGGGCCTTTTGCGTGGAGAATGACCGCGCTTGGCAGGCGCCCCGCGCCGCCGATCGGCGGCAGCCCGGCGGCTTGCTTACGTCCACAGCTCGTTCTTGAGGCTTCGGCGGAACAGCCCGTCCAGCGTGCGACGTACGTCCGCGCCCTCGTAGAGCACGGCGTAGACCGCGTCGCATATGGGCAGCTCCACCCCGTAACGGGCCTCCAGCGCCCGCAGCGCCTTGGCGGTGTAGTAGCCCTCGGCCAGCTCGCCGTAAGGCGTGCCCTCCACAAAGCTCTGCCCGAACGCGCGGTTGTGGCTGAACGGCGAGAACACCGTCGCCTCGTAATCGCCCAAATGGCACAGCCCATAGGCGGACAACTCGTTGCCGCCCATGGCCGCGATCAGCCGGGCGATCTCGCGCGTGCCCCGCGACATCAGCGCTCCCTTGAGCGTGGACAGCCCCAGCCCGTCCAGCATGCCCGCCGCGATGCCCACGACGTTCTTGGACGCGCCGCCAATCTCGTTGCCCAGCAGGTCCTCCCCGTAGTAAAAGCGGATCAGGTCGCTGGAAAACGCCTCGACCAGCCGCGCGGTAAAGCTGCGGCTCGCGCTGTCAATGACCATGCAGTTGGGCACGCCGCGCGTGAACTCCTGCACGTGGCCCGGCCCCAGCCAGACTGCCACGGGCTGACCGCCGCCGAGCGTATCCGCCGCGATCTCGGTGAGGCGTTTGCCGGTATCGATCTCCAGCCCCTTCATGCACAGCGCGAGCGGACGGCCCGCCAGCGCGTCGCGGTGCTCGGTCAGCAGCGAGCGCAGGCTCTGCGAGCCCACGGAGATGAGGGACAGCTCCGCCCCATTGGGCAGCTCGGACGTCAGCGCGACCTCCGGCGGCAGCGTGACCAGCCCGTTGGTGCGGCTCGCCCGAAAGGCCGCCATGTGCAGGGAACCCTCGCGCCCGTAGAGCGCCACCTGATGCCCGCAGCGCGCCAAATACCATGCGATAAACGAACCCCAGCGGCCGCAGCCGATGACAACGATGTTCATACCCGGCCCTCCCTCCGCAATATCCTGTGCTGATTATAGCAAATTCACCGCCGATTGCCAAGAAGAGGGAAGGGTTACACGGGTAACGCGCAGCTTGCCCTGCGGCTGTAAATTGAACCCTTGACAAATCGGGGAAAATCTGGTATAGAATAGTTACATGCTTATGCCCTGACGATTGGGAAAGGACGATGCGCGATGGCGTTGAAATCATACGAGGCCCCTGTGTTGGAGGTTGTGGATCTGGAAGCAATCTACGCCGATGGGAACGGCAAGGGCAACCACTACGGCTGGAAGAGCGGTTTTATCGCGCCCGGCCAAGACAAGGACAAGTCGGACAAGGGAAACGGCAACAACAAGGGTCTTGACGAGGGCGACAACTATGGCTTTGACGGCGGCTCCGGCGATGGCTTGGCCGAGGGCGATCACGTCGGCGGCGGAGACGCCCCTGCCGGCGACATTGGCGGCGGCGCGGATCTTGGCGGCGGAGACGTCGGCGACCTCGGCGGCGATACGGGCGGCGACTCTCTCCCGCCCAGCGAGAGCGGCGAGTAACCCCAATTCTTTTTTGGCGCAGGCGGTTTGCCTGCGCCTTTTGCGCTTTTTCCGCACCCTGTGACGGTTTTTCGCGGCCGACGGTGTTTTGTTTGGGGAAAGTATGCTATAATTATTGCCAATAGAGCGGAGGAACGCAAACGGAGGTGTGCGCAGTGCCGATCATCCGGGTCGCCGGGCATCTGATCCGGTTGGAGGCGGAGGATGATTATGCTCTGTCGCGCTGCGCCGCGTTTCTCGCGGAAGGGGAGCCGGAGGCGACATTCTCCGTGAGCACGGCGCACTTGGCGGACGCCATGCGCTCCTATCGCGCGGACTCGCCGGAGGAAATGCGGTTCGCCTGTCTGGCGACGCAGTTTTATCTTTGGCTCTTGGAGCGCGACGCGTTTTGCCTGCACGCCTCCGCGCTCTGCCGCGAGGGAAGGGCGTATCTGTTCTGCGCCGCCAGCGGCGTGGGCAAGTCCACGCACGCGCGCATGTGGGCGCAGGCCTTTGGCGACGAGGCGCTGACGCTGGACGACGACAAGCCCATTCTCTTGCTCACGGAGCGGGGCTGGCAGGCCAGCGGCACGCCTTGGTGCGGCAAGGAGGGCCTGTCCCGCAGCCTGACGGCGCCCTTGCAGGGAATCTGCCTGCTGCAAAGGGGACGGAAGAACGACATCGTGCGGCTCACGCCCGACGAGGCGCTGCCCAAGCTGTTTGAGCAAACGCCCAAGCCGCCGGACGAGCGGCGCATGTCAAGCCTGCTGGCGTTGCTGGATTCTCTCCTGCGCCGCGCGCCTGTCTGGCGGCTGTGCTGCACGCCGACGACCGACGCGGCCGAGCTGGCATGGCAGCAAATGAAGCCCGCATCTGCGGGCAAAGCGGAGGATATCGGGTGAAGATCAAGCAAGGGTACATTCTGCGCAGCGTGGCGGACGCGCATGTCGTCGTAGCGGTCGGCGAGCAGGCCCGGTCGTTCCACGGGCTGATTCGCCTCAACGACTGCGGAGCCTTTCTGTTTGAACGCCTGCAAGCGGGGGCGACGCGGGAGGAGCTTCTCGCGGCCATGCTGGAGGCCTATCAGGTGGAGGAGACGCGCGCGGCGGCGGACTTGGACGCGTTCCTGAGCAACGCCGCCAAGGCGGCCCTGCTCGATGCCTGACGCGAGCGCGCTGCGCGAGGCGCTCGCGCGCTACGGCCGCGTAGTCGTTACGCCCGTGGGCAGCAGCATGTGGCCGCTGCTGCGCAATCACCGCGATCAGGCGGTGCTGGAGCCCGTGTCGGAGCCGCTCCGGCGGCTGGATGTGGCGCTTTTTGTCCGCGGGGACGGCACGGCGGTGCTGCATCGCGCGGTGACGGTCGCGGCGGACGCCTATGTGTTTCAGGGCGACGGGCAAACCGAGCGCGAGCCCGGCGTGCGGCCGGATCAGGTCTTGGCGGTGATGACGGGGTACTATCGCGGTAAGCGGCTGCGCTCGGTCACGTCGCGGCGGTATCGGGCGTATCGCGCGCTGTGGTGCGGCCCGCTGGGCCGGCTCCTGCGCGGGCCCGCGCTGCGGATGGATCGGCTGATCTACCGCGCGCGGCGGCATTTTCGGCACAAAGGACGGGGAACGAATGCGCCAGCAAGCCAAAATAGCGAATCGGCAGAGTGAGCGGGAGGCCCGCGGGTACATGGCAGCCGCGATCAAGGGCTATCGCGGCCGCTTTGCGCTGGCGCTGGGGATTCGCTCGCTGCTGGCGGTGAGCGTGGCGGTGCTGGCGCTGCTGACGCAGGCCGTTGTGGACGGCGCCGTGGCCCTGTCGCTGCGGCGCGTCATGATATACGGCGGCATGATTTTGGCGCTCGTGCTGGCGCGCACGGCGCTGAGCACCGCAGCCACGGCCATGGAGGGCAGCCTGCGCAAGCGCATCAACATGGGCCGGCGGCAAACGCTGCTGCTGCACCTGCTGTGCAGCGATACGGCCTCGTCCGAGCGCTTCCACAGCGGGCTGCTGATGGAGCGCATCTATCAGGATATGGACGCGGTGACCAACGGCATGCTCAGCATCCCGAACCAGCTGCTTTCGGGCGTGCTGCAGCTGCTTGTGAGCGTGGGCGCGCTGCTGGTGCTGGATTGGCGGCTTACCGCGCTGCTTGCCGTGGCGGGGCTGGCGCTCTTTCTGGGCGCGAAGCTCTACCGCCGGGTGCTCCAAGGCCGCTACGGGGACATGCGCGCCGCCAACGAGCAGAGCTACGCCTATTATCAGGAGACGATGGAGCACCGCACGGTCATTAAGGCGTTCCAAGCGGAAAGCAAGGCCGTGGAACGCGCCAAGGCGGGCGAGGATCGTTTCTACGGCATCTGGGCCAAATGGCGCAACGTGCAGCTGCTGACCGGCGCGTCGCTGGGCCTGTTCTATCAGCTTGGGTATTTTGCGGCGCTGATCCTCTGCGCCTATAAGGTGTACCAAAACCATATTTCCTTTGGCGAGATGACCGCCGTGCTGCAGCTTGTCAGCAATGTCCAGAGCCCCTTTGCCAGCCTGAGCGGGCTGCTGCCGCGCTACTATGCGTCGCTTGCGTCCGCCCGCCGTCTGCTGGCGCTGGAGGGGCTCCCGTTGGAGCAGAGCGGCGCGCCTGCCGACGAGGCCGCCGTCCGCGCGCTCTACGACGAGCTGACGGGCCTGCGCGCGGAGGGCCTCGGCTTCCGGTATCAACGCGAGCGCGTGCTGGAGCCCAGCAGCTTCTTTTTGCCCAAGGGCAGCTTTGTGCTTATCACCGGGCAGAGCGGCGCGGGCAAGAGCACGCTGTTCAAGCTGCTGCTCGGCTTGTATCCGGCCACGGAGGGCACGCTGTGCTTCGAGACGCGAACAAAAAGCCGAACGATCGCGCCGAAATGGCGCGGAATGTTCGCCTATGTGCCGCAGGGCAATCTGCTGCTCAGCGGTACCCTGCGCGAGAACCTCGTGTTCCTGTGCGGCGAGCGCAGCGATGAGGACATTCGCCAAGCGCTGGAGATCAGCTGCGCCGATTTTGTGGAGGAGCTGCCGGACGGCCTGAGCACCGTGATCGGCGAAAACGGGCTGGGCCTCAGCGAGGGGCAGGCGCAGCGGATCTCCATTGCGCGCGGGCTGCTGAGCCACGCGCCCATTTTGCTGCTGGACGAGGCGACCAGCGCGCTGGACGTCGCCACCGAAAAGAGGCTGCTGGGCAACCTGCGCGCGCTCCAAGACCGCACGGTGCTGTTCATCTCCCACAAGGCCGAGGCTTACGGCGTTTGCGACGTGGAGCTACGCGTTCGGGACGGCGTGGCGGCTTGCGCTGCCGGAGAGGGGGCGGCGCGATGACCACCGCGCAGCGGGAGCTGCTGTCGCTTTTGCGCGCGGCGCTTACGGGGGCCGGCTCCTTTGACGCGCGCGCCACCGATTGGCGCGCGCTGCTGGAGTCCGCCCGCTTTGCGCACGTAGCCGCGGCCGCCGCCGTCGGGCTGATGGGTAGCCCCGCGTGGCGCGGGCTGCCGCCGGAGGCGCAGCGCGCGTTCCAATCGGAATGGGAGACCTCCGTGCTGGCGCAGGTGCGTCAGGCGGACGCGGACGCGCGCATCGGCCCGGCGCTTGCGCAGGCGGGCGTGCGATACTGCCCGCTCAAGGGCCTCTCGCTGCGCGCGCTGTACCCCGCGCCCGAAATGCGCGATATGGTCGATTTGGACTATCTTGTCCAGCGGAAGCAGCAGGCGGCCGCGCGGCGCGCGATGCTGGCGCTGGGCTACCGGAGCGAGGGCGTGGCGGGCGTGCACGAGGGCTTCGCGGCGGAGGGGGAGCCGGTGGTGGAGATCCACACGGCGCTGCTGTCCCTCAAGAGCGACTATGGGCGCGCGCTGGCCGACCCGTGGCCGGGACTTCGCCCCGACCCGGACGCGCCCCTGCGCTGCGCGATGCCGCCGGACATGGAGTACCTGTATTTGATACTGCACATGGAAAAGCACCTGTCGCAGGCGGGGCTTGGCCTGCGCGACGTGATGGACGTATTCCTCTACCGCCGCGCGCACGAGGGCGAGCTGGCCCCGGCGGACGAGGCGCTGTCCCGCGCGGGCCTGCTGCCGCTGGCCCGCAACGTGGAGCGGCTGGGCGCGTGCTGGTTTGGCGGCGCGGAGGAGGACGAGAGCCTGCGGACAATCGGCGATTTTGTGCTGGAAAGCGGCGTGCATGGCACGGATCAGCAGTCCGTGCTGCAGCTGATGCTGCGCGGCCAGCCCACGGACAGCAAGGGACGGTATGTGCTGAGCCGCCTGTTCCCATCGGCGCGGGTGATTCGATCGGACTATCCCGTGCTGGAGCGCGCGCCGTGGCTGCTGCCCGCGTGCTGGGTGCGGCAGTGGGGCCGTCAGCTCCTCGCCCTGCGCGGCGAAACCGCCAAGCAATGGCGGCTGCTCCAATCCGTCGATCAGCGCGCGCTCGAAAGCCACCGCGCGGCCATCGACGCACTGTACGGCGCGACGGGCGCGCACGGCGGGAAGGGCGGCGGCTGATCGGGCCGGGCGGCAGGGATCGACGCTCCTGAATCGTTACATATCGACTCCCCTTGTGGGAGCGAAGGAGGTCACCGATTTGAAAATCCGTAAGTGGGCGGCGCTTTTGCTGCTGCTGGCGCTGCTGCCGACGGTTGGCTGCGGCGAGGCCGCGCAGGTGGGCGAGATCGCTCAGCCCGATAACCCCGTGCTCCGCGTGCGGCTGGCACGGCTGAACATCGCCGACCGCGTCGATTTGTCGCTGAACGGCCTGTATGGGCTGGATACGGGCGACGGCCCCGCGATGACATTCCCCCGCAACAGCGAGCTGACCATCCTCCTGCGCGAGGGCGGTTTGGTCGTGTACTATCGCGGCATGCGCTGGGAGGCGGGCGAGAGCCTCAAGCTGATCCGCTTTGAGGCGGCGGGCGACGAGAACGGCCTGCGGTTCCAAACGGACGGCAACCTCTACGAGGGTGACCTGTGGCTCACGGCGGGCGACGAGGGAATCCGCGCCGTGCTGCACATCCGGCTGGAGGACTACCTGCTGGGCGTGGTGGGCTACGAGATGAGCGACAGCTTTCCGCTGGACGCGCTCAAGGCCCAAAGCGTGGCCGCGCGCACCTACGCGCTCAAGCGCGTGGGCCGCTATGACGATTACGACGTGGTGGATACCACCAACGATCAGGTGTTTAAGGGCCGAGACCTCAGCCAGACCAACGCGGCGCGCGCCATCGCCGAAACGCGCGGCGTGTGCGGCTATGACGGCGATGCGCTGGCAAATTGTTACTTTGGCGCGACCAACGGCGGCCAGACCGAGCTGGCGGAAAACCGATGGGGCGCGGACAGCGCGGCCTTCTATTTGCAGATGTTCGACGATCCTTACGATTTGGCCAACCCGCGCAGCAACGTGCGCAGCGTGACGCTGCCCAAAAAGGCCAAGGCGGGCGAGGTCGTCAGCCTCGGCCTGCGGCAGGTGCTCTGCGCGGCCCTATCGGAGGAGCTGCTCGCGCGCGGCTGGGACGCGTCGCCGGAGAGCCTGCGCGTGGATACCGTGACCGCCGTCTCGGTGGATACCCCCATGTACGCGGAGCCCTCGCGGCTGTACACCAAGCTGCACATCACGCTGACCTATTCCGGGCGCACGCGCACCGATCCTGCGGTCGCGGTGAACATGCCCGATGAGCAGGAGGTCGAGCTTTTTGCGTCGGCTCCCACGACAACGGTCGCGCCAACGCCTGCGCCGACGGCCGCGCCGACGGCCGAATCAGACGCGACCGACGCGCCCACGCCGAGCCCGTCGCCAACCCCCGCGCCTATCTACGGTGAGTTTACCGCCGTGGAGGAGCCTGTGTCGCTGGATATCGACCTGTTCCCGGAGGGCGAAACGCAGCTGGGCCTGAGCCACAACAGCTACGCCAACGAGCTGATCACCGTGCGGGAGACGGACGAGGCGTTCATCCTCGAATCCCGTCGATATGGGCACGGGGTGGGCCTCAGCCAGCGCGGCGCGGAGTGGATGGCGCTGATGCACCAAAAGACTTGGCTGGAGATCCTGCAATTCTACTATCCGGGGCTTGAGTTTAAGCGCTTTACGGGCGAGGAGCTGCCCGCGAGCACACTGCGTCCCATCCAGCTGGAAACGCCCGGCCCCCGGCCGACCGCCACGCCCCGGCCCACCCTGATGCCCGTTACGCAGGACGTGCCGGAGGGCGGCTGGATAGCCGTGGTTACCGGTATCGATGACGATTCCACCCTCAACCTGCGCTCCGCGCCGGATATGGACGGCGAGATCGTGCGTCGGCTGTACAAGAACCAGCGGCTGGTGGTGCTGGAGCGCTGCCCGGAGGAGGGCTGGGTGCACGTGCGTACCGACGCGGCGGAGGGCTATGTGATGGAAAGCTTTTTGAGCGAGGAGGAATAGCCGCCGCGAATTTTTTACACGCTGTCCGCCGAGCCGCACTTGACGGACAGGCTTGCTGATGATATCTTTAAGGGTAGTGATATTGTAAGATCGAGGTGTCTGCGATGGACGGTCGGGAGCCCACAAGGGGCAGGAGATCAGGCGGGGGACGGCGTGCTGCGGATCAGGAGCACTTGTTTGTCGCGCCGTCCGACGCATCCGCGTATCAGGCCGGGCGGGAGACCGACGCGCCCGTTTATCAGGCCGGGCGGGAGGCCGACGCGTCTGCGTATCAATCGGCGCGGGAGGCTGACGCGCCCGTCTATCGGCCCGGACGCGAGACCGACGCGCCCGGCTATCAGGCCGGGCGGGAGACCGACGCGCCCACGTATCAGGCCGGGCGGGAGGCGGACATGCCCGGCTATCAGCCGACGGCACGGCCCGATTCTGACGCGGCGGAGCCGGACTTTCGGTACGTAGAACCCGGCAAAATAACAATGGCCAACTACCGCAGGCGGGATCTGGACGCGGCAATGTCCGGCAGCGAGCAGGAGCCGGCCTTTGCCGCGCCTGTTAAGATGCGGCTGCCCACGCGCGGCACGGGCAGCGCCGCCGAGCCCCTCACGGAGGAGCAGATCGAGGCGGAGCCGCACCCCGGCGTGAATTACTACCAGACGGCGCTGCCGCATCAGGAGCAGACCTATTTGCCCAACGAGCCTTCCTACGAGGGCTATCAGGTGGCGGAGGCGGAGCAGGCGCCGCGCCTCAGCAAGAGCCGTCGGCGCAAACGCATGCGGAAGCGCGTGATCGCGCTGGCGGCGGTGCTGGCCGTGCTGGGCGGCGGCGCGTATTTGGGCCGCGATTGGCTCGCGCAGCAATGGCGGAGCCTTTCCGGCGCGCAAACGCCCGCCGCGGGGCAGGATCAGGCGGTGACCGCGAGCGGGACTGCGGAATCCGCAAAGGCATACGATCCCGCTCCGGCGCGGGAGCCAAGCCAAAAGGCCGAGGAGTCCATCGCGGCGATCATGGGCGACGCGGACATGGAGACCGTGGCCGTGACCGGCGGCAACATCGTGCGCCGTCGTCCGCGCGAGAACGGCCGCTACGACTACTACCTGTTTACCGATACGGGCCTGTTGGTCGGCTACTACGAGGACATGGCTGCCGACGGCTTTGTGGTGTGCCAGAACGATTGCTTTTATGTCGCCGAGCCGCCCTATCTGATTGGCGGCGACGGTATGCCGCTGCTTGACTTGGAGCGCTACGCCCAGTACACGGGCACGCAGCCCGTGCTGGAGCCGCTGCAAAACGGCTGGGCGATCATCCGCAACGAGACGAGCACCATGTTTAATTATGTGGACGCGAACGGCGTGCTGCTTAACACACTTTGGTTCGCCAAGGCGTTCCCGTTCCTTGGCGCCAGTACGCTGGCCTATGTGGACTCCGGCAACCCGGAGGCGGGCGAGGAGCGCTACTCCCTTTACGTTATCGATCAGAACGGCAGCGCGAGCGTATGGAAGCGCACGGGCGACATGGACGGCGTGATCGGCGTGGCGTGCGAAATGGCGTATCTGCAAACGGGCGAGCTGGTACGCCTGACCGAGCCGGATACCCCCCTGTGCGTGACGGATCAGCCGATCGCCTATGTGGATTGCGGCGCGGTGGTCGCGCGCGATTCTCAGAGCGGGCTGTACGGGCTGTATGTGCAGGGCGAGCAGCACTACGACTTTGCCTACCAGTCCATCGAGCCGGTGCCGTGCGAGCTGACGTGGCGCAAAACGTCCGACGGCGCGTTTACGTACTGCGCGGTGTACGGCGCGGCCTATCCGCAGCCGCTGTCCCATTACTTTACGCTGACGCGCGACGGACAGACCGAGCGGATCGCGCTGTCCACGGCGTCCACGTACCCCGTGTCCATCCGCTAGGCCACCCAAGAACCGAAAGGGATGATTTGCATATGAAACGCCTGTTGTCGCTGCTCCTTGCCGCGCTGCTGCTTCCGCTGGGCGCTCTGGCCGAGGCCGAGCCGACCATCACGCAGGAGCTGACCGCTCAGGGCGTCACCGTACAAAGGTACAGCATTGACGACGAGACCGATACGCTCAAGCAAACCTTTGATTATCCTGTGCTTGAGTGCGACAGCGCGCCGCTGGCCCGGTATTTGGAGCAGGCGGTCACCGCGCCGATCCTCATGCTGCGGCGGCTGGACGCGATGTCGCCGTCCACCGCGTACACGGACGGCGCGAAGGACGCGATCCGCAGCGGCTTTTGCGTGTCGCTCGATTTTGACGGGCTGATGAGCGTCGAGGCCACGGTGGGCAATCGCCCCGCCGGGGAGGACGGCTATCAGACCTCCTTCTTCTATCGGCTGATCGACCTGCAAGCCATGCGGGAGCTGACGCTGTACGAGCTGTTTGCGGAGGAACAGACCGTCGTGGACGAGTATGTCGCGCAGGCGTGCTATGCGGCGGCGCAGCAAAAGGGGGTGCTTCTGCCCGTGATCACATCCGCGCAGCAGGTGCCCTCGCCCAACTCGTACTTTGTCAGCAAGGATTTTCTGCGCTGCATCTACGACCGTGGGGTCATCGGCGAGGATTACTGCGAGCTGGATATTCCGTGGAGCACGCTGGGGCTGACGCAGGCCGGGCTGCTGACGGGGCGGAGCGCCTCGCCGACGGCGGTCGCCGCGACCGATTCCCCCGTGCCGACCGATACGCCCCCGCTCACCCCCGCGCCGACCGATACGCTCCCGCCGCTGGAGGCGGTGGTCACGCCCACGCCCCTGCCCCTCGCGGTCGGCGACGAGGCGATCCAGCAGGCGCTCTGTCAGGGCCTCTGGCGGCCCGTACAGGGCGATGAAAACACGTACTATCAGTTTACCGCCGACGGCAAGCTGCTGGTGGTAACAGTAATGGACTACACGCTGGAGGAAGGCGCGCTGCAAGCCGACGCGATGTCCGGCACGGTTACGGCGGGCGGCACCGCGTGGACGCTGGTGACCAATCAGGGCGAGAGCCTCGGCTTTGTGCTCAACCGCGCCGCGCGGGCCGTTGAGCCGGCGGAGCTGGTCACGCCCTCGCCCACGCCCGTTCCCACCGATACCCCCGCGCCCACCGACACCCCCGCGCCGACCGCTACGCCGAGCCCCAGCCCCACGCCCGATCCGCTGATCGCCGCGCGGGCCAGCGCCCCCACGCTGACCGCCAACGCCAGCCTCTCCTTTGCGAAGGAGAAGGTGCTCAAGGTGTACAGCGCGCCGGATGCGGCTTCCTACCGCGAAAGCCGCGCGCAGGTCGCTACCAACGAGAAGGTGACCATCTACGGCTGCGTGGGCGATTGGGTGCTGGTCGGTTACAGCATCAACGCCGGGAAGAGCCGCATCGGCTACGTGAGCAACGAGACGCTCCAATCCGCCGCCGATGCGCCCCAGCTGGCCTTTGGCACGCAAAAGGCCGCGCTGGCCCGCAAGGTGGACGCGACCGACGACCCGCTGAACGCCAAGGGCGTCATCTGCTCGCTGGACGCGGGAACCGAGGTCACCCTGCTGGGCTTCTTGGGTCAGGATTGGATTTATATTGAGACAGTCTATAAGGAAAAGCCCTGCCGCCTGTTCGTGCCCATGAACGCGTTTACGGCAGAGTAACCAAGGGATCTCAGCGGCCGCCGGGCAATGCTCCGGCGGCCGCGGCAATGTAAGGGAGAGGCTCGCATGCGCGATATTTGCCTGCAAACCGAGCGCCTGACCATCCGGCCCATGGCCCCGGACGAAATGCTGAGGGCCAGCCTGCTCTCGCCCGACGCGGAGATGCGGCAGGTGTACGCCGAGCTGTACGCCAAGGCCGTCGAGCTGCCGGGCCGCGAGGAGCTCGGCTCGGAGTGGACCCTCGCGCTGGCGGACGGTACGGCGGTCGGCGGCGTGTGCTTCAAGGGCGCGCCCGACGCGGACGGCCGCGTGGAGATCGGCTACGGGATCGACGAAGCCTATCGGCGCAAGGGCTACGCCTCCGAGGCCGTCGCCGCGGTGACCGCGTGGGCGCTGGCCGAGCCGGACATCCAGTGCGTCTGTGCGCAAACGCTGGCGGACAACGCGGCCTCGCAGGGCGTGCTGCGCCGCAACGGCTTTGTGCGCAACGGCTTTGGCGACGAGGGCCCGATGTTTGAGCGCCGCGCCTGAGCGCCGCCCCGCGCAAAACGCGCGGGAGCGTTGTCAACGGGCGCGAACTTTGGTATAATGCGGCATGGGCCCACGCCCTGAAGGAGAGCGGAACGATGGATCGCAAGGATGAGATTATCAAGCTGCAAATGGATGTTATCAACCAAATGACGCAGACCAACCTGAGCCGGATTGCCGACGATCTGTGGGGCGCGCCTTCGCTGACGCCCGCGACGCCGACCCCGGCGCAGACGGACGCTTCGGCCGATCAGCCTACAGGGTGCGTTGCGGAGCAGACGGCTCCCGCCACGCAGGCCGCTCCCGCCCAGCAGGAGGAGCCGCCGGAGAATATCGACGACCTGAAAAAGGAATTGCAGGAGTATATCGGGCTGGCCGAGGTGAAAAAAGAGGTCGAGAGCCTCATCAACCTTGTCACCATCCAGAAGCTGCGCAAGGAGAACGATCTGCCCTGCGAGGACTTGAGCCTGCATATGGTGTTCAGCGGCAATCCGGGCACCGGCAAGACCATGATCGCCCGGCTGATGGCGCGCATCTACCGCAGCTTGGGCATCCTGTCCAAGGGCCAGCTTGTGGAGGTGGACCGCAGCGGCCTCGTGGCCGGGTTTGTGGGGCAGACGGCCCTCAAGACCAGCGAGGTTGTGCAAAAGGCGCTGGGCGGCGTGCTGTTTATCGACGAGGCCTACGCGCTTACCACGCGCGGCGGCAACGACTACGGCCAAGAGGCCGTGGACACGCTGCTCAAGGCCATGGAGGACCACCGCGACGATCTGGTGGTCATCGTGGCCGGGTACATCGAGCTGATGGAGGAGTTTATCCACTCCAACCCCGGACTGGAAAGCCGCTTCAACCGCTTTTTGAATTTTCCGGACTATTCCGTGGAGGAGATGCTCGGCATTTTTGATATGCGCTGCGGCAAGAGCGGCTACAAGCTGGCCGATGACGCGCGCGATCTGCTCAAGGGCCTGCTGGCGCTGCTGAGCCTTGACGCAAAGGGCTTTGGCAACGCGCGCGGCGTGCGCAACCTGTTTGAACGCGCGGTCAGCGCGCAGGCAAACCGCCTTGCCAAGCAGGAGAGCGTTACCAAGGACGAGCTGATGCTGCTCACCTGCGCCGATATCCGCATTGCGGGCGGATCGGAGGAGGGCGATCTCGCCGATCAGCCGGCCCCGAAGCCTGCCGCCGATGAGGCTGCGCCCGATACAGCCGCGGCCGACGAGAAGGAAGCCGCGCCCGCCGACGCGCCTCACGAAAATGCGCCCAAGGAAGCCCCTCCCGAAAAAGAAGACGAGCCCGCGCCGGAGCCTGCCGCGCAGGCCTGAAGGAAGTTGTCCCAATGAAGATCATTCCCATGGACGAGTACTATCGCAGGGGCGTGTTCCGGCATTTCAGTCAGGACTGCAAATGCTCCACGTCCCTCACCAGCCGCGTGGATGTTACCGAGCTGCACGCCGCGTCCAAGCGCACGGGCACCAAGTTCTACATCAACTTTCTGTATGTGCTGTCCAAGGCACTCAACGCCCGCGAGGACTATCGCATGATGTACGACGCCAAGCAGAACGCGCTGGTGGTGTACGATCAGATCAACCCCACGCAGTACGTCTTTCATGACGATACCGAGACCTGCACCCCAGTCTACACCGCCTATACGCCCGATTATCCGGCGTTCTACCGCGGCTGTGAGGACGATATTGCCCGCGCCAAGCAGACCCGCGAGTACGGGCTGGATATGGCCAACCATCCCAACTGGTTTGACGCGTCGTACATCTCGTGGCTGAGCTACGATTCGCTTCACATCGAGCTGCCGGACGGACACCTGTACTTTATGCCCGTGACCAACTGGGGCCGCTACCGCGAGGAAAACGGCCGCCTGATGATGCCCGTGAGCGTGCGCCTCAACCATGCCGTCGCGGACGGGTACCTAGTGGCAAAGGTGTTTTTGCTGCTGGAGGAGGCCATACGGGAGTTTGTGGCCGACAAGTAAAGCATAGCAAGGGAGCGCCTCAAAGCTGATCTGAGGCGCTCCCTTGGGTTATTCGACGGTTACGCTCTTGGCGAGGTTGCGCGGCTTGTCCACATCGCAGCCGCGAGCGACGGCCATGCGGTAGGCGAACAGCTGCAACGGGATGATCGCCAGCAGCGGGCAGAGCAGATCGTCCGCGTCCGGGATGACGACGACGGTTTCGGCGACATCGGCTACGCGGGACGCGAGGCTTTCGCGGCAGACGGCGAGGATTCTGGCTCCGCGCGCCTGCACCTCCTTGAGGTTGCTCATGGTTTTTTCAAACAGCGCGGGCTGCGTGAGCGTGGCCACGATCAGGCGGCCCTCCTGCAGCAGCGCGATGGGCCCGTGCTTGAGCTCCCCGGCCGCGTACGCCTCGCTGAAGATATAGCTGACCTCCTTGAGCTTGAGCGCCGCTTCCATGGACAGCGCGTAGTCCAGCCCGCGCCCGATAAAGAACACGTGCTTCTTTTGGCTGGCGGTGCTGCAAAAGCGCTGCAGGGCTTCATCCGTTTGCAGGGCCAGCGCGGCCTTTTGCGGCAGGGCGCGCAGCTCCTCCAGCAGGCGCGCGGCCTCGTCGCCCGATAGCGTGCCGCGCTGGCGGCCCAGCGAAACGGCCAGCAGCACCATCATCTCCGCCTGCGTCATGTACGCCTTGGTGCTGGCGACGGCGATTTCCGGCCCCGCGTAGGTGTACAGCACGTCGTCCACCTCGCGCGCGATGGTGGAGCCGACCACGTTGCACAGCGCGATTACGCGCGCCCCGCGCCGCTTGGCCTCGCGCAGGGCGGCGAGCGTATCGGCAGTTTCGCCGCTTTGGCTCACGGCGATAAACAGCTCGTTCTCGCCGATGATCGGATCGCGGTAGCGGTACTCGGAGGCGATATCAGCCTCCACGGGAATGCGGGCAAGGCGTTCGATGGCGTATTTGCCCACGACTCCGGCGTGGTAGGCCGTGCCGCAGGCGACGATAGTGATCTTGCGCAGGGCGCGTATCTCGTCGGCAGTCAAGGGCAGCCAGCTATCGTCGCCGCGCAGGCAGGCCTGTCGGGGCGCGAAGGTACGCGCCAGCGCGTCGGGCTGCTCGTGGATCTCCTTGAGCATGTAGTGCGCGTAGCCGCCCTTCTCGGCGGCGGCAACGTCCCAATCCACATGAAAGAGCGCGTGGAGCTGCGGCACGCCGTACGCGTCGTACACCTGCACGCCCTCGCGCGTGAGCACGCCGATCTCCTTATCCTGCAAAAAAACCACGTCCCGCGTGTGGCTGAGTATGGCGGGGATATCGCTGGCGATAAAGGCCTCGCCGTCCTTCGCGCCGATGACCAGCGGGCTGTCGTGGCGGGCGCAGAAGAGCGCGTCCGGCTCGCCGACGCACACCACGCCCAGCGCGTAGCTGCCCTCCAGCATGCCCATGGCGCGAAGCAGCGTATCCTTCATGCTGCCGTTGTACAGGTAGTGGAGCAGGTGCGCCACCACCTCCGTATCGGTTTGGGAGACGAACAGGGAGCCCTTGCCCTCCAAGAAGCGCCGCAGGGACTCGTAATTCTCGATGATGCCGTTGTGCACCACGGCGATGCCGCCCTTCACATCCGTATGCGGATGGGCGTTGAGGTCGCTGGGCTCGCCGTGCGTGGCCCAGCGGGTGTGGCCGACGCCCACGCTGCCGCAAAGCGGCGCGTCGTCCAGCCGCGCGGCGAGGTTTTCCAGCCTGCCCTTGGCCTTTTGCACCTTCAGCGTGCCATCCGGGTTGAGAATGGCCACGCCGGCGCTGTCATAACCGCGATAGGAAAGGCGGGCCAAGCCCTCCATCAGGATGGGGGAGGCCTGCTGATCGCCGATGTAGCCTACGATACCGCACATAGTGGGTTTCCTCCAATCAAAAGACGTAATAAGACGTATTTGATTGTATCACAATGTATTCTATTTGACAACCCCATCGGAAAAGATCATCGGCAGGGGGTCGATGGGCTGGCCGTCCTTCCACAGCTCAAAGTGGAGGTGCGCGGGCGCGTCGGCCTCGGCCAGCACGCCGTTGCCCACATGGCCGATGGTCTGTCCGGCGCGAACCGTATCGCCCGCCTGCGCGTAAGGAGCCTCCGCAAGGCCCATGCAGCGCGATTCGTACCCGTTCGCGTGCTGAATGCGCACGCAGAGGCCGTACAGGTCGGTCTCCTCCACGGCGAGCACCTCGCCGCTCTGGCACGCGACCACGGGCGCGCCCGCCTCGGCCTCAAAGTCCACGGCCGGGTGCGCCTGATAGCAGCCGATCCGGGCGAACCACACCGGCTCGGCCAGCGAAAATACCCGCGTGGGCGCGCCGGAAACCGGGCGCTGAAAGGCCGTCCGCTGCGGCGACGGCGTGGGCGCGAGCGACGTCTGCGAGGCGACGAGCGCATCCTCCAGCGATTGCTGCTGGGCGGACAGCACGCCCTGCACGGCCTCCGTGTGATCCGGGAAGGCCGGGTTTTCCAGCGCCTCCCGCTGGGTGAACGTCAGCGCGGCGGACAGCGCGATGATCAGCACACACACGCCCAGTACGATGGGGAAGCCTTTTTTCTCAATAAACGCGTCATACCCCAGATAAAGCTGCCGGGCCTTGTCCCGCCAGCGCTGCAAACGGCTCATGCGCACACCCCCGCGTTAGCGTGCCCGCGGAGCGCGCCGTTATGCGCGGGCGGCTATTGCGCGAGCGTCGCGGTCAGCGCGGCGCCCTGATAGTAATGCGCGAGAATCGCCTCGTACGTCGCGCCGTCCGAGGCCATGGCGTTGGCTCCCGCTTGGCTCATGCCCACGCCGTGCCCGTAGCCCTGCTGATGAAACGTCACGGTGGTCGCGTCCAGACTGATGGTAAACCATGTGCTGCGCAGCCCCAGCGCGGCGCGCACGTCGGACGCGGTCTGTACGCTGTCGCCCACGCGCACCGAGCGGGCGCGGCCGCTCTCCGTATGGCTGGTGACCTCAAACTGGGAGAAGAAGTCCTCCTCGGTCAGCCGTGCGTCCGGAAACGCGTCGTTGAGCAGCCGGACGCACTCCGCCTGCGTGAACGTCTTGTCCTCGCGGAAGCCGCGCGCGCCCTCCTCGCCGTCGCTTTGCACGCCGATCAGGTAAGGGCGCGCCTGTGCGAACACCGCCTGCGCATCCTCTGTGTGCCCGCCGCTGATGGCGTGATAGAACACCTCGATGGGCTTGCCCTCATAGGTGAGCAGCAGCCCGGCGGTCTCCCGCACCGCCTGCGCGACGCGCTCGCGGTAGAGCGAGTATTCCGCGCCCCACAGCGCCTGTCCGTCCGCGACGGTGGCGTAGCCCTGACAGTGCGCGCTGTCCGTGCAAACGTCGGCCTCCGGGTGGGACGAGCAGCCTGCGCCGCCGTACAGCCGACATTGATAGATCGCGCGCGTTCGCGCGGCGACCGCCTGCGCCTTGAGGGCCTCGATGTGGTAGCTGGCGGGCATTTCCGCCGCCACCACGCCGCAGACGTAGTCCTCCAGCCCCATGCTGCGCAGGCGCTTGCCGTCCCACACGGTCAGCGTAAGCGTGTTGCCCGCCAGCGCGCGCAGGGCCGATGCGTCCGGGTCGGCATCGGCGGTCAGCAGCGACGGCTCCGCCGCCGGCTCGTCGGGCGCGCGGATCGCCCAGAGCCGAAGCACGCGCGCCATTCGTCCGGGCAGGAGCACCCTCGCCTGCCACAGCGGCACGCGCAGGTTCGCCCAATCCTCGCCTGTAACCGGCGCGCCCAGCATCCGCCACAGGAGCGTCAGTCCCAACAAAAGCGCCGCAAAGCGCGTAAGCCCCCGCCGCTTGCTCATCCGCATCCCTCCCGCACAGGGTATGCGCCCGCGGCCCCGCGCATGCGGCCGCGTTTCGGATGAGGATTGCGCCCAATGCCGAAATGTGATATACTTCGCACACAAGTTGAGATGGCGAACGCGCTCCGGGCGATGCGTCCGCGCCCGCGTATGCGAGCGCGGAAGAAAACGCGCGCCGTCGGAGCGCAGGGCAACCGCTTGTCCGCATGGCTGGGGCAGCCGTGATTTTGATACAAAGGAAGGGTTACAATGCACAACCACCCCAACCGCGCGGCATGGATGCGGCGCGTCGCAACGAGCGCGCTTGCCGCGCTGCTGCTGATATCGCTCTGTTCGGCCTCCTCTTTTGCCGAGGAAGCGGGCTTTCAGCCGATCAATCCGCTGCCGGAATCGGCGCCTGCGCTCACGGCCGAGGGCCTGCTCCCAGCGGACGCGGCCGAGGACTACTACCTGCTGATGGACGACGAGGGCGGCCGTTGGATCTACATAGACCAGAGCCTGTTTATCAGCATCTGCCGCCGCACGGACGTGGTGGAAAAGAAGCGCGATCTCGTGTGGTACGAAACCGAGATCGTCGTTGCGCCGGGCACCAAGTTTGTGACCCAGCACGCCAACCCGGAGGAGATCGGCCGCCGCTTCCGCATCGCGGAGGATTTTGCGTACGATCTCAACAGCATCTTTGCCATCAGCGACGATTTTTACGGCTTCCGGGTGTACCAGAAGCGCATGCCGGGCGTGATCATCCAAAACGGCGTGATTCTTGCGGACGAAACGCTGAGCCAGCCGCACTACACCCTGCCGACCTACGATTTGATCGCCCTCTACGGCGACGGCAGCATGAAGACCTACCTCGCCGGAAGCATCGGCGCGGAGGAGTTGCTCGCGCAGGGCGTTACGGACACATGGTGCTTCGGGCCGCTGCTGCTTAGCGAGGGGCAGATCGGCCAGCAGGTGCTCGACAAAAAGTTTGAGTACGCCAACCCACGGCAGGTTTTGGGCATGCTTGGCCCCAACCACTATTTTGTGATGACCATTGAGGGACGCAATCGGCGTTCCGACGGCGTGGGGTTGCTCTGGGTGGCCGAATACATCAAGGCGCTCGGCTGCACCGAGGCGCTCAATCTGGACGGCGGCAACTCCGTCAAGCTGGTGTTCATGGGCAGGCTGATCAACTCCGACCGAACCTATAACCAGAAGAACGACCGCTCCGTGACCAGCCTGATCACGCTGGGCACCTTCCCGCTGGATACGCTGTATCCGGATCCGGACGAGAGGTAATCGATTCGACGTTATCCTCCGAGGGCGGAACGCTTGGACACAATGCAAAACATGGGAAACAGATGGGAGAGACGGACATGGAGGGGCATCGGAGACTGTGGATCAGGTCGGTTGCCGCCTTGCTGGTGATGCTGAGCGTCGTGTGCGGCGCACAGGTGCAGGTGGCGGGGGAGGGCCGCGTCGCGCTGCCAACCGCGCGGGGCGAGGCCGCCGACGAGGCCGCCTTGCAGCGGCAGTATGACGAGGCTGCCGCGCTGTACGACGCGCAGCAATATCAGGAGGCCGCTGCCGCCTTTGAGGCGCTGGGCGGCTATTCCAACAGCAAGGGCCGCGCCATCGCGTGCAGGACGAAATGGAAGGAAACCCGCTATGCCGAGGCGATGGCGCTTTACGACGCGGGAGAATACCAAGAGGCAAAGGAAATCTTTGTAGAGCTGGAATACTACCAAAAGAGCCAGCGGCGCGTCCGCATGTGCGAGGATGCGATCAGCAGCGAGAGCTACAAGCACGCCAAGGAGCTGTATAAGGCAGGGGAGTATACGGCGGCGAAGGAGATTTTTGTCTCGCTGGGCAAGTACCGCGATTGCCGCGAGCTTGCGGAGAAGGCCGACGAGATGATCCGGCAGACCGCGCTGGACGAATCCGAGCGCCTCGCGTACGAGGAGGGCCTTGCCTGCAAGAAGGCGGGCGAGCTGGAAAAGGCGCGCGCCGCTTTTATCAACGCGGGCGACCATTTGGATGCGACCGACCAGCTGTACGCGGTCATTGTGATGATTGCGCAGCAGGACGCCTATCGGCGGGCGGAGGACAGCAGCGCGGCGGGGGATGACCAGAGCGCGTATGAGCTGTATACAGAGCTGGGCGATTACGAGGACAGCGCGGACAAAGCGGCCCGCTGCGCGGAAAACCGCAAGGTCGCCCTGTATGAGCAGGCGACTGCCGCGCAGGACGACGACCCCGGCCGCGCGTATATCCTGTTTGTGGCGCTGGAGGATTACAGGGACAGCCGCGCTCTTGCGGAGGCGCTGCGGGCGACAGCCACCGACATGGCGATCTACAACGCGGCCGACGCGCTTGCGCAGGCCGGCGAGAGCGAGCTGGCGCTTTGCGGCTTTGAGGCCGTCTCGGCCTATGAGGACGCGAAGGATCGCGCCAAGCTGCTGCGCGAGGAGACGCAGAACGCGGCAAACTTCCGGCATGCCATGTACCTGCGCTCGGTATGGCAGCTGGAGGAGGCCAACGCGATCTTCAAGCCGCTGAAGCTGTACAACAGCGCCGTGCAGATGATCCTGAAGAAACGCTTCACCGCCACGCAGCTCCGCGATATGTACATCACGCCCGAATCCGACGTTTTTACCGCGCCGGACGGCAGCGCGCATCACTACCGGATCTACAAGGGCGTGGCCAAGTGGTCGGAGGCCCGTGCGTTCTGCGAGGCGCTGGGCGGACACTTGGCCACGCTGACCACGGCGGAGGAGAACGCCTTTGTCTACCGCTTCATGTGGGACAGCGGCGTGACGACCGCGTACTTCGGCCTGTCCGATGAGGCCCGCAACGGCAACTGGGTTTGGGTAACGGGGGAGCCCTTTGAGTACAGCAACTGGCACAAGGGTCAGCCGAGCTACAGCGGCACGGGCAAGGCGGCCGAGCGGTATGGGATGTACCTCTTCAAGCATTTGGACGGAACGTGGAACGACGCGCATTTTTACGAGCACTGGGAGAATTTGTTCTGCCCGTTTATCTGCGAGTGGGACGACTGATCCAAAGCGCCGCCGCGCAAGATATGCGCGGGAACGCCGCGCCAAGCGGGAAGCTATCCGCTTGGCGCTTTGCATGAAAAATTGTTCGTATTTTATCAATCCTCTTGGAGGATACTCAAAATTATGCTATACTACCTCTGTCTCCAAGATAGATTGTGTGGAACAGGAGGAACCATGTGATGCAATACTCCAGAGAAGTGGAAGAAATGGTGTGCGTGAAAAAAGGCCCCGATCACGGCCCCGCGCCCATCCCTGAGGAAGGCAAATGGGTCCAAAGCCGCGAGATCAAGGACATCAGCGGCTTTACGCACGGCGTAGGCTGGTGCGCGCCG
>CAYOYK010000040.1:22131-23029 GCA_964408185.1 uncultured Oscillospiraceae bacterium | reverse complement strand
ACCCGCGCTATCCGCTGATGAGCGAGATCAAGCAGATGTACCTCAACGCCTACTACGGGCGCAAGCAGTAAGGAGGGACGGACATGAACATGGACCGTGTAATCGCCGCGCGCAACCACAAGACCGTTTACCGGGATGGGGACTTGGCCGTAAAGCTGTTTGACGAGACCGTTTGCAAGACGGACGTGCTCAACGAGGCGCTGGGGCAGGCCCGCGCCGAGGAGACCGGCCTGCGCGTGCCCACGCTGCGCGAGGTGACGCTGCACGAGGGCAAGTGGGCCATCGTAAGCGATTTTATCCCCGGCAAAACGCTCGCCCGCCTGATGCAGGAGAACCCCGACCGCTACGACGAATACCTCAACCGCTTTGTGGACTTGCAGCTGGAGGTGCAGGCGCACACGTCGCCCCTGCTCACCAAGCTCAAGGACAAGATGAACCGCAAGATCAGCCTATCCGGGCTGGACGCGACCACCCGCTACGAGCTGCACGCCCGGCTGGAGGGCATGCCCAAGCACAACAAGCTCTGCCACGGGGACTTCAACCCCCAAAACATCATCATCACCCCGGACGACGAGGCCTACATTCTGGATTGGAGCCATGTTACGCAGGGCAACGCCAGCGCGGACGCGGCCCGCACCTACCTGCTGTTCCGCCTTGCGGGCGAGGACGCGCACGCCGAGGCCTACCTGCACCTCTTCTGCCAAAAGAGCGATACCGCCCGGCAGTATGTGGAGAAGTGGATCCCCATCGTCGCGGCCAGCCAGAGCGTCAAGGGCCGCCCGGAGGAGCGCGAGCTGCTGCTGCAATGGGTGAACGTCGTCGACTATGAGTGAGGCATCGCACATCCGCAAAGCGTAGCTTTGCGTCTGCGCTTCTTCGCTCCCAAGTGGTGCCGTTC
>CAYOYK010000040.1:0-22031 GCA_964408185.1 uncultured Oscillospiraceae bacterium | reverse complement strand
GCTCCGTCAAGGGGCCCTGCCCTTGACTCCGCTCGCTCGCAGCGGAGTCGGGGGGTGGGCGCGGGTTGGCAGAGCACTGCACATCCGCAAAGCGTAGCTTTGCGTCTGCGCTCCTTCGCTCCCAAGCGGAGCCGCTCGCTCCGTCAAGGGGCCCTGCCCTTGACTCCGCTCGCTCGCAGCGGAGTCGGGGGGGCGGCGCGCGGGTTGGCAGGGCGGATGGTGGGGCTGGGTGCAGGTGCTTGGCTTCGCGGATGGCAGAGAGGGCGCAGGCCCTGACCTGCTGATGAGAGAAGAGGCAACGGCCTCTCTCGGCAAGCGAACGCCCCGCCCGCCGCCCATCAACAAACACACACTTCATCAACCAAAGGAGGAACCCCGCATGAAAATTGCTGTGTGCATCGGCAGCAGCTGTCACCTCAAGGGCTCCCGCCCCGTGGTGGAAACGCTGCAACGCCTTATCAAGGACAACGGACTGGACGACCAAGTGGAGCTGTCCGGCCGCTTTTGCATGGGCAACTGCCAGAACGGCGTATGCCTGACGCTGGACGAAAAGCCCTTCTCCGTCTCCCCGGAAACGGTAGAGGAGTTTTTTAAGCAAAACGTGCTAACCGCCGTGACGGCGGGCGCTAACGGCGGGCGCTAACGGCGGGCGCTAAAGCGCCCGCGTAAGAGGGGACGACGGCGGGCGCTAAAGCGCCCTTGTAAGAGGGGACTTCGTCCCCCCTCACCGACGGCTTCGCCGTCTTGCGTCCCCCTAGGAAACGCGGTATTGGCTTTGCTCCCCGGCTCGCCTTGGGCGTTGTGCCCGCAGGGAACGCGGCGTTGGCTTTGCCCCCGCTTGCCTAGGGCATTGCTTTGCAGGGAACGCGGTATTGGCTTTGCCCCCGCTTGCCTAGGGCATTGCTCCGCAGGAAATGCGGTATTGGCTTTGCTCCCCCGCATGACTGGGACATTGCTTTGCAGGGAACGCGGTATTGGCTTTGCCCCCGCATGACTGGGACATTGCTTCGCAGGCGACGCGGCGTTAGCTTCGCTTACCCGCTGTCTTGGGCGTTGCTTCGCAGGGAACGCGGCGTTGGCTTTGCCCCCGCTTGCCTAGGGCATTGCTCCGCAGGAAATGCGGTATTGGCTTTGCTCCCACGCGTGTTTAGGACATTGCGCCCAAGGCATGCGGGGTTTGCTTCGTTCCCCCCGCGCCCGCAGGCGCGGCAAGCCAATCGAGGGCCCCGCAGGGCCACCATGCCTGCATGCCGTCCCTTGCACGGGAACAAGCCTGCGAACGCGGGGCAGCAGTTCAGCCAACCCCGGCACCGCAGGCGTGCTAACGCTATCACGCAAGCTCTCTGGGCGATCGCTTGTAGCACAAGACGGGCGTGCTGGCCCATCGATCGGCCTCAATCGCGCTGTTTCTTTTGGTTACTTTTCTTTTCAGCTGAAAAGAAAAGTGACGAACCCCGGCCCGCAGGTCGGGGCACGCGGCCCGCAGGCCGCCCCTCCCCACCCCGCAGGGTGGGGCACCGTTCCCGCCCGCAACGGCGGGCGACCCCCCCGCCCGCAGGCGCGGCCCCTGCCGTGGCGCATGCGCCACGCATGCAAACGCGCGCGGCCCCGCAGGGCCGCCCCCCGCTGCGGCGCACGCGCGGCGCAAACCAGCGCACGCGGCCCCGCCGCACCGTCCCTCCCCACCCCCCGCAGGGTGGGGCACAGCCACCCCTCAGGGTGGGCACAGCCACCCGCAGGGGGCACAGCCACCCCGCAGGGTGGGCACAGCCACCCGCAGGGGGCACAGCCACCCCGCAGGGTGGGGCACAGCCCCCCGCAGGGTGGGGCAAGCCCCCCGCAAGGGGCTCACCGCCCGCGCCGCGCAGGCGCAAAAAAAGGAGACACCCCCATGAACGATGTGCTCATTTTAGAGGAAAACCACTGCAAGGATTGCTATAAGTGCATCCGCACCTGCGCGGTCAAGGCCATTAAGTTTGCAAACGGCCGCGCGGAGATCATCCCGCAGGAATGCGTCCTCTGCGGGCGCTGCTTTGTGGCGTGCCCGCAAAAGGCCAAGCGCGTCCGCGCCGACGCGGACGGCGTCCGCCGCGCCATGCAGGCCGGCCGGCGCGTGGTGTGCAGCCTCGCGCCCAGCTTTATCGCGGACTTTGCGGTCTCCGGGCTGGAGGATATGTCCGCCGCGCTGCGCGCCATCGGCTTTGCCGATGTGAGCGAAACCGCCGTGGGCGCGCAGTTCGTCAGCGACGCGTACGCGCGCTCGCTGCAGGACGAGGCCCCCGCCGCGCTCATCACCAGCTGCTGCCCCGCTGTGAACAGCCTGATCCAGAAGTATTACCCCACGCTGCTCCCCAGCCTCGCCAAAACGCTGTCGCCCATGCAGGCGCACTGCAAGTCCCTCAAGGAGGCCGACCCGGATTGCTACACCGTGTTCATCGGCCCGTGCATCGCCAAAAAGGGCGAGGCCGACCAGAGCGCCTACGTGGACGCGGTGCTGACCTACGACGAGCTGCGCGATTGGCTCGCCGCCGAGGATATCGCGCTGCCGGAGCGCGACGTGGCCGAGCAGAACGGCGCGCGCGCGCGCTTCTACCCCGCTACGGGCGGCGTGCTCAAGGCCACGCGCAAGGTGGAGGGCTACCGCCGCGTAGCCGTGGACGGCATGGAAAACTGTCAGGCCGTGCTGGAGGAGATGCTGTCCGCCATGCCCGACCATGTGCTCATCGAGATGAGCGCCTGCGAGGGCGGCTGCGTAAACGGCCCCTGCATCCGCGAGCACCGGGAGCGCCGCCTGCGCGGGGCCCTGCGCGTGGAACGCTACGCGGGCGACGGCCGCTTTGACGGCGACGCGCCCGCGGACATCGGGCACTCGTTCGCCTTTTTGGGCGTGCAGACCGTGCGCCCCGGCGCGAAGGCCATCGAGGACGTGCTGCGCCGCATGGGCAAGCTCACCCCGGAGGACGAGCTGAACTGCGGCTCCTGCGGCTACAACACCTGCCGCGAAAAGGCCGCCGCCGTGCTCGCGGGCAAGGCGGATATCTCCATGTGCCTGCCGTACCTCAAGTCCAAGGCCGAGAGCTTCAGCGACGCGATCTTGCGCAGCATGCCCTCCGCCGTGCTGGTGCTGGACGATCAGCTGACCGTGCAGCAGCTCAACCCGGCCGCCGTGGCGCTGTTCGGCCTGCGCACCGAGGACGACCTGCTGCGCGAGCCCATCGAGCGCCTGCTCGACCCGGAGCCTTTCCAGCGCGCGCTTGCCGAGGCGCGCGGCGAGAGCAATCAGCTCAAATTCTTGCCGGATTACAACCGCTACGTGGAGCAGAGCGTGCTGTGCGACCGCGCCTCCGGCGCGCTGATCGTGCTCCTGCGGGATGTGACGCAGCGCGAGCGCAGCCGCCAGACCGACGAGGCCCTGCAAAAGCGCACCGCCGAGGTGACCAGCCAAGTCATTGAAAAACAAATGCGCGCCGTGCAGGAGATCGCCTCGCTGCTGGGCGAGACGACCGCCGAGACGCAGATCGCGCTGACCCAGCTGAAGGACGCGCTGCACCCGGTCGCGCGGGGGAGCGAGCCCAAATGACAAACGAGCTGTGGACCGAGACCGGCTATGTAAGCCTGAACAAATGCGGCGAGGCCCTCTGCGGCGACCGCGTGGCCTGCGAGGGCGGCGGCGGCGACAAGCTGACGCTGGTGCTCTCCGACGGGCTGGGCAGCGGCGTAAAGGCGAACATCCTCGCCACGCTGACCAGCACGCTGCTGTGCCGGATGCTCTCCGGCGGCGTACCGTTGGAGGAATGCGTCGCGGCGGTCGCCCGCACGCTGCCGGTGTGCAAGGTGCGCGGCGTGGCCTACTCCACGTTCACCATCCTGCAAATGGACGGCCAAGCGGCGCGGATCATCCAGCTGGATAACCCCGCCACCATCCTGCTGCGCGACGGCGAGGTGACGCCCTACCCCACCGCGACGCGGGAGATCGCGGGCAAAACGGTGTGGGAGAGCAGCCTGACACTGCGCGAGGGCGATATGCTCATTGCCATGAGCGACGGCGCGGAGTACGCCGGCGTGGGCATGGCCTTCAACTTTGGCTGGACGCGGGACAAGCTGGCGGATTACGCCAGCGCCAACTGGCAGCCGGAGACCACCGCCAAGGCGATGGCGGGCCTGCTGGCCGATGAGTGCGACCGCCTGTACGGCCGCGCGCCGGGCGATGATACCACGCTGGCCGTGGTGCGCCGCGCAGCCGCCACGCGGTCAACCTGTGGGTCGGCCCCCCGGCCGACCGCGCGCAGGATGACAAGCTGATGCACCTGTTCTTTGCCTCCGGCGGCGAAAAGATCGTCTGCGGCGGCACGACGGGCCAGCTCGCGGCGCGGTTCCTCGGCAAGCCCATCGATACCAGCTTGGAGTACATCGACCCCGACGTGCCGCCCATCAGCCGCTTGCAGGGCGTAGACCTGCTGACCGAGGGCGTGGTGACGCTCTCCAAGGCGCTGGCCTACGCGCAGGATTTCAACGAGTCCGCCCGCCTCGCGCCCCAATGGGCCGTGCGGAAGGACGGCGCGAGCCTGATCGCGCGCGAGCTGATCCAGCGGGCGACGGACGTGCACTTCTTCGTGGGGCAGGCCGTCAACCCCGCCCATCAGGACCCCGGCCTGCCCATCCGCTTCGGCGTCAAGCTGCAAATCATCAGCCAGCTCGCGCAGGCCCTGGAGGCCATGGGCAAGCGCGTGCGCGTCAGCTATTTTTAAGGAGGCGATTCCGTGCGCATTTTCGATACCGACGTGCAAAAGCTCAAGTATGAGGTGCTCAAGCAGGTCGCTCAGCGCGCCTACGAGGGTGCCCTGACCTCCGCCTGCGTGGACGTGCCCAAGCTGCTCGCGCCCGGCCCCAAGGCCACCATGCGCTGCTGCATCTACAAGGAGCGCGCCATCCTCGGCGAGCGCGTCAAGATCGCCCTCGGCGGCGAGAAAAGCAACCCCCGCGTCATCGAGACCATCCCCATCGCGTGCGACGAGTGCCCGGTGAGCGGCTATCAGGTCACGCACAACTGCCGCGGGTGCATCGCCCACCGCTGCATGGCCGCCTGCCCCAAGCAGGCCATTTCCATCGACGAGGACCGCCGCGCCCGCATCGACCCCGCCAAGTGCGTCGGCTGCGGCCGCTGCGCCGCCGTGTGCCCGTACAGCGCCATCCAGAACCACCGCCGCCCCTGCGAGAACGCCTGCAAGGCCCACGCCATCCACATGGGCGAGGACAGCGTGGCGGCCATCGACGGCGACAAGTGTACCGATTGCGGCGCGTGCGCCTACCAGTGCCCCTTCGGCGCGGTGCAGGACAAGTGCTATTTGCCGCAGGCCATCGAGCTGGTGCGCCAAAAGGAGAGCCGCGTGTACGCGGTGGTCGCCCCGTCCATCAGCAGCCAGTTCCGCTACGCCAAGCTGGGGCAGGTGGTCGCGGCGCTGAGGAAGCTGGGCTTCCACGCCGTGGTGGAGGCCGCCCTCGGCGCGGACATGACCGCCCTTGCCGAGGCCCGCGAGCTGGCCGAAAAGGGCGCGCTGATCTCCTCGTGCTGCCCGGCCTTTGTGCGGTATGTGCAGACCGAGTTCCCCGACCTGCTGCCGCTGGTGAGCCATACGCCCTCGCCCATGGCGATGCTGGCCGCGTACCTCAAGCGCACCGATCCCGGCGCGCGGGTGGTGTTTATCGGCCCGTGCACGGCCAAAAAGCAGGAGCGCGAGCGCCCGGAGGTCGCCCCGTATGTGGACTGCGTGCTCACGTTTGAGGAGTTGCAGGCATGGCTGGACAGCCGCGATTTTGACGTGTCCGCCCTGCCGGAGGACGTGCTGGATAACGCCTCGTACTACGGGCGCATCTTCGCGCGCAGCGGCGGGCTGAGCGAGGCCGTGGCGCAGGCGCTGCGCGAGCAGCAAATCGATTTTGAAGCGCAGCCCGTGGTCTGCGACGGGCTGGAGGCCTGCCGCGCGGCGCTTCTCCAGCAGCGGGCGGGGCGGCTGCCCGGCAACTTTATCGAGGGCATGGCCTGCGTGGGCGGGTGCATCGGCGGCGCGGGCTGCCTGACGCACGGCCCCAAGGACAAGGGCGAGGTAGACCGCTACGGCATGCTGGCCATGGAGAAAAAGATACTGGAGGCCGCGCCGCCGCAGGGCTTCTGAGCGCGAGGGCGGAATCCGTTGGGGAGCGCGGCTCCCCCTGGCCCTCGCGGGGGGCGGCAGGGCGAGGCGCGAGGGCGCGCCATGCTCTGCTTGATCTCCTCTGCAACGTAGGAATCGCCCGGAGGCGCGGGGCCGCGCCGCCGGGCTTCGCTTTGGGCGCTATTCGATGGCCCTGCGGCTTTTGTACGCCTTCTCCACCGCCTCCAGCATCAGCCCGTGCGAGTCGCTCAGGCTCATGGTCGCCATGGACACTACGTCGGCCAGCGCGGCGCGCTGCTCCTCGGTGAGCGCCGCGAGCTTGGCCTGATCGTCCTCGTTGGCGGAATCGGCCTTGATGGGCCGTCCCGCCGCCGTTGTGCTGCGCTCAAACCACGCGCGCAGCTCCCGCACGGTCTGCCCGCGCATCCAGCGCTGGTACGCGTCCATCTGCCGGTACCACTCGTTGGCGGGGTTCATGCCGTACGCGTCGCCGCGCTCGCGCTTGGTCGCCCACGCGGAGAGCTCGGCGGCCGCGGTCTCCTCGGTCACGTCGCCGCCGTCCGCCAGCGTCCCCTCCGGGTGCCGGACGGTCGGCCCGGCCTTCGCGCCCGGCCAGCCGCTGAAGTGCGGCATGCTCTCGCCATCGTAGTTGGGCGTGGCGATCTCGTACACGTCCACGGTCACATCCACAATGCGGCCCTCGCGGTCGAACACCGCCGTCGCCATGGCCACGTTGAGGCTGTACACCTGCCCGCCGTCCGCGTCCTTGCCGGGGCCGACGCGGAAATTGACCGCGCTGCCAAGGCCGAGGAACCTCTCGGCGGTATCGGGGCTGACGGTCGGGGCGAGGCCGCCCGACGCGCTCTTGCCGCCCGATGCGTCTGCGCCGCCCGTCTGCGCGCCGGACGCCTCCGGCGGGCCGACCCGCGCCTGCTCCAGCGCGCCCTCCAGCGCCTTGAGGATCGTCTGGCTGGAGCCCGTCGCGCCCGATACGGTATCCACGCCGTCAACGCCGCCCTTTGCCTTGACGGCGGGCGCGATGGCGTCGATCGCCTTTTGCGTGTACTCGTTCAGCGCCGCGCCGCTGCCCATGTACGCGGCGACTTCGTCAATTTTGCCGTCCTTCACGGTCAGGCGCACATGGATGGGCTCGTTGTAGCCCTCGGCGGCGTCCTCGTACACGCCGTTTTGGTAGGGCTCCGCGAGGGCCGCGCCGGGCGAAATCAGCGCCAAGGCCAAGAGCAGGGACAGCGTTCCGGCAAGGGGTTTCATGGGGGGCCTCCATTCTCCGCCCGACCGCTTGACAGATGGCCGGGGGTATAGTATAAAGGGGGTTGGGTCTCTGCTATCTTATGCAGCGGAAGGAGTCGTTAGCATGGTACGTACCATCGTAGGCGCGAACTGGGGCGACGAGGGCAAGGGGAAAATCACCGATTTTTTGGCGGAGGACAGCGATATCGTCGTCCGCTTTCAGGGCGGGGCCAACGCCGGCCACACCATCATCAACGATTACGGCAAGTTTGCTCTGCACCTGATGCCGTCGGGCGCGTTCCACAGCAACATTGTCAATGTGATCGGCCCCGGCGTGGCGCTGGATATCGAAGCGCTGCTGGGCGAGTATCAGGGCATTGTGGAGCGCGGCGTGCCCGCGCCCAAGCTGCTCATCAGCGACCGCGCGCAGGTGCTGATGCCCTATCATGTGGATTTTGACCGCTTTGAGGAGGAGCGCCTCGGCAAGGCGAGCTTTGGCAGCACAAAGAGCGGTATCGCGCCGTTTTACGGCGACAAGTACCGCAAGATCGGCCTGCAGGTCTGCCAGCTCTACGACGAGGACATCCTGCGCGAGCGCCTGACCATCGCCCTGACGCAAAAGAACGTGCTGCTGGAGCACCTCTACCACAAGCCCCTGCTTGAGGTGGAGGCGATCCTCGCGTATCTCAAGCCTCTGGCCGAGAAGATTCGGCCCATGGTGACGGATACCACCGTGTTCCTGCACGGCGCCCTCAAGGAGGGCAAGAGCGTGCTGCTGGAGGGCCAGCTCGGCTCCCTGCGCGACCCCGACCACGGCATTTACCCGTACACCACGTCCAGCTCCCCGCTGGCGGGCTACGGCACGGTGGGCGCGGGCGTGCCCATCAGCGCGATGACGGATGTGTACTGCGTCACGAAGGCGTACTCCAGCTGCGTCGGCGCGGGGCCCTTCACCACGGAGCTGTTTGGCGACGAGGCGGAGGAGCTGCGCAAGCGCGGCGGCGACGCGGGCGAGTACGGGGCCAAGACGGGCCGTCCCCGCCGCGTGGGCTGGTTTGACGCGGTGGCGACGCGCTACGGCTGCATGGTGCAGGGCGCGACCTGCCTTGTGCTCACCAATTTGGACGTGCTGGGCTACCTGCCCAAGATCCCCGTCTGCGTGGCCTACGAGACCGCCGACGGCAAGCGGATTACGGACTTTCCCGCCACGCCGACGCTCAACGGCTGCAAGCCTGTCTACGAGCACCTTGACGGCTGGATGTGCGATGTGCGCGGCCAGACGGACTACGCGGCCCTGCCGGAGAACTGCCGCCGGTATGTCGATTACATTGAAAAGCTGGTGGGCGTTCACGTAGGCATTGTGAGCACCGGCCCCAAGCGCGGGGAAACGATTTATCGCTGATGATTTGGCGGGGCGCGGGCCCCGCCTTTTTTGCGCCTGCGGCGCGGCAGGGGCCGCGCCTGCGGGCGCGGGGGTCGCCCGCACGGCGCGGGCGGGGACGGTGCCTCAGCCTGCGGGCTGAGGAGGGGCGGCCTGCGGGCCGCGTGCCCCGACCTGCGGGCCGGGGTTCGTCACTTTTCTTTTCAGCTGAAAAGAAAAGTAACCAAAAGAAACAGCGTGATTGAGGCCGATCGATGGGCCAGCACGCCCAGCTTGTGCTACAAGCGATCGCCCAGAAAACTTGCGTGATAGCGTTAGCACGCCTGCGGTGCCCGGCTTGGCCGAACTGCTGCCCTGCGCTTGTTGACTTGTTCCCGTGCAAGGGACGGCATGCAGGCATGGTGGCCCTGCGGGGCCCTCGATTGGCTTGCCGCGCCTGCGGGCGCGGGGGGAACGGGGGAAACGAAAACAACCCCGCGTGCCTTGGGCATAGTGCCCTAAACACGCGGGGTGACATAAGCAATATGGCGTTACCTAAAAGAACATGCCCTAAACACGCGGGGAAGCAAGGCCAATCCCGCATTACCCAAGGAAACTAAGCCCTAGACAAGCGTGGGAGCAAAGCCAATACCGCGTTTCCTAGGGGGAAGCAAGACGGCGAAGCCGTCGGTGAGGGGGGACGAAGTCCCCTCTTACGCGGGTGCTTTAGCACCCGCCGTCGGGGCCCTCGATTGGCTTGCCGCGCCTGCGGGCGCGGGGGGAACGGGGGGACGGGGAAAACGAAAACAACCCCCGCGTGCCGTGGGCATAGTGCCCTAAACACGCGGGGTGACATAAGCAATATGGCGTTACCTAAAAGAACATGCCCTAAACACGCGGGGAAGCAAGGCCAATCCCGCATTACCCAAGGAAACTAAGCCCTAGACAAGCGTGGGAGCAAAGCCAATACCGCGTTTCCTAGGGGGAAGCAAGACGGCGAAGCCGTCGGTGAAGGGGGACGAAGTCCCCTGTCACAAGGGTGCTTTAGCACCCGCCGTCGGGGCAGCTCACTTCCCCAGCCAGCCAATCAGATCGGCCAGCACCTTGGCGCGATCCTTCTCGTTAAACATCTCGTGGCGGCCGCCCTCGTACAGCGTGACGCTCACGTCCTTGACCCCGGCGGCCTTCAGCTCCTCCGCCGTCGTCCGCACGCCCGCTCCGGCGTTCCCCACCGGATCCTCCGCGCCAGAGAACAGCCACACCGGCACATCCTTCTCCATCGCGGTCAGGTTTTCCGGCGCGAGCCTTTTCAGCCCCGTAAACAGATCGCGGAAGCCCCCCGCCGTGAAATCAAACCCGCAGTACGGATCGGCAATGTACTTGTCCACCTCGGCCTCGTCTGTGGAGAGCCAATCAAAGCCCGTGCGCGGATTGGCGATGCGCTTGTTGTTTGCCCCGAACGACATCTTGCTCAGCAGCTTGCTGGTCTTTTTGGCCATGCCAAACAGACATTGCAGCTTGGCGATCAGCAGCCCGGCGCTCACCGTGCCCTGATCGAAATGCCCGGTGCCGGAGAGAATCAGCCCCTTGAGGCCCTTCTCGTACTTGAGCGCGTAGGTTCTGGCCACAAAGCTGCCCATCGAGTGCCCCAGCAGAAAGTACGGCGCGTCGGGCCAGAGCGCCTGCGTTTGCTTGCGCAGGGCGTTTACATCCTCCAGCAGCGCGTCCCAGCCGTCCCGCTCCGCAAAGAAGCCAAGCGTCTGGGCTTTTTCGCCATGGCCAAGGCAGGTGTGCCCCACCACCGCGTACCCCGCGGCGTTGAGCGCACGCGCCATGCCGTCGTATCGGGCGATGTGCTCCGCCATGCCGTGGGCAATCTGCACGACGCCGCGCACCTCACCCTCCGGCTGCCAGAGCCTGTATTCAAGCTGTTCCCCTGTCACGGATGCAAACGTCTCGACGGTCGGCATGAAAAACCCTCCTTTTTAGTTGTCGTTGGGTCGATCATACCACGGAGGGCGGGATTCGTCAATCAGCAGGCGATACAGTTTGCGTGATGCTGCTCCAGAAAGGCGGCGACGGCCTGCGATATCAGCCGATAGCCCTCGTCGTTGGGGTGGATGCCATCGGGGCTGTACAGGTCCGCGCCCGGCGCGGCGGCAAGGAACGCGTCCCGCAGGTCAAAGAGGGCGCAGCCGGTGCGCTGGGCCGCGCGGCGCACGGCGTTGGCGTAGCGCTCCTGCCAGCGGTAAATGTGCTGCACATCACCCAGCGCCTTGAGCACGGCCTGCTCATCCAGCCCACGGCAGACCCAGCGGAAATAACGCTCGGCGTGCAGCGGCGGGGGCGTGACCAGCAGCGGCCGCTCGCCGCGCAGCATCGCAAGCTGAATATGCTCGCACAGCGCGTCCTCAAAGGCGGGCAACTCCACGGCGGCGCAGATGGGCGTTCCGGCGGCGACGGCGGGCCAATCCAAATCGCAATCGTTGCCGCCGTACTCCACCACGCATACGCTGCCGGGGCAGGGCGCGGCCTGCCGATAGGCCTCAAGCCCCTGCGGCGCGGTGCGGCCCATGACCGAGTGGTTGACCACATGCAGGCCGATATCGGTCAGCGTGCGGTCGCAGCGCTCGGCGGAAATCAGGTACCGGCCGCGCTCGGCGGAGTACATTACGCCGCGTCCCAGCGAGTCGCCCCAGATGTGTATTTCGTCACGGTTCGTCATGTTAATTGTCTCCCTTCGACATCTAGTGTTCGTGACTAGTATAACCGTTCGGGCAGATAATGTCAACCACCAATCCTGTAAAAGTTGTAATCCGCGTCCCGATATGCTATAATGCCCACGGATCCATCCCATCATGCAGGAGGTCTGTTTATGCAGGAAAAGCAGCGCGCCTTCGCCGAGCGCTTTGGCGGCTTTGCCCCCATGCCGTACCGTGATCTGCCCGATTTGGGGCTGTACATGGATCAGGTCATCACCTACGTGCAGCGCCAATGCGCCAGCCTGTACCCCGCCGGGGAGCACGTGCTCACCCCCGCCACGGTCAACAACTACGTCAAGTGCCAGCTCGTCTCCCGCCCGGACGGCAAAAAATACGGCCGCGACCAGCTTGCGCAGCTGCTGATGCTGTGCATCCTCAAGCAGGCCGCCACCATCGACGAAATGCGCACCCTCCTGCGCGTCCCGGAGGGCGGCTCGGTCGAGGCGATGTACGGCGCTTTTTGCGATACGCAGCGGAGCGTGTTTGCGCAGATCGCGGACGCGGTGCCGCGCAACGATCCCATGACCTGCTGCGTGCAGAGCGCGGCGTACCGCTTTTTGTGCTCGGAGATGCTGACGGAAATCCAAAAGGAGGCGGCCGAGGAAGCCGAGCAGGCCCGCCAGCTGGAGGAGACCGCGCGCAAGGTGGACGAGGCGGCCCGGCGCGAGGCCGAGCGCCTGAAGAAGGATCAGGACGAGGCGGCCCGGCGCGAGAAGGCGGATAACGCCAAGCCCAAAAAGTCCGCCGATGGGAAGGGCAAAAAGGAAAGCGGCGACGAAGGGGAATCCTTTCCCTCGCTGATGGCGTAGGGGCGTACCTGTTCTGCGCAGGCAATTTCCTTTTCTATTTGATAAGTTGTTGAGATGCTGACAGAGCGGCTTGATCGGCCGCTCTGTTTGATTGGGGGAAATACCGGCCCTGCGCCCCGCGGCTCGCCGCGCCAGTGTCCCTCCGCAGGCCGCTTTCCCCTACTCCCGCCACACGCGCGCGGCAAGCCCGCGCAGCCGGGGAGAACCCCCTCGTCCTGCGCGCGCAACCCCCGCCCTGTGCGCGCAGCCCCCCCGCCCCCCGCGCGCAACGCCCGCCCTGCACGCGCAGCCCCGCCCTGCACGCGCAGCCCCCAGCCCTGCACGCGCAACGCCCCCCGCCCTGCGCGCGCAGCCCCCGCCCTGCGCGCGCAACCCCCTGCCCTGCGCGCGCAACGCCCGCCCTGCACGCGCAGCCCCCTGCCCCCCGCGCGCAACGCCCACCGCCCGCACGCCTTGCTTGACTTTCCCCCGCAATCCGGGCATAATGTAGCGGTGGAAATGTGCCCGCGCGGAGGCTGCTTCGTCGCGCGGCCAACCCAAGGAGGCAGCATGGAGCATTTGATCGCCGGGGTCGAAAAAAACGGCCCGGCTTGGCTTGCGGGCATTGAAAAGGGCGACGCGCTGGTATCCATCGACGGCGCGCCCATCGAGGATGAGATCGACTATCAGGCGCTCGCGTCGCCCGCGCGGATCACGCTGACGGTGCGCAATCGGCGCGGCGGCACGGCGGACGTGCCCATCGACAAGGACGAGGGCGAGCCGCTCGGCCTGCGCTTCGGCGACAGCCTGCGGCTCACGCCGCGCCCGTGCAAGAACCATTGCCGCTTTTGCTTTATCGACCAGATGCCCCCCGGCCTGCGCCCGACGCTGTACGTGAAGGACGACGACTGGCGCTGCTCGCTGATGATGGGCAACTACGTCACACTCACCAACGTGGACGACGCGGAGTGGGAGCGGCTGATCGCGCGGCGGGCCTCGCCGCTGTACATCTCCGTGCACGCGGCCGATCCCGCCAAGCGCGTCGCGCTGATGCGCAACCCCGCCGCCGCCAACCTGTGGCCGAGGCTTGAGCGCCTCAAGGCCGAGGGCCTCGCGTTCCACGCGCAGATCGTTTGCTGCCCCGGCTGGAACGACGGCGACGCGCTGCTGGATACCGTGCGCGCGCTGCGGGCGCTGGCCCCCGCCGCGCTGGATACGGCCGTCGTGCCCGTGGGCATGACGCGCTACCGGGACAAGCTGGACAAGCTCACCCCGTTTGACGCCGCCCGCGCCGCCGAGCTGCTGGATTCCCTCGCGCCCCTGCAGGCGGAGTATCGGCGCGAGCTGGGGCACGCGTTCGTGTTCCCCTCGGATGAGTTTTACGCGCTGAGCGGCCGTCCCGTGCCGCCCGTGGATTGGTACGCGGGCTATCCGCAAATCGAGAACGGCGTGGGGCTGCTGCGCCTGCTGGCCGAGCAGCTGAAGGAGGCCGCCGCGGAGGCGGGCGACCCGCCGCCGGACGGCGACCCGCTCAACGAGGACGCGCACGCCGCTGCGCGCGCGCCGACCAAGCGCCTGCTGGTGATGACGGGCAAAAGCGCCGCCCCGTACCTCGCGCGGCTGACGGCCGCCTACGCCCCGCCGGACACGTCCGTGGACGTACTGGCCGTGCGCAACCACTTTTTTGGCGAGAGCGTGACCGTGACCGGGCTGCTCACGGGCGGGGATTTCCTCGCGCAGCTTCCCCCGGACGCGAAGAAGCGCTACGACGCGCTGCTGCTCAGCGATTGCGTGCTGCGCGATCAGGGCGATCGGTTTCTGGACGATATGACTTGGAGGGCCTTCCGCCGCCGCTGTCCCTTGCGCGCGCGGCTGATCGGCCCGGACGGCGCGGCCCTGTACCGGGCGCTGCGCGGATAAGGAGCGAATATGGCAAAGCCGCTTGTGGCCATCGTCGGCCGCCCCAACGTGGGCAAATCTACCTTCTTTAACAAAATCGCCGGACGGCGCATCTCCATTGTGGAGGATACCCCCGGCGTGACGCGCGACCGCGTGTACGCGGACGTGGAGTGGCGGAGCCGCCGCTTTACGCTGATCGACACGGGCGGCATCGACATGAAGAGCGACGACGTGCTACTGAGCCAGATGCGGCGGCAGGCGCAAATCGCCATGGACACGGCGGATGTGATCTGCTTCTTTTGCGACGCGCGGCAGGGCCTCACCGCCGACGACCGGGACGTGGCCGCTTACCTGCGCAAGACGCGCAAGCCGCTGCTGCTGGTAGTCAACAAGGTGGATCACGCGGGCCTGACGGACGCGCTGTACGAGTACTACGCCCTCGGCCTTGGCGACCCCATCGGCGTGAGCAGCACCAACATGCTGGGCTTGGGCGATCTGCTGGACGAGATCGTCGCCCGCCTGCCCGACGAGCAGCCCGACGAGCACGACGACGGCGAGCACATCATCCAGCTGGCCGTGGTCGGCCGCCCCAACGTGGGCAAGAGCTCGCTGTGCAACCGCCTGCTGGATCAGGAGCGGACGATGGTGAGCAACATCCCCGGCACCACGCGCGACGCCATCGACAGCGACCTCACCGGCCCGGACGGCACCCGCTACAACCTGATCGATACCGCCGGAATGCGCAAAAAGAAGGCCGTGGAGGAGGAGAGCGTGGAGAAATACTCCGTGCTCCGCGCCATTGCGGCCATCGAGCGCTGCGATGTGGCCGTGCTGCTGCTGGACGCGCAGGACGGCGTGACCGAGCAGGATACCAAGATCGCCGGAATGATCCTCGACGCGGGCAAGGGCGTGATCGTCGCGGTCAACAAATGGGACGCGCTGGAGAAGGACACGGGCACGCTGGAGGCCTTCCGCCGTCAGGCGCTGGAGGATCTCAAGTTTATGGACTACGCGCCTGTGCTGTTCATCAGCGCCAAAACAGGCCAGCGCGTCAACACGCTGCTGCCCATGGTAAACGATGTGTTCGCCGCCTGCCGCAAGCGCGTGACCACCGGCGTGCTCAACGACGTGCTGGCCGACGCGCAGCTTGCGCTTCAGCCCCCGGTCAGCGGCGGCCGCCGCCTCAAGATCTACTACGGCACCCAGCAGAGCGTCTGTCCGCCGACGTTTGTGCTCTTTGTCAACGACGAGAAGCTGATGCACTTCAGCTACCAGCGCTATCTGGAAAACCAGTTTCGCAAGGCCTTCGGCTTTGACGGCACGCCTGTGCGGTTTATCCTGCGCGAGAAGCAGCGGTGAGAGGGGACGCAGTCCCCTCTTGCGAGGGCGCTTTTGCGCCCGCAGGCGCGGCGCTGTGCGCTGGCCTGCGCGGCGTTGTGCGCTGCCTGCGCGGGCCACGCGCGGCAGGGGGGCCGTGCCTGCGGCACGGCTTTGCGCCTGCGCGGCGCAGGAGAGCGGCCCTGCGGGGCCGCGGGGGTTTCGCGCCTGCGGGCGCGGGAACGGTGCCCCGACCTGCGGGCCGGGGTTCGTCACTTTTCTTTTCAGCTGAAAAGAAAAGTAACCAAAAGAAACAGCGCGATTGAGGCCGATCGATGGGCCAGCACGCCCAGCTTGTGCTACAAGCGATCGCCCAGAGAGCTTGCGTGATAGCGTTAGCACGCCTGCGGTGCCCAGCTTGGCCGAACTGCTGCCCCGCGTCAGCGGTCTTGTTCCTGTGCAAGGGACGGCATGCAGGCATGGTGGCCCTGCGGGGCCCTCGATTGGCTTGCCGCGCCTGCGGGCGCGGGGGAAAACGAAAACAACCCCGCGTGCCTTGGGCGCAATGCCATAGACACGCGAGGGAGCAAAGGCAATATGGCGTTCCCTACGGGCACATTGCCATAGACACGCGGGGTAGGGAAGCCAATACCGCGCTCCCCAAGGAAACTAGGCCCTAAACAAGCGGGAGAGCAAAGCCAATACCGCGTTCCCCAAGGAAACTAGGCCCTAGGCAAGCGGGGTAGCGAAGCCAATACCGCGCTCCCTTCCGCGCCCGCAGGCGCGGCAAGCCAATCGAGGGCCCCGCAGGGCCACCATGCCTGCATGCCGTCTGCGACACAGGAACAAGGGTACCGACGCGGGGCAATTGTTCGGCCAGCCCCGGCACCGCAGGCGTGCTAACAGCCTAAACCAAGCCCTCTGGGCGATCGCTTGTAGCACAAGCTGGGTATGCTGGCCCATCGATCGGCCTCAAACACGCTGTTTCTTTTGGTTACTTTTCTTTTCAGCTGAAAAGAAAAGTGACGAACCCCACCCCGCAGGGTGGGGCACCGTGCCTACCCCGCCGCGCGGGCGTACTTTCGCGCCCGCAGGCGCGAAACCCCCGCGGCCCGCAGGCCGCCCTCCTGCGCCGCGCAGGCGCAAAGCCCACGCCGCAGGCGCAAAGCCCACGCAGCGGGGGAGAGCACATATGCCCCGCTTTGCAATTAAAAAACAGAAGGGAGCCTTGCCCATGCCCGCCATCAGCAGCAGCCAGAACCCCGCCGTGGCCTTTGCCCGCTCGCTGGCGCAGAAAAAGAATCGCCTCCGGAGCGGACAGACGCTGCTGGAGGGCGAGCACATGGTCGGCGAGGCGCTGCGCACCTGCCCGGAGCGCGTGACGGCCCTGTTTGTGGAGGAAACCCGCATGCAGACGTATGCCGCGCTGATCGCCCTCGCGCCGCGGGAGGCGGCCGTGTACGCCGTGACAGAGCGGGTGCTGGCCGCGCTGTCCACCGTACAGACCCCGCAGGGCGTCGCGGCGACGCTGCTGCTGCCTCAGCCGCCCGCGCCGGAGGCCATGGGCCCGCGACTGGTGCTGCTGGAGAACGTGCAGGACCCCGGCAACGTGGGCACAGTGCTGCGCACGCTGGAGGCTGCCGGGTTTGACGGCTGCCTGCTCACCGAGGGCTGCGCCGATCCGTTCTCGCCCAAGGGACTGCGCGCCACCATGGGGGCGGGCCTGCGCGTGCCTATCCGCGAGGTCGAGTCTGCGCCCGCCGAGTTGGAGGCCCTCAAGGCGCGGGGCTACGCGGTGCTGGCCGCCGCGCTGGACGGCGCGCCGTATTACGATCGTCCCGCGCCGCCGGAGCGCCTTTGCCTGCTGATCGGCAACGAGGGCGCAGGCCTCACGCCGGAGTCCATGGCGGCCGCGACGCATTGCTACCGCCTGCCCATGCGCGGCCACGCCGAGAGCCTCAACGCCGCCGTCGCCGCCGCGATCCTGATGTACGACTTGCAATACCGATAGGCCGCGACCCCGATGTATGGCTTGCAGTACCGATAGGCCGCGATCCTGATGTTCGACCTGCGATACCGATAGGCCGCGACCCCGATGTGCGACTTGCAGCGCCGATAGGCCGCGATGCTGATGTACGACCTGCGGTACCGATAGGCCGCGACCCCGATGTGCGACTTGCAGCGCCGATAGGCCGCGATGCTGATGTACGACCTGCGGTACCGATAGGCCGCGATTTGTTTGCCAAAGCGCGCGAAAGCTGGTATACTGTGTCCATCGGCGTATTCGTCGACCCCATTTTTACCATGAGGAGAGAAAACCAATGAAAAAGGCGTTCAAAATCCTATCCGTCCTGCTGATAATCTTTGCGGTTCTCTACATCGTTCTTGCCGCTCTTAGCCTCGCGGGCAGCGTGCTGCTTACAGGAGTCGGCATCCAAGACAACTCCAACGTGACCGCCGGAGCCGGCGTCCTGATCGGCCTGCTGGGCGGCCTGCTGCTGTTCTATGGCGTGTTCGCCCTGCTGACCGGCATCTTTGGCGTGCGCGGAGCCAACGGATCCTCCCCGATGGCGGGCGCGGCCAAGGTGATGGGCATTATCGGGCTGGTCGTCTGCATCGGCATCAACGTCCTTGGCTGCATCGTCTCCAGCAATACCCTGACTGAGATCGTCAGCATCCTCATCAGCGTGGGCCTTCAGCTTGCGTTTGTTTACCTCGCGTTCCGCGTGCAGGATGACGACCGTCAGCCCAGCGTGGAGGCCTAACTCGCTTGCAGGAAGCCAAACCCCGGCCCTAACGGCCGGGGTTTTTGCGCCTGCGCGGCGCGGGCGGGAACGGTGCCCCGGCCCGCAGGTCGGGGCACCGTTCCCGCGCCCGCAGGCGCGAAACCCCCGCGGCCCGCAGGCCGCCCTCCTGCGCCCGCAGGCGCATTGCTGCGCCGCAGGCGCAAAGCCCGCGCCGCACAGGCGCATAGCTGCGCCGCACAGGCGCATAGCTGCGTCGAAGGCGCATAGCTGCGCCGCAGGCGCACCGCCGCGCCGCGCAAGGCGCACCTCCCCCCAACAAAACTGTCCTGTTCGGAATCGCTGTTTCATGATATAATAGAGAAGCCGGGCCGTCAGGGGCGCGCCCCCTGCTTTGATGGAACGGCACAAAAGGAGGCTGTACGGTCTTGAAGGCATATTTGAGAAAGAACGCCAACCTGCCCAACGCGCTTACGCTGCTGCGCGTGCTGCTCATCCCCGTATACGTCTGGCTCTTTACCGGCGGCCACCGCTACACCGCGCTGGGCGTGTTCGCGGCCGCGTGCCTGACTGACCTGCTGGACGGCTACTTGGCCCGCCGCAACCATCAGGTGACGAGCTTTGGCAAGCTGATGGACCCGCTGGCCGATAAGCTGATGGTCATTACGGTCATGTTCTCCATGGTGTTCACGGGCGCGGCCCCTTGGCCCGCCATCACCATCCTGATCGGCAAGGAATGCATCATGGTGCTCGGCGGCTTTGTGATGCTGCGGCACGGGCTGGTGGTGTACTCGTCCATGATCGGCAAGGTGGCGCATTGCCTGTTTATCGCCGCGCTGATCCTGATGTTCTTCCGGGATCAGTTTCTTGCGGCGCTGCCCGGCTGGCCCGCTACGCCGGACCGCATCGTGCTTTGGGCCGCCGTGATCTGCACGCTGGCCGCGCTGGTGTATTACGCGATTTGGGCCGTGCGCAGGGCCCGCGAGGCCAACGCCATCGGCTTTGATAAGATATTGTCCTTCCGCGAGGTCGCCCGCCAGTTTACCGACGACGCGGATGCGCCCGCAGCTCAGCCCGCGGATGAAGCTACGCCCGCGGACGATACGAACAAAACCGAGGCATGAGCCTCCGCCCGCCTGCGCACGGCGCGGACGGGCGCTTGGATTCAGCGGCGGCAAATCCGCCGCGGAGGAGGCCCCATGCAGGATACCCTCATTGTGGTCAGCTTCGATGCTTCCATCGCCGCGCTGGCGGCGCGCACCCTGCGCTCCCGGCAGATCTTCAGCACGGTGCTGCCGGCGGACGCGCCCGGCACAGCCCCCGGCGATTATGCCGTGCGCGGGCTGATCTTCGCGGCGACAGCGCAGCATCAGCCCGACCCGGCCCTCCTGCGCGCGTGGCTGGATAGCGCGCAGGCCCCCGTGCTCGCGCTGGGCGGCGCGGTGCCCGCGCTGTGCCGGCTCTACGGCGGCTCCTGCGAGCCGGTGCGCGATCATAACGGCGGCGTGACCCTCTGGCTGCGCAACGACGCGCTGCTGGCCGATATGAACGGCGGCGAGCGCGTGATGCACGCCCTCTCCGCGCTTACACTGCCCGATACCCTCGCGCCGCTGGCCACCGCCACGGAGCAGACCATCGGCTTTGCGGACGCCGCCCGCCGCCTGTACGCGCTGCAATATCCCGTGGAGCGCAACGACCCGGAAAGCGCCCAGCTGCTGGAAAACTTTGCGCGCAATGTGTGCGGCGTCACGCCGGATTGGTCCGAGGAGCGCATGATCGAGCGCGCGCTGGGCCGCATCCGCACGGCGGCGGGCACGGGCAAGGCGCTCTGCGCCGTGTCCGGCGGCGTGGACAGCGCCGTTTGCGCCAAGCTGGCCCACATGGCGCTGGGCGAGCGGCTGGTGTGCGTGTTTATCGATACCGGGCTGCTGCGTCAGGGCGAGTCCGATCAGGTGGTCGCCACCATGATGGACTCGCTGGGCATCGTGGTCGCTTACGTGGACGCGCGCGAGGCCTTCCTCAACGCGCTCGCGGGCGTGAGCGGAGAGCGCGATAAGCAGCGCATCGTCTCGTCGCTGCTGTGGCAGGTGCTGCTCAAGCAAATCGGCTACGAGCCGGACGTGCGCGTGCTGCTGACCGGCTCCACCTACACCGACCGCTTGGCCGAGCTCGCCCCCGATAAATCGGATTCCTTCGCCGAGGACGCCCCGCCGACACTCGCCCCCCTGAACGAGCTGTTCAAGGACGAGGTGCGCTGCGTCGCCGAGGCCCTCAGCCTGCCCGCGCAGCTTGCCAACCGTCAGCCCTTCCCGGAGAGCGGGCTGGCAAACCGCATCGTGGGCGCGGTCACGCCCGAACGCTTGCAGCTCCTGCGCGAGATCGACGCGCTCTATGCCGAGGAGATCACCGCCGCAGGCTTGGAAAAGCGCCTTTGGCAATACTACGCCATGCTGATGCCCAACCCCGCCGAGCCTTACGGGGACGCGATTCTGCTGCGCGCCGTGCAGGAGAGCGACGGCCACGCCTACGCGGCGCGCCTGCCGTATGACCTGCTGGAGCGCATGGTGCGCCGCATCCGGCAGCAGTACCCCACCGTCGGCCGCGTGGTGTACGATTTGAGTCCCAGCCGTACCTACGACCGCACCGAGGCCTATTGACAGGAGGTCGGTATCCATGCTGCTTTGCGATACTCACGCCGATACCCTCTACGCCCTGCAAACGCCGGACTACGACCCGGCCAAGGGGCATATCGACCGGAAAAAGCTCACCGCGCCCGGCGTAACGCGCGTGCAGGCCATGGCCCTGTGGACCGGCCCGCACGGCTTGCAGGGCGAGGACGCGGGCGTGATCGACCGCGAGCTTGCCCAGCTGGAAAAGCTCAAGGCGCAGGGCTTCCGCCAGATCGTCGACTTGGACGAGGCGCGCCCGGACGCGCCCAATATCCTGCTTACCATCGAGGGCGGCGAGGCCTTCCACGACGGGCCGGATCGCGTGGATCGCTACGCGGCGCTCGGCGTGCGCATCGCCGCGCTGTGCTGGAATAACCCCAATCGGCTGGGCGTGCCCGCCGCCGTCAGCGACGCGGGCGGTCTCACCGCCTACGGCCGCGAGGTCATCGCGCGGATGAACGACCTGCGCATGGCCGTGGACGCAAGCCACATGAACGTCCCCACCATGCAGGAAAGCGTAGCCGCGTCCCGCGCGCCCATTATAGCGAGCCATTCCTGCGCGCGGGCGCTGTGCCCGCACCGCCGCAACCTGACCGACGAGCAGCTTGCTCTGCTGTTTGAAAGCGGCGGCTATGTGGGCGTGAATTTCTACCCGGAATTCCTGACCGGCTCGCCCGTCGCAAGCGCGGACGACGTGCTGCGCCATATCGACCGCATGCTGGCGATGGGCGGCGAGGGCCGCGTTGGCTTCGGCTCGGACTTTGACGGCATCGAGTGCTGTCCGGCCGGGCTGGAGGATGCGGGAACGCTGCCCGCGTTTGTGGAGAGAATGATCGGGGTGTATGGTAAGTCCGTCGCGCTGGGCATCGCGGGCGAGAACCTGCGCGCGTACCTGACGCGCGTGGACGCCGCGACATCTCACCAATAACCCGCGGGGTCAGGGGGGATCATCCCCCTTGCGGGGTGCGGGGCAGCGCCCCGCGCGTCCCCCGTGTTCCCCGTGGGCGCGGCGGTAATCCACCCGCGCGTTCCATGCCGCGCCCACGCCACCCAGCGAGCTAGCGGCGAAGCCGCGCACGCTCGCGGCGC
>CAYOYK010000039.1:0-23102 GCA_964408185.1 uncultured Oscillospiraceae bacterium | reverse complement strand
CTGCGCGGCAGCGCCCAGCAGCAGGCTCTTGGGGTTGGCGATCAGCGGGCCGAAATCCGTCATCGCGCCCACGCCAAGGAAGATCAGGCAGGGATAAATGCCCAGCTTTACGCCCAAGTACAGGTAGTCCAGCAGGCCCGGATTGATGATCTGGCCCGCGCTCGCAAGGGCAAGCTGACCCGTCACATCCATCACCTGACCGTTGCTTGCGATAAACGCGCCGGCCGCGTTCATCACAACGCCCGCCGCGTTCAGCGTTACGGTGCCGTCGGCTGCCGTGACCATCTTGGCGGTCTCGGTGACGTAACCCAGCAGGGTCTGGAAGCCGTCGCCAATCATCACGGCCCCCTGAGCCGTTACCTGATAGGGCACCAGCAGATCGTTGCTGTTTACCAGCACCGCGCCGCCAAACAGGTTCCAGTTGGTATGGCCGCCCGCAAACAGCTCGGAGTGGTACATGCCCGCGATGGGCAAGTTGGTCAAAATCATACCGAAGGCGATCGGCAGCAGCAGCAGCGGCTCGTACTTTTTAACGACCGCCAGATAGATCAGCACGCAGCCAACCAGAATCATAATCAGCGGTTTGGGATCGCTGAGCAGGGAGTAAATGCCGGAGTCCCGGCACAGCTTCAACAAGCTCTCGCCTATATCCATGGTTGATATCAACTCGCTTTCTCTTGGTCTTTCGCAAATGGTGCGGTTGACGTCAGCCGATCACGACGAGGGGATCGCCGCTGTTGACGGATGCGCCCTTGGCAACGACGGTCTGCTTGACGGTTCCGTCGCACGGAGACATGATCTCGTTTTCCATCTTCATGGCTTCCAAGACCAGCAGCACGTCGCCCTTCTTGACGGTATCGCCCGCCTTGACCTTGAGATCGAGGATGGTGCCCGGCATAGGCGCGTTGACCTTCTCGCCGGCGGATACGGCGGCGGGAGCGGCCGCGACGGGCGCGGCGGCTGCGGGAGCCGCTGCGGGCGCGGCGACAGGGGCGGCGACGGGGGCGGCGACGGGAGCCGCCTGCACGGCCTGAGCGACGGGCATGGCGGACGCGGCGCCGACTTCCTCCACAGAAACCTGATATGCAACGCCATTGACGGTAATATTGAACTGACGCATGGGAGTTCCTCCTTCAGATAAATGATCGTTACAGACGGCTGTAAACCTGCTCGTCATGACCCGCGCGATTCCAAGCGGAAGCGTTGCTTACGCGGCGCACGCGGCGCACCACAAAGCCAGTTTCGCCCTGCCAAACGGCCGCGATGGCCGCCGTAATGGCCGCCAGCACCTCGCCGGAAACCCCCGCCTGCTCCGCGGGCTGTACTGCGGCCTGCGCAGCAGCGGGCGCGGCGGCTTCGGCCTTGGGCGCGGGCACGGCGGCTTTTTTCTTTTTGCCGATGCTCATAAACAGGTTCAGCAGCTTGATGAACCCAATCAGGATCACCAGCCCGACAAAAACAACCAAAATGCCAATTGCCGCAACGGAAAGCCCAGTCAATAATCTACTCATCGTTGAACCTTCCTTCCGTTACATGGGCAGGTTGCCGTGCTTTTTGGGCGGGTTGCTGTCCCGCTTGGAGGCCAGCATTTCCATGGCGGCCAAAAGCAGCGCGCGGGTCTGCGCGGGATCAATCACGTCGTCGATCACGCCGCTCTTGGCGGCCTGCAAAGCGCCCGCAACGTCCGCGACGTACTGCTTGGCATACTTTTCGCGGGCCTGCTCCACGGTCAGCTCGGCGTCCTCCTTGACCTGCTTGCCATAGAGCACGGCCACGGCCGCCTCCGGCTGCAGGGCGGAAATCACCGCGCCGGGCCAAGCGTAGGTTACATCGGCGTTTCCTTTGCCGCCCATGGCGACGTAGGCCTGCCCGATAGCGTCCCCGGTCACAACGGCCAGCTTGGGCGCGGTGGCCTCGGCATAGGCGTACAGCAGACAGCTCTGCGCCTTGAGCAGCTCGGTCTGGGCCGCGACGCTCTCAAAATACACGCCCTTTGTGTTGATCAGGCTGAGGATCGGCAGGCCGTAGCAATCCGCGAAGCGCACAAACCGCGCGGCTTTTTTGAGTGCTCCGGCAGTCAGCTTTCCCTCGCCGCTCTTTTTGTCGGTAGCCACCAGCGCCGCGACGCGGCCGCCCATGCGGCACAGCGCGGTGCGAATGGAGGGTTGATAATCGGCATACAGCTCCAGCAGCGAGCCGTCGTCCGCCATCGCGTTCATTACGGCGACAGCGTCGTCCGCGTCCACATCGGGCAGCAGACGGTTGAGATCGTCCGTCTCCTCCAGCGGCGCGTCCTCGGCGTTGCAGGAGGGCAGCAGATCCAGCAGCTTGGAGGCGAGCGCCAGCGCGCCGGACTCGTCGTCCGCAACGAGCGCGCACGCGCCCTGCTCGGCCATCACATCCGCGCCGCCCAGCTTGGCGGGCTCAAGGCTAGTGCCGTTCATGGCGTTAATCACCTGCGGGCCGTAGACCATCAGGCTGCCGACGCTGCGCGCCATCACGCACACATCGCTCAGCTGAGAGATGAGCGCCGCGCCGCCAACGCAGGGGCCCAGCACCACGGAGATCATCGGGCAAACGCCGCTCATACGCGCCAGCTTGCTATACACTTGGCTGTACGCGTCCATAGCGAGCGCGCCCTCGTCCAGCTTCACGCCGGCGCTGTCGCACAGCATCAAAACCGGAGCGCCGGTCTTGACGGCCATATCCAGCAGCTGATTGATCTTTTGGGCCTGCTTCTGCCCCATCGCGCCGCCGGACACCGTAAAGTCCTGGGCGAAAATGTACACCGGGCGCTCCCGCACCGTCGCGTAGCCGGTGACAACGCCCGCCCCGCCATCAGCGCCGGACATCAGCGTGAACAGCTCCACAAAGCTACCCGAATCGGCCAGCTTTTGGATCCGTTCGCGCGCCAACAGTTTGCCAGCGTCCCGCTGCTGTTTTTGGCGGCCCTCGTCGCCCTCCAGCAGGGCGGCGCGTAGGGACAGTACCTGCCCCATGTCCTGTGAGTTGAGCATGATCGTTCTCCTTCCGTGGTTCCGTTCAGACTCCCTAAGAGGGTGGATTGCATAAAGGCTCAATCTACTCCCATTTCTTACGGTTCTACATTCCCTTCCTTTTTTCCTGCCCGTATGATATTTTTTTCTCAAAATTTTTTCAGCTTTCGCAGGCCAATATTTTGAGCGGATCTACAAGAACAATACTCCTCAAACGCAACGCGCGCCTCAAGGCGCGGCCGTCTCTTGGCGGCTGGCGCTCTGGGGCGCGGGTGATTGTTTGGCTCAGCCAAGGTACGCGCGGCCGGGGATGCCTCCGTGCGCAAGGATGCGCCGCTGGATGGCCGCCGCGTCCATCTTCATGGGCAGGGATTTCTCTCGCGAGGCCATGCCTGCCGCGACGCCCGCCGCCTCCCCCATCGCCATGGCGGTCGCGGTAATGCGCAGCGAGGCCATCGCCTCGTGCGTGGCGCTGGCGCAGCGGCCTGTGACAAGCAGGTTGTCGAGGCTCCGCGGGAGCATCACGCGATAGGGCACGTCGTAGAAGCAGCGGGTATCGGACGCGTGCCATTCCAGCCCCGCGCCCAGCGGGTCGTGGATATCGATGGGGAAGGCGCAGCAGGCGACGCTGTCCTCAAACGATCGGCAGCGCTGGATATCCTGCTCCGTAAGCGTGTATTGCCCGACGATCCGGCGCGACTCCCGCACGCCGACGCAAGCGCCCGTTTGCGCCAAATAGGCCTGAGAGCAGCCCGGCACGAACCGGCGGAAAAACCGCGTCAGCTCGTCCACCTGCGCGCGGGCCTCCAGCTCCGCCTCCGTCAGCTCCTCCGCGTCCGTGCTCCGCTTGCGGATGACGCGGGACATGTTCACGATGGCCTCGTCCTCCCGCACGCCTTGGAACAGAAGCACACGATCTCGATCCACCGTTAGCTCTCCGGCCTCCTTGGCATGGCGCACCAGCTCAAAAAAGCCCGACACAGCCGTGTAGGGCTGCTCCAGCGCCCCTTTGCGCAGCACAAACTGCTCCGGCTCGCGCCGCATGGCGGCGCGGATGGGCGCATAGTCCACATGCCCCAGCTTGAAAAGCATGCTCATCGGCTGCGCGAGGCCGTCGCTCTCCCTGCCCTGATGATACGGCGCGCCTGCCAGCGCGGCCAAATCGCCGTCGCCTGTCGCGTCAATCAGCACGCGCGCGGAGAACCGGCTCACGCCGCCCTTGTGCACGCAGACGACGCTCTGGATATGCCCGTCACGCGCGTCCGCCTCCGTAAGCGTGGCATGCAGCAGCACGCGCAGTCCCGGCGCTTGCCGGAGCATCGCAAAATAAACCTGCGTCAGTAGCGTCGGCTCAATGGGCGTGAGTGTCGCGGTTACGCCCAGCGGGTCTGGGATGTGCCCCAGCGTGCCGCCGCAAGCCGCCAGACGATCGACGACCTGCTGCGCCAGCCCGGCGACCACCTGCGTTTCTCCCGCGTGGAATGTCATCAGCGGGCAGACCAACGAGGCGGTGTTGGAGCCGCCCAACATTCCGCTGCGTTCAATCAGCAGCGTTTGCGCGCCCTCGCGCGCGGCGGCCAGCGCCGCCAGCACCCCGGACGGCCCGGCTCCCACCACGATCACATCATAATCCGTCATCGACAGCCTCCTATGCGGATATCCGCCTCAAACGTGCGCGGCCACGGCAACGCAACGCTCACCTGCTCGCCGTCCACGGGCAGCGCGGGCTCCTGCGCAAGCGCCTCTTGATAGCGCGTTTGCACGAGGCGCTCGGCAGCGGCCCGATCCCGCAGGCAGAGCACGTCCTCTCCGGCGGCGGTCAGCTCCTGATTGATTTGTCGGCGCACCTTGCCCTGATACAGATAGTCGTCCAGCAGCCTTTCGCGCGTAAAGCGGTCGCACGCGGGACTGCGCCGCCCTCCCGACGCGCGGAGCTGCGCCAGCACGGTGCCCAGCGAGTTGCAGGCCGTATTCCACGCCGCGTATCCCGCCAGCCCGCGCAGCGCCTCTGGGCCCAGCGCCGTCAGCAGCGCGCCGTCGCCGCCGTTTGCGTACCGCACGTCCAGCAGGGCAACCGGCTGCCCCTTCCGCATCTCCGCAAGCACGCGCTCCGCATCGGCGGCCGCGTCGGCGGGGGCCGCATCCGCGTTCGCCATGTCCTCCTGCCGCTCGGCTGTCGGGCTCGCCACACAAAGCGTGCAGTCCGCGCAAGTTTCCGCCAGCTCGATGCCCGCCGCGCCGGCGTGGCTCCGCAGGTTTTCCGCAAAGGGCCTGTCCTCATAGGCCGGAACGAAGCTGCCATCCCCGCGCAGGTACGCGACGCGCACGCGCAGCGGCGGCGCGTCCCATCGCACCGCGTCCGCGACAAGCAGCATGCCCGCCTCGTCCGTGCCGTTATGCAGCCAGATTCGGCCGTCTCCGTCCGCCTCGCGCCGCAGCGCCTCCTGCTCCACGCGGTGAAAGCCCAGCGGCTGCGCGTCCTCCTGCAAAAGGAGCAGCTTGTCGAGCAGTCCGGCCCTGCACAGCGATACCGCGCGCCGATTGACCGCGTGATTGCGCGCCCGCACGGTGTGGTACCGCTCCAGTACCTCGTCCGGGATGCTCGCCTCGATCTCCTGCAGGCGACGCTCGTCCTCCGGCAGGCCGGAGAGCTTGCAGCGGTGCCATTGCTGGGAATACTCCGTCATGCTTTGATAATGCGGCAGGTCATCCCGGTTCAGCGTGTTAATGGAGCTGCGCATGACCACGCTGTACGCGGATCCCCTCATTTGCGGATGCGCGCGCAGAATCGCCTCCAGCTCGTCCAGCCGGGACATGGCCTCGTCCGCGGATACGTCCGCGGATCGGGAGGCAATCAGCGAGCCGAAGCACCAATGATCGAGCGATAGCACGAGTCCGTCCGCCGCGTCGGCCTCCGCGCGCAGGAAGTCCCTCAGCGCGCGATGGTCAGCCGGGGTGCGAAAGTCGTCCATCTGCGGCGGCAGCAGCGGCTCAACTCCGGCCAGCCGCGCAAGCTGCGCGGGAAAGCGCGCGTTGCAGGGCCGGGAATCAAGCGGAATCTGGATCAGCTTCATCGTGTCGCTCCTTACAGCCTGTCAATGGCCGCGCGGTAAGCGGCGATCGCCTGCAATATGCTCTCGCGGGTCGTCCCGGTTACAATCGCGCCGATCATCAGGCCGCGAATCCCCGTATCCGCAAGCGCGCGAACATCCTCCGGGCGGATGGCGCGCTGGGTGGGCACCACGACGGGCAGCCCGCTCCGTTGGCAGAGCACGCGGTAGCGCATCAGGTCGCGCAGCTGGAGCGGCTGCCCATATTCCGCGCCGGGGATGATCGAGGCCTCCAGCACGTCCGCGCCGGCTTCCGCAAAGGCAGCCACTTCGTCCATGTCATAGCCGCCGTCGCAGGCAAGCATGCGCGCCGGAGGCAAACCGAGCACATCGGCAGGGGCATGATGGGCGTACAGCGACAAAAAATCAAACGGATAGCGCAGCGTGTCCCTCACCGTAAGCGATACGGCGGCGGGATCGTTGCCGGGCACCACGCCCAACGGCCCCCGCCTATTGCGGAACATTTTTTCAAACACGTCCTTGTACTCGCTCACGTCGCCAAACTGCCGCTCGCTGGCCCGGTGGCGCAGGTTGACGTGTACCTTCACCGCGTCCGCGCCCGCACGGAAAGCCTCGTCCACCAAGTCCGCGTCGTTGACGGGCATGCTCATAATCAGGGCAGGCTTGCTCCCTTGCAGCGTCTCCAAAAATGCGTTCATGTGTCCTCCTTACGTTCGCCATTGTGTGCAAGCAGGGCGCGACCCTGCGTTGGATCGCATGGAGTCAGGCTTTTGCGGCCTCCGCCCGCTGCGCCTTGGCGGCTTCCTCTTCCTCAAGCTGGCGATAGGCCACCTTGCCAACAAGCGTTTTGGGCAGCGTTTCCCGGAACTCGATGTCGTAGGGCATCGCGTACTTGGCGATGTTCTTGCGGCAGTACGCGAGGATATCCTGCTTGGCGGCGTCGTCCGCCTGAATACCGGGCTTTAGCATCACAAACGCCTTGACCTTCTGCATTTTGTAGGGATCCGGCACGCCGATGATGCAGCTCATGTGGACGCTCTCATGCGCGTCAAGGATGTTCTCCAGCTGGGCCGGATATACATTGTAGCCGGAGGTGACGATCATACGCTTCATGCGGCCCCGGAAGTAGAGAAAGCCCTCGTCGTCCATCGTGCCCAGATCGCCCGTATAGACCCACGTAAGCCCGTCGGCATGCTTGCGCAGAGTGCTGGCGGTCTCCTCCGGGTGGCGGATGTACTCCATCATCACCGTCGGGCCGGCCAGCAGAATCTCGCCCTCCTCGCCATAGGGCAGCTCCTCGTCCGTGCCGGGCCTGACAATCTTGTAGTAGGTATCCGGGAAGGGCAGGCCGATGCTGCCCTCCTTGGCCATATGCGTGGGCGTCAGGCAGGAGGCCGTCACGCACTCGGTCGTCCCGTATCCCTCACGGATCTGAATCGTCGCCTTGTGGTCGTACAGGAATTTGTCAAACCGCTTCTTTAGCTCCACGGAGAGCGAATCGCCGCCGGAGAACACGCCCTTCAGGCAGGAGAGATCCTCGCCCTCCATGGAGGGCAGGCGCAGGAGGGCCTCGTAGAGCGTGGGCACCCCGGCGATGAAGCAGCACTTGTACTTGGTAATCAGCTTGGCATAGCTCTTGGCCGTGAAGCGCGGCACCAGCACGCAGCGCCCGCCGTTGGCCAGCATGGAATGGATGCACACGCCCAGCCCAAAGCCGTGGAACAACGGCATGGCGGCCAGCATGCGGTCGCCGGGCCGGAACATGGGATTGGTAGCGACAATCTGCGCGGCCAGCGCGTTAAAATTGAGGTTGGAGAGCTGTATGCCCTTGGTGGTGCCCGTTGTGCCGCCGGAATAGAGAATCACGGCGGGATCCTCCGCCCGGCGCGCTACGCGGTAGTTCCAAAAGCAGGAGCGCCCCAAGTGGCGGAACGCCTTCCACTGGATGATCGGCGCGTCGCCGGGGATTTTTTTGATCTTGCGGGCGTCGGTAAGCATATAGCCGGTCTTGAGGGGCTGGGACAGCTCGTCCTTGATGTGCGCGATGATGACGTTGACCACGGACGTATTCTCGCGGACGGCCTCAATTTTGCCGTAAAACTGATCCAGCGTGGCCACGGTAACGCTCTCGGACTCGTTGAGAAAGAACTCGATCTCCTTCTCGCTGGACAGCGGATGGATCATGTTGGCGACGCCGCCGACCATATTCACCGCGTAAAACAGAAAGATGGCCTGCGGGCAGTTGGGCATGGCGATGGTCACGCGATCCCCGGCGCGCACGCCGATGGTCTTGAGCGAACGCGCGCATTGCTCGACCTTTTCCACCAGACGCTTATAGGTGGTGGCGCGGCCCATAAAATCCAGCGCGACGTAATCCGGGTATTTTTTGGCGATCTCGGCGACGGCCTCAAACATCGAGCCCTGTTGGTACTCCAAATGTGCGGGAACATCGCCCAGATTCTTGATCCAAGGCGTTTTGGCTGTGATTGCCTGCTCCATGATGATGTATCCTCTCGCTTCCTCAGTATTCGATTTCCGCGCCCAGCGGCTGCTCCAGCAGCGCCGGATTCTCCAGCAGCTTTTTGAGCAGGCGGATGGATTTGGCGTAGTAGTAGCCGTCGGCAATGCGCTCGTCAATGGTGATGCCAAGGTCGATGGTCTCGCGCATGGTCACGGCGCCGTCCTCCGCAAAAAGGGGCGACGGCTTTTTCTCTCCAATGATGCAGAACACCGAGGTCGTGCCCCAGTTGGTCAGGTGATGATACCCGCTCTTGAGCTTGATGGAGCCCAGATTGGACAGGATGACCGAGGAATAGTACGGGTCGGTCGCGATCAAAAAGTCGGGGCACTTGCCGTGCTTATCCAGCTTGGTGATCACCCACACCAGAAATTTGGACAGGAAGCGCGGCATCTTGTTGAGGATATCCATGCTGTCGGTCGTGCGGTCGGCGGACTCGCCGCGGCAGGAGGTGATCTGCTTGTACAGCTTTTGGTGGAGGGAGTCCAGCGTGTCGTCCTCCTTGGTATGCAGGAAGGCGAGCGCCTCCGCGCCCTCATCCGCAAAACGCTTTTTCACAACGAAGGCGGCGGAGACCTCGTTGCGCTGGTAGATGTTCTTGTTGGTGATAAAGCGGTTCATCTTGGGACGCAGGGTCAGCGTGCGCACCATCGCGGTCACGATCAGGTGAAAGATCGTGTACGGAAAGTCTGTCTCCGTCTCGTTTTTGCGTTTCAAATATGCGTTAATGTTTGTCAGATCGATGGTCTCGCTGATATAGGCCTCGTTATCGCAGCGGTTTGGGTAGATCAGCGGCACAATATAGTGCATGGAGTCCAGCTCCCGCATCAATCTGCCGTCCCGGCGGTCGCCCATCTTTCGTTTTGCCATGGCTAAACAATCCCCCATTCGTATCATTGCGCATCCAATATGTCGAATTATAGCACGTCGCGTCCGGGCCGTAAAGAGGAAACCCCGCGCGGTGGTTGCGTTGCGGATATACAGCGCGCCCGGAAGGCGGTGTCGCTTTCCGGGCGAAAAGGGAATTGGCCGTTGGGTTCAGCGTTGCCGCGCATGTCCGGCTGAACCGGGCTCTGCCCGGAAGCGCGGAAAAGCCCCATGCGATTGAATTCAACGCTTCACGCCGACCGTGCTGATAATGCGCGGCGACAAGCGCGACGGCGTGAGCATTTCGTTCCGGGAGTAATCCGGACGCGCCTCCAGCGAGGGTGCGGAAAGCGGCTTGCGAGCAGTCTCCGCAGGGCATGCAGGCTGCGCCTCTATGGGCCGATAGAGCTCATGAGCAATCTCGGTTTCTTCAGGCGCGGGGGGCGCGCTTTCCTGCGGATCGGCCTGCGGGTCGGCGGCTTTGGGCGACGTCGGCATTGTGTCGTCGCCCGCAGGCGCGTCCTGCAGACTGCGCGTCGCCTGTATGTTGGATATATGCAGAGGGCGCGGCGCTTCCGTCGCCGCCGGATCAGGCGTGCGCCGCGCCGTCGGCGGCGCGGGAGCAGTCTCCGGCAGATCGCTCTTGCAATGATGACAGTAGTATGCTCTGGCGCTGTTGAGGGTGTGGCAGACAGGGCAGACGATCTCCTCTTCGCGCTGGGCGGGCGCATTCTCCGCCCTCGCGGCGACGGTTCTGTCCGGGGCCTCCCGCGGCGAGCGCGGGAGATCCAGCAGGACGTCCGCGTTCGGCATCGTGGCAGGCGCGGCGGACACGGCGATATCGGAGCCGTCGTATACGGGGGCGCTGTATTGTATGGGCGGCATAAAGGCCATTTCCGTCGATTCGTCGGGGTACTCGTCATAAGAAGGCGCATCGGTCGCCTGACGCCAAGCCGTATCCGGCCGAGGGACGTGATCCTCCGGCAGTCTGGGGCGATGAGCGCCCTCGCGGTCGGCGCGAGACGAGCCTCGGCCGATGAGCAGCACGGAGAAGCCCAGCAGGAAAACCCCCGCCGAGAGATACAGCGAGTTGAGCTGAGAGCGCAGGTAGAATCGGCCGACCGCCTGCGCCCACTGAACCGCCGTCGTCTCCGAGGGCGCGTCCACCGCGGCGGCGACAGCGTCCAGCCAGCCGTCCGTAAACGACCACGAGGTCTGCGGCAGCAGCCATATCGCCGCGCACGCCAGCAGAGCCAGCGCTCCAATCACCATGAACACAATGCCCGCCGCGCGCATAAACCTCATGCTGCCTGCCTTCCTCTCCGTCGCGTCTCACGCTCACCTTTAGGATAGATAGGTTTATTTCTGGCCGCAGCGCATGTTTTCCTGCCAAAGCGTTTCCATTTTCTTACGCGGACGGAGGAAAAACGCGCTCCGCGACGAATTGTTCAACCATGACAGCAAGGAGGGTGCTTCCATGCCAGAGGCTTACAAGCTGACGTACCACGTAGACATGGTTTTTTGCATCGATGCAACCGGCAGCATGCGCCATGTGATTGATTTGGTAAAAAAGAACGCGCTTCGTCTTTATCAGGATATATCCGGCGCAATGGCGCAAAAGCACAAGGAGGTGCAGCAGATGCGCGTGCGCGTTATCGCTTTCCGCGATTATATCGCGGATGGCGAGAGCGCCATGCTTGCCAGTGATTTTTACACGATGCCGGAGCAGGCGCCGGAATTCCAGCGCTGTGTGGATGGAATCCAGCCCAAGGGCGGCGGCGATATCCCGGAGGACGGCCTTGAGGCGCTCGGCTATGCCATCCGCAGCGATTGGACGCGCGAGGGCGTAAAGAAGCGCCACATCATTGTGCTTTGGTCTGATGCGCCCACGCACGAGCTGGGGCACGCGCGCGACGTGACGTGGTACCCAGAGGGGATGGCGAAGGACTTTGACGAGCTGACGCTCTGGTGGGAGGACGAGCAGTTGGGCGGCTCCATGGACGAGGGCGCCAAGCGCCTGCTGCTGTTTGCGCCCGACGCGCCGGAGTGGAGCCGCGTTTCCTCCTCCTGGTCGCAGGTCATTCACGTGCAGACGGTCAGCGAGGGCTTGCAGGAGCTGGAATATCGGCAGGTTATCGACGCGGTTTGCAATACCATTTGACTGGGAGGCTTGGCATGCCGGAGGGCGTATTCCGCGCATCCAACGCGATGCGCGCGTTTTCATTTTGTTTGTCGCAGGCCGATGCGGGCGAGGATTGCTGGCTGGGTCTGGTTGACGAGAACGCGGCGGCGCTGTGCGTCGCCGACGGCTGCGGCGGCAGCGGTTCCCGGCGTTACGAGGCGCTCGGCGGCTGTACGGGCGCGTATTTGGCGAGCGGGCTGGCCGTGGAGGTCGCTGCGGAATGGCTCGCCGCGCGTCCGGCCGTTCCCCTGCCCGGTTCCGGCCAAGCGGCGCAGGCCTGCGCCGACCGCTTGGCGGATCGTCTCCGCGCCCGGTTTGATCGCTACGCGGCCGAAACGCTCCGCGAGCCCGCCAGCCGTCTGCGCGGCAGCCTGATCCGCACGCTGCCCACGACGCTCTGCGCGCTGCTCGCCCAGACGGATGGCGACAGCCTGCGCGCGCTGGCCCTCTGGGCCGGAGACAGCCGCGCGTACTGCCTTGCGCCCGACGGCCTGCGCCAGCTTACGCGCGACGACGTCTCCCTGCCGGACGCGATGGCCTCGCTGCGGGCCGACCCGCCGCTGCGCGGCATGGTGTGCTCCGGCGCGCCCTTTACGCTGCACGGACGAGCGCTTCGCCTGCCCGCGCAATGCGCGCTCCTGTGCGTAAGCGACGGCGCATACGCCTATCTGCCCACGCCGATGGAGTTTGAGCTGCTGCTCCTGCGCACGCTGGAGGCGGCCAAGTCCGCCGACGACTGGAAGCGGCGGCTGGGCGGGGCGCTCGCCCCCGTTATCGGCGACGACGCAACCGTGCTCTGCGCCGCCTACGGCTATGCCGACTTCGAGGCGATGCGCGCCGGCCTGAGCCACCGCCGCGCGGAAATGCAAAGGCGATACGTCACGCCCGTCCGTCGACGCAAGCAGAGCATCCCCTATGCGACCGAGGTTTGGCGGGAGTACCGCAAGCACTACGAACAATCCGAGGAGGAGAGCCATGGCGACGACCTACGGCGGATATGAGCCCCTTACGCCCTTTACCACGGCGGGCAGCGGCAGCGCGCGCTGGTGCTTTGTGTGCAAGGGCGGCCATGAGTATGTCCTCAAGGAGTTTTTGTCTCCCCTGAGCCCCGGAGCGGAAATGGTGATGGCTCCCGACCTGCGGCGCAAGCGCTTTCAGCGCAGCCAAACCTTTGAAGATCAAAAAAAGCGCTTGTACGGCGCGCTGTACTCCATTCACAGCGATACGCTGGTGCCCGTGATCGACTTTTTCCGCAGCGACAACAAGTATTATTCCGTCAGCGAGCGTATCAAGCCGCCGTTTCTCACGGGCGCGCAGCTGCTGGAGCTGCCGCGGGAGGCCGCGACGGAATGTCTGCGCCAGCTCGCCCGCTGCCTGATGCTGCTGCGCGATCAAGGCATTGTGCACGCCGACCTCAAGCCCGACCACCTGCTCCTGACCCCCCGCGCCAACGGCTCCGACCTGCTGCGCCTGATCGACTTTGACAACAGCTTCTTCGAGGACGCCCCGCCCCAGAACGAGCGGGATATTGCGGGCGATCCCGTCTATCTTGCGCCCGAAACCTTCCTTTGCATGGTCGGGCGGCCAATGCCCATCACCCACAAGGCGGACGTCTTTGCCATGGGGATTCTGATGCACCTGCTGCTCACGGGCGAGCTGCCGCGCTATGACGCGCGCTACACCTACGTGTACGAGGCCGTGCTGGACGGCGGCGTGATCTCGCTCTCGCCCAAGGCCCCCGTGGGCCTGCGTACAACCCTCGCCGCCATGCTCAGCCAAAACGCGCAGGATCGCCCCTCGTACGAGGAGATCCTCGCCGCGCTGAGTCCCGTGGAGGAGCGCATCCCGCTGGCCGCCGCGCTGCAAGCCGCCACAGCCGACCGGGGCGAGGCGCTCACGTTCCAGCCGTTTGATCGGAGCGCGCCGACGGCGGATTCCTCTGAGCCGGAGGAGGGGCAGGACGCGCCGTCCCCCTACGCGCGGCCGTCGCCCGGCCCGCGCGCCCGCCCGGACAAGCCCGTCAACGGTCTGAGCAAGTACATGCGGCCTCTCCCCTTTGATTAAAACGAAAGCTGGGATTTCACATATGAACACCAAGCGTTGGAGAATCGTTCTGTTGTTCTGGTGCCTGTTTATCGGCGTGGGCGCGCTGTTTGGCGGCGTATGCATGCTTGTTGACCCGACGGGCGGCAGCACATCCATGAGCGGCCTGCTGCCCGGCCTGCAAAAAATGCCGTTCAGCGACGTGCTGTTTACGGACTTGACGTTCTCCGGCATCGCGTTGCTGTGCGTCAACTGCGTGCCCAATTTGGTCGCGGCCTATTACCTGTTCCGCAAGCAATACAAGGGCGCGGTGCTTGGGACCACCTTTGGCCTGACGCTGATGCTGTGGATCACCATACAGTTTTTCCTGTTTGAGTCCAACCCGCTGTCCAACGCTTACTTCATCTTTGGGCTGCTGCAGCTGATCGCCGGGCACGGGCTGATGGCCTGTACGCGGCGCGACGAGTTTCACTTTGACCCGGCCGAATACCCGGCCGTGAACCAAGGCGGCAGCACGCTGGTGGTCTACTGCTCGCGGCGCGGATACGTGCGCAAGCTCGCCTATGAGCAGGCGCAGGCAGCAGGGGCCGACCTGTGCGAGGTCACCACCGGCGAGCGCATCCACGGGTTGCTTGGCTTCCTGTGGTGCGGACGCTTTGCCATGCACCGCTGGCCAATGCCCGTCAACCCGATCACGGCGGACGTGAGCAAGTACGAGCGTGTGATTCTTTGCGCGCCCATTTGGGCTTTCACCGTGAGCGCAATGATGCGCGCCTTCGCCATGCAGGCGGCGGGGCAGATCAAGCAGGCGGAGTATGTCATCGTGCATTACAGCCCGCTGTGCGGCGCGCAGTCCTCGGTGCGGGAGCTGGATCGGCTCTTGGGCCTGACGCATACGCGCGCCACGGAGGTGCTCTGCAACTGCGGGCGGTATACGCGCACTCGCGCGCTGGACGCTCAGGGCAGGGCGATCGGCGGCAAGGCCGCGAACGCATAGCCCGCTAGAAAAGCTGTTTCAGTCCCCGGAGGAACGGGTAACAACGAGGCACGATTGATTTGCTTTGAAGGAGGCTTGCCCATGAGTACCGCCATCGACCCACGCGCCCTGTTTCAACTCAGCTACGGCCTGTTCGTGCTCACCGCCCGGAAGGACGGCGGGGACAACGGCTGCATCATCAACACGGTAACCCAGCTCACCAGCGATCCGGCCCGCGTGTCCATCGCGGTAAACAAGCAAAACTACACCCACGACCTGATTGCCGATACGGGACGCTTCAACGTCTCCGTGCTCTCGACGGACGCGACATTTGCCACCTTCCAGCGCTACGGCTTTCAAAGCGGGCGCGCGGCCGATAAGTTTGCGGGCGAGGCCGGGCTGGCGCGCAGCCAGAACGGCCTGTACTACCTGACCGACCCCGCCAACGCGATCATCTCCGGGCAGGTGATCTCCTCGGTGGACGTGGGCACGCACACGCTGTTCATCGCCGACGTCACCGAGGCCCAACGCCTGAGCGATACCCCCTCCGCCACCTACGCGTACTACTTTGAGCACATCAAGCCCAAGCCGCAGGCTTCCAAGCGCAAGGGCTGGGTATGCAAGATCTGCGGCTATGTGTACGAGGGCGACGTCCTCCCGCCGGATTTCGTCTGCCCCATTTGCAAGCACGGCGCGGCGGACTTTGAGCCCATCGAGTGAACCCCGCCCCCGACGCTTTGTCCTGTTAAAAACCCCGTGAGGGGCTTGTGGGGCCGCGCTCCCCAAATGGATTCCGCCTTCAGCGACATGTGCGTTGAAGGCGGCGGCGTTGCGAAGCAACGCTTCCCTGCGCTTTTCACCGGCCGCGTTCTGTGAGGGAGGCCCTCTGCCGACCGAACAGGTTGCAGGTGAAAAGCGCAAGCCTCAACAAAGTGGCAAAGCCACTTTGTTGACATGCCGAAAGCGCCGACCCGGCATCAAACCGGGTCGGCGCTTTGCTGTATGCCTTTGCGTTACATCGGCAGCCCCAAAAAATCCGCCATTACCTTGCTGAGCTGCTTTGCCTGCTCCCGCGTAGGCATCTCGCAGAACAGGCGCAGGCGCGGCTCGGTGCCGGAGAAGCGGACGATCAGCCAGCCGTTTTCAAACAGCACCTTGCAGCCGTCCATGTAGTTGGTGCCGGTCACCTCAACCGGGAAGGTCGGCAGCTTTTTATCCACCATGACCAGCTTTTGCAGGCGATCCTTGACGGACTGATCAAACGGCCAGTCGTACTCCGTCATCACGGCGGAGCCAAACTCGCCGTACAAGCTCTGCACCAGCTCGCTCAGCTTTTTGCCGGTCACGGAGAGCATTTCCACCAGCAGGGTGGCGGCGTAGATGCCGTCCTTGCCGTTGATGTGCCCGCGCACCGTCAGCCCGCCGGAGCTTTCGCCGCCGATCACGGCGTTGTGCTCCTGCATGGCGGCGGAGATGTGCTTGAACCCCACGGGCACCTCGTAGCAGGTCTCGCCAAAGGCGGCGGCGACGCGGTCGAGCAGGTGCGTGGTCGCCACGTTGCGCACCGCCGGGCCGTGCCAGCCCTTGTACTTGAGCAGGTAGTAGTACAGCAGCACCAAGATCTCGTTGGGGTGGATAAAGCGGCCCGTATCGTCGATGATGCCCAAGCGGTCCGCGTCGCCGTCGGTAGCGATGCCGATGTCGGCATGGCGCTCCAGCACGGCGGCTTGCAGCGCGCCGAGGGTATCCACGTTGGGCGCGGGCAGCCGGCCGCCAAAGAGCGTATCGTGCCGCTCGTGGATGATGTTGACGTCGCAGCGCGCGGTCAGCAGAATGGTTTGCAGGGACGTGCGGCTTACGCCGTACATCGGGTCCAGCACGATGGACAGGTTGCGGCTGCGGATGGCGTCCATGTTCACGCCGCGGATGATCGCGTCGAGGTAGGCGTTTTGCGGGTTGATCTCGCTCACGATGCCGGAGCGGACGGCCTGCGCGTAGGGCATGGGCGCGAGCTCCTCCGGCGTGACGGCGTTGGCCGCCAGCCCCAGCTGGTCGGTCACAGCCTCCACCGCGTCGCGGCCGCCCTTGGTAAACAGCTTCACGCCATTGTACAGCGCGGGGTTGTGGCTGGCCGTCACGGCAATGCCATAGGGCAGGCCGTAATGCTGCACCGTAAACATAATCAGCGGCGTGGGCGCCTCGCGGTTGATCACCATGGTGTGGATGTTCTCGCTCGCCATGATCTCGGCCGCCCACTCGGCCGCCTGCTGGCTCAAAAAGCGACGGTCGTAGCCGATGCAGAAGCCGCGGTCGGCCACATCCTCCCGCTGCATGCGGCGCGCGATGGCAAGGGCCAGCCGCTGCACGTTCTGCTTGGTGAATCCGTCCCCGATGATGGCGCGCCAACCGCCGGTACCAAACGAAATATCAGGCATGGTGTTCCTTTCCGATGGGTCAGCCCATCACGACCTCGATTTCATGCGCGCCCTCGCCATAGCAGGGAATGTGCTCCACCGGCTTGCCGTCGGCCACGATGGACTTGACGCCCTTTTGCACATGCGCGGGGTTTTTGACCGTGATGCGATAGGTCGCGCCGCGCCATTTGCGCGTCATGGTAAAGCCGTCCCAGTCGCCGGGGATGCAGGGATCGATCACCAGCTCGTCCAGCATGGGGCGCACGCCCAGCATGTACTTGGTGGCGGCGTAGTAGCTCCACCCGGCGGAGCCCGTCATAAAGGGATGGCGCGCCTGCCCGTGGGAGGTATGATCCTTGCCCATGATAAACTGGCAGTAGCTGTACGGCTCGGCCTTGCGGATCTCGATGATGTCGTTCTGACGCTCCGGCAGCAGCGCGTCGTAAAACTTCATGGCGCGGTCGCCGCGGCCCAGCCGCGCTTCGGCTACCCATGCCCACGGGTTGGAATGGCTGAAGATCGAGCCGTTCTCCTTGACGCCCTGATACACGCGGGTCACAAAGCCGATGCTGTCGTCCGGGGTATGGAAGCTGGGCGCGTTGAGCATCAGGCCGTAAGGGGTGTAGAGGTTGTCATTCACCGCGTCCATGGCGCTGACGCCCTGCTCGTAGGTGGCGGCCCCGCTGGCCACGGCCCACGTGTTGCTCTCCATGTGCACGCGGCCCTCGCTGGCCGTGTGCGAGCCGATGGGACGGTTGTCGCCCGTAATGCCGCGCAGGAACCACTGGCCGTCCCACAGCTTGGCTTGGCAGGTCACCCGCATTTGGTCGCTCAGCTCGCGGTAATGCGCCGCGTCGGCCGCGTGCCCGGTATGCTCGGCGATATCGCAGAAGTGCTCGACCGCCCAAATGAGCAAAAAGCTGACCATGGCGCTCTCGCCGCCGCCGAGGTTGAGGCAGTCGTTCCAATCGGCACGCAGGCCCTTGCACACGCCGTTCTGGCCAACCTGCCTGAAGGAGAAATCGAAAATGGTCTTCATGTGCTCGTACACGGTGTCCTCACCCTCGTCGGCATAGGGGATCACCTCGTCGAGGAAGGAAAGCTCGCCCGTCTCGCGGATATACTCGCAGATGGTCGTCACCAGCCAGATGGCGTCGTCGGCGCACGCGTCCTTGATGCCGTGGATCATGCTGGCCTTATCCGGCGTGGGCACGACGGTCGGCGATTTGAAGCTCTGCTGCTTGGTTTTTTCAAACCACGCGGGGTCAAACAGGTGCAGACCGTAGCCCTCGCGCACCTGCCCGTGCAGCAGCTGCTCGATGCGCAGCTTGCACATGGCCGCGTCGGTGTGCGGCACGCACATCACGTCTTGGGAGGTATCGCGGTAGCCGAGGCCCGTGCGCCCGCCGACCTCGATAAACGAGGCAAAGCGGCTGAATGTCACGTTGACTTGGCTCTGGTACAGGTTCCACAGGTTGAGGCTGCGGTTCATCTCGGCGTTGGGGGTGTTGACCTGCAGAACGCTGAGCTTCTCCTCCCAATACCGGGCGAGGTCGGCAAGCGCCTTGTCGATCGCGGCGGGGGTATATTTGGCGCGCACGGCCTTGGCAACGGCCGCGTTGCCTGTGCCCAGCAGAAAAGCCAAGCGGGCCTCCGCGCGGGGCTGGAGCGTCAGCTTCTTTTGCAGCGCGCCGCAATGGTTCCCGCACAGCTCATGGCTGCCGCTCATGCGGCCCGTTTCCACGGCCACGGGGTTCGTCTCCGTGCGGTAATCGCCGATAAAGCTGTCGCGCAGGCAATCAAAGCCGTCCGGCGTAACGTTGGCGGCAAAATACTGGTGGCTGTTTTCCTCATAATGCAGCTCGTACTCGCACACGTCGTCCACATAGCGGCTGCCCGCGGCGTACAGGCTCATCTGGAAGTTCTCGTTGTCCATCGTGATGTGATGGAAGCTGAACTCGCAGTAGCCGTACACGCTCAGATGGCGGGGCCTGTCGCTGTCGTTGCGCAGGAGCACGTCCCACACCTCCGCGTCGTCATCCAGCGGGATGAACAGCGTCTGCTGGCCGTGTATGCCCTGATAATCACACAGATACTTGGAGTAGTTGAGGCCATGGCGGCACTCGTATCGGGCCTGATCGAGCGGCTTGCCCACGGGCTGCCAGCTCAGCGACCAATACTCGCCGGTATCGTCGTCCCGCACGTAGACGTAATGGCCCGGCCTGTCCAGCGGCACGCCGTTGGGCCGGAAGCGTGTGATGCGATGATACTGCGGGCTGCCCTGCCACAGGTAGCCGCCCGCGTTGTGGCTGAGCACCGCGCCCATGGTCTTGGTGCCCAGATAGTTGGTAAAGGACACGGGCACGTCTACCCGTTCCACCACGTACTCCCGGTGTTCATCGTCAAATCGGCCGTATCGCATGGCAAGCACCTCTCGCACCGTATTGGCCGGGCTGGGCGGATAAATGTAATGTTACATACTAAAACATTTGATCCACGCCCGATTCCAGTCAGATGTATCTTTCTTGATAGACGTTCCCCACCCCTGCAAGATTTCCAAAAAAATTTTGGCGGATGAGCACATCCGCCAAAGCATATCAAAAAAGTGCGTTGTCACGTTTTGAGGCTTGCGCTTTTGTTTGCCGCTTTGTCCTCACGGGCGTTTGCCGGGCGGGGTTTTGCCGTCGGTATAGCAAGCGTCCATCGTTGACAGGGAAAAATATACGCACATCGGGTCGGTCCGCGCAATGCGCGCGACGGACTCGCTCAGGCGCATCGCCAGCTCATCGGCGGCCAGCCGGGTATACGCGCCCAGCACGCGGGCCTCGCAAAAGGCGCAGGTGTTCTCCTGCGTGCCCTTGCGCACATCCACGCCGTCGTGAAGCTCCACCATCACGGCTTCGCGGGGCTTCCCAAAGGCCGTCATCGCCGCCAGCGCCTCCTTGCGCAGGGCGGCGCGCTCCTCCGGCAGCAGCGCGCGGGTTGTTGAAATTCTAATATACGGCATTGCCATTCCCCCTTCACGCGACCAGTATAGCATGATTTCCGCTTGTCTGCGCACCAAAACGTGTTATACTGTTGGCCGAGGTGAAACCGATGCAAGCAAGCTATTCCTTGGCCTACGGCGACGCGGCGCTGCCTGTGACCCTCTGCGGCAAAGAGGTGCAAACGCTGGACGCCGCGCCCGCAGCGCCCATAGAGGATCTTCCGGCGGCCTTCCGGCGCGCGATGGAGCAGCCCGTCGGCGGCCTGCCCCTCAAGGCCCTGCTCTCCCCGACCGATCGGGTCACGGTGGTCATCAGCGATATCACGCGCTTTTGGATGCGGCAGGATCTGCTCTGTCCGCTGATGCTGGATTATTTGCACGACGAGCTGGGCATTCCGGACGCGAGCATCGCCTTTTTGGTGGCCGTCGGCACGCACCGCGCGCAGACGGACGACGAGCTGCGCAGGCTGGCCTCCCCGGCGGTGTACGTGCGCGTGCGCGTGATCAACCACAACGCTTACGGCGATTTGGCCGACGTCGGCCGCACGTCTCGCGGCACGGTGGTGCGGGTCAACCCGCTGGCCGTAGGGCGCAAGGTCATTCTTATCGGCGGCACGGTGCATCATTTTTTTGCGGGGTTTGGCGGCGGTCGCAAGAGCATCCTGCCGGGCATTGCCGGTGCGGACACCGTGACGCAGAACCACCTGCACACGCTCGACCCGGACGCGCCGCGCTCCAACCCCCTGACGGGCTGCGGCCTGCTGGCGGGCAATCCCGTGCATGAGGATATGACCGAGGCCGCCGCGCTGGTAAGCCCGATATACGGCCTCAACGTGGTTTGCGACGGGCAGGGGCGGCACGTCGCGCTGATCGGCGGCGACTGGCGCTTGGCATGGGAGGAAAGCTGCCGTGTGGTTACGCGCGTAGCGGGCGCGCCGCTCCGCCAAAGGGTGGATGTGGTGCTGGCCTCCTGCGGCGGCTACCCCAAGGACATCAATCTGTATCAGGCGGCCAAATCGCTGCTGAACGCCTCGCAGGCGGTGCGGGAGGGCGGCACGCTGCTGCTGCTGGCCCGCTGCAACGAGGGCGGCGGGCCTCCGGCGTTCTTTGACTGGTGCGCGTCTCAGGCGCGCGGCACGCTGGATAGCGACCTGCGCGCGGGCTACACCATCGCCGGGTACATCTTCTATCTGTGCTGCGAGGCTGCCAAGCACGCGCACATCCGCCTGTATACGGACATCCCCGCCGATACGCTCGCGCCGATGGGCATTGCGGGCGTATCGAGCATGGACGCGCTGCTGGCCGGAATCGACACGCAAAAGGGACGCGTCGTCGTGATGCCGCACGCGGCCAGCACCGTACCGATGGCGGAATAGCTCACCCGTTGCCGGGCGTAACCTCCGCTTGGTACATATAGCCGGTCCTCTCGCTGCCGCTGATCCAAACGTGAACCCATTTCTCGCCGACGATGCCCAGCACCTGCATCTCCTGACCCGCGGGAAGGCTTGCGATCCTCTCGTCCAGCGACATGCCCTCAAACAGCTCAGCCCCGTCGTTCGCGGCCATCACGGTCGGAAAGGCGGGCTTGACCTCCTTTGCGTCCGCGTCAAAGGCGAGATAGCGCGTCAGCATCCAGCCCTCCACGCCGAATATCGATACATGGGCCCAGTCGCCCTCGCGCGCAAGCACCCGCGCGGGCGTGCCGTTGTAGTACTTGCCCAGCGAGGTCGCGTCCTTGTTTGGCTCGGCGCGCAGGTGCAGGCGATCCGCCGGGTTGGGGTTGTTCACCGCCGCCCAGCCGCTGCAATCCAGCGCCGCGAGGGCTTCGTCGAGCGTGGCGGGCAGGCTGTTCCAATCAATGGCGGAAATATCGCTCCATGGATGCTCGCCAAAGGCGATCCGCTGGACGCGGTACGCGCTGTCGGCAATCCAATCCCGGCCCATGTAAAACCCGCTCCCATCCTGATCGGACATCACCAAGCTCACGCCCCAGCCGCCGTCCGCATGCGGGCCGATATTGGCCAAAATGCCTTTGAGGCACAGGCTGCTGGAAAAGTTCTCATACCCGTAATCCGCGCCCTCCGGCAGGGGCGAGCTGGTGACAAGCGCCCAGCCGTCCGGCGTTTCGCCGTCATAGGTGCAGCCGACCAGCACGCGCGTGCCGTCCGGCCGTTGCAGCCACAGCTCGACGCCCTCGCCGTCCCAGCCGAGGGTGCCGCCCAGAAAGGTATCGTCCGGCAAAAGCTCGGCGGCGGCCTTTTGCAGCAGATCCTGCCATGCGTACTCGTACTCCGTCTCGTCGAAGGCGGGGATGCGGCTCGCGTCAAAGGATGCCAGCGGCACGATATCCGCCAGCCATTTTGCCGGAAGCGGCGTGGATTCGCTGCGGGAAAGGACATTGTCGTTTTCGTCGCAGCGATACCGTCGGCACTGGAGCGTGCCCCCATGCACGGAATCCCACAGTACTTCGGTTTCGTCGCAGCCGCCGTCGTCCTGCGTCTCCCGGCGCATCACGGAGACCGGGCTCCAAGCGTCCGTCAGCCTGCTGGCGCTGTACACCGTGGTCACGCTGCCCTGACGATACGTCCAAAACAGCGCAGTATCGCAGTCCTGCAGGAGGCTTGGGATGTCGCTTCCTTGCCAAAGGGCGGCAGGATTATCCACCGCGAGCGTCCACGCGCCGTTCCGCTTTTCCGCCACGCAAAGGATGTTGCGGCCGTTTGCGCTCATCACCGCCGAGGCGGTATCGCCCCATTGATCGAAGGCCGCGACGGCGCAATCCGGGTGCGCGGCGGTAAGCAGCGCGGCCAGCTCCGCGTCCGGGGCGGCGTCCTCCGCCAGTGCGGGGACGCTCAGGCAGGCAAGCGCCAGCAAAATGAGAAAAAAACGCTTCATGGGATTCCATCCTCTCCGTGTTGTGGTAGTTACTGGTATTCCAACGAACGGCGCGTCCGTTTTGTTGCTGTACTTAGGCTGTATTTTGTCAAATTGTTAAGGTACAATAGATAAGTGAAAAAAGACGGGCGGCTCCGAATTTGGTAGAATGGAG
>CAYOYK010000038.1:0-23364 GCA_964408185.1 uncultured Oscillospiraceae bacterium | reverse complement strand
TCTTGTCACTCCTTTTTTGTGGCTGTACCCCAACTTTTAGTATAGAACCGAAAAATGCAGGGTTTCCGCGTTGCGCCGATCCTGACGAATTGCTTTTTTTGGAAATGAAGACACGCATTTTGAGAAAAATGCCACGAAATATGACACGAAATTGCCACATATAATCCGCGCTGACAGGGTTTGCTCCGGCCGCCGCCCCCCGGCGGGTGCGAAACGGCGTACTCCCGCAGCGCAGCGCGCAATACGGCGCTTACATCGATCCCATCCGTCGCATGATTCACGCCATTGCGCCCGCCGTCAGGTCGGCGTTGGTGCGGAAGCGCGGCCCCTCAGTCGTCGTGGGATTGTGCATTTGCGCTATGGTATCCGCCGGCATCGCCTCGGCCGCCCGGCGCATTGCATCATCGGCTGTCGGCGGGGCTTGTCCCACTTGCCGGGCTGCCCGTGGCCGATGTGAAGCGGTCTTTTCCGGCGGCCCTTTCCGCTCGTTTCCATCGCCTCGGCCTTCGCTCCGCTCCGCAGGGGGGAATACTTCAGATGGCGTTGGTTGCGCGGGTGAGCTTCTGCCTAGAGATACACCTCGGATGAAACTTGCTTTCATGTAATCGGACAGCCGAGCGCGCAGCCTCGAACACACATCTGCGCTCCGCCGCAGGACATGGAGTTCACTCTCCCTTATAGAACAAGCTTTTCTTGCCTCTGGCAGTGCAAAGGACAGGCTAGCTTCGTGAAACTCGTATAGAAATAAATTTTCATAGATTGAAACATAATTGCTTGACAGGCGCAAATTTGCATGCTATACTCTGCCCATCAGCTGAAATACAGCCGAACGAGGAGAATGTGGAGAAGAAAATTTACATCAAGCGAAATTCAATTTTACGGAAAAGAAGGTGGCTCCCGCGTGAATGAAAATGATTTGAAGGCGAACGGCTGCATCGATCGGATTAACAGCGAGTACAACTCTCTGTCTGAAGCTGCCCGCAAGGTAGCTGATGTGATTTTGGCGGATGCAGGCAAGGTGATTCATCTGACCATCGGTCAGATGGCGGAGCAAACCGGCGCAAGCGAAGCCAGTATCGTGCGCTTCTGTCAAAACCTTCGTTACAGCGGCTACAACGACCTGAAGATCCACTTGGCGGCGGAAATGAGCAACGACGCCACCATCATTCTGGAGGATCTTCAGCCGGGGGACACCGAGGCCGACATCCTAAAAAAGGTGTTTCAGGCCGAATCGCAAGCCTTGCACGATACGGTTTCCTCGCTGGATCCGCGCACGTTCGAATACGCGGTGAACCGTATTCTTTTTGCAAACCACATTGAATTCTTTAGCTATGGCAATTCCCGACCTCTGGCCTTAGACATGCACTACCGGCTGATGCGTATTGGCATGGATTCCCGCGTGGGCGTAGACATAGCCGACTCCGCTCTGCATGCCAGCATGCTTGGCCCCAAGGACGTCGCCATCGGGATTTCTCACTCCGGCAGCACCAAGCACACCATCTCCATGCTTGAAAACGCGCGCAAGTCGGGGGCCACCACCATCTGCGTAACAGGCATGGACAAAACGCCTATCACCCACGTTTCCGACATTTGCCTGATCTCCCGCACGAACGAAACCATGTTCCGCGACGTTGCCATGACCTCGCGCATCGCGCAGCTGGCTATTCTGGACGCGCTGTATGTAGCCGTAGCTTTCAAGCGGCTGGAATTCTCCCGTAAGTCCATGGAAAGCAACGACCGTTACCTCTCCGAGGAGAAATATTAACGCCGATGGGGGAATAGGAGGATCCTTATGGGAAAAGTTGTCGTGATGGGCGAGCTGTGCGAGGACACGCTGATGCACAACCCGGAATCCGTTGCCGTGTTGGGCATTAAAACATGGGCTGAAGACATTACCGTAACGGCGGGCGGCTCCGCCAGCTATGCCGCGCAGGCGCTGTCCCACTTGGGCAACGAGGTTAGCATTTGCTCCGTTTTGGGCGACGACCGCGCCGGCGAGCGCACTCGGTGGCAGCTGGAGGGCTGCGACATCGACTGCTCGATGATCTACACATTGAAGGGGCGCAAAACGACCGGCAGCATGCTGGTGTGCCGCGGCGGCGAAAAAACCTTTCTGGGCTGCTCTCCCATGCTTCCCTTCCAGCTCCCCCTGCCGGTTCAGCTGAAGGGCGCCAACCTGCTGTACGTGGCCGGATATATGCTCTACCCGGAGCTTTGGACCGACGCGGCCTATACCTTTTTTGAAACCGTGGTCAAAGAGGGGGTTCGCATGGTTGTCGATGTGCAAATGCTTCCGCTGGAGAACATCGACCCCATCGCCATGAGCCGCTTTGACCGGCTGCTGCGCTTAACCGATACCGTACTGATCGCTCGCAAGGAAGCCCGGCAGATTACTGGTGGCGACGACCCGGAGGTTCTGCGTCGATTGCTGCTCCCCATGGGCGTCAAAACCATTATTTTCAAGCAGGGCGCGCAGGGCTGCATTGTAATGAACGAGCAGGAATCCGTTAAGGTGGAGGGCTATGTATGCCCGGATATATACGATAGCATCGGTTCGGGCGACGTCTTTGGCGGCAGCTATTGCCACTATCTCATGAAGGGGGAAAGCGCGGTTCAAAGCGCGCGCTTCGCAACCATTTTTGCCGCGCTGAGCCTGGGCCGATACTATGAGATGAAGAATTTCCCTCGGCCGGAGGTCGTGGAAGATATTCTGTCCAAACGATAACGCGTGATACACAAGAACTTGAAGGAGGCCTTTTGAATGAGAAACCTGAAAATCACCATCATCGGCGCGGGCAGCACTTATAGCCCAGAACTGATTTGCGGCTTTTTTGACCGTCAGGATCTGATGTGCGTAAAGGAATTTGCGCTCATGGATATCGATCCCGAACGGCTGAGCATCGTGGGCGGCCTGATCGAGCGGATCGCCGGCACATTCGACGCTCCCCCCAAGGTCACCCTTACCGACAGCCTTGAAGCTGCGCTTACCGGCGCGGACTACGTTATCACGCAGCTGCGCGTGGGCAAACTGGCCGCCCGCATCAAGGACGAGCGCATTCCCCTCAAGTATGGCTATATCGGCCAGGAAACCACCGGACCGGGAGGCTTTGCCAAGGCGGTCCGCACCATCCCCGTTATTTTGAACGTGGCGCACACCATGGAAAAGGTTTGCCCCAACGCTACCCTTATCAATTTTACCAACCCCTCCGGCATTATCACCGAGGCGGTGAGCAAGTACTCCTCTATTAAAGTGGTGGGCCTTTGCAACGGCCCGCTTACCACCTACATGCGCACCATCGATGAGTTTGGCTGGAAGGACAAGGACGTTTACTTTGATTACTTTGGCCTCAACCATCTGGGCTTCATCAAGGGAATCTATGTGGACGGCAAGGACGTAACCGACGAGTATTTTGAAAAGATTCTCTCCTCCGAGCGCTGCGACCATATGCTGGGCTACAAGTTCAACAAGCGTCAGGCGTTGGCCATGCGCGTGCTGCCCATCGGTTACCTGCAATACTATTTCCACGAAGAGGAGATCTTCAATAAGCTTTCCCACCAGGAGAAGACCCGCGGCGAAACCCTGCTGAGCGTTGACCGCCAGCTGTTGGAGGACTATAAGAACCCCAACCTCAAGGGTCGCCCCGATGGCCTGATGCAGCGCGGCGGCGCCTATTACAGCGAGGCTGCCGTGGCCCTGATGAACTCCATCGAGAACGGCGACAACGCCGTGCACACGGTCTGCCTGCCCAATAACGGCGTGATCAAGGGTCTGGATGACAAAGCCGTGGTCGAAATCGAAGCCCGCGTGAACGGCGAAAACATCAAGCCCCTCTTTATCGGCGATATTCCCGAACCCATCCGCGGCCTGATTCAGCACGTGAAGGCCTACGAGTCCCTCACGGTAAAGGCCGCTGCCGAGCAGAACAAGGAGCTGGCGTTCTTGGCATTGTGCAGCCATCCCTTCATCCGTTCGGTCAACGACGCGGAGAAGATGTTTGAGGAAATTGTGGCCGCGCATCCGGAGTACATTCACCTGAAGTAACGGAGGAGGAGCTACCCCCATGTCAATCAAATTTCTGGACGCCGTTGGAGCCAAGCTGATCAACGCCACCCGTCAGGAGCTGATCGAGGGCATACAGGGCGCAAGCGGCCGCGTCATCATCGGCGAAACGGTCACATTCAAGCAAACGCTGGTAGACGGCGTGTCCAACGTGGAGCTGATCAAAAGCTGGGGCGCGGACATGGCTACCCTCAACCACTACAACGTGGAGCTGCCCATGATCCCCGGCTTACCCTCCACAGAAGAAGGCATTGCCGAATACCTTTCCAAGTTCAACGTTTCCGGCGCAAAGGGCTGCCGCCCGGATCCCCGCGTAATTGAGGACAGCTTTCAGACCACCTTCTTTCAATTCGGTTTTGGCCGCACCATCGGCGAGGTGAAGCGTCTGGCTGGTATCCCCGTGGGCATGACGCTGGAGCCGGTAATGGACGGCAGCGAGTACCCGAAAAGCCGAATCGCAAGCACAGAAAACGCGCGCAAGGGCGTGGCGCAGGGCGCAAGCTATGTCAACCTGATCACTACCCCCAAAATGGCCGCGGCGGATTTTGCCAGCTGCGTGGAAAAGGTGCGATTGGGCGCGGAGGACAAGGCGTTAGTCAAGGCGGGGAAAATGCCGTGGGGCGGATCGTTCCTGCTGAGCGCAAATGATTTTATTACCGTGGACGAGCTGAAAACCCTGGCCAAGGCCGGTGCGGACGTTATCATACTGCCCACTCCCGGCACGATTCCCGGTATTACGGTCGATTTGGTACGCCGTTGGGTGGACGTGGTTCACGAAAGCGGCCTGGTGGCGGAAACCACCATCGGCACCTCTCAGGAGGGCGCGGACGTGGCCGTGATTCAGCGCTTTGCTATCGATAGCAAAATGACCGGTGCGGACGTGTTCCAAATCGGCGACAGCGTATACGGCGGCTCCTGCTCGCCCCAAAACGTGATGGCCTTTGCCAAAGCCATCAAGGGCGAGCGCCACACCCTGCGCCGTATGGCGTTGAGCCCCCTGCGCGGAGACCTTTTGTAACTTCCCTGATACAAAGCCGGGCTTCGGCTTTTATAGAAAACAAATGTTAAAGGAGAGAAGAACCCATGAAGAAACTATCCATCCTGGTAGCGATCCTGATGACCGTTCTGATGCTCGTGCCAACGGCCATTGCGGAGGAACCCGCCCTGTCCGGCACCCTGACCGTTGTCACATGGGCCGGCGATCCCTTCCAGTCCGCATGGAACGACATGTTCCAAGAGTTCTCCGCCCGCACCGGCGTTGTGGTGGAGATGGACGCTATTCCGTGGGAGAACCTCAAGGAAAAGAGCGCTTTGGAACTCAGCGGCAAAACCGGCACCTATGATGTGGTGTATGTGCATCCCTTCTGGTTCCAGGAGTTTGCCGCCAGCGGATACCTCCTGCCTGCCAGCCAGTGGGCCAGCGAAGAAGTGATGAGCCAGTATGCCGACAGCCTGCTGGGCATCTACACCGTAGACGGCGAAGTATACGGCCTGCCGGACTTCATTACCACCCAGTGCCTGGCCTATCGTGTAGACCTGTTTGAGGAAAAGGGCTTGGAAGCCCCCAAAAACTGGGATGACATTCTCGCCGCGTGCGAAGCATTCCAAAGCGACGACATGTACGGCATCACCCTGCCCGGCAAAAAGGGCGGCGCTCTGGCCAGCATGTTCGGCGCTCTGATGGTGGGCGAGGGCGGATGGTTCTTTGACGCCGAGGGCAACCCCACAGCCAACAACGAGGCCGCCGTAAAGGCCGCAGAATTCCTTGGCAAACTGGCTGCCTACTGCCCCAATGGCTACATGAACTTCCACCACGACGAGAACTGCACTCTGGCTGCCAGCGGAAAGGCTGCCATGGCGCTCATCCAGAACCCCAACGCCAAGTGGCTTGACGACCCCGAAAGAAGCGTTACCGCCGGAAAATGGGCCTACGTGTCCATTCCCTCCTCTACCGGCGTTCCCGGCGGCCTGATTGACAGCTATTGCTGGAGCGTAGCCGCCGACAGCCAAAACCCAGAGGCCGCGGCCGCGCTGGCTGAGTTTATCGCCGGCACGGAGGCGCAGCTGTACTTCACGGAGAAGTCCGGCACCTGCGGCGCCACGAACGGCTACTATGAGAACAACGATTTGCTCTCTGCAAACCCTGTGCTGGCCGCAATGCAGAACACCTTCCAAAACGCGATGCCCATTCCCTCGTGGCCCAGCTGGTCCCGCGAGCAGGAGGTGCTGGAAGCCTCCTTGCAGGATGTAATGAGCGGCAAGATGACCGCTCAGGAATGCATGGATAAGCTCCAATCCGCCATGATGGCAGAGTAAACCTAACCCGATGAAATGCGGCCCGGGTTCGCTCGGGCCGCGCCCTATTTCTAGCAGACAATCTCAAAGGGGGAAGAATGCATATGGCCAAGGCTCAGGGCAGCATCAACCGCATGCGTTTAGAGGAACGAAGGCTAGGGTATGCGTTTGTGACCCCCGCGCTGCTGTTCCTCTTTGTTTTTATCTTTCTGTCTATCGCGTATTCTTTTTACATGAGCTTCTTTGAGTGGAAGCTCTTTGACTTGGGGAAGAGCAAAACCTTTGTAGGGCTCAAGAATTACCTCAAAATCTTTTCGGATGAGGTTTTTGGCGTCGCGCTTGGCAACACGCTGCTGCTTACCGCCTGTTGTTTGGTTTTTGAGCTGATGTTTGGTTTTCTGATCGCACTTGCTCTTTGGACGCTGAAAAAGCAGCTGCGCGTCATTCAAACCCTTATTCTGCTGCCCATCATCACCTCTCCGGTGATTGTAGGCCTTTTGTGGCGGTATATCTACGACCCGCAGTTTGGCCTGCTCAATTACGTGCTGAAGAATACGCTGGGCGTTACATTCGGCTGGCTGGGCGACCCCAATTTAGCGCTTCCCAGTATTATGATTACCGACATCTGGCAGCTTACGCCCTTTGTGATTTTGGTTTTGTATGCCGGCATGACTTCCATTTCGGAGGATTGCGTAGAAGCCGCACAGGTTGACGGAGCCGGGTTTTGGATGACGGTTCGCAGCGTAGTGCTGCCCTCCATCGCCCCCATGATCAGCTTTTGCGCCTTAATGCGCACCATGGATCTGTTTAAGATTTTTGACGCGGTATTTGTGCTTACCAAGGGCGGCCCCGGATACGCCACTGAGACCGTAGCGCTGTATACCTACAAGACGGGCTTTACCTACTACGAAATGGGCTATCCCATGGCGCTGTCCATCGTAACGCTGCTTTGCATTCTGGCGCTGAGCGCCGGTTTCCTGCGCAAGCGCAAGGAGGAACGTGCCAAATGAAACACATAAATAAACATTGGTTCGCCATTTTGGCAATCGTTCTTTTTCTGGTTTGGACGCTCATTCCTATTCTACTGATGATCAGCCAATCCGTAAAGCCGCAGCTGCTTATGTTTACAGACCCGCCCACCTACACCTTTGAGCCGACCGGCGAGCACTTTACCAAGGTGTTTACCAAAAACAATATTGGCGACAATATGCTCAACAGCGTAGTTGTAGCGTTGTGGACTACCGTGCTGTGTATCAGCATGGGCTCCATGTGCTCCTACGCGGTCGTGCGATTGAATTTGCCCGGCGCAAGGTTCCTTGGCTTCTTTGTTTTGCTGGTGCGCATGATTCCCGTAGGGGCGCTGATGATGCCGCTGTTTATGATTATGCGCAAGCTGGGTTTAGCCAACACCTACGCGGCCATCATCTTGGCCCACACCACGCTCAACCTGCCGTTTGCCATTTGGATGATGCGCAGCTTCTTTGTGGAAATTCCGCGAGAGCTGGAGGATGCGGCGCAGGTGGACGGCTGCAACAAGCTCAAGACCTTTTTTTCCATTTGCGTGCCGCTGGCGGCCCCCGGAATTGCGGCCACCGCCATACTCACCATGCTCAACAGCTGGAACGAGTTCATGTTTGCGCTTATTCTATCCGGGCGCAACACGCGCACGCTGCCGGTCGGGATATCCTCGTTTATTGGCTCGGTTTCCATTGACTGGGGCGGAAGCTCCGCGGCGGCGACGCTGGCCACCATCCCCATCTTCTTCGCCGGCATCTTCATTCAGAAGTATCTGGTGCGCGGCATGACCATGGGCGCAGTGAAAGGATGATTGCATGCAAAACAACACCCAAATGTACCGGGAGATTCTTCAAGAGCCCGCCAAGCTGCAAGCATGCCTCAGCCAAAACCGGCCCCTGGTGACAAAGCTCTGTGAGCAGATCCGGGATTTTGAGCCGACCTGCGCGGTGCTCAGCGCCCGCGGAACGAGCTACCACGCCTGCAAGTTTGGAAAATATCTGCTGGAAACCTACTGCGGTCTGCCCGTATCCTTTGCCGCTCCCTCGGTCATCACCAAGTATCAAGGCGCGCTTAATCTGCGGCGCACGCTGGTGATCGGCGTTTCACAATCCGGCATGGGCGTTGACGTTTGCTCGCTGATTGAGCGGGGCAACCGAGACGGCGCCATTACGGTAGGCTTCACCAACACCGATGGTTCCCTGCTAAGCAAGCAGGCGCAGGTTTGCCTGAACCTGTGCGCCGATTTAGAGGAGGCGTTGGCCGCCACCAAAACCTTTACCAACCAAATGGCGCTGTTCCTGCTGTTGGCAGCCGAGCTGAGCCAAAACACGTATTTGCTGGATGCGCTTGAGATCCTTCCCGCCGCCGTAAAAACCGGCCTTTCCTTCGCCGATACGCTTGCCTACCTCGCGCCCCGATATCGCTTCTGTGAGGATTGTCACATCCTTGCACGCGGCCAAGCTTATCCGCTGGCAAAGGAGATGGAACTGAAAATTCAGGAAACCAGCCACATTCGTTCCCATGCCTTTGCCGCCAGCAATTTTACCCATGGCCCCATGATCTTGCTGGACAAGGACGTTCCTGTTTTTGCTTTCGCCATGGATGCGGCTACCGATGACAGCGTGCTGGACATGCTGGCCCGCGTTCGCCAGGCGCACGCCGACTGCCTGCTGTTCACCAACAAGGCCGATCTTCAGGAAAGCCCGCTGCTTCGCATTGTGCGCCTTCCCAGCTGGTGCGAGGGGATTATAGGAACCTTTGCCGCCATTCCAATGATTCAGCTCTTGGCGTGTGAGATTTCCGTTTGTCGGGGCTTTACGCCGGACGCTCCTCAGGGGCTGAGCAAAGTGACGGTAACCATCTGATCAGCATTGCCGGGGGGACTCCGTTTCCCCGGCTCGCCTTTCCTCAGAAACCGCGGCTTTGCAAAGCCGCCGGCAGACTGCCAAACAACCCGCTTTTCAAGCAACGAAAAGCAGGTTGTTTTTTATGAAAATTTTCTTTCGGGCCACGAAGTACAAAAGATGGTTTTTGCATTCAGTAACGTTGGCTTTTCGATCCGAGAACGATAGCCTATTCTATCGTTCTAAATTCCACTGCGCAATTCACCTTTTTTTCTCTTGCTGCTGTCGATTGTTTGGAACAACGGGCGAGTCCGGATACAACACAGAACGTTCGATCATCGGGCGTTCTGTGCTGTAAGCAGAAAAATACAGGGCTTTCGCGTTTCATCGGTTTGGATCGATTGCATCTGGAACCAAATCAAGCTCTTTGCGCTTCTATCCCCTTTCTGTCCCCTTTGGCCGTTTATACTGAAGTCAGACTTGTGAAAAGCCGTGCTATCTGTTCAATAAGGGGGTGTAGCGATTGAGAATTGTCATCGTGAGCAACTATCTGACGGAGCTGGACGGTCTGGAGCAGAGCATAAGCGCGGTCTTTCCCGAATGGCAGGTTACGCGGTTTACGGATCCGTTTTTGTCCGCCCGGTATGTTGAGCAGAACCACGCGGATCTGGCGCTGGTGGCGGCGCGGCTCCGCCCGCCCATGGGGGTGGAGCTGCTGCGGGTGCTGCGGCGCAGCAAGCCGGAGCTGCCCGTCGTCCTCTTTGCGGACACGGAGGAGTACCGCGCCGCCGCAAGGGACGCGGGGGCATGCGACTATCTTGTCCTGCCCTTGACCGAGGATAAGCTAAAGGAATACCAGCAGGCAGAGGCACAAACAGGGTGGTAAATCCCAATTGAAGCCGAACCGCAAAAGGACCAAACAAAAGAAAAAGGAGTGTGTACAATGACTGAGTTTCTGAATACAATCCGCGAAATATCCGACGGACAGCTCAACGGCGTATCGGACGGTATCATTATTGCCATGAGCGTCGTAATAGGCTTGCTGATCATCGTCTCCATTTACGCGCTGGGCGTAGCCATTTACCTTGCCATCAAATACGCCAAGTACAACCGCACGGAGAGCCGCTGCGGCAGAACGGGCGAAAGCGTCGCCAGAGCTATTTTGGATAAGCACGATCTCCGTAACATCAAGGTGTCCAAGACCGGCTCCATATTGTTTGGCAACAGCTACAGCCACTATTTTAAGAAGGTTCGGCTCAGGAGACTGACGTGGCAAAAGAAGAGCGTCACGTCGCTTTCCATGGCGGCCCAAAAATCCGCCCTTGCCATACTCGACAAAGAGAATGATCCCGATATGAAAAACCGGATTCGCCTTACGCCGTTCATCTATTTGGGGCCCATCGCTTTTGTCCCGCTGGTCGGCGTCGGCGCTTTGCTGGACATGGTTATCCTCAAAAGCAATAACGGCAACTGCATCATTGCGCTTTCCATCATCGGCCTCGTGTTCTACCTGATTTCCTTTGTGATGTCCATTCTCGTGCTCAAAACCGAAAAGAAAGCCCAAGCACGCGCGCTGCAAATCATGCGCGAGGACGGCCTTGCCACGGAGGAAGAAATCGAGATGAGCAAGAAGCTGTTCAAGCTCTACAACATCGAGTACGTGAACGATATGATCATCTCGCTGCTTGAGCTGATCTATCGGGTGCTTCAGATCATCGCGTATGTGCAAAACTCGTCCGGCAGTTCCGTACAAATCGGCGGGGACTGATCGAACGCCCGGCCGCAAACCCGACGAGGCTTCTTCCGGCGGCCGGAACGGAGGCTCCGGTCGCCCGTCACTCCTCTGCTGGGAGCAGAGCGCTAACAAAAGGAGGGTTCCACAATGAAAAAACTCTGTGCACTTATGATCTGCCTCACGCTGGTTTTGGGCATTGGCATCCCCGCCTGCGCGGAAACGGCCCCGCAGCTCTACCAGAAGGGGGACAAGGTGGACGACTTTGCCGTTACGCTTTCCGATGGCACGGAAGTGACGCTGTACGGCCTCCTGAAGGAAAAAAAGGCGGTCGTCATCAACTTTTGGGCGACCTACTGCTCGCCCTGCCTGGAGGAGTTTCCCGCTCTGCAAGCCGCGTATGCGGACATGAAGGACGATATCGCGCTGATCGCCCTGAGCAAGCACGAGCCGGATACGGACGAAGGCATTCTGGCGTACCAAGAGAAGCACGGCTTTGAAGGCATCCCGATGGGCAAGAGCGTCGAGCTGTACAACCGCTTCTACGAAGACGGCGTGCCCTTTACCGCCGTTATCGACCGCAACGGCGTGTACTGCTTCGGCCATTGCGGCATGATTCCCGACAAGGATAAGCTGGAGCGCCTGTTCTCCGTTTACACAGACGCCGATTACAGCGAGCCGGTTCTGCTGGATGAAATTCCGGCCCAGAAATCCACGGTGGAGCAGCCCGCTGACAGCGCCGTGATGGCCGCGCTTGGCATCGAGGACGGGACCATTGCGTGGACGCCGACGGAGGACCCGTGCATCTGGCCGTTTGTCCCCTCCGAGGCGGGAGACAGCCTGATCGCCTCCAACGGCAAAACCAAGGATAGCACGGCCGAGCTGACGCTGCAGCTCACCTCCAAGGAGGGCGAGGCGCTGCTTTTCGATTATCAAATCTCCCTTGGTTCCTTTAACAACTCGCTGTATGTGGATGTGGACGGGGAGTCCGTGGCCGTGTTCAAGAACGCGGCGGATTGGACGACGACCGGCGTTTCGTTTGCCGCGCCCGGCGAGCATACGGTCACATTCGCCTGCGTGCACAGCCTTTATTCGGACGATGACGTGTGGGCGGCGCTGCGCAACATCCGCCTTGGCTCCGAGGAGGAGATTGCCGCCGCGGAGCGCGCCTCTCAGACCGATTGGCCCGCCAAGCTGGAGGAAGGCGACTGTGCGTTTGAGATCATTGACGGCGAAACCAAGGAGATCCTGCTCGGCAGCGAGGATGACATACCCAATGCGATGGGCGCTTATCTTGTGACCAGCGATACGATGACGCTGCGTATCCGCCTTGGCAAGGACGTCAAGGACAATCTGGCGTGCGCAAGCATCAGCTATTCCAACATCATGCTTACGCAGCTCCCCCACGATGAAGCCGGATACCTGTATACCTTCAACAAGGCGGATTATGCGGAAACCGGCGCGCCGGTCCTCTTTTCGATCCAAGTATTTCCCGACGCTCTGAAAATGGACAGTGGCATAAACATCGGGATGTTCGTGTTTGCCATGTCGGAGGGGCAGCTGGATAATTATGTGGATGTGTTCGCGGAGATGGCGCAGGCGCAGGGCATTGATATGAAAATGTCATGGTTCTATGCCGACGGCTCGCCGCGCGTGGACGCTGTGGCGGACCAGCAGCCTGCTTCCAACATTTCCGGCAACAACACGTATACGATTCTCGTAACGGACGCCGAGGGCTATGCCGTGCCGGGCGCTATGGTGCAGATTTGCGATGACGAGACCTGTCGCGTGGAGACGACCGACGCGGATGGCGCCGTCAAGCTGGAGATGAAGCCGTATCCCTACGAGATCCACCTCCTGATGGCTCCCGCCGGCTACAAGGCCCCCGGCCAGATCTACACGCTGCCCAAGGAGGGCGGCTCGCTGACCATAACGCTCGAAAAGAAATAACCCCTTTCGGGTCGGGAGCGCGCTTGTCACGCTCCCGGCCCCTGCCGGGCCGTCGGCGGGTCGGCAGGGGCGTTGCAGGAGTTTTTCCGCAACGCGCAAAGCAAATCAAACGGCATGTCGAACGGAAAACATGACATGCCGCATCCCAAACGGAATCACCTTTTTTGGAGAACCGAAACAGCACAAAGGAGGGCCTCAAAATGAAACAGTGCGTCTGGAAACGGCTCATGGGCGTTGCTCTCGCGCTGTGCCTGCTCATCGGCACAGCCGCGATCGCTGAGGACAGCGGGTATCAGTTGGGCGACAAGGTGGACGACTTTTCGCTCACGCTCGCAGACGGCACGGAGGTGTCGCTGTACGGCCTGCTGGCGGAAAAAAAGGTCGTCGTGCTGAACTTCTGAGCGACCTATTGCACGCCCTGCAGGAGGGAGTTCCCCGCGCTGCAGCAGGCCTATTTGGAAATGGCCGACGACGTTGCGCTCATCGCGTTGAGCAGCTGGGACGAGGACACGGACGAAACCGTGCTGGCGTTCCAAAAAGAGGTGGGCGTGGAGTCCATCCCCATGGGCATGGGGGTCGACCTGTACACGCGGTTCTCCTTTGACGCGGTGCCGGCTACGGTAATTATTGACCGCAACGGGATCTGCTGTTATGCGGAAACGGGCTCGGTGCCGGACAAGGACCTATTTGTTCGTCTTTTCTCGGTTTACACGGCGGATGACTACTCGGCGCCGGTGCTGCTGGATCGGCTTCCCTCGGTTCCGCCCACGGTGGAGCAGCCCGCGGAGGACGCCTTGGCCGCCGCGCTGGGATGGACGGGCGACGCGATCACATGGATTCCGTCCAACGACGCTTCCGATTGGCCCTTCGTGCCTGCGGCCGACGGCGTGGGCGTGGAGGCCGGCAACAGTCAGCAAAAGTATTCCCAAGCGGTTTTGACGGTGGACGTCGACGCGAAGGAGGGCGAGGGGCTGATCTTCGATTGCAAGACGGACCTCGCCTTTGAAGGCAACGCGCTGTATGTGGATGTGGACGACAAACCGGTGATGCTGTATAAGGATGCGGCAGACTGGACGACGACGTATATCCCGTTTGACAAGGCGGGCACATACCGCGTCACATTTATCTGCGTGAACAGCCTTTACTCGGAGGCGCCTCTCTACGCGGCGCTTCGCAACATGAAGGTTGGCACGGCCGAGGAAATCTCCGCGCTGGACACGGACATAAAGGCCTCTCGCCCGGAAAGGCTGGAGGAAGGCGACGGCGCGATCGAAATCGCTGACGGCGAAATGAAATCGATTGACTTTCTGAGAGAAAGCAACGGAGAGCTCGCCCTTCAAGCTTCCCTCCTGACGGGCGATACCCTGACGCTGCGTGTCCGCCTCGGCAAAGACATCAACGACGCTCTTGCGTATGTCAAAATCAATAACGACGTCACGATGCTCTCCGCCTGCGAAAAGGATGAGCTGGGATATCTGCTGAGCTTCAGCAGAGACGTGCAAGCCGCGAAGGCAATGCCGGGCACGTTGGTTGTGGTGTGCCCCAGTGTGCTTGAGGATTCTGCTCCGCAGGGAATCGGACTCTTCCTGTTCTTCCAGTCCGAAGAAGAAGTGGACGCGTATATTTCCTACTTTAACGAGATGGTAGGGTCGACCAGCCCCGAAAACCTTTTGAAATGGCAGTACTCGGACGGCTCGCCGAAAGCGGAGGCCGCGGCGCAGGACTCCGGCGACGAAGCGGAGCCCAGCGACGGGAAATACGTGATTCTGGTAACGGACGAAGACGGGCAGGGCCTTGAAAACGCTATGGTTCAGATCTGCGACGAGCTCACCTGCCGCGTGGAAAAGACGGACGCCAAGGGAAGGGTATCGCTGGATCTGACGCCGCAGGAGTACGAGATCCATCTGTTGGCGGCTCCGGAGGGGTACGAAGGCGACGATACGGTCTACACGCTGCCCGCCGAGGGCGGAACGGTGACGTTCGCGCTGCAAAAAAAGTAAACGCATGCCATCAAACGTGGGCGCACAGCGTTGCGCGCCCACGTTCCTTATCGTTGCCTCACGCGGGAAATCACAGGCGCGGGAGCGCCCATTGCATCAAGTGAAATTGTATTCCTTGCACAGCTAAAGGATAATATGAACACAGGAGGATGAAGCCATGAAAACCAAAGCGAGGATTCGCCAACTGACGTCGCTGCTGATGGCTCTGCTCGTTTGCTTTGCGGCGGTTGCCGCATCGGCGGAGGGCGCATCGGCGGAGGGCGACATGCTTGCCGTGCTTCAGGCGGAGATGTCGGAGGATGCGCTCTGCGCTGTGAAAAAAGGCGATGTTACTTTAGCTGTGAGCCAAGAGGGGGAGTGGACAAGCACGGTAAAAGCCATGCCCGCTCAATTTGACCTGCGCGATACGGGCGTTGTGCCGCCGATCCGCAGTCAAGGCAACTGGGGCACCTGCTGGGGCTTCGCCTCGATCAGCGCGTGCGAAACCAGCATCCTGTCCGAGCTGAACCTGACGGTGGACGGGTTTTTCAGCCGGTATGGCCGAGTAATGGATCTGTCGGAAAAGCACCTTGCTTGGTTTGCGTCGGGCCATATGCCGCTCCTGTCCGATTATCCAGACGGCGAATACCCCTATGCCAACGAGGCGTCGCAGGCGGGAGAGGGCATGTACCAGCGCGACGAGGAGGAAGGCCAAGCGGCGCGGTACAACAACGGCGGGTATATGTTCTATTCGGCAAGCATCTTTGCTGCCGGCGTCGGGCCGATGCTGGAGTCCTTTTGCCCCTATCAGGCGGCGGACGGCACCGACTCAACGGCGGCGGACTGGACATTGCCCGAAGACATGCACTTGGCCTATTCGTTTGAACTGGAGGACAGCTCCATTTTGCCGTCTCCCTCGCAGCGGGACGCCGATGGGAACTACGTGTACAATCCGGCCGGAACAGAGGCGATCAAAAGCGAGCTCCTCAAGGGCCGCGGCGTAAGCATCGCGTATCACACGGATCAGGCGATGGATCCGGAGGCGACGCGCAATTATTACAGGGATAAGCTGAAGACGCTGGGCTTTGAGACTTCCGATGAGACGCTGGACGCCTTTATTGCCGTGAACGAAGGCGAAAAAACCATGGCTGATCTGAGCGACGAGCAGCTGGTCTTTGCGCTGCGCGTAATCGGCGCGAGTCAAGGCACGGATTTGTCACCGCTTACGGACGAGCAGCTCCTTCTGTTTTACGAGCAGAACAAGGACGCTCTCGCCGCGGAGCAGACCCCGGCCGAGGAGACGGAGGTCGATATCGAGCTGGCCCGCGAGAAGGCTGCGGAATTCGGCTTGGATTACGACCAGTATGTGGATGAAATCAAGCGCGTCACAAGCGCCAGCAAAGCCGACTACATGAACGTCAACACCTACGCGCAATACACCTATAGCCAATATGCCGCGCCCAATCACGCGGTCACGATTGTTGGCTGGGACGATGCGTACGCCGCAACCAATTTCCTGGAGGGGCACCAGCCGCCGGAGGACGGAGCGTGGATCGTGCGCAACAGCTGGGGAACCAACTATGGCAACGACGGGTATTTCTATCTTTCCTACTACGACCAGACGATCCTCGCCCCGGAAACGTTCGATTTTGTCACGACAAACATCAATAAGGGCACCAGCACGGTTGACATTTTGAATCACTCGTACATGCCGGCGGCCGCGGTCGAGTCCGTCCATATGGACGACAGCGCCGCGCTGTCAAACATCTACCAGGTCCCTCGTGATTCCGTGCTCAGCTATGTCAGCGCGCTGACGGCCGATATGAACGCAAGCGTGAGCATCGCCGTCTTTCTGCTGGATGACGAAGCGACCTCTCCCATGGACGGCGTGATGCTGGACATGGTGACCTCCACCTTCCAGTATGCCGGCTATCATCGAATTGCGCTCCATTATAACTATGCGGTTCCGGCCGGCTCCCGAATCAGCATTGTTCAGGTTCAGCGCGTCGATTCGGCGGACGGGCAAAAGTACGCAGTTCCCTATACCATGGACTTTAACAAAAAGTACATGGAGGTCCAGAACATCTTTGAGACAAGCAAGGACTATCAAATCAAAAGCTGGACGGTGGGAAAGATCGGCAAAGGAGAGAGCCTGATCCGGCTTGACGGCCAGTGGGTCGATTGGGCGGATGTGATCAGCGGGCTGCAAGCCGACTGCGCCGCGTCCACCTACCTGTCCTACGACAACCTGAGCATGATGCTCTACGCCTATCCGCTCGAAGAAATTGAAACGCTGCACTCGTTCAGCGCCACGGTCGATTTCAACGGCGCGCACGCGCGCATCTGCAACGACTGCGGCTATGTGTTGGTGGAGCAGTAGACGCGGCCATCCCCGCCCTTGAGTGAAGAAGCACCCTCAAAGCCCCGCGCGAGCGATCGCGCGGGGCTTTATTGGCATTCCGCCGCCGTTGCCAAGCCCTCCGTTTTGCGCTATACTGATACCGATCATTCCCCAAAGGAAGGAGGGCCTCCGATGCGCTTTACGCTGATTGCCATCGGCTCCACGGGCGATGTGAGGCCGCATATGTGCTTGGGGCACGAGCTGCAACGCCGCGGGCATCAGGTCACCGTTTGCGCCTTCGCGGACTTTCGGCAGACCATCGAGGCGGAGGGCTTCCGCTTTATGCCGCTGTGCGCGGACGCGCACACCTTTATGGGCAACGTGATGAAATCCGGCCTGCCGGGCGTCAGCTTTCTGCGCGAGGTGCGCGTTACGCTCAAGGCCATTATCCGCCCGTTTTTGCGGGATATGACCGCCGCCTGCGAGGGCGCGGACGTGATTGTAAGCACCTACTTTGGCGGCATTCCGCAATCCATCGCCGAAAAAATGAACGTGCCGTTCATCCAGACGCATTACTACCCCATGGACGCAAACGCCGTTACGCCCATCGCCTCCGCGCCGGGCCAGCGGTGGGGCCGCGCATGGAACTTGGCCAGCTATCGGCTGGGGTACCTGCTCATCAGCACGCTGGAGACGCTTTACCTCCGGGGCTGGTGGCAGGAGCAGGGCATGAGACGGCACCGCCCGACCGCGCACCCGCGCTACGTGGTGAACGGCCATACCGTGCCCGTGCTCTACGCCATGAGCCCGCTGCTGCTGCCCCGGCCCCGCGAGTGGGGCGCGAACATCCACATGACGGGCTTCTGGCTGGATGATTCCCTCCCCGATTTTACGCCGGAGCCCGGCTTGGCCGCGTTCCTCGCGGCGGGCGAGAAGCCCATCTACGTCGGCTTCGGCTCAATGCTCAGCGGGGACATGAGCCAAACGCTGTCCGTCGTGCTGGAGGCCATCCGCCGCGCGGGCGTGCGGGCGATCCTCAGCGCGGGGTGGGGCGGCGTGGAGATTCCCGCGCAGGAGAACGTATACGTCACGGGCTTTGTGCCGCATACGTGGCTGTTCCGGCAGGTGGCGGCGGTGGTGCATCACGGCGGCTCCGGCACCACGGTGGCGGGTCTGCTGGCCGAGCTGCCCACGCTGGTCATCCCCTTTGGCGGCGATCAAACCTTTTGGGCGATGCGCGTGCGCATGCTGGGGCTGGGCCCCATGCCCATCCCGCGCGAGCGCCTGACCGTGGGCAAGCTGACGCGGGCTCTGCGCGACCTTGTCTCCGTGCCCAGCTACCGCGTGGCGGCGGCCGAACTCGCCTCGCGCCTGCGGCTGGAAAACGGCGTGGGGGTGGCGGCGGAGCTGATAGAGCGCGAGGTCGCCCAATGGCGCAATACAGACGCGCCGCCGGATTCCCCGGACTGATTGCGCGGCGCGGCGCATATTCTCCCATGGCGGGCCGACCCGCCGGATGGGAGGGCGCGCCGTGACTGCTCCAAGGACGCTGGCAGATCTCAAACCGGGCCAAGAGGCGCTTGTGGCGGAGCTGACGGGCGAGGGCGAGCTGTGCCGCCGCCTGCTGGAGCTGGGGCTGATCCCCGGCACGCGCGCCGCGATGCTGCGGGCCGCGCCGTTTGGCGACCCGCTGCTGGTGCGGGCGCGCGGCTGCACGCTGGCGCTGCGACGGGCGGACGCGTCGCACGTTGCCCTCGCGCCGCCCGAAGGAGGGCGCGTTTGAGCCTGCTGCTGGCGCTGGCGGGCCCGCCCAACTGCGGCAAGTCCACGCTGTTCGGCCGCCTGACGGGCGCGGAGCAGCCCGCGGGCAACTGGCCCGGCGTGACCGTGACGTGTCGGCTGGGCGAAATGCCCGCCCCCTTCGCGGATATTGCCGTTGCCGATCTGCCCGGCGCGTACTCGCTCGCGCCTCGCTCCGCCGAGGAAGCGGCGGCGCGCGACTTTCTGCTCTCCGGGCGGGCGGACGCGCTCGTGGCCGTTGTGGATGCTACCGCGCCGGAGCGCGGCCTGTACCTCGCGCTGGAGCTGCTGGAGCTTGGCCGCCCCATCGTGCTGGCCCTCAACCTGATGGACGAGTCCGCCCGCCGTGGCGACCGATACGATCTGCCCGCGCTCTCGCGGCTGATCGGCGCGCCGATCGTGCCCATCAGCGCGCGCACAGGCGCGGGGCTGGACGCGCTGATTCGCGCGGCGAAGCGCGCGGCGGAGAACAGGGCGGCGCATGCGCACGCTCCCTCCGCGAGCGCGGGTACCGCTGCGGCAGGCGCTATGGCTTCCTCCGCAAGCGCGGGTACCGCCCCGGCGGGCACTATGGCTCCCTCCGCGAGCGCGGGTACCGCCCCGTCGGGCGCTATGGCTCCCTCCGCAAGCGCTGCTCCCGCCCCATCAAGCGGCGCGGCGCGTGCCGCGCAAGGGCGCGCGTTCTCCGCGGGTGCTGCCGAGGGGCGGGCATATTCCCACGCCCCAACCGAAAAGCCCTCGCATCAGCCGTCCAACGCGAGCATAGTTGGGAAGCCCTCCGCAAGCGCAAGTACCGCCCCGGCGGGCGCTATGGCTCCCTCCGCAAGCGCGGGTTCCATCACGTCGGACGCTATGGCATCCTCCGTAAGCGCGGGTACCGCCCCGTCGGGCGAAATGCCCCCCTCCGCGAGCGCAGCTCCCGCCCCGTGGGGCGGCGCGGCGCGTGCCGCGCAAGGGCCGGACTGCGCCCCGGCGGCCATCCGCGAGCGGTACGCCCGCGTGGAGACCATCCTTTGCGCGTGCCTGCATAGGGGCGCGTCGCGGCGAGCCGGGCGCAGCGAGCGCATTGACCGCGTCCTGCTGCACCGCTTCTGGGCGCTTCCGCTGCTGGCGCTGGCGCTGTGGCTGGTGTTCCACTTGGCCTTCGGCCCGCTGGGCGCGAGGGTATCGGCTGCGCTGGGCGGCTGGCTGGAAAACGGCCGCGCTTTGCTGGCGGCGGGGCTGCTGCGCGGGGGCGCGTCGCCGTGGGTGCGCGGGCTGCTGCTGGACGGCGCGTACCGGGGCGTGAGCGGCGTGCTGGCGTTCCTGCCCACGCTCGCGCTGCTGTTCACGCTGCTGGCCCTGCTGGAGGACAGCGGCTATATGGCCCGCGCCGCGTTTTTGATGGATAAGCCCCTGCGCTGGCTCGGCCTGAACGGACGCGCGTTTATCCCGCTGCTGCTGGGTTTCGGCTGCACCGTGCCCGCCGTGATGAACGCCCGCTGCCTCGCCTCGCCGAGGGACCGGCGGCTGACGGTGCTGCTGACGCCGCTGATGAGCTGCGGGGCCAAGGCGCCGCTCTACGCGCTGCTGGCCGGAACGGTCTGGCCCGGTCACGCGGAGGCCGTCGCGGGCGGCGTGTACGCGCTGGGGGTGCTGCTGGCGGCGCTGGCGGGCCGCGCCGCGCGGCATACGCCCCTGCATGGCGGCGACGAGCCCTTTCTGCTGGAGCTGCCGGAGTATCGCGCGCCCACGCTGCTGGGCGTGCTGCGGCAGGTGGGCGAGCGCATGCGGGATTTTATCCGCAGGGCGCTGACGGTGGTGCTGCTCGCGTCGCTGGCCGTATGGTTTCTGCGGGCGTACACGCCCGCGCTCGCCCCCGCGACGGGGCTGGAGGGCAGCCTGCTCGGCCTGCTGGCCGGAGCGCTCGCGCCGCTGCTGCGCCCCGCCGGGATCGGCGACGCGCGCGCCGTGGCGGCGCTGCTCATGGGGCTGCTGGCCAAGGAGAACATCCCCGGCGCGCTCGCGGTGCTCTCGGCCTCCGGCCAAGGGGCGGCGTTCCCATCGCCGCTGAGCGCGGCCTGCTTTATGGCGTTCACACTGCTCTATCCGCCCTGCGCCGCCGCGCTGGCCGCCATCCGCCGGGAGCTGGGCGGCGCGCGCTGGGCCGCCGCCGTCGCGCTGGCGCACACCCTGCTGGCGTGGACGCTGTGTACGCTGCTGTATCAGGCCGGGCTCCTGCTCGGCTGGGCATGACCAAAACTCGAAAGAAGGCGTTCCCATGGCTGATGAAACCATCCGCATCTTTGGCATTGAGACCGATTCCATCGTGGACGGGCCGGGCTACCGCGCGGCGATCTTTACGCAGGGCTGCCCGCACCATTGCGAGGGCTGCCACAACCCGCAGAGCCACGATCCCGCCGGCGGCAGGCTGATGACGCTGGACGAGGTGACCGCCAAGTTTACCGGCAACCCGCTGCTGGACGGGATCACGCTCACCGGCGGCGACCCCATGGAGCAGCCCGGCCCCTGCGCGGAGCTGGCCCGCCGCGCCCACGCCCTCGGCCTGAATGTGTGGACGTTTACGGGCTACCTCTACGAGCAGCTGCTGGACAGGCACGACCCCGATATCGACGCGCTGCTGGCCCAGACCGACGTGCTGGTGGACGGCCCGTTTGTGCTGGCGCAGCGCTCGCTGGAGCTGCTTTATTGCGGCAGCAGGAACCAGCGCCTGATCGATCTTGCCAAGACCCGCGCGTCGGGCGTGCTGACGCTGTACGCGCCGCCGGAGTGGTGACGCGGCGCCCTGCCCATCGAGGGCGAACGGACTTGTTTGCCTTGACAATCACCCCCTTCCCGTGCGAGAATGAAAGCACAGATCGTGCGCATTTTCATACGAGAAGGGGGTTTTGTCATTGTTTGACCGCAACGTGCCCTTTGTGGGGTTCCATACCATTCTGGCCAAGCACGAGGGCGTGGACGCGCTGCTCCGGCTCATCGAGGAAGGGCTTGCGCCGATGGGCTTCAACACGCTGGTGCTGGAGGCCCGGTACGCGTTCCGCTGTTTCCCGGAGTACGCCACGGGAACCGTGACCTGCGACGACCTGCGGCGCATCGCGCGGGCCTGCCACGCGCGCGGCATCCGCGTCGTGCCGCTGCTGCCCTGCCTCAGCCATCAGAGCGTGCGCTACGCCAAGCCCTATCCGCTGTTCGTGGCGCACCCGGAGCTGCTGGAGACCCCGGACGTGCATGTGGACGCGGAATGGCCGGACTTTATGCTGCATAGCTGGTGCGCCTCCAACGAGGACGTCTGGCAGTACATCCTTCCCATGATCGACGACATGGCCGAGGCGTGCGAGGCCGACGCGTTCCATTGCGGCATGGACGAGCTGTTTGAGGTGGCCGAGTGCCCGCGCTGCAAGGGGCAGGATCCCGCGCTGCTTTATGCCCGCACCGTGCGCAGGCTCTACGATCACCTGAAGGAAAAGGGCCTCGACATGATGATCTGGGGCGACCGCCTGCTCAACGCCAAGGAGCTGGGCTACTCCATGTGGGAGGCCGATCGCTTTGGCACCTATCCCGCGTTTGACATGGAGGAGCTTGTGCCGCGCGATATCATCATCAACGATTGGCATTACGATCAGCACAGCCACGGCTACCCCTCCATCGAGCAGTTTATGAAGGCCGGGTTCTTTGTGGTGCCGTCGTTCTTCCACATTGCCGCCAACGCGCAGCACTTTTGGCTGCATGCGCTGGAGGACATCTACCTTGGCAAGCACTTCGGCTGGCCGGGCAAGCTGGGCGGACTGCTTTGCACCAGCTGGACGGCCATGGACGACGCGGTGGCGGACGGCATCCTTGCGGGGATTCGCGGCGAGGCGGGCGCAAGCGGCGTGGGCGAGGTGATTGCCGCGGTGGTGCCCAAAGGGAAGAGCTTTCGCAAGTAGGTTGGGGTTCCCACCCCAAGAGGGGGGCGCGTGCGCGGGCATGCGCGGGCGCGCGACAGGGGGCGGCCTGCGGGCCGCGTGCGCTTCGGCCTGCGCGGCGCGCCAAGGGGGGCCGCGCCTGCGGGCGCGGGGGTTTCGCGCCTGCGGGCGCGGGTACGGTGCCCCACCCTGCGGGATGGGGTTCGTCACTTTTCTTTTCAGCTGAAAAGAAAAGTAACCAAAAGAAACAGCGTGATTGAGGCCGATCGATGGGCCAGCACGCCCATCTTGTGCTACAAGCGATCGCCCAGAGGGCTTGGCTTAGGCTGTTTGCACGCCTGCGGTGCCGGGGTTGGCCGAACTGCTGCCCCGCGCTTGTTGACTTGTTCCTGTGTCAGGGACGGCATGCAGGCATGGTGGCCCTGCGGGGCCCTCGATTGG
>CAYOYK010000037.1:0-24526 GCA_964408185.1 uncultured Oscillospiraceae bacterium | reverse complement strand
GCATCGCGGCCGCGTATGTCATCAGCCGCCTGCTGGATGAGCAGCGCAAGCAGGAGGCCCCCGCGCTGCCCAAAATCCCGGAGGTCACCCCGCAGGAGGTGCAAAAGCAGCAGGGCAAGCCGACCCACGGCGTGTACGTCAAGGGCGAAAGCGGCATGCTGGTGCGCTTTGCGCATTGCTGCAACCCCGTGCCGGGCGACGAGATTGTGGGCTACATCACGCGCGGGCGCGGCGTGACCGTACACAAGGCGGATTGCCCCAACGCGTCCAGCAGCGAGCAGGAGCGTATGATCGAGGTCAGCTGGGCCGATACCAGCGGCGGCTCCTTCAACGCCAGCGTCAACGTGATCGCCTACGACCACGTGAGCCTGCTGGGCGAGATCGCCATGTGCATCAGCAATCTGGATGTGCCCATCATGGCGCTCTCCGCCAAGCGGGATGATAAGCGCAAGACCAGCAACATCACCATGGTGCTGCAGGTCAAAAGCCGCGAGGAGCTGGAAAACGTGTTTAAGCAGCTGCAAAAGCGCTCGGATATCATCGAGTGCTACCGCAGCACCACCTGAGCAAAGGAGGGCGATGCCATGCGCGCGGTCATTCAGCGCGTCGCCGAGGCCGCCGTGGCCGTGGACGGCGCCACGGCGGGGGAGATCGGCCCCGGCCTGCTGGTGCTGCTGGGCGTGCAGCAGGGCGATACGGACGCCGATTTTGCCTATATCCGCGATAAAACGCCCAACCTGCGCATCTTTGAGGACGAACAGGGCAAGATGAACCGCTCCGTGCTGGAGACGGGCGGCAGCATCCTATGCGTGAGCCAGTTTACATTGCTGGGCGACGCGCGGGGCGGCCGCAGGCCCAGCTTTACCGCCGCCGAGGCCCCCGCGGTGGCCAACGCCCGCTACGAGGGCCTGCTGGCCGCGTGGCGCGCCATGGGCCTGAACGTGCGGCAGGGCGTCTTTGGCGCCCACATGAAGGTAAGCCTTGTCAACGACGGGCCTGTGACGCTGATTTTGGACTCGCGCAGGCTCCTTTGACAGGAAAGAGGAAGTGCAAGCATGAACCCTGATTCCATCCGTGTCGAGGCCGTACAGGTCGGCCCGTACCAAATGAACTGCTATCTCGTCAGCAACGCCCGGACCAACGAGGCGTTCATTGTCGATCCCGGCGCGGAGCCGGGGCGCATCGCCGCCGCGCTGGGGGAGCGCAGGCCCGTGGCCGTGCTGCTGACGCACGGGCATTACGATCACTTTGGCGCGGCGGACGCGCTGTGCGAGCGATACCGCATCCCGCTGTACGTGCACGAGGCCGACGCGCCCAAGCTGACCGACCCGCAGACCAACGCGTCCGCCGCGCTGGAGCCGGACGCGGCCGGCATGGTCGTCGTCGCGCGCACGCCGCCTACGCTCTTTCACGGCGAGGAGGATCACGCGGAGCTGGCGGGCATTCCCGTTACGGTGCTGCATACGCCCGGCCACACAGGCGGCGGCGTGTGCTATTTGCTGCCGGACGGCGCGGGCCTGCTCTGCGGCGATACCCTCTTTGACGGCGGCTACGGCCGGTACGATCTGCCCACGGGGAGCTTTCACGAGCTCAAGGAGAGCCTGCGCAAGCTCATTCACCTGAGCCCGCGCATGGTCGCCTACCCCGGCCACGGCCCGCAGACAATGACCGGACGGGAGGCCGACGCGTGACGCGCCCGCTGAACGCGGTGCTGTACACGCCGCTGCCCAAGCTGGCGGGCGAGCTGGCCGAGGTGCTGCGCCTGTTCTACGCCCCGCTGACGCTGCGCGTGGTCTGCGTCCCCGGCGAGGAGACGGACGATCCGCAAGCCCTCCCCGGCGTAGGGGCCGCGCACGCGTGTGCCAAAGGCGACAAAAGCCCCGAAGGGGCCGCCGAAGGCGAGAAAAGCCCCGAAGGGGCCGCCGAAGGCGACAAAAGCCCCGAAGGGGCCAAAGGCCCTGAGGAGATCGCGCTTTCTCTCGCGCGGGAGAACGGGGTCTGGCGCTGCCGGTACACATGGAACGGCGAGACGCGCACGGAAACCGCGCCCGTCCCCGACGTGGCGGGCGAGCACGGGCCGCTGCTGTACAAGCGCCTGCGCAAGCGGCTGTGTAAGCTGACGCTATACCATTTCTGCCGGGAGCGCACCGGGCTGCGGCCGCCGTGGGGCTCGCTGACGGGCATTCGCCCGACGCGGCTGCTGCACGAGGGCATCGCGCGCGGCGAAACGCCGGACGAGGCCAAGGCGCGCCTGATCAACATTTTTGACGTAAGCCCGCAAAAGGCCGAGCTGCTCGCGCGCATTGTGGAGCGGCAGAGGGCGCTGCCCCTGCCCCGCGAGGGCGACGCGGACGTGTACGTGAGCATTCCCTTCTGCCGCACGCGGTGCGCGTACTGCTCGTTCCCCGGCGCGGCCGTGGGCGATGGCAGGCGCGTCGGCCCGTACCTGCTGGCGCTGACGCGCGAGCTGCAAGCGACCCGCCGCCTGATGGACAAGCGCGGCCTGCGCCTGCGCTGCCTGTACGTGGGCGGCGGCACGCCCACCGCGCTGGACGAGGCGCAGCTGGACCTCCTGCTGGATGAGCTCAGCCGCCTGTTTCCCGGCCCCATGGAGTTTACCGTGGAGGCGGGCCGGCCCGATACCCTCACCCGGCGCAAGCTGGAGAGCATCCGCGCGCACGGGGCGGGCCGCATCAGCGTGAACCCGCAAACGATGGTGGATCGCACCCTGCGCGCCATCGGGCGCGACCATACCGCCGCGCAGACCGTGGAGGCGTTCGCCATGGCGCGCGAGGCCGGACTTGCGGATATCAACATGGACGTCATCGCCGGGCTGCCGGGGGAGGATGTATCCGACTTTGCCCACACAATGGAGGAAATTTCCTCCCTCGCGCCGGATAGCCTCACCGTGCATACCCTCGCCATCAAGCGCACCAGCCGCCTTGATTTGGAGCACGCGCCCCTGCCGGACGGCGATACCGCCGCGCGCATGGTCGCCCTTGGCGGGCAGACCGCCGCCGCGCTGGGCATGGGCCCGTACTACCTGTATCGGCAAAAGTACATGGCGGGGCAGCAGCAGAACGTGGGCTACGCCAAGCCCGGCCTCGAATGCCTGTACAACGTGGACATCATGGAGGAGATCGGCTCCATCCTCGCCTGCGGTGCGGGAGCCATCAGCAAGCGCGTGTTTGCCGATAGGGAGCTGCGCATCGAGCGCGCGCCCAACGTAAGCGATATCGACAGCTATCTGTCCCGCGAGCCGGAAATGGAGCGCAGGAAGGAAGAGCTGTTCCAATAAGCGTTCACAAAGGAGGCAACCGTATGTCCAACCCCGTTCTGGTGGCGCAGGATCAGGGCACGACCAGCAGCCGCGCCGTCGTGTTTGATCTGCAGGGCCGCGCGCTTGCCGCGCACAACATCGAGTTCAAGCAGCATTACCCGCAGCCCGGCTGGGTGGAGCACGACCCGGAGGATATCCTCAATACGCAGATCGCCGCGCTGCAAAAGGCCGTAGCCCTCAGCGGCGTGGACGTCAAGGACGTCGCCGCCATCGGCCTGACCAACCAGCGCGAGACCACCCTGCTCTGGGAGCGCGACACGGGCCGCTGCGTGTACAACGCCATCGTGTGGCAATGCCGCCGCACCGCCCCGTACATCGAGCGGCTGGAGGCCGAGGGCAAGGCGGAGCTCATCCGCCAAAAGACAGGGCTTGTGCCGGACGCGTACTTCAGCGGCACCAAGCTGGCGTGGCTTCTGGATACGCTCAACCTGCGCGAGCGCGCCGAGCGCGGCGAGCTGTGCTTCGGCACGGTGGACAGCTACCTCGCGTGGCATCTGGCGGAGGGCCGCCCGCACGTGACCGACGCGACCAACGCCGCGCGCACCATGCTGTTTAACATTCACACCCAGCAATGGGACGACGAGCTGCTGCAAATGCTTGGCATCCCGCGCGCCGTGCTGCCCCAAGTGGTGGACAGCGCGCAGGTGATCGGCGTTCTGCGCACGGAGATCCTCGGCAGGCCCATTCCCGTGGCGGCCATGGCGGGCGACCAGCACGCGTCGCTGTTCGGGCAGGCGTGCTTCAACCCCGGCATGGTCAAAAACACCTACGGCACCGGCTGCTTTATGCTCATGAACACGGGCGATACGCCCATCCAGAGCCGCAACGGCCTGCTCACCACCATGGCGTGGCGGCTGAACGGTCGGCCGACCTACGCACTGGAGGGCAGCGTGTTTATGGGCGGGGCCACCGTGCAATGGCTCCGCGACGAAATGAAGCTCATCGCCACCGCCGCCGAGACCGAGGCCATCGCCGAGTCCATCCCGGATACGGCCGGGGTGTTCCTCGTGCCCGCGTTCACGGGGCTGGGCGCGCCCTACTGGGATATGTACAGCCGCGGGACCATCGTGGGCATGACGCGCGGCACGGGCCGGGCGCAGATCGTGCGCGCGGCGCTGGAGGCTATCTGTTACCAGAGCTACGACCTGTATGCCGCCATGGTGGCGGATTGCGGGGCCACCCCCACCCACATGCAGGTGGATGGCGGCGCGAGCGCAAACGGGTTTATGATGCAGTTTCAGGCCGATATGCTGGGCGTGCCCATCGTGCGCCCGGAGGTGCTGGAAACGACCGCGCTGGGCGCGGCGCTGCTGGCCGGGCTGGGCGTGGGCCTCTACGCCAGCAAGGAGGAGGCCGCCGCCATGGTAAAGCCGGACCTCACATTCACCCCGCGCATGAACACGGCGGATCGGGACTTGGCGCTGTACGGCTGGCATCGCGCGGTGGAAAGGGCGCGGGGCTGGGTAGAGCCGTAAAGAGGGGCTTTCCAGCCGGGCCGAAAGGCGGTAGCCAACTATTTGGGGAGCGCGGCTCCCCAAGCCCCTCACGGGGTTATCCGACAGCCATCGTCAAGCCCTTGCCGGAGCGTTGCCCGCCGCGTGCGGCGACGCTCCGGTTCGCTTTCCGGAGGGGCCGCCGCGCGGGATGCGGGGGCGCTGCCGTCGCCCGGCGGCGATTCCCGCCCTCCGCGCTGTTGGCGGCTTGAACGCGGCAGTCGCGCGCGGCGACGGAAGATTTTTCCGCGCCCGTTCGTTGCATCAACGAACAACCGCCAAGGAGGACATGCCATGAAACGCGTATGCGCCCTGCTGCTCTGCTTGCTCTGCCTCGCCGCGACCGCCGCGCTGGCCGAAACGGCCTCGACCGCCGAGCCCCCGGACTGGTCGCAGTGGGATTTTGGCGACGAGGAGCAGCTGCCCACAGGAACGCCCACAGCCGAGCCGCTCGGCCTGCCGCTGGCCACGCCCGCCCCGCTTACCGGGGACTGGACGGGCTATCTCAGCGGCGGAGGCGCGGTGGTGACCAACGCCGCCGTGCCCATCCGCTTTGATATACTGACCAAGGACGGCGAGAACATCCTGCTTGTCGCGCGCCAGCGCGGCGGCGTGTGGGAAACGGAGACCATCGCGCGCACAGCCGTGCGCCGGGGCGACCCGCCCTCCGTCAGCCCCGCGGACAAGAACAGCCTCTCGCTGTGCTATTACGGCGCGGACGGCTCCGTGGAGCGTTACGATTTCCGCGCGGACGCGACGGGCGCGTTCGCCTTTTGCGGCTATGTGTGCGACCGCGCGGACGGCTCCGGCCTGCGCGTTGATTTTGAGCAGGACAACCGCCTGCGGTACAGCGAGACGACCGCCGACGGCGGCCTGAGGGCTGCCGTGCTCTCCGCCTCCTTGTTTGCGCTCACGCTCGAAGCCTTCGATGCGGACGCGCTCCCCGTTACGCTGGACGAGGCCGCCGCGCTTGGCGCGCCGGACGCGATGGCCGTTGCGGAGGCGCTCGTCCGTCCCGACGCGGCGCTGGGCGAGAATATCGGCCAAGCGCCCGACCGGCCGCTGTACGATCAGCCGAACGGGAAGCCCGTCGCGTGGGTGTTCGCGGGGGCGGAGGCGACCGCGCTGGAGCCTGCCGACGCGGGCTGGACGCGCGTGCGCGTCGGCGCGCTGACCGGGTACATCGCGGACGACGCGCTCGCCTTTGGCGCGGCGCGGAGGGAGGTCACCCGCCGCCCGCCCTCCGGCATGGTGTGGGAGCTGAGCGAGACGGACCACGCGTCCCTGTACGCCCAGCCCCGCACGGACGCGCAGGTTGTCAGCGTCCACTCCACGGAGGTCAGCGATCTGGTGCGCGTGCTCGCCGCCTTGCCGGACGGCTGGCTGATGGTGGAGAGCGGCGCGGGCAAGACGGGCTTTATGGAGGCCGTGTGCGTCAACCAGTGCGAGGACGGCTATGAGGAGCTGCCCCGCACGCGCCGCGCCCTCACCGTGCTCAACCCCGACCCGGCGGATCGCCTCAACCTGCGGGAGGGGCCGGACCAGGGCGCGGCAAGCCTTGGGCGGTATTACAGCGGCGTGCGCGCGCTGGCGCTCTTTGAGGCGCGCCCGACCGCGGGCTGGCGCTTCGTGCGCATCGGCGACCTGTGCGGCTACATGATGGCCGACTATCTGCGCGAGCAGACCGCGTTTTCCGACGTCGTGCAGATCATCAGCGATGTGGGCTATCTGCCGCCCGCCGCCACGCTGCGGAAGGGCGCCGTTCTGCGCGCGTATTCGTCCGGGCGCTCCGCTACCGGCGCGGCCCTGAGCGGCGGCGAGCGGGTCACCGTGCTCGGCACAATGGGCGACGAGTGGTACTATGTCCGCGCAAGGGCAGATATCCTCGGCTGGAGAGGGCTGCTGGGCTGGCTGCCCAAGGACGAGCTGACGCGCGTCGGGCCCGCCGTGTCCAGCCGGATCGCGGTGCGGCGCGATACCCCGGCCTACGCCGTGCACGACGACGCGTCCGAGGTTCTGGCGCAGCTCCGCGCGGGCGACGAGGTGCGGCTGCTCTGCCGCACAAACGACGCGTGGGCGTGCGTGCTGCTGGGCGAGGGCGCGGAACCTGTATGCGCGTTTGTGCCGACGGATTGCCTCGCGCCGTGCGGCGATTGACAGAAACCGTTTTCTGTCACAGCCGTTTTCGTACCGTTCCTTAATCTATTTCTAACGCTGCTTTCAGCAACTCTTTAGCTGGTTTCGCGCGCGGGTGCTTTTCAAGGCCCCCGGTTTATGGTATACTAAGAGTTGTCGCAAGGCGCTGTCGCGCGGGAGCGCGAGGGAACAGATAAAGGAGCAACCGCCATGAGCAAGGGCACCCAAGGCACCCCAAAGACCCAAAAGAAAAAGAAATCCGGCCTCAGCCAAGGCATTCTTACGTTTGGCATTGTGTTTGCGCTGTACTGCGTGATTTTCAGCCCCACCATGGTGGGCGGGTTCATCCTCGCGGGCGTGCTGGCCGTGCTGTTTGGCGCGATCATCAAGGTGATGGCGCAGGGCCTCGACCTGTCCACCCCCGCCGATAAAAAGGCGCAGGAGGAGCCGGAAAGCCTTGCCAACGTGGCGCAGGATACCGGCAACCCCGATGTGGACGCGCTGCTGCAAAAGGGCCGCGAGATGATTACCGAAATCCGCACCGAAAACGCACTCATCCCCGATCAGGCGCTGACCGAAAAGCTGAACAAGCTGGAGACGCTCTGCTCCCAGCTCTTCCGCGCGGTGTACGATAAGCCTGCCAAGGCCCCGCAGATCCGCAAGTTTATGGATTACTATCTGCCCACCACGCTCAAGATGGTCAAGGGCTACCGCGTGCTGGGCGAGCGCAACCTCTCCGGCGAGGATACCGCCGCCGCCCGCAAGCGCATAGACAACGCGCTGGGCGTTGTGCTGACCGGCTGCCAAAAGCAGCTGGACAACCTGTACAAGGACGATGTGCTGGATATCACCACCGATATCGATGTGCTGGAGCAGATGCTCAAGCGCGACGGCCTGACGCAGAGCGATCTGGATCTGGCCAAGGCGAGCGCCCAGCAGGCCGCCGCCGTGAACGCGGCCGTGCAGAACCGCGCGCAGGCGGCCCCCGCCGCCCGCACCGCGCCCACCCTGCAAACCGCGCAGCCCGCGCCCGCTTACGATCCCAGCCAGTGGCACACTGGCCAGCAGACCAGCGTGGGGCAGGCTGTGCAGACCGCGCAGACGCAGGCGCAGAGCCATGTATCCCAAGTGCCCACCCTCCATACCGAGAGCTTCTTTGCCGGCGGCGAGGCCGTCGCCCGGCAGGAGCAGAAATAGTCCGCACAACGCGCACATACGAGATGCGATCCACAATACATAAGGAGGCTTCCCCCCATGACTGAAAACCAGAACACACTGCCGGAGATCCCCACCCTGCAAACCCCCGCCGCCCCCGCGCCGGAAGCCCCCGTAGAACAGCTTGCCCAGACGCTGCAAAGCGCCCAGCCCGTGGCGCAGGCCGCGCAGACCGCCGTGGAGGGAGTGCAGCAGGCCGTCGCGCAGACCACGCAGGCTACCGCCGCCGCGCCCCTGCTGACGCTGGATCATCAGTCCATGGCGCAGGACAAGGCCGTTTTGGAGGACGCCGTCGCCGCCATGGAGGCTCCCGTCGCGCCCAAGGCCGTCGCCACGACCGTGAGGGACATCGACATGTCCACATTCACCGAGGCGGAAAAGCAGTCCATCCAGCAGTTCGTGGGCAAAATTGATATCAACAACCCCGACCACGTGCTGCTCTTCGGCGCGGACGCGCAAAAAAAGATCGCGGACTTCAGCGACAGCGCGCTGGCTACCGTGCGCACCAACGAGACCGGCGAGGTCGGCGATATGCTGGTAAAGCTGGTTACCGAGATCAAGGGCTTTAACGACGACGCGGAGGAGCCCAAGGGCATCGCGCGGCTGTTCCGCGGCGCGCGCCGTAACATCAGCGAGATCAAGAGCAAGTACGACAAGGTGGAGGTCAACGTGGACTCCATCGCTACCTCGCTGGAGAATTATCAGGTTACGCTGCTCAAGGACGTGAGCATGTTCAACCATCTTTACGATATGAACACCTCCTATTTCCGCGAGCTGACCATGTACATCGCCGCCGGCGAGGAGAAGCTGAACGAGGTGCGCACCACCACGCTCCAGCAGCTCAAGGATAAGGCCACCCAGAGCGGCGATTCCATGGACGCGCAGCGCGCCAACGACCTGAGCACCAACTGCGACCGCTTTGAAAAAAAGCTCCACGACCTCAAGCTCACCCGTCAGGTGGCGCTGCAAATGGGCCCGCAGATCCGCCTTTTGCAAAACAACGACAGTCTGCTGGTCGAGCGCATCCAAAGCACGCTAAGCAACACGCTGCCCCTGTGGAAGAGCCAGATGGTGCTGGCCCTCGGCATGCAGCGCAGTCAGGACGCGCTCAAGGCCCAGTCCGCCGTGACCAACATGACCAACGAGCTGCTGCAAAAGAACGCCGAGAAGCTCAAGATGGGCACCATCCAGACCGCTCAGGAGGCCGAGCGCGGCATCATCGATATCGAGACGCTCACGCAGACCAACCAGAGCCTGATCGATACCCTCAACGAGGTCATGCGCATCCAGACCGAGGGCCGCCAGAAGCGCGCCGAGGCCGAAAAGACCCTCGTCACCATGGAGGGCCAGCTCAAAAGCAAGCTGCTTGAGCTGAAGAACTGAGTCCCTGCAAAGGCTGAAAGGCGGAAACATCGCAATGAAACCAAAGCTGTCCGTATGGGTGTGCCTGTTGATCTCCCTCGCGCTGGTGGTTTTCGGCGTGGTATACGGCGCGTCCACGGGCTTTGCGCGGGAGCGGAAAGCCGTGGAGGCTTGCCTGACCGGCGACGACGGTCTGCTGGACGCGCTGGACACCTGCGGCGCGGATGCGCTCAACCTGAGCGTGGTGGCGGGCCGCCACCTCTCCGGCGACGCGGACGTGAAGGCCCTGCAAGCGGCGGGCCGCACCCTGCGGGACGGGAGCGCCGATCTATCGGCCAAGAGCGCGGCGCTGGACGCCGTGCAGGCCAAGCTGGAGGCCGTGGCGCAGAAGCTCGGCCAGAGCGAGACGTTCCGCGCGAGCAGCCGCGACGTGCAGTATCTCAAAACCCTCAGCGAGAGCCTGCGCCAAGAGCTGCTCAGCCCCAAGATCAACACCTACAACGAAGCGGCAAAGGCTTACAACGCCCAGCTTGACGACGCGTTCAGCGGTTTTTTGGCCAAGCTGAGCGGGGCGAAGCCCTGCGCGCTGTTTGAGTAACGGCGTGCCGCAGGAAGGAGAGCCTATGAAAAACACTGTTTTACGCGCCGCGGCCGTGCTTGCGGCTGTGCTCGTGCTCGCCCTGCCGCTGGTCGCGCAGGCCCGCACGCGCTACCCGGACGTATCCGGCACCGTGACCGATGCGGCCGGCGTGCTGAGCGAGAGCCTCGTGCAGGACCTGACCGAGCTGCCCGATCGTCTGGACGACGCGGGGATCAACGGCAAGCTCTATGTGGTCGCGGTGGACTTTTTGGACGGCGAGACCGCGCAGGATTACGCCAAGGCGCTCTTCACGCGCGCGAATCTGGGCGACGAGGACGTGCTGCTGCTGGGCGCGGCGGGCGAGGACGCCTATGCCGTGACCGCCGGACAGAGCGCCCTGCGGAAGCTGGGCGCCGCCAAGCTGAACGACCTGTGCGTGAGCTCCGGCTTCGCGTCCCAGTTTGCCGGCCAGCAGTATGACGCGGCCTTTGCCGCCTACGCTACGGCCTACGCCGCCTATGCGGGCGAGAAGTACGGCGCGTCGGTATCCGTAACCGGGCTCTTCGGCCAGACCGCCGCCGCGCAGACCGACGAGGGCTCGTCGTGGTCGGACGTGTACCATCAGGTGATGGATACCCTCACGCAGCCCGCGCAGACCGCGCCAGTCACGCAGACCGCCCGCACGGAAGGCGTCGAGCGCCTGACCCCGCTGGGCTGGGTGGTGCTGGTAGTGCTGGTCATGCTGATCTTCGGCCAGAACCAAACCGCGCGCAAGGCCCGCAAGGCCATCGGCTGCGGGTGCTCCCCGCTGGGCTATGTGCTGAGCATGCTGGGGCTGGGCGCGCTAATCAAGCGGAAAAAGTAAGCGAGGCGCTTACAAAGAGATACACGGAGAGGCGGATGCGCAAGCGTCCGCCTCTTGCGTTGCGAAGCCCAAAGGCCCTCCCCGCTTCGCAGAGCCCCCAAAAGCTATATTTCAGGCCGATTTCCACAGCATAGAAACTTTTCTATAAAAAATATAGAAAAGTTTCTATAAACCTATTGACTTAAAGTAAACTTTAAGTGCTACAATGCCATTGTCGGGTGAAGCAATGCCCGGCAGAACGACCCGGAAAGGATGAATACCTTATGAAAATGTTCCACGAATTCACTCACATGACGCAAGCCCTCGCGCAGGACGTGACCATACAGCCTAGGGAGCTGACGCTCCACAGCGAGCACAGCGCGCCCAAGCCGTGCAAACCGAGCCGCTGCCGCCGCATCTGCGCGCAGCGCAGCGCCGAGCGGATGCTCCGTATGATGAAGAGCGCGTAAGCAAAACATGGATACGCAGGGGGCGCGGCCAAACAGCCGCGCCCTCATTGCGTTGCCGGCAAATTACTTGATGATGTTCCCCAGCACGTCGCCCAGCACGTCCAGCACGCCGGAGCTGGTCGATGTTCCCTTGAGCAGGCTCAGGGCCTTCTTGCGGGTATCGCTGTCGGCGGCGCGGTAGGCCTTGACGAGCGATTTCTCCGTGGCCGTCAGCTTCATGCTGCTGGTGGAGCTGCTCGTGGTGCTGCTGCTCGTTCCGCTTGCCTTGTTTTTGGGCGCGTCCAGCAGCGAGGCCTGCGTAACGTCCAGCGCCTTTGCAATGCGCTTGAGCTGCTCGTCCGTCAGGTTGATGACCCCGCGCTCCTCCTTGCTGATCTCATCGGAGGAGACGCCGCTTACCTTTGCGGCGAGCTTCGCCTGCGTCAGCCCGGCGGCCAGCCGCGCCTCCTTGATGACCAGTCCGACCCGTTTGCTTGCCATGGTCGCATCCCTCCACAGTATAGGCTCCGGGCGATCGCCCGGGCTTTGCTCTATTCTACCACAAACGCGACCGCCGCGCCATGCCCGGTGCGAAGCGTTGACAATCCTGTCGTAACCAACTATAATCAATGCAAGTTTCGGGGCACGCCTGACCCCGCGACAAAAGAAAGGAATGAACCCGAAATGAAGAAATTCATCGCCCTCATGCTTGCCTGCGCGCTCTGCGTATGCGCGATTCCCGCGTTTGCCAGCAATTTGGCCTCCACGATACCCGCCGAGGAGCTTGGCTATGACCAGACCGCCTTTACCGACATGTATACCTACATCATTTCCGCCACCAAGGGCATAACCGTGACTTGGAGCGACGCGGCGGAGGTGGCCAACGGCTATCTCTACGTATTGGGCACTGCGGAAGGCCTGACCGATATCGCCGTGATCGCCTCGCCGGAAGGCAATGTGAGCTTCCTCGCCACCAGCGCGACCATCGGGCTGAGCGACGGCACGGCCAACACCGTGGGGAACTCCCTCGGCCAGACGGCGGCAATGATGGTGGTGACCTGCATGGCCGTTGCCGCGGACGGCATCGAGAACATCGACCAGACCGCGCTTGCCGATATTCAGAAGCAGATGGTTGAAATCGTAAGCAACCTGAACGCCCTCGACACCGACGCCGTGAAGGCCGCCCCGGACGGCCTTGTGTACTCCGGCCCTGTGGGCGAGCATTACCTGACGATGCACGTTATGGTGGGCAGCGACAGCACGTCCCTCACCATTACGCTGGCATATGCCGCCGAGGAAGTTACGCTGTAAGCAAGGAACTGCTATCGATGCAAAGCAACGGGAGCCCGCCAATCTGGCGGGCTCCCTCGGCTTGTCAAAACCCCGTGAGGGGCTTGGGGAGCCGCGCTCCCCAAATGGATTCCGCCTTCAGCGACATGTGCGTTGAAGGCGGCGGCGTTGCGAAGCAACGCTACCCTACGCTTTTCACCGGCCGCGTTCTGTGAGGGAGGCCCTTTGCCGACCGAACAGGTTGCAGGTGAAAAGCGCAAGCCTCAAAAAAGTGGCTTTGCCACTTTTTTGACGCGCTAACGGGAGCCCGCCAGATTGGCGGGCTCCCGTTTATGTTTGCGCTATCTTCCGGCCCGAATCCCAAGGACGACGCACACGACGATGGCGACGACCAGCACCACGATAATCGCGTCCAGTGCCTTCACCGGGATCTTGATCTTATCGTAGAGCTCCTCCTTGCGGTTTTGCGGGCCCGTTTTGGGGGTCGTGTCCACGTTGAACAGGGACAGCGACTCCTGCGATACGGTGGTTTTCTCGTCCTTCTTTGCCATGTTACTTCCTCGCAAGGTACTTGCGCAGGTCCAGCGCCACGGCGACGATAATCACAAGGCCCTGCACGACGTAGGTGTAGCTGGATTCCACGCCCATAAACTGGAGCGCGATCTTCAGCAGCTCAAACACCGTTACGCCGATCAGGATGCCGCTGATGCGGCCAACGCCGCCGTTGACCGATACGCCGCCGATGGTGCAGCCCGCGATGGCTTCCAGCTCATAGCCGGACGCGGTGTTGACGGACGCGCCGCCGGACTTGGCCGCCATCAGGAAGCCGGTGAGGCCGTAGAGCACGGCGGCCAGCATGTAGATTTTGATCTTCATGGAGCGTGTATTGATGCCCGCGACCTCGGCCGCGACCTCGTTGCCGCCGATGGCGTACATGTATTTGCCGTAGCGCGTCTTGTTGTACAGGAACCACATCAGGATGCCGACAAAGAGCGCGATGATGGCGATGTAGCTGAGCATGCGGTTGCCCACGTAGCCCAGCGCGATATTGGTATAGCCGCTTTGCAGGTTGCCGATGGGCTGCGCGCCGGTATACACCAAGCAGATGCCGTATACCAGCGTCTGCATGCCCAGCGTGGCGATAAACGGCGGCACCTTGAACACGGAGACGACCGTGCCGTTGGCCGCGCCGATCAGCGCGCAGAGCACCAGCACCAGCAGCAGGACCGGGATGATGGGCAGATTGCCCAGCGACGGATAGAACTTGCTGGCGTAGGTGCCCGCCCGCTGGAGCATTATGGCCGATACGCAGGCCGCCAAGCCGGTCACGCGGCCTGCGGACAGGTCGGTGCCCTTGGTGATCAGGCAGCCGGACACGCCGACGGCGATGATAAAGCGCACGGCCGTATTGCTCAGCAGGTTGCGGATGTTGCTCTCGGAGATGAAGTTGGGCCGCAGGATGCCCACGGCCGCCGCCAGCAGGATGATGCCCACCACGATGGCGTTATCGCTGATAAACTTGACAAACTTGCGGGGGTGCAGCTTTTGGCCGAGGTACCTGCCCACGCTGATCTGCTCGGTCTTGCAGGTATCCAGCAGGGAAAGCACCAGCCCGAAGGCCAGCAGCAGCCCGCCCAGAAGGACAAACGGAAGCACCACGACCGACGCGCCGCAGATGAAGCGGCCCCAGCCGCCCAGCTCCAGCCAGAGGTTGCGGCTGTAATCCACCTTGCCGACGGCGTACTCGACCTCCTCCACGGTCACGGTGCGCAGCGCGCCGTATTTATCCGCGGAGAACTTGCCGCCGCTCATGGCAAACTCGTCAAACGTGAACAGCGTGTACGTGCTCGTCCCGGATGTGATCTGCGCGTCGGGGGAGGGCGTCTCCGCATCGGGGCTGAGCTCGTACTCCATCAGGTGGTCTTCGGGCACCTGCTCCATGGGCACGGCGATGTTCATGTTCACGGTAACGTCGGTTTCCTTGGCCTTGGAGGCCATTTGGAAGTAGGACGTGCCCTCAAGGCTTGGGTTCAGGCGCACCACGTCCGACGCGCTGAGCATCAGGAACAGGCCGACGGCAAGCAGCAGCGTACCGACGGTGATCATGATTTTACGAATCTTGAAGAAAAAACTCATTATGCTTCCTCCTGACTGTTGAACCGTGTCGCCAGGTCCATAATTTCTTCCTGCGTAGCCGCTTTGCCGTCCACAAAGCCCGTCAGGCAGCCGTCGCACATGACCATGATCCGGTCGGACATACCGATCAGCTCGCCCATCTCGGACGAAATCATAATGATGCTCTTGCCCTGCTTGGCCAGATCGGCAATGATGCAATAGATCTCGTACTTTGCGCCGACGTCGATGCCGCGGGTGGGTTCATCCAGGATCAGGATGTCCGGGTCGTTGGCCAGCCAGCGCGAGACCAGCACCTTCTGCTGGTTGCCGCCGGAGAGGGACTCGATCAGCGTCCTGTCGGACGGCGTTTTGATGCTTAGCTTGGCGATGTTATCGGAGCAGAGCTTATCGATGCGCGGCTCGTCCAGCACGAAGCCCAGCCGGAGGAAGTGATCCAGGCTGGCGACGGACACGTTGTCGCGCACGGAGAGCACGCCCATAATGCCGGACGCGCGGCGATCCTCGGTGAGCAGGGCGATTCCCTTGCGGATGGCGTCGCGGGGGCGGGCGATATGGATCAGGCTGCCCTTGTAGGTAACGGTGCCCTTGCTGTGCGCGCGGATGCCAAACAGGCCCTCCATCAGCTCCGTGCGCTGCGCGCCGACCAAGCCGCCCACGCCGAGGATCTCGCCCTTGCGCAGCGAGAAGCTGACGTTGCGGAAGCTGCGTGGGTTAATGGACGTAAAGTTGTCCACGCGCAGCACCTCTTCATCGGTCGCGTAGCAATCGCGCGGCGGGTATAGGTTTTCTAGCTTACGGCCCACCATGTTGGTGATAATGGTATCGGTTGTCAGGGTGGAAGCGTCCCACGTGCCGATGTAGTGACCGTCGCGCATGATGGTCACCTCGTCGCCGATGCGCAGGATCTCGTCCATTTTGTGGCTGATATAAATAATCGACACGCCCTTGGCCTTGAGATCCCGGATGATCGCAAACAGCGCCTCCACCTCGTGGGCGGTCAGGGAGCTGGTCGGCTCGTCCAGGATCAAAACCCGGCAGTCGTTGCTGATGGCCTTGGCGATCTCCACGGACTGCATTTGGGATACGCTCAGCGTGCCCAGCAGCTGCTTGGGATCGAACGGCATGTTGACGCTTTTCAGCAGGCGCGCCGTATCGGCGTACATTTTTTCGTGATCGACAATGGGGATGAATCCGAGCGCTTTTTTCATGGGATAGCGCCCGACGAATATGTTCTCGGCCACGCTGCGCGCGGTGATGGGCTGCAACTCCTGGTGCACCATGGCGATGCCCAGATTCAGCGCCATCAACGGATCGCGGATGTGGACTTTTTTTCCTTCATAATAGACCTCTCCGGCGTCCATGGAATAGATGCCGAACAGGCACTTCATCAGCGTGGATTTTCCAGCGCCGTTTTCGCCCATCAGAGCGTGCACTGTGCCCGGACGCAGCTTAAGCTCCACGCCGTCCAATGCTTTTACGCCCGGAAAGGTTTTGACGACGCCGCGCATTTCCAGACGGTACTCCTCTGCCATACGACGTCCTCCTCAGGTAAATGAACCGAATGGGCGGACAGGACGTGCCGCGAAGGCGCGCCTGCCCGCCGACAGGTCTTTTGGTTTTGTCTACCGGCGGATTACTTGATCATCGCGTAATCGACCCAGTAGTAGGCGTCCAGGGTGCCGCCCTTGGCGACTTCGATGGCGACGTCGGCAGCCTTGTGGCTCTGGCCGATGTGGTCATTCAGCACGGTGCCGGTCATCTGGCCATCAGCGACCATCTGCACGCACTCGTCCAGCGCATCCACGCCCAGGAGGTAGATGTCGGTGTTCACAACGCGGCCAGCGTCAACGATGGCCTGATAGGCGCCCAGCGCCATCGCGTCGTTGTTGCAGAAGATGACTTCGACTTCGGCGCCAAACTGCGCAAGAGCGGTAGCAGCAAGCTGCTGGCCGTTTTCCTGCATCCAGTCGCCGCGCTGGTTGAACAGCTCTTTGACCGCGATGCCGTTGTCGGTGAGGCACTTGATGGAGAATTCGGTACGATACTGCGCGTCAACGTTTTCGGGGTCGCCCATGATCATGACATAGGAGACAACGCCGTCGCCGTTGATGTCGCCGTGGTTCTCCAGATCGTAAACGATCTGGCCCTGCATGGTGCCGGACTGACGGGCGTCAGCGCCGACGTAGCACAGCTTGCCATCGTAGGCAGCCATGGCTTCTTCGGAGGGCTCACGGTTGATGTACACAATGGGGATGCCGGCCGCTTCGGCCAGAGCGGTCACAGCGTCGGCCGCAGAGGACTGCACCAGGTTAACGATCAGCACATCCACGCCGTCGGCGATGAATGTGTTCACCTGGTCGGTCTGGGTGTTCTGGTCGTTCTTGCCGTCCACAACGGTCACTTCGGCGCCGTAGGTCTCTTTCAGATACTTTTCGAGCTCTTCACGATACAGGGTCATGAAGTTGTCGTTGAACTGATAGATGCAGACGCCGACTTTGATGGGGGCTTCTTCCGCGATAGCGGACGCGAGGCCGAGGACCATGATGGCAGCCAGAACGAGAGCAAGGAATTTCTTCATGGGGTACCCTCCTTCAATTTGTGAGATCGTTGCCTCGATCTCTGAACAAACCCATTATAGTATATATTGTTAGAAAAGTCTAGCAATATTTTGTATATTTTTATTTTTCGAAATGTTTTCGTTCCCGAACGCGGCTTTGCTTGATAGGAAAACGTTTCCAGCCGCCTGCGGCGGAAAGGCGCGGCCCCGCACCCCGGCAGGGGGGCAGTGCCCCCGCACCTCCGGGCGGGGGTGTGCGGCGGGGTAAGAAATTGAGCGAACGCGCCGCGAGCGTGCGCGGCTGCGCCGCTAGCTCGCTGGGGGCGTGGGCGCGGCTTGGGACGCGGGAGGGGGATGAAGCCGCGCCCACGGGGGTTACGGGGGGGGACGCGCGGGGCGCTGCCCCGCACCCCGGCAGGGGGCAGTGCCCCCTGCACCTCCGGGTTTTCTGCGGCCCGTTGCTTATCCTTCGTTCGCCAGCCACGCGATTCCGCGCGCGAGGCGGCCCGTCACATCGGCAAAATGATTGCCGCGCTCCCAGCGGAACGAGCAGTCCGCGCCGCCGGCGCGCAGCAGCGCCTCCGCGCGCGCCGTACAATCCGCCACCGAGGCCAGACGCGGGCTGCGTGCGTGCGCCTCCGCATCGCCAAGGGAGAGATAGACGCGGGCGCTCGGCACGCGGGGCGCGCGGGCGGCCATCCAGTCCGCAAAGCCGTCAAACCACAGCGAGCCGCTCATGGAGCCGATCAAGGAGAAGCAGTCCGTCCGGTAGAGGGCGTACACGGCAAACAGCCCGGCCAGCGAGTACCCCGCCAGCCCGCGCCGGGCGGGCGCGCCGCCCAGCTCCGCCTCGGCCGCCGGAACGACGCGCCCGACCAGCGTCGCCAGATGTTCCTCCGCGCGCCCGGCAAAATCCGCCCCGCCGCGAAAGGCCCTCGGCGCGGGCCACGGCGACAGGTCCGCGTCCCAATCCGCGCCGCTCACGCCCACCAGCGCCAGCCCATCGTGCGGTACCAGCGACCATACGGCCGCCAGCTCATCCGCGTCGCTGTGCAGATAGAGCGCCGTGCGCACCGGCCCGTCGCCGCGAAGGAGCGTCCAGCTCGGCGCGGCCTCGCGCGGGGTCACGCCTCCGCCTCCACGCGGAACGCGCAGTACGCGTCGCCGCGCAGGACGCTTTGCTTCAGCGTCACGGAAAAGCGCCGGACGCACGCGCCCAGCAGGCGCTCCCGCGCGTCGCCATCCAGTCGATGGCAGCCATCCAGAAAGCCGCCGAACCACTGCCGATAAAACTCCTTGTGCATAGGCCCTCCCTTGCGCGGGTGCGTTTGCGCCTATTGTATCGGTCGGCGGGGCGGTTGTCAACGCCGTTTGGCCCTTGCGCGCGGCGCGGCGTTCTGCTATGATGGCGGCAAAGGGAGGGGATGCCCATGACGTCCCGCGAGCGAATCGACCGGGTGATGCGGCACGAGCAGGCGGACCGCACGCCGATCTTCGAGTATGTGTTCTCCAAAACGGTGCCGGAGGCCCTTTTGGGCCGCCGCTACTACAACTACGATTACGATACCGACGAGTGGGACGCGCGCGTGGCCGAGGTTGGCATAGAGGCCGCGCTGAAGCAGTACGTCGCCGATCGGCTCGACCTGTGCGAGCTGCTGGGGCACGATATGCTGTACGTCATCCCCAATCCCGGCTGGGGCGAGGGTCGCGCCTTCCCCGACCGACAGGTCTACGACGCGGACGATCCCGTGGAGTGCCTGATCGCCCGCAACGAGCGCTGGCGCTGGGAGCAGGACGCGAACCCGACCGACCCGACGCGCTTCCTCGTGTACGATCTGCTGGTGGAGGAGATGGCGCGGCGCGGGCTTGCGCCGGATCTCTTTGCGCCCTGCTACTGCCACGGGGCCAGCACGGACGCGGTGCTGCTGCAAAGCATGCTCTTGGACGAGGAGGCCACGCGGGAGCACTACGCGCTGTGTACCCGCGACGCGCTGCGCTACGTGGCCGAGTACGCCAAGCGCGGCGTGCGGCACATCGGCGTGGGCGGGGATTTCAGCGGCAATCGGCCCATCATCTCCCCGGAGTGCTACCGCAAGTACATCGTGCCGGAGGTGCGCAAGAACGCCGAGGCGGCGCACGCGGTCGGCGCGTGGGCCGTAAACGCCTCGGATGGCGACCTGTGGCCCGTGATCGACGATTTTTTGATCGGCTGCGGCGCGGACGCGTACATGGAGATCGACGCGCGCGCGGGCATGGACTTGCGCAGGCTCAAGGCGCTGTATGGCGACCGCGTGACGCTGTACGGCAATATCGACTGCGGGGCCGCCCTCAGCTACGACTCGCCCGATGCTCTCCGCGCGCTGACGCTCCGCTGTCTGGAGGACGGCGCGGGCAACGGCGGGCACATCTTTACCGCCAGCAACGCCATCACGTCCACCATCCCGGTCGTCAACTATCTGGCGATGGTGAACGCGTACCGGGCGTACTTCGGGCTGCCGGAGGTCACGGCCAAGGCGTAGCGCGCGCGGTCGTTTCGGTATTGTTTCGTTTCCCGCTTTATACTGTGGGCGGAGGTGGCCGAGATGTTTCACATTTTGGTGGTGGATGACGATTTGAACACGCGCAAGCTGATGCGCGCGGTGCTGGAGGCGGAGCGCTACACCGTATCCACCGCCGAGGACGGCGAGGCCGCGCTGGACGTGATGGACCGCGAGCATGTGGACTTGGCGGTGCTGGATGTAATGATGCCGCACATGGACGGCTACGAGTTTGCGCGCGTGCTGCGGGAATCCCACAACGACCTGCCCATCCTGATGGTCTCGGCCAAGCAGCTCCCGGCCGACCGCAAGGAGGGCTTCCTCGCGGGGACGGACGACTACATGACCAAGCCCGTGGACGAGGAGGAGCTGCTGCTGCGCATCAAGGCGCTGCTCCGGCGTGCCAAAATCGCCAGCGAGCGACGCATGGAGATCGGCGACGCGGTGCTGGATTACGACAGCCAGAGCGTCACCCGCAACGGCGAAACGCAAACGCTGCCGCAAAAGGAGTTTATGCTGCTGTACAAGCTGCTCTCCTACCCCGGCAAAACGTTTACGCGCATACAGCTTATGGACGAAATATGGGGCGCGGACAGCGATACCGGCTGGGAGACCGTCACCGTTCACATCGGCCGCCTGCGCAAGCGCTTCGACGGCTGGCCTGAGTTTGAAATCCAGTCCGTCCGCGGGCTGGGTTACAGGGCGGTGAAGAAGGAATGAAGGAGCCGGAGCGCGGCGACGGGCTCAGGGAGCAGGAGTCATCGGACAATCGGGTGGCGCTGACCGTCCTGTTTACCATGGCGGTGTTTGCCGTCCTGTTTATCACCATGTCCATCAGCGGGCTACTGGTGCTGATGATGGCCCGCTTTGGCATGCTATTCCCCATGCGCGCGTCCGGCATCAGCATGGTGGTGTACGTGATGCTGGCCAGCAGCCTTGTGGTCGGCACGACGCTGAGCGCGGTTTTCAGCCGCATTCCGCTGCGCCCGATGAACACGCTCATCACCGGCCTGAACCGCCTCGCCGACGGAAAGTACGATACGCGCATCCGTCTGGGCCGCCACCGCATCAGCCGGGAGCTGAGCGACAGCTTTAACAAGCTGGCGGGGGAGCTGAACAACACCGAGATGCTGCGCGGCGACTTTGTAAACAACTTCTCGCACGAGTTCAAAACGCCGATCGTTTCCATCCGCGGCTTTGCGCGGCTGCTGCGCAAGGGCGGCCTCACCGAGGCGCAGCGCAACGAGTATTTGGATATCATCGTGGATGAGTCCACGCGCTTGGCCGATATGGCCACCAACGTGCTCAACCTGACCAAGGTGGAGAACCAGAGCATCCTGACCGACGTGACGACCTACAACCTGTCCGAGCAGCTTCGCGCCAGCATCCTCCTGCTGGAAAAAAAGTGGACGCGCAAGCGCCTCAACCTCGTCGCGGATTTTGCCGAGCACCAGATCACCGCCAACGAGGAGCTGCTCAAGCAGGTGTGGATCAACCTGCTGGACAACGCCATCAAGTTTTCCCCGGAGGACGGCGAGCTGGGCGTAGCCGTGCTGGAGGGCAGCGGCGCGCTGACCGTGCGCATTACCAACCACGGGCCCGCCATCCCGCCCGAAACGCAGCAGCGCATGTTTGACAAGTTTTGGCAGGAGGACAGCTCCCACAAGTCCGAGGGCAACGGCATCGGGCTTTCGCTGGTGCGGCGCGTGGTGGCGCTGCACAAGGGGCGCATCGCGGTGGAGAGCGACGAACGGGCGACGACGTTCCAAGTGACGCTGCCCGTGCGGGCCGCGTAGCGCGCGGGACGCCCCAACAGCCCCGAAGGGGGCTTTGCCGGACAGTCTGTCAATACAAACGGCCTTGAAAGAGATCGCTCTCTCAAGGCCGTTTCCTATGTGATTCAATGTGTGCCGGATCCGCCCGCCGTGGTTGGGCGCTCACGGTCTCCCCGGCAAGCTGGAATGAAGCGGGCCGAGGAGCATGCTCACAATTTTGCTTTGATGAATTCGGCAGCTTGTAATGGCGAAATATGGCTTACGTCAATTTTTTCTGTGTCCAACAGGTTGTAATTGTTTATCCGAGCAACGCTTCTGTCCAGAGCGTCCGCCGTCCTTATGCCGCTGTCGATATCCAGCTTGATTCGTTTTGTCAAGGACTGTGGATCCGCAATGAGAGAGAACGATTTGATCAAACAGTCGTTGTTATCCAGCGAGGATAAAATGGAGTCGATGATGCTTTGTTCGTGCATTACCCAGCAAAAAATAATGTATTCATATTCAGAACACTGGATAAACTGGTTAAGCAGGAAACATATATTTTTCATCACCATCGTTTTCGTTTCTTCATTCACAACAAAAGGCTGCATATCCCAGCACCAATCTCCATCGAGAAAAACATTGCGAGGCAATATCTTTTGCAGCTCCCTGCAAGTCGTTGTTTTGCCAACGCCCATTGTGCCGCTTACCAGAATGAGTGTTTTCAATCGTTCCACCTCGTAGAATTCCCTTGGCCGGGTCGCCCGCTGTTTCAAAACAGCGGCAGCTCCGTTATGACGCTGCCGCTGTTTGCGCTATCAATTATGTGTTTTATCCACCTCTGCACAAATCTTAGCGCCATTTGATGTAGATTTGCGGTAAAGATGCGTTTCGCAGACTTATCCTCGGTTTACAAGCCCGCAGGGCTGATGTGTTCTTGACGCTTTGCTCAGCTGATCGGTTTCATTGTGGGGAACAGCAGCACGTCCCGGATGGACGCGTTGTCCGTAAGCAGCATGACCAAGCGGTCAAGGCCAAAGCCCAAGCCGCCGGTGGGCGGCAGGCCCACCTCCAGCGCGGTCACAAAGTCCTCGTCCACCTCGGCGTGGATCCCCTGCGCGCGGCGCGCGGCCACCTGCTCCTCAAAGCGCTTGCGCTGGTCGATGGGGTCGTTCAGCTCGCTGAAGGCGTTGCCCATTTCGTGCCCGCAGATGAAGAACTCAAACCGCTCCGTCAGGTCCGGGTTGTCCGCCTTGCGCTTGGCCAAGGGGCTGATGTCCACGGGATAATCCATGAGGAAGGTAGGCTGAACCAGCGTCGCCTCCACGTACTCGTCAAACAGGGCGCTCAGGCAGTCGCCGCGCTTGGCGGCCTTGTCCACATGGATGTCCAGCTTTTGCAGGCAGGCGCGGGCGTCCTCGTCGGTAGCCCAATCGGCGTAGCGCACGCCGCAGGCCTGCTCCACCGCGTCCGCCATGGTGACGCGCCGCCACGGGGCCTTCAGCTCGATTTGCTGGTCGCCCACAGGCACGCAGGTGGAGCCGCAGACCTTTTGCGCCACGAAGGCGTACATCTCCTCCACCATGCGCATGACGTCGGTGTAATTCGCGTAGGCCTCGTAGGTTTCCACGCTGGTAAACTCCGGGTTGTGGGTCGCGTCCATGCCCTCGTTGCGGAACAGGCGGCCCACCTCGTACACCTTGTCAAAGCCGCCCACGATCAGACGCTTGAGGTACAGCTCCGTCTCGATGCGCAGGAACATATCCAGATCCAGCGTGTTGTGGTGCGTCTTGAAGGTGCGCGCCGCCGCGCCGATCTCCACGGTTTGCAGCACGGGGGTATCCACCTCCAAAAAGCCGCGGCCGTCCAAGAACTCGCGCACGGCGGCGATGATCCGACTGCGCTTGCGGAAGGTATCCCGCACCTCCGGGTTGACGATCATATCCAGGTACCGCTGGCGGTAGCGCAGGTCGGGGTCCTTGAGGCCGTGATACTTCTCCGGCAGCACCTTGAGGCACTTGCTCAGCAGCGTGATCTTTTGCGCGTGTACGCTGATCTCGCCCTTTTGCGTGCGGAACGCAAAGCCCTCCACGCCGATGATATCGCCCAAGTCGAAGTCCTTGAAGGCGGCGTAGGGCTCCTCGCCCACGTCGTCGCGGCGGACGTAGATTTGCAGCGGGCCCGCGCCGTCCAGAATGTGCGCGAATGTCGCCTTGCCCATGACGCGCTTGCTGGTCATGCGTCCGGCGATGGTTACGGGCTGGCCCTCCAGCTCGTCAAAACGGGAGAGAATATCGCCGGAGCTGGCCGTCACCGCAAACTTGGCGATGGCATACGGGCTCCGGCCCGCCTCGGTAAGCCGCTGCAGCTTGGCGCGGCGGATGCCCTCCTGCTCGCTCAGCTCCCGCGCGGTAGGCTCCTGCGGAATGATGGGGGTATCGCTCATGGGCCTGCGCCCTCCTTTGCTCTATCGGGTGATCTCCAATATCTTCATTTTAACGATTCCGGCGGGAACCTCCACGGGCACGGTCTGGCCGACCTTCTTGCCGAGGAGCTGGCTGCCGATGGGGCTGTCGCAGCTGATCTTCATGGCCTTGGGGTCGCTCTCGTTCGCGCCCACGATGGTGAATGTCTGCTCGATCTTGAGATCCATGTTTTTGACCTTGACGGTATTGCCCACGCCGACGGTCTCGTTGTCCACCTCGTCGTCGCTGATGACGACGCAGTTGCGCAGCGTGTTTTCCATTTCGACGATCTTGGCCTCGATGCGGCTCTGCTCGTTCTTGGCCTCGTCGTACTCGGCGTTCTCGCTCAGGTCGCCAAAGCCGCGCGC
>CAYOYK010000036.1:0-24797 GCA_964408185.1 uncultured Oscillospiraceae bacterium | reverse complement strand
GTTCGTCGCTCAAGCGAGCTTGATTAGAATACCATCGTTTCGATCGATTGTCAACTGCTTTTTTTGCATTTTGCACAAGTTTTTTTGTTTGCCGCTAAACCCGCATTCCATATAGGGTTTCCGCCGCATACTCGCTCTTTTGGCCGGGTGGTTGTGCAAACTCGCAAAAGGAAGTATAATAAAAGATACTGCCATAGCGGGGAGGCGAGGGGCGTATGGTGGCGCAGGTCATTGTGGACGTGGTGCACAGCAATGTTGCAAAGCCCTTCTCTTACCTGATTCCGAACGACCTGTCGCTTCAGGTTGGGCAGCGGGTGCGCGTGCCGCTGGGACGGCGGCAGGTAGACGGCCTGATTGTGGAAATTCTCGCGGATTCCGAGCTTCCCGCCGAGCTTCCCATCGAGCGCCTCCGTGCCGTAAGCAAGCCGCTGGAGGACTATCCGGTCGTGCTCCCGGCGCTGCTGGCGCTGGCCGAGGAGCTTGCCGCGCAGGATCATTGCCCGCTGGCGGAAACACTGCGCATGATGCTCCCGGCAGGCATGCGCACAGGCCGAACCGTCGCCAAGAAGGAAGGCGTCGCGCAGCTCTCGCCTGAGCTGATCGGCAACGAGGCGCGCTTTCAGGCTGCCGTAGACGCGCAGAAGCGCAGCGCCAAGCGCGCAATGCTTCTTCGTCTTCTCCGGGATGGGAAGCCGCACGCGATCCACGATTTGCAATCGCTTGTCAGCGACCCGAACGACGCCCTCAAGCGCCTTGCGCAGGACGGGTTTGTCCGCGTCGGCACGCAGGCGCTGTACCGTCAGCCCTACGAGGCGCTGCCGGACGCGCTTGTGCCTCCGCCCAAGCTGACCGACGAGCAGGAGCTCGTTCTGCGCGCGATGCTCCCGGCTTTGGAAGGCGGCAGCGGCTCCTTCCTATTGCATGGGGTTACGGGCAGCGGCAAGACCGAGGTCTACATGGCGCTGGTGCGCCGGTGCCTGCAGCTGGGCAAGGGCGCGATCATCCTTGTGCCGGAGATCGCGCTCACGCCGCAAATGGTGCGCTGGTTCCGCGAGCGCTTCGGCAATCAAACGGCGGTACTGCACTCCCGGCTGTCGGACGGGCAGCGCTTTGACGAGTGGCAGCGGATTCGCACGGGGCAGGCTCGCGTCGTGGTCGGGGCCAGATCGGCCGTATTCGCGCCGATGGAGGGGCTCGGCCTGATCGTCGTGGACGAGGAGCACGAGCAGACCTATCTGAGCGATAAGCACCCGCGATACGACGCGAGGCAGATCGCCATGAGCCGCGCGAGGCGCGAGAGCGCAACGGTGCTGCTGTCCAGCGCGACCCCAAGCATCCTCAGCTTTGCCATGGCGCGGCGGGGCGACTACACGCTGGTGGAAATGCCCACCCGCGTCCACAACCGCCCGCTGCCGGAGGTCGCCATCGTGGACATGCGGCAGGAGCTGGCGTCCGGCAATCGCTCGCTGTTCAGCGCGCTGCTTCAGCAGCGCCTGCGCGAGTGCGTCAACCAGGGCCATCAGGCGATGCTCTTCCTCAACCGACGCGGCTACAACAGCTTTGTGAGCTGCCGGAGCTGCGGCTACGTGGTCAAGTGCGACCAATGCGACCTGTCCATGACGCTGCATCAGGCGACGGGGAAGCCGCGCGGCGAGCTGCGCTGCCATCTGTGCGGCGCGGTGCGCGAGCCCCCGGACGTGTGCCCGGAGTGCGGCAGCCGCCATATCCGGTTTTTCGGCGCGGGCACCCAGCGCGTCGAGGATGAGATGAAGAAGCTCTTCCCGGATATCAGGACGCTGCGCATGGATCTGGATACCACCGGCGGCAAGGACGCGCACTACCGCCTGCTTGACGCCTTCGGTCGGGGCGATGCGCAGGTGCTCATCGGCACGCAGATGATTGCCAAGGGGCTGGATTTCCCAAACGTGACGCTGGTGGGCGTCGTCGCGGCCGATATGACCCTGAACCTGCCGGATTATCGGGCGCAGGAGCGCACCTTTCAGCTGATTACGCAGGTGGCGGGCCGCGCCGGACGCGCGCAGGACAAGGGCTTTGTGGTCGTGCAGACCTACAAGCCCGACCACCCCTGCATTCTGGCGGCGGCCGATCAGGATTATCGCGGCTTCTTTACGCAGGAGTTCGCGCGGCGGCGAACGGGGCTGTATCCGCCGTTCACCGTGCTGGCGCGCCTGCTGGTGGAAAGCCCGGACGCGCCCTCCGCCAAGGCAATGGGAGATCGGCTCTACGAGGCGCTGCAAACCTACCTTTTGGCGCACCCTGAGCAAAAGCGCCGCGTCCTAATGCTGCGGGCGGACGACGCGCCGGTCAAGCTGATCCGCGGCAAGCACCGCTACGAGGTGCTGCTCAAGCTCTTTGAGCATCCCGACGCGAAGCCCGTGCTCGCCACCATGGCGGAGCTGGCGCGCGCGGGCGACGAGCGCACGCAGGTATATCTGGAGGTCAACCCCGTCACGATGATGTGACGGATACCGCAATCGAAAGGAAGATCGACATGGCCAGACGAAGAATTGTGGAAATCGGCGACGAGGGGCTGCGCAAGATCGCCAAGCCCGTGGAGAAATTTGACAGGCGCTTGCAGAACCTGCTGGAGGATATGGCGCAAACCATGTACGAGGCCGACGGCGTTGGGCTGGCCGCGCCGCAGGTGGGCGTGCGCAAGCGTTGCGTGGTGGTGGACGTAGGCGACGAGAACGGCCTGATCGCGCTGGTTAACCCGGTCATTATCGCCAGCGACGGCGAGGACGTCGGCCCCGAAGGCTGCCTCAGCGTGCCGGGGCGCAGAGGCATGGTGGCGCGGCCCGACCGCGTGACCGTGCGCGCGCAGGATGCCGCCGGCAATCCGTTTGAGGTGACCGCCGAGGGCTTCCGCGCCAGAGCCTTCTGCCATGAGCTTGACCATCTGGACGGCATTTTGTATGTGGATAAGATGGTGCGCGAGATCTTTGACGACGAGGACGCCGAGGGCGAGACGGCCGACGAGGCCGGAGAGGGCAACGATTGATGCGAGTCGTTTTTATGGGCACGCCGGAGTTTTCCGTGCCGACGCTGCAAGCCTTGTACGAAAACGGATACGAGGTTGTCGGCGCGTTTACGCAGCCCGATCGGCCCAAGGGCCGGGGCAGCAAGGTGACGCAGAGCCCGGTCAAGGAATATGCGCTTGCGCACGGCATCCCGGTGTATCAGCCTGTCAAGATTCGCCGGGACGGCGTGGACGATCTGCGCGCGCTTGCGCCGGACGTGGTGGTGACGGCGGCCTTTGGGCAGATTCTAAGCCAAGAGGTGCTGGATATTCCGCCCATGGGCACGGTAAACGTACACGCCTCGCTGCTGCCCCGGCACAGGGGCGCAAGCCCGGTGCATTGGGCCATTTTGCAGGGTGACGCGGAAACCGGCGTAACGACCATGCTCTCCGATAAGGGCATCGATACGGGCGACACGCTGCTGACCGCGCGCACGCCCATCACCCCGGAGGATACGGCGGAAACGCTGCTCGATCGGCTTTCGCGCATTGGCGCGGCGCTGCTCATCGAGACACTCACTCGCCTTCAGGCGGGCGATTGCCCCCGCGCCAAGCAGGACGACAGCGCAAGCACCTATGACCCCATGCTCAGCAAGGAGATGGGCGAGCTGCGCTTCACCGAGCCGCTCGACGCGCTCCTGCGCCGCGTCCGCGCGATGGACCCGTGGCCCTGCGCGTACATTGCCCTGCCGGGCGGCGCGCTCAAGGTGTGGCGCGCGACGGCCAGCGACGAGCCGACAGACGGCGCGACGCCCGGAACGGTTCTCCGCGCGGACAAGCAGCGCGGCCTGATCGTCGCCTGCGAGGGCGGCGCGATGGCGATCGTCGAGCTGCAAGCCCCCGGAGGCAAGCGCATGCCCGCAAGGGCTTACCTGCTGGGCCATCCCATCGCGCCCGGCATCAATATGAACGAGGTAACGTTATGAGCGAGAAGCATCCCCCGGAGAAGAAAGCAGCGCCGGTACGCAAATCCGCAACGGGCGAGCGCAAGTATGGTAAACCCGCCGGAGCAGGCGCGGCGCGTCCCGCGACGGGCGAGCGCAAGTATGGTAAACCCGCCGGAGCGGGCGCGGCGCGCCCCGCGACGGGCGAGCGCAAGTATGGCAAGCCCGCCGGAACGGGCACCGCACGCCCCGCAACGGGCGAGCGCAAATATGGCAAGCCCGCCGGAGCAGGCGCGGCCCACCCCGTGACGGGCGAGCGCAAATTCGGTAAGCCCGCCGGAGCGACCTCTGCGCGTCCCGCAACGGGCGAGCGCAAGTATGGTAAACCTGCCGGAACGGGCACGGCGCGTCCCGCGACGGGCGAGCGCAAGTATGGCAAGCCCGCCGGAGCAGGCGCGGCGCGTCCCGCGACGGGCGAGCGCAAATTCGGCAGGCCCGCCGGAACGGGCGCGGTGCGCCCCGCCACGGGCGAGCGCAAATTCGGCAGGCCCGTCAGCGCGGTGCGCCGCGCGCCTGTCGTGAAGCAGGAAACCACGGGCCTGAGCACCTCGGCGCGCCGCGTGGCCATGAACATCCTGCTGGACGTGGACAAGGAGGGCGCGTATGCCTCGCTGGCGCTGCAAAAACGGCTGACCGAAACGCAGCTTTCCCCGGCGGACAAGCGGCTGTGCACCAGCATTGTTTACGGCACGCTGGAAAACCGCATTCGCATTGACTACCTGCTCGACCATTTTATGACGCACCCCACCGGCGACCCGATGATGCGCAACATACTGCGGTTGAGCGCATACCAGCTCCTGTTCCTCGACCGCGTGCCGGAAAGCGCCGCCGTCAACGAGGGGGTAAACCTCGTGAAGCTGGTCGGCATGGAGCCAGCCGCAGGCTTTGCCAACGCTGTGCTGCGCAATCTGGCGCGCGCGAAAGCAAGCCTCCCCTACCCCAAGCGCGAGGACGACGTGCGCGAGTACCTGCACATCATGGAGTCCATGCCGCTGTGGATCGTGGACAGGCTGGTGAGCGCCTACGGCCCGGAGGTTGCGGAGGACATCATCCGCTATCGCCCGGACGAGCACGAGATGACCCTCCGCCCCAATATGATGAAGCTCGACGACGCGGCCTTTGAGGCGCTGCTCGCCAAAAAAGTGTGGAACAGCCGCCGCGGACTGGTTCCGCACGCGTTCCTCGTCAGCGGCGCGAGCGACGTGGGCATGGACCGGGATTTTCGGAGCGGCATGTTTTCCATCCAAGGGCAGGGCAGCATGCTGGCCGCGCAGGCCGTGGGCGCGAAGCCCGGCATGAAGCTGCTGGACGCGTGCGCCGCGCCCGGCGGCAAGGCCTGCTATCTGGCCGAGATGATGCAGGGCACGGGCCGCGTATACGCGTGGGATCTGCACGAGCACCGCGCGCAGCTCATCGAGGGCGCCATGCGCCGTCTGAGGCTGGACAACCTGCGCGTGACCGTGCGCAACGCCGCCGAGCCCAAGCCCGATATGGACGGCACGCTGGACGCGGTGCTGCTGGACGCTCCCTGCACGGGCCTTGGCGTGATGCTGGAGAAGCCGGACGTCAAGCTGCGCGTACAGGAAAGCAGCGTGGCCGAGATTGCCGAGACGCAAAGGCAGCTTCTGGACGCGGTCTGCGCCTATGTAAAGCCCGGCGGGCTGCTGGTGTACAGCACCTGCTCCATTTTGCCGGAGGAAAACAGCCAGCAGATCGAGGCGTTTTTGCAGCGCCACCCGGAGTTCAGCGTGGAGCGCATTCCGGGCCTGCCGGATCAGCTCGCGGCCGAGCAGACCGCGCTTGGCTTGCAGCTGCTTAGCTGCCGGGACGGCACCGAGGGCTTTTACATCGCGCGGCTGCGCAGGGAGAGAGCCTGATGGACGGTCTGCCGCTGCTGCTGGAAATGAGTCCCGACGAGCTGGCGTCCTTTGTAACCGGGCTGGGCCAGCCGCGCTTCCGCGCCAAGCAGGTGTGGGAGTGGCTGGTGCGCGGCGCGGACTTTGCGCAAATGACCAATCTGCCCGCAAGCCTGCGCGCGTCGCTGGCCGAGACCTCCGTCGCCCAGCCCGTGACCGTCAGCGAGTCGTTCCCCTCGCGGAAGGACGATACGGTCAAGTTTCTGTTTGCCCTGCGGGACGGGAACCTCGTTGAGGGCGTGCTGATGAAGTATCACTACGGCTACACGCTGTGCGTATCCACGCAGGTGGGCTGCCGGATGGGCTGCGCGTTCTGCGCCAGCACGCTCAACGGCTGCGTGCGGAGCCTCAGCGCCGGGGAGATGCTGGGCGAGGTGCTGTGCGCCAACCTCTATCTTGGCGAGCGCGGGCGCGTGGGCCACGTGGTGCTGATGGGCAGCGGCGAGCCGCTGGACAACTACGACAGCGTAATGGCGTTTTTGCGCCTGCTTAACCGCGAGGACAGCCTGAACATCAGCCTGCGCAACATCTCGCTGAGCACCTGCGGCCTCACGCCCAAGCTGTATGAGCTGGCCGCCGAGGGCCTGCCCGTGACGCTCTCCGTGAGCCTGCACGCGCCCAATGACGAGATCCGTCGGCAGATCATGCCCGTGGCAAGCGCGTATCCCCTGCCGGAGCTCATGGAGGCCGTGCGCAACTATGTGCGCGTCACCGGACGGCGCGTGGTGTTTGAGTACGCGCTCATCGAGAACCTGAACAGCGGCGCGGAGCACGCCCGCGAGCTGGCCAAGCTCGTATCCGGCCTGCAATGCCACGTCAACCTGATCCCGCTCAACCATGTGGACGAGCGCAGCCTCGCGCCCGCGCCGCCCGCGCGCGTGCAGGCGTTCCTGCAAACGCTGGAGTCGCTGCGCGTATCCGCCACCGTTCGCCGGGAGATGGGCGCGGATATCGCCGGGGCGTGCGGGCAGCTGCGCAACCGGCACTTGAAAAAAACGTCGGAGTCTGATAACATTTACACCTGATAGGGGGAACTGCCATGCTCATCTACGCCAAGACCCACCAAGGGCTCGTCCGCGCCAACAATCAGGATTCGCTGCTGATTGCGCACAATACCTATGGCGTAGCCGACGGCATGGGCGGGCACAAGGGCGGCGAAATCGCCAGCCGCGTGGCCGTACAGGTAATGAAAGCCGCGCTCTCCGGCAAGACCCCCAACGAGCAGGCGCTCCGCACGGGCTTTGAGGCCGCCAATCGGCGCGTATACGATACCCAAAAGCGCGACCCCAGCCTGAGCGGCATGGGCACCACCATGACCCTCCTTTGGGAAAATGAAAGCGAGGTTCTGGTCGGCCACGTGGGCGACAGCCGCGCCTACCTGCTGCGCAACGGGGAGCTGACCCAGCGCACCGAGGATCACAGCGTCGTCGCCGAGCTGGTGCGCAACCACATCATCACGCCGGAGGCGGCGCTCAGCCACCCGTACCGCAACGTCATCACCCGCGCGCTGGGCCCCGACCCCGTGGTGCAGGTGGACGTGCTGACCGTTGAAAAAAAGCAGGACGACGTCTGGCTGATCTGCTCCGACGGGCTGTACAACATGGTCGATAATGCCTCCATCCACGAGACGCTGACCCGGCTGGACTGCGAGACTGCCGCCGCAAAGCTGCTGGAGCTTGCCATCGAGCATGGCGGCAGCGATAACATCAGCCTCGTCATCGGCAAGGTAACGGGGGTGAACGCCGAATGATGAAGGGCATGGTGTTCGCGGATCGATACCGCTTGGTTGATTTTATCGGGCAGGGCGGCATGGCGCTGGTATATCGCGCGGTGGATATCCGCACGGGCCACAGCGTCGCCATCAAGATCCTCAAATCCGAGTATAACAGCGACAAGGAGTTCTTGGAGCGGTTCCAGCGCGAGGCCGAGGCCGCCAGCCGTATGTCGCACCACAATATCGTCAATTTGCTGGACGTGGGCGTGGAGGGCGACCACCGCTATTTGGTGCTGGAATATGTAAGCGGCAACACGCTCAAGACCATTATCCAGCAAAAGGGCCGCCTGAACACAAACACCGCCATCCAAATCACCATCCGCATTCTCAGCGCGCTTCAGCACGCGCACGACAACGGCATCATCCACCGCGACATCAAGCCCCAAAACGTGCTGGTTCACTCCGACGGGCATATCAAGGTCGCGGACTTCGGCATCGCCCGCATGACCAACGCGCTGACCATCAGCAAGGGCGATACGGTGGTCGGCTCGGTGCACTACTCCTCGCCGGAGCAGGCCAGCGGCTCCGTGGTGGAGGCCACCAGCGATATCTACTCCACCGGCGTGGTTTTGTACGAGATGCTCACCGGCCGCGTGCCGTTTGTGGGCGATACCCCCGTTTCCGTTGCGATGCAGCACATCAACACGCCCCCGCCTCCGATTGCCGATTTGAACCCCGACGTGCCGCCCGCCGTGGTGGCCGTGGTGATGAAGGCGCTTGAAAAGAACCCCAAAAAGCGCTATCAGAGCGCGCGCGAAATGGCTGATGCGCTCGTCAAGGCGAGAGACGGCAAGACGGACCCCACGTCCGAGCAGGAGGTCGCCGCCGCCGCGCCCAAGGCCGGCAAGCAGACGGATACCGGCCGCCGCCCCGTGTCGCAATCCAGCGGCCGCCGGGCAGCCGCGCACCGAAAGCGCGCCACCGCCGCAATGCTCACCACATTTATGGTGCTGGCGGTATTTGCCGCGCTGATTATCGGCGTTACCCTGATTACGGAAAAGCTCACCCAGCACGCGTCCACCCCGGACGTGGTCGGTTTGTCCGCCACAGAGGCGGAATCCCAGCTCAAGCGCGAGGGCTTGGTGTATCAGGTCATCGAGGAGGTCAACCACGACACGGTGCCCGCCGGGTACGTCATCAAGCAGGTGCCCGACGCGGATACCGAGCTGAACCGGGGCGATACCGTGCTCGTCACCCTGAGCAAGGGCCCCAATCAGGTGGCCATGCCCAATTTGGTGGGGCTTACCAAGGAAGAGGCGATCCAGCGCATCAAGGACAGAGGGCTGACCATGGTGGGCATCAAGGTCGCCTCCACCGAGCCGGTGGGCACGGTCATCAGCCAGACCCCCGCGACGGATACCCTCTGTCTGGTGGGGCGGGAGGTCGAGGTCGAGCTTTCCGGCGGCAGCACCATGGTGCCGGATCTGGTTGGCGTAACCTACGAGCAGGCGAAGGCCACGCTCGCGGAAAGCACGCTCACCGCGGCAAAGCCCGTCTATGAGGACGTCGCTGACGAGGCGCAGATTGGGCTGGTGATCGCGCAAGCGCCGGCCGCGGGCACGCTGGCCATGCTGGACGCGCCGATTACGCTCACCGTCGGCCGCCGCGCCACGGCCTACCATGGCTCCATCGAGTTTACGGTGCCGCAGGCGGTCGCGAAGGTCGTTGTGCGCGTGGTGCTGCTGGAGGGTGACAAGGTATCCGAGCAGTACAGCCAGAGCATGACCCCGGAAACGGATACCGTTATCACCGTGGATCTGGGCAGCGATCTGCCCGGCCCGCTCACCTGCGTGATTTACATTGACGACGTGCCGCTGGAAGAACGGGAGGTCACCCTCGAATGACAGAAGGCATGTCGGAGGGCGTAATCCAAAGGGGCGTCGGCGGGCTGTATTACGCGCTGGAGGCCGACGGACAGGTGCACGTGCTCCGAGCGAAGGGCAAATTCCGCAAGCTGGGGCTGACGCCGACGGTGGGCGACCGCATTCTGTTTTCGCCCGGACGGGGCGAGGAGCACGGCTGGGTGGAGGAGATCCTCCCGCGCCGCAATGTGCTCGTCCGCCCGCCCGTAAGCAACATTGAAAAGCTGCTGCTGGTAGCCGCGCCTGAGCCGGAGCCGGATTTTTTGCTGCTGGACACGCTGCTCGTGATGGCCTGCGAGCAGAACATCGACCCGGTGCTCGTGCTCAACAAGTGCGATCTGGATGCGTCCTTCGCCCCCGCCGTAATGCGCGAGTACGGCCATATTGGCATGCCGATTTTGCAGCTCTCCGCCCGCACCGGGCAGGGGCTGGACGCCCTGCGCGAGGTGCTTCGCTCCGGCGTGTGCGCCTTCGCGGGCCAATCGGGCGTGGGCAAGAGCACGCTGCTCTCCGCCGCTACGGGGCTGGCGCTGCAAACCGGAGAGATCAGCGAGAAGATCCATCGGGGCAAGCATACCACGCGGCGCGCGGAGCTGCTGTGCAAGGACGAGTATCGCGTGCTGGACACCCCCGGTTTCAGCCTGCTTACGCTGTGGGAGAAGCTGGAGCCGATCCGCCTCAAGGATTACTACCCGGAGTTTGCCCCCTACGAGGGCAAATGCCGGTTCACGCCTTGCTATCACCTCAGCGAGCCCGGCTGCGCTGTGCTGGAGGCCGCCCGCGCGGGCGAGCTGCCCGGCGCGCGGCTGGAACGCTATCACATTCTGCTGGAACGAGTCCAAAAGGCTTGGAGGGAACGGTATGAGTAAGCTGGCGCCGTCCATACTGGCGGCGGACGTGATGAATTTGGGGCAGGCGGCCGATCTGGCCGTCGCCGCGGGGGCCGACCTGCTGCACTTCGACGTGATGGACGGGGTCTTTGTGCCCAACCTCTCCTTCGGCCCGGCGGTGCTTAAGGCGATGGCGAAGCATACCAAGGCATGGTACGACGTACACCTGATGCTGGCCGACGCGCTGCGCTATGTGGACGCGTTTGCGGACGCGGGCGCGAACGCCGTCACCGTGCATGTGGAGGCCGACCATTTTGCCGAGGCGCTTGCGCGGATCCGCGCGCGGGGCCTCAAGGCGGGCGCGTCGCTCAAGCCGGGCACATCGGTGGAAGCCCTGCAGCCCTTTTTTGCGCAGCTCGACCTGATTCTGGTCATGACGGTGGAGCCCGGCTTTGGCGGACAGAAGCTGATGCCAGAGCAGCTGGATAAGCTCCGCGCCCTGCGCGCCATGGGCTATCCGGGCGAGCTGATGGCGGACGGCGGCATTACGCGGCAGAACGCCAAGCTGCTGTGCGAGGCGGGCACGGACACGCTGGTCATGGGCACGAGCTTTTTTACCGCTGAGGATCCCGCGCAGCTCGCGGATTACGTACACGGACTCTGAGCGCATGACGCGGCGCGCGTGCGGGCAATCTATCCGCGAAGGGAGCGTGACCGTCATGGGCAAAAACGACGCGCGGGCCGACAAACCTTTGCTGCTCAAGCTGTACGAGGCACGCAGGAGCAAGCTGCGCCGCAAGGCGAACCAGCATTAGCGACGGTCGGCCCGACAAACGGTTCTCGTATGCGTGATGAGCCTCCTGTGACCTCAGCAGGCCCGCCAAAGGATTCGCCCCGCCTTTCGCAATGAGAGGCGGGGCTTACGCATGCTGTCGGGAGTGTCTTTTTCCACGGCTCCAGTCCGACCCGCGGCAACGGCCTTGCCAAAAGCTATTCTTCCTTGGCGGCCTCCTGCCTGCCGCCCAGCCTGCCCATCCACAGCGCGGCAATCAGCCCGACCGCAAAGCAGAAGGCGTAGAGCAGCGTGCCCCGCCAGCTTGTCAGCGAGGAGATCGGAATGATGGCGACCGTGGAGGCCATCGCCACGCCCATGATCGCGTGCATCGTCTGCGCGTAGAAGCGCCGGAGCAGCGCGTTGACGCCATGCGAGAGCGTGAGCACGCTCGCCGCGAGGCCCGCGCCCATCGGCAGCAGCACGGGCAGGGACAGGTCCGCGATCCCCGTCGCCATCGGCTCGTACACGCCCATCAGGATGAACAGCGACGACGAGCTCATGCCCGGAGCAATCAGCCCCACGCCCCACAGCACGCCGCAGAGCAGCCAAACCCACACGTTCGGCGTCACCTGCGCTGTGCCGGCGCTTTGCAGCAGGAGGAACCCCGTCAGCGCCACGGCAAATGCAACACCGCCGCATACAAGGCCGGAGGCGGGCCTCCCCTGCGCCCCGGCCTCCTTCCACAGCGAGGGGAACGTGCCCGCGATCAGCCCGATAAACAGCCACACCGCCGCAACCTCGGACGCGCTGAACATCCACGCCACCACGCGGGAAAGCCCCAGCACGCCCAGCGCAAAGCCGACGGCCAGCGGCAGGTAGTACCAAAAGCGCGCGCGAAGCTCCCGGATGGGATGCGCCAGCAGCGCCATGACGGGCTTGTAAACACCCAGCGCAACGCTCAGCACGCCGCCGCTGATCCCCGGCAGGATGCCGCCCGTGCCGATCAGCGCGCCCTTGAGCAGCATCAACAACCAATTTCCGTCCGGTTTTTTCATCCGCCGCTCCTTAATGGATGAGCGAGCAGGCCACAAACAGCCCTGCCGCAAGGGAGGATACCAGCGAGACCACCGTGATCTGCGTGTTGATGGACGGGCCCGCCGTATCCTTGAAGGGATCGCCCACGGTATCGCCGATGACCGCCGCTTTGTGCGCGTCGCTGCCCTTGCCGCCGCAATGGCCCGCCTCGATGTACTTCTTGGCGTTATCCCACAGGCCGCCCGCGTTGCTCATCAGCAGCGCCAGCAGCAGCCCCGTGACGATGTTGCCCGCCAAGTAACCGCCGACGGCCTTTACCCCGCCGAGGAGCCCAACCGCAAGCGTCATCAGAATGGCCATTGCGCCTGCCGGGATCAGCTCCCGGATCGCACCCTTGGCCGCAATGTCAATGCAGAGGCCATATTCGGGCTTCACGCCGGGCTTGCCCTCGCGCAGTCCGGGGATGGACTTGAACTGGCGGTGGATTTCCTGCACCATGGTCTGCGCGTTGCGGTTCACGCCCAGAATCAGCATGGCGGAGAACACGGCGGGAACCGCCGCGCCCGTCAGCAGGCCAAAGAGCACCAGCGGATCCATAAGGCTGAGCGAGACCGTCACGCCATAGCCCGCGACGGTTTCCAAAAACGCACCCAGCAGCGCGATGACCGTCAGACCCGCCGCGCCGATGGCAAAGCCCTTGGTAATGGCCTTGGAGGTGTTCCCGGCGGAATCCAGCTGGTCGGTGATGTCCAGCACCTGATCGCCCAAATCGCACATCTCGGCCAAGCCGCGCGCGTTATCCACAATGGGGCCGTACGCGTCGTTGCTGATGATCATTCCCACCACGCTCAGCATGCCGATGGCCGCTATGGCGATGCCCAGCATCGCGTAGCCCTCGCCCAGCGGCGCGCAAAGCTGATAGGACAGCAGCGCGGAGAGCCCGATGCCGACCATCGAGGGCAGGGAGCTCCACAGGCCATACGAGAAGCCGGACAGAATGGTGAACGCCGGGCCACTCTGGCACGCCTTGGCGACCTTGGCGACCGGCTTTTTGTCGTCGCCGGTAAAAAACTCGCTGGTCAGGCCGATGACAATGCCCGCCACCATGCCCAGCGCGGAGGCGCCCCAGATGCGCAGGCTGTACCCGCACAGCAGCGACGCGCCCAGCGTGAGCAGCATGTACAGGCCGCAGGTAAGGTAGGTGCCCCGGTTGAGCGCCCGGCCGGGATTGCCGCCCTCGCGGATGCGCGCGGTCAGCACGCCGAGGATCGACGCCAGCAGCCCCAGCGCGCCAAAGCAGAACACAAGCTGCACCTGATTCAGCGCCGCCGCGATGACGATGGCCGCCGCGACGGAGGCCACGTTGGAATCAAACAGATCCGCACCCATGCCGGCCACATCGCCGACGTTATCGCCCACGTTGTCCGCAATGACGGCGGGGTTGCGCGGGTCGTCCTCCGGGATGCCAAGCTCCACCTTGCCCGCGAGGTCGGCGGCAATATCGGCCGTCTTGGTAAAGATGCCGCCGCCCGCCTTGGCAAACAGCGCCAGAGAGCTTGCGCCAAAGCTGAAAGCCATGAGCGCGGTGGTGTTCCGGGTAACTAGGTACAGCGCGGCCGCGCCCATCAGCGACGCCGCCACGACGGCCATGCCCATGACCGCGCCGCCGCGAAAGCCCGCCATAAACGCGGGCGCAAGCCCCTTGCGCGCGGCGGAGGCCGCCTTGACGTTGGCGACCGTCGCCACGCTGATGCCCACCACGCCCGCCAGCCCAGACAGCACCGTGCCCAGCCAGTAGGCCAGCAGCATCATGACGTTCTGGCCAAGGCCCTTGCCCGTCCACACGGGGTTGGGAAACAGCAGCACGATCACGATGGAGACCACGCCGCAGAAGATCAGCAGCGTTCTGTACTCCCGCTTGATAAACGTAAACGCGCCGTCGCGGATCAGCTTGCCGATTTCCTCCGTCTTTTCATTGGCGCTTGGCAGCGCAAAGACCCACCGATAGAAATACGCCGCCACACCCAGCGCAAGCAGCGATACGCCGATGGAAACGATCATCCATTCCATTAGGCTTTGCCCTCCCTCTCCCTTTTGAGCTCCCTGCGCATAATCGGCCGCCATTCCCGAAACGCGATGACGACCGGTACGCCAAAACCGAAGATCGTCATGGCCAGACAATTGCGGAACTCCTTGCGTGCCTCCTCATAAGCCACGCTGTGGCTACCTGCGTTTTTCATGCTTTGCGCCTCCTTTTTGTATACTGAAGTCCGCGGAAATTATACCATCGTCCTCCGCTAATTTTCCGGAAAGGAAGCGCCTGATCAGTATGCCGCTTCGCGCAGCGCGGCGATTCATGGTATAATCAGCGTGAAAAGGAGCCTGCGTCGGCAGAGCAGAGAGGAAGGGACGCGCCATGAACCGCCGGAGCCAGCCCGCCCCGCATCCGTTATGGGCCGCCGCCCAAAACGTGTGCGTTACGCTGGGCGTACTGCTGCTGTGTACGGGCCTCGCCATGCTGCTGGCCCGCTTGGACGACGATAACAACCCGTTCGCCTCCTGCCTGTATGTGCTGGGCGTGGCGCTGATCGCGCGCTGCACAACGGGCTACGCGTACGGAATCATCGCCTCGCTGGTCAGCGTAGCGTGCGTCAACTACCTTTTCACCTACCCGTTCTACACGTTCAATCTCACGATAACGGGCTACCCGCTTACATTTGCCGTGATGCTGGTGGTCAGCGTGATTGTCAGCGCCATGTCCACGCAGCTCCGGCGGCAGGAGCAAATCCGGTTTGAAGCCCAAAACGAGAAAATGCGCGCCAACCTGCTGCGCTCCATATCGCACGACCTGCGCACGCCCTTGGCTTCGATTTTGGGCGCAAGCTCCGTGCTGCTGGAAAACCGCTCCCTGCCGGAGGCGGAGCGCGAGGAAATGCTCTCGGAAATTCAAAAGGACGCGCGCTGGCTCACCCGCGTAACGGAAAACATCCTTTCAATTACCAAGCTCAACGCCGAGGGCGTCCGGCTGAAGGAGAGCGAGGAGGTTGTGGAGGAGATCGTAGGCAGCGCGATCGTCAAGTTTCGCAAGCGCAAGGACGCGCTGCCCGTGCGCGTACACAGCCCGGAGGAGATTTTGCTTGTGCCCATGGACGCGACGCTGATTGAGCAGGTTCTCATCAACCTGTTCGAGAACGCGGAGATCCACGGCAAAGCCGCGACGCGCATCGATTTGGACATTCAGCGGCAGCCCGGCCGCGTAACATTTACCGTGGCCGATGACGGCGCGGGCTTCCCGGCCGCCGCGCTGCCGCATCTGTTCGACGGACAGCCCGCCGATCAGCCCAGCTCGGACGGGCGCCGGAACATGGGCATCGGGCTGTCCGTGTGCCGCTCCATCATCGCGGCGCACGGCGGCGGCATGAGCGCGCGCAACAACGAGGCGGGCGGCGCGAGCGTTTTGTTCTGGCTGCCCTGCGAGGAGGATTGACATGAGCCTCAAGTGCAAGGTGCTGATTGTGGAGGACGACCCCGGCATCAGCAAATTTCTCAAGGCGACGCTGACGGCGAACGGCTATGACGCGCTGCCGACGGCCACGGGCGCGGAGGCCCTGCGCATGATCGCCTCGCACTGCCCGGACTGCGTCCTGCTGGATCTCGGCCTGCCCGATCTGGACGGCAACGCGATCATCGAAAGCCTGCGCAAGTGGACGACCGTGCCGATTGTGGTCATCTCCGCGCGCACGGGGGAGAACGACAAGGCGCAGGCGCTTGATTTGGGCGCGGACGACTACCTCACCAAGCCCTTTGGCAGCGTGGAGCTGCTGGCGCGCATTCGCACCGCGCTGCGGCACACGCGCACCGCCTCCGCCAGCGGGGAGATCGCGCTGAACGACCGCTACCGCGTAGGCGAGCTGACGATCGATTATAAAAAGCGCCGCGTTTATCTTGCCGATCAGGACGCGTGCCTTACGCCCAACGAGTTTCGCATCGTGGCGCTGCTGGGGCAGTACGCCGGGCAGGTGCTCACCTACAAGCATATGCTCACGGCGCTTTGGGGGCCGTCGGCCACCTCCGACAACAAAATCCTGCGCGTCCACATGGCAAGCATCCGCCGCAAAATCGAGGCCAACCCCAACGAGCCGATTTACATCCTCACGGAGGTGGGCGTGGGCTACCGCATGGCGGAGAACGCCGTGGACGCAGGCTGAAGGGGCCGGGCGTGCAAAAGCCAAAGGCACGTCGTCCTTTGGCTTACTGCTTTGTTTTACTTTGGCTTACTGCTTTTTTTACTGCGCGCTCAGGCTTGCTTTGGCTCCGCGACCGCGCGGTGTCCATCCACAAGCTCGGCTGCCAGCCGCGCGCTTGTTTTTACGCGCAGACCCAGCAGCCCGCGCAGCGCGCGCACGGCCTCCGTCGCGGGGCGGGCGGTCTCCGTCTTTGCGGCCGTCCGCTCGCGGCGCGCGACGTCCGGCTCCTCGCAGTTCCAAACCCGCTCGGTCTGAAACCATTGGAAGGTCAGCCCCTTTTCGGCGTGCTCCGCGCGCAGCGCGGAGCTATCCAGCTCGAAAGCCTGCACTCCATTGCGGTTGATCGTTTTCATATCTGCCTCTCATTTCTTGTCCGCAATCGCGCGGGATTTCTCCCAGAGCGCGATCAATTCTTCATTTTGGTCGTTGGAACGGAGCACGTCGCCGATGCCCTCCATGGCCGTGCTGCCAAAGTCGTCAAACGCCACGTAGTCCTTGGTCGCATGGTAGAAACGGGTTCCCTCAAACTTATAGACCGGCGCGGCGTCAAACCGCTTGGCGGCGTCGATGGCCTCCATCAAGTATGCCTTGGCGTCCTCCGGCCGATTCATCGCGGCGGCGGCGGCAGAGCAGAGGCTCAACAGCTCCGCGTTCACCTTGTCAAGGTATGTGACGCGGCCGGGAACCATCAGCCCCGTAACGAGCCCTCGCATCCATTGCGTCACGCCCAGCACCGCGTCATGGTCATTCTGCTGGCCGTATGCGTTGGCAAACCCGACCGTCACGCGCAGCAGCTTGGTCACATCGTCCAGCAGCGCGGAGGATAGGTACGGGAGCGCCTCGTCCGGCGTATTGCGGGACCCGGCGATGGTAAAGCCGATTTCGCCGTTGTTCAGGCCGTCCGCATTGTTGGCCTTCAGGAGGGCAAGCGCCTGATCGGTCTGCTGCATAAACAGGTACAGCGACGCGATTTGGTTTTTGATCGACCACTCGTTGATCTGCTCGTTTTTGTTCTGGCCGATCAGCTCCAGGGAGCGCTCAAAGAGGCTCATGGCGCGCCGGAACGCATTCTGCGATTTTTCCTCCACGCCGCGCATGCTGTACTGGATCGCGCTGCCGTACGCCACCTCGAACGAGTTGGGATACTTTTGGAGCGCCCGTTCCGCCTCGGCGGAGGCGGCCTCGAAGCTTTTGGCGTTGCGCAGCGCCTTGATGCGCTCTACCGCCTTGCTCGCGCCGTCGCTCCGAAGGTCGAAGCCAAGCATCCTGTCCACGGAGGTCTCAAAGAAGGCCGCCATGTCCATAATCAGCGACACATCCGGGGTGGACGAGCCGGACTCCCACTTGGATACCGCCCCGACCGTCACGCCCAGCGCCTCCGCAAGCTGCTCCTGCGTCAGCCTGCGCCCTTTGCGGAGCGCGCGGATGTTTGTTGCGATGCTGGTGTTCATGTCGTCCCCTCCCCTCTTGACGGGGATATCGTACCACGGATTGCCCGGTGGAAAAAGATACCAAGCAGAAATATTGGAAAGAATATTTTCTACCATCAGGAAAGTTCTGCGTCGGCCTCCGTTCGCAACCCATCGCCGCGGATAGGCAACGCCGCGCTTGTTTGGGTTAAATAAGGGCTTCGGGACAAATCGTCCCGAAGCCCTTGCTATGCTTTTTACCGCGCCCTGCGTATCGGGTGCCGGATCACCGTCCGCCACTTCGCAGGCTCCACGCGGCGCGCGTCCGAGAGATAGATCTCGTGATGCAGGCGCGTCGCGGTAAAATCGTTTTCATAGCCGTTTTCGGCAAGGAACGCGTCCATCAGGGCCACGGTGGCAGGCTCGTCGTCAAAGGGGCCGGTGTGCAGAATCTGCACGCAGAGGCCCTCGTCCACCGTCAGCAGCTCCGCGCCGCCGCAATCCAGCTTTTTCTTTTTAGCTGCCTCTCCCACGGCCCAATCAAAATCCGCCCGCGTGATAAAGCCCGGCACGCGGAGCACGGAGAGCCAGCAAAAGGCCGATTTGTCGGAGTAGTCCACGCCCTCCACGCCGTCCTGCCACCAAAAGCCCTCCAGCGGCGGCACCACATACTCATAAAAGCCCTCGATGGCGCGGCTGCCCTTGTAGCTCATTTTGAGCGTATACGCGAGGGCATACAGCACGCCGACCGCCTGCTTGTACGCGCCGTCCTCGGCATTGGGATCGCCGCTGCCGCGCACCGCAAGGTAGCTTGCCGTCGGCACCGTAACGATCTCCGGCTTATTGCCGGGCATGTAAAACTCCTTGTATTCCTTTTTAAAATCAAACGCCATGCCTGCCGCCCCCATCTTCGTCGGAATTTTTTCCTTTTTGCTGATACCGCTTTCCTTGGGCCGTCAACGCCGCTCGACGATCCCCATTTTCCCCGCGACGGCCCGCGCAGTCAAAAGCAAGCCGCAACTGCGTTATTCCTTGCGCTTGGCGCGGTACATCTGGGCGTCGGCCTGCAATATGAACGCGTCGGGCTGATCGGGATCAAACTGACAGACGCCATAGCTGATGCTGATGCGGTACTGCTCGCCGGAGGACGCGTTGTACTCGTCAATCGCCGCGTCGATCTCGCGGGAGAACGCGTCGGCCTTGTCGTCGCTTGCGCAGGGCGCGATGACCAAAAACTCGTCGCCGCCGATGCGCGCAATAAACGCGTCGCGCTTGTCACAGGTGCGGCGCAGCACATTGGCAACGCCGAGGAGCGCGCGGTCGCCAGCCGCGTGGCCGTAGCGATCGTTGATGGACTTGAAGTGGTCAACGTCCATCATCATGGCATACAGATGGGCCGCGTCGGGGGCGTTTACGCGCCATTTCAGGTAGCGCTCCAGCCCGGCGCGGTTGTTCAGGTGCGTAAGCGTATCGGTCGTCAGCTGACGGTTCTGCACGTTGAGGTAGAGCATCAGCATGGAGATATCATAGCCGACCCACGTCAGCAGCAGGCCGTAGCTGAACGCCTGCATGACGCTGCTGAGGATGGCCGGGACGGGGAACGCGAGGATAAACAACAGCTCTCTGCGCTCTCTCCGGCTGGTTACATGGCTCATTTGCGCCAGACACACATACCAAATATAAATAACCGGCGAATAGCTGAGCACCACCGCCCAGACAAACCATGTGCTGCGGTAGTACACGTTCTCGTCTGTTACGCCAAACACCAGCTGCACAAACGGGGACAGCGCCACAAGGATGGCGCAGATTATCGAGGGAATGGCGTACAGGATCGACTCCCGGCGCAGCCGGTTTTCGTCCCCCGTGACGCGGTAGACGCAGTAGCGCGTCCAGAAGAAAGCGGTGAGCGGAACGCCGAAAAAAAGCAGCGTTTCGGATGCATAGTTGAGCGCGCGGGCAGCAGGGAACTGCTTGCCGTCGATCCACCACGTAAACGCGTCGACGCACTGCATAAGAATGCCATGGATGAGCATCCGGTTAAACAGCCTGTCATCCATGGCTCTCTTGCGTGTTTTGTGTTGATTGAGCAGCAGCATGCCAAGAACGAGCGCGCCAAAAAGCTCAATCTCGATCTGGAGCATGACGATCATTCCTGATCCCCCTCCTGTCAATGCCAGTTACATATATTATAGGAGGCGACCGCGGAATTGTCAACAGATGGTAACCCTCCGCCCGTCACATCGTCTTCCATAGCCGACGCATTTGGCAGGGGCAACATTCCGGCTTGAAAATATTGACGAAAAGGGAGAAAAAAGGTATGATGGACGCACGGATTATCAAGGAGGGAAAGCATATGCTATACGATGGTAAAATTTGGGTCGGTACCAGCGGCACCGATCCCGTGTACCTGCTGCCCAGCATGGCCAACCGCCACGGCTTGATCGCCGGCGCGACCGGCACGGGCAAAACCGTTACGCTCAAGGTGCTGGCCGAGGGCTTCTCCGATCTGGGCGTGCCCGTGTTCCTCAGCGATATCAAGGGCGACCTGAGCGGCATGATTAAGCCCGGCGAGAATACCGACAAAATGGCCTCGCGTCTGATGGGCGTATGCGTGCCCGACTTCAAGTTCAAGAGCTATCCCGCCGTTTTCTGGGATGTGTACGGCGAGCAAGGTCACCCTGTGCGCACCACCGTGAGCGAGATGGGCCCCCTGCTGCTGGGCCGCATGCTCGGCCTCAACGAGGTGCAGACCGGCGTGCTGAATATCCTCTTCCGCGTGGCGGACGACGAGGGCATGCTGCTGCTCGACATCAAGGACATCAAGGCCATGCTGGCCTATGTGGGCGAGAACGCCAGCAAATATACCCTCAACTACGGCAACGTGAGCACCGCGACCGTTGGCGCGATTCAGCGCGCCTTAGCGCTGCTGGAGGATCAGGGCGGCGATAAGTTCTTCGGCGAGCCCGCCCTCAGCATCGCGGACTGGATGCACACGGACGAATCCACCGGCCTTGGCAACATCAACATTTTGAGCTGCGACAAGCTCTTCCTCAATCCGCTGATGTACTCCACCTTCCTGCTGTGGATGCTGAGCGAGCTGTACGAAACCCTGCCGGAGCGCGGCGACGCCGACAAGCCCCAAATGGTGTTCTTCTTTGACGAGGCCCATCTGCTGTTTAACGATTGCTCCAAGCAGCTCATGGACAAAATCGAGCAGGTCGTGCGCCTGATCCGCAGCAAGGGCGTAGGCATTTACTTCATTACGCAAAACCCCGCCGACGTGCCCATGAGCATTCTGGGCCAGCTGGGCAACCGCGTGCAGCACGCGCTGCGCGCCTTCACGCCGCTGGACCAAAAGGCCGTCAAGGTCGCCGCGCAGACATTCCGCGCCAACCCCGCCTTTGACACCGAGGAGGCCATCACCCAGCTCAAGACCGGCGAGGCGCTGCTGTCCTTCTTGGACGAAGGCGGCGCGCCCAGCGTCGTGACCCGCGCCACCATCCTGCCCCCGCAGAGCAGCATGGGCGCGATCGACGAGAACCTGCGCAGAACCTTTATCGAGACGAGTCCCTTCCGCGGCGCGTATGAGCAGACCATTGACCGCCAAAGCGCGTATGAGTATCTGGTAGGCTCCTTCAAAAACGCCGCAGACCGCGGAGCCGCGCAGGCCGCCGCGCAAGCGCCCGTCGTGATGGCCTCCGCGCCCGTGATGCAAACGCCCGCCGCCCCGGCGCAGGCTCCCGTCGCCCAGCAGGTCGTCGCGCCGCAGCCCGCCATGGGCTTTATGGTCTACGACCCGGCGACCGGCAAATATGAGCAGAAGCAGCTTGAAACCATGAGCGAGCTGCCGCAGACCGCCGCCCCCGTGGCACAGGCTGCGCCTGCCGCCGCCCCCGTCGCGCAGACCGTGCAGCAGAACGTGCTCGTGCTCGATCCGACCTCCGGCCAGTACGTGCAAAAGACAATGACCATGGCCCTCGATCCCACCACGGGCCAGTACGTCCCCGTGCAGAGCGCCGAGGAGCTCAAGGCCGCCAAGGCCAAGGCCGCTGAGGACGCAAAGGCCGAAAAGGAGGCCGCCAAGGCCGCCAAGGAGGCCGAAGCCGCCGAGCGCCGCAAGCGTTCCGACGAGCTGCGCGAGGAGCGCGCCGAGCGCGCCCGCGCGAACAACAGCGTGCTGGGCCGCATCAAAAACACGGCCATCAGCAGCGTGACCAGCTCCCTCACGCGTCAGCTCACGCGCGGCCTGCTGGGCAGCCTGACCGGGAAAAAGTAAACCGCTTCTCCAAAACCGTGCCGCCCGCGTCGATATCCAGCTCGACGCGGGCGGCTTTTCGCTTTTTGCATATGCTCGGCCCCTCCGGCACAGGGGAGACCCCGCCCCGCCGCCGCGCCGCCCCGCCGCCCCGCGTTTGCACGCAAAAAAGGCGGGCCTTGCCGCCCGCCCATAGACCCGCCTGAACCCGCTATATCCTCGTGTGGACGACGTCGTGCGTATCCGCCGCGCGGAACAACGCCTCCATCAGCTTCATCACGCGCATCATCTGGGCGCGCGTAACAAGCGGCTCCTCTTTGCCCTCGATGGCCGCCGCGACGTTGCGGTAGAAATCGCGCACGTCGCTTGTCACCTTGGGCAGCGGATAGGTCTGGATGGTTTCCTCGGTGCGGGGGGCCATTGTCTTGGTCAGCCCGGCGGCGGTTACCACGGGCACCGCGTCGCGCTTCTCCCAATCGGATACCTTCACGATCTTGCCGTTGCAGGCCCAGTCGTTGATCACGGCGGTGCCGTTCTGCCCCTGCATGTACCAGCGGGGCAGGTCGATAAAGTTGCTGGTGCCCACCTCCACCTGCGCGGTCAGCCCGCTTTCAAACGTGATGACGGTTTTGAAGCCGTCGTCGATCTCATCGTTGGTCACGTGGGTCACATTGCAAAACACCTCGATGACCTGTTCGGGCACGAGCTGAAGCATCTGATCCAGCATATGCACGCCCCAGTCGAGGATCATGCCGCCGCCGGGGCGCTTCTGGTTGCGCCAGTCGCCGGGCACGCCGCGCGAGCCGTGCACGCGGCTTTCAATGTTGAACACCGGGCCCAGCGCGCCGCTTTCGTACACCTGCTTCATCATCAGGTAGTCCTCGTCCCAGCGGCGGTTTTGGTGCACGGTAAAGATCCGGCCCGTCTCGCGGCTGACGTCGATCATCTCCTGAAGGTCGTCGGACGAGAGCGTAACCGGCTTCTCGCTGATTACATGCTTGCCCGCGCGCATGGCCTGAATGGCCAGCGGCTTATGCAGGTGGTTGGGCGTTGCGATGGTGACGAACGCCACCTGCTCGTCCGCCAGCAGGTCGTCGAGGCTCTCGTAGGCGCGCAGGCTGTTCTTCCGCGCGTCCGCCCGCTGGTTGGGGTCGATGTCATAAATGCCGCATACGCTGATTTCCGGCAGCGTGCGCAGCTTGTCCACATGCCAATGGCCCATGCCGCCGTACCCGATGAGCGCCCATCCGATCGCCATATTCATCCCTCGTTCAATTAGATTTGAAACCGGCAGTAGGATACTCCGTCTCGTTCTTTTTGTCAATCCGGGAAAGACTGTGCGCAGGGCACATCGGCTCTTTTGCGCGTACCGGCGCGGCCGCTTGCCCGCCGCGCCCCTTTGTGCTATGCTGGATGTGGAGGGATGCACATGAACGATCCACACTCCCGGATGACCCTGCGTCCGGCCGTCGATGCGGATGCGGACGCGGTAGCAGCGCTGTACGCCGCCTGCGTGCGCGCCGGACATACCCATTGGACGGACTTCTACCCCGGACGAGAGGAGATCGACGCGGATTTGCGCGACGGCACGCTGTATCTTGCCGAGGCGGCGGAGGGTGTCGTCGGCGCGGTATCGCTGCTGGCAACGGATGATTGCGAGGAGCTGGGCCTCCCCTATGCCTCGCGGAACGCGTGCGTGCTGTGCAGGCTGTGCGTCGCGCCGGAGCAGCAGGGGCGCGGGCTCAGCAAGCTGCTGCTGGCGTTATCGGAGCGGGAGGCGGTGCGGCTGGGCTACGACGCGATGCATCTGCTTGCCGGGAGCAGCTTGGAGCGACCCCGTCGCCTGTACGAGGGCGCCGGCTATCAAAGGATCGCCGACGTGCGCCTGTACGAGCACGATTTTATCGCCTACGAAAAGCCGCTAAGATCATAAATGCCTACTGTTCTTTCCCGCAAGCGCATGGTATAATGTGGTCAACCGGCCGCAAAGCGGCTGCGAGGGTCGGCGGGCCGTATCGGCGCGTCGGCTCAGCCCTGCCCCAAGGGGAGGGATCCCCGCAAAACCCATTCACACTGGAGGAGGAGCCCCGATGGACATTCCCGCCCTGCTAAAGGAACTGTTTTCCGGCGTACTGTACCTGTTTACCCTTGAGGGACTGAAAACGCTTGCCATGTTTATCATCGCCGGCGTGCTGATCTACTTGGCCATCAAAAAGGACTATGAACCCGCGCTCCTGCTGCCCATCGGCTTTGGCGCGATTTTAGCCAACCTGCCGCCCGTGCTGGGCACGGCGTTCCCCTCAGTGCTGGGCGAGGACGGCTTCTTAACGGTGCTGTTCAACAGCGGCATCGCCAATGAGCTCTTTCCCATCCTCATCTTTATCGCCGTGGGCGCAATGATTGATTTCTCCCCGCTGCTCAAGGATCCGTCGATGATCTTCTTTGGTGCGGCGGCCCAGTTTGGCATCTTTGCCACGTTTTTGCTCTCGCTGGTGCTGATCCCCATCGTGCTGCCGGAGACGGTAGGCGACCAGAGCCTCATCATGCGGCTCGCGGCGGCCATCGGCATCATCGGCGCGGCGGACGGCCCGACCACGCTCTACGTGGCCAACCACTTTCAGCTCAAGGAGTTTATCGCGCCCATTTCGGTGGCGGCGTACAGCTACATGTCGCTCGTGCCCGTGATTCAGCCGCCGGTCATCCGCGCGCT
>CAYOYK010000035.1:0-25900 GCA_964408185.1 uncultured Oscillospiraceae bacterium | reverse complement strand
TGTAGGGCACGCCGACCTGACGCGCCAGCAGGATGTGCTCGCGGGTCTGGGGCATGGGGCCGTCGGGAGCGGACACGACCAGAATCGCGCCGTCCATCTGCGCGGCGCCGGTGATCATGTTCTTAACATAGTCGGCATGGCCGGGGCAGTCGACATGCGCGTAGTGGCGCTTTTCGGTTTCGTACTCGACATGCGCGGTGTTGATGGTGATTCCGCGAGCCTTTTCCTCAGGCGCCTTGTCGATGTCCTCATACCGCATGGCCTGCGCTTCGCCGATCTTGCTCAGCGTCATGGTGATGGCGGCGGTCAGGGTGGTCTTGCCGTGGTCAACGTGGCCGATCGTGCCGATGTTCACGTGCGGCTTGTTTCGTTCAAAATGAGCCTTAGCCATGGGAATACCCTCCTTTTAGTTGGTACGTACGTGGAACCGTAATGTGAGCGGCTCGGTATCATGCGGTTGGAGCGGGTGATGGGAATCGAACCCACATAACCAGCTTGGGAAGCTGGCACTCTACCACTGAGTTACACCCGCACGTCCGCATAGACCAAGTCATCAGACAGGGATTATTGTATCGACTTTCCCTTGGATTGTCAACCACATTTTATACCGAAAAAGAACGGCGGCCCGATCCGGCGACGACGCCCCGGAAATCAACCGTATCCGCTTCCGCGCGGACATGGTATAATGTGTCATCCGGTTGACCCATACCGCACGATCATAAGGAGGCAAATCCTATGGCAGCATCCTCTAAGCTCCATCGCGCGCTGGCGCTGTGCCTGATCGCCGCGCTGCTCGCGTGCCCGCTGCCCCGCGCCGCGCTCGCCGATAACCTTTCCTTCGACGACGTGGACGAGGTGCGCCAGCAGTGGGGGTACAGCGTCATCGGCACGGTGACGATCCTCTCCAACGACAACCGCAGCACGCGCGTCTGCCCAAGCCCTCAGGCCTGCGATAACACCGACCTGCTGGTCGGCCTCGTAAACCCGGACGAGGAGTACGACTGCGTGTCCGTGACCTCCACCGGCTGGTACCAGATCGTCTACCCCGCCGGCACAACCGGCTATGTGTGCCCGGACAGGGGCTCCATCTGCTACGGCTACCTCAGCGACAGCAGCCTCAGCTACCCCATCGGCCAGCTGTACATCAGCCACCGCAACAACGTAAACGTATACAACCACCCCAACCGCAAGTACGATAAGCAGGGCGCCGCCCTCAAGGGCCACACCTACGATATCGTCGGCAAGGCCTCCAACGGCTGGTACGCCTTCGTGTTTAACACGTGGATCGCGTACATCGACCCGGACTACATGACCGTGACCTCCTGGGGCGCGCCGAAGACCAGCGGCGGCAGCTCGTCCGGCAGCAGCCTCTTCGGCAGCTCGTCCGGCAGCTCGTCCGGCAGCGGCTCGCTCACCCTCATCACAAGCAACACATTCACCCTCACTTGGGTGTGGAACGATGATAACGATCGCCTCGGCAAGCGCCCCGGCTCGGTGGAGATCGCGCTGCTCAGCCCCGGCACCTCCGACGAGATCGGCTCCCGCAAGACGCTGAGCGCATCCAACGGCTGGCAGTGCAGCTGGACCGTAAAGGACAAGACGCTGCACTACGACGTCGGCCTTGCGCAGCACATCAGCGGCTACACGTTTACCATCGAATATACGGGCGGCGGCGCGATCGTTACGGCGACCAACTCCGCCGGAAGCAAGATCAACGGCTGAGGCGCGCAGGCCCCGCGCCCCATCGCGCCAAACCCACGGACGGTGGCATCGGCCATCGGAAAGGAAGGATATCCATGAAAAGACTGCTTGCTCTCACACTGGCGCTGCTGTGCGCCCTTACCCTGACCGCCACCGCCGAAACCGCCGCGCCGACATTCGAGTTTCGGGGCATGACGTGGGCCTCCTCGCCAAACGACGTGTTCGTGGCCGAGGGATACGACGCCGTTCAATCCAACACGGTCGGCAGCGTGCAGACCATGGCGGTGTACAACGTGACATTCAGCAAATTCTCCGGCATGGCGCTGTACGCGTTTACAAACGGCAAGCTGGCCCTGACGGGCTACCTGCTCATATCCGACTCCTCTTCCGATAACGACGCCGCCTACCTGCAAAGCGCCATGAGCCAGAAGTACGGCGAGCCCACCGTTTTCGACGTGCAGCGCATGACCGACTGTATAAGCAGTCTGGGCGGGGACGCCTCCGGCCTGAGCGATCTGGCCGCTGCCGGCTGCAACCCATGCGGCTGGGAGCTGACGGACGGCACCCTGATGATGCTGCTCTCCGTCTCCGGCTACGGCAGCCTGCTCCTATACCTCAACGAGCCCTTGCTGACGGGCGGCCAGCAGCCCGCGAACGGCGGCTACGACCTTACCGGGCTGTAAGCGGCGGCGCGCCTTGCGCGGCCGGGCGGGCAAAAGCGCTTGCATTGCGCGCCCGGCCATGCTATAATACCGCTTGTTATGGAGCGGTATCGAAGAGGTCATAACGGCCCTGACTCGAAATCAGGTGACGGGCAACCGTCCGTGGGTTCGAATCCCACCCGCTCCGCCAAGCATCCTGCGGCTTCCCTCTTTCGGAGGGAGGCCGCTTTGCGTCGGCCCGACCTGTTTTTTCATCGGGAAAACCGCATAGGGCGAAGGGGGACGCGCACGCAGGTGGTTGCCCAGCGTAGGCGGTTCGCCCCACGCGGGTGGTTGCCCGCGCAGGTGGTTGCTCCGCGCAGGTGGTTGCCCGCGCGGGCGGTTTACCCCACGCAAGTCGCTTGCCCCACGCAAGTCGCTTGCCCCGCGAGGTCATATGATAATTATTTTTCCTCGGCTATTGACAACGTGTTTTATATGTGATACTATCCTAAATGAGAATTGTTCCTGTTAGGAGTGAGCCGCCTTGATGACGCGCAACACCATCCAACGCTCGCTGGTTTTAGAGGCGGTTTGTCGGCTGAAGTGCCACGCCACCGCGGATACCGTGTACGAGGAGGTCGTCAGGCAGCATTCGCACATCAGCCGGGGAACGGTGTACCGCAACCTCAAGCAGCTCTCGGAGGGCGGCGAGATCCGTCGGCTGGAGGTCCCCGGCGGAGCCGACCGCTACGATCACCGCCGTCAGCCTCACTACCATGTCCAATGTACGCGGTGCGGACGGGTCTTTGACGTGGACATGGAATACCTGCCGGGGTTGGAAAAGAGCATCCGGGATCCCCACGGGTTTGAGTTTAGCGGGCATGACATCATGTTCCGGGGCGTATGCCCGGAATGCAAGGGGTAACGCGCCCGCCGCGGCGCGCGCCCACCCAGACAAGTGCGTATACGGGCGCAAGGCAATCCCGTAAATGATATACACGAGGAGGAGAATCGGCATGAGAAGCATTACCAAGCTGGATCTGCAATACGCGCATCGGTTCTACGGTTTCAAGGGCGAGGCTCAGTATCTGCACGGACATACGGGCGTCCTGACGATCGAGGTGGAGGATACCGTCGAGCCCGGCGTCAACATGGTATTCCCCTGCAACGAAATCCAAAAAACCGCGTGGAACGTGCTCCGGAACTTCGACCACGCGCTGATCCTGCGGCAGGACGATCCTCTGCTGCCCGCCATCCTCGATGTGTACGAGAAGCAGGGCATCAAGGACGGCGCGCCCAGCAACAAAATGAAGGGCCCCGCCTTCCACACCGAGCTCGCCACCGCCTACCCGGACTGCCGCTTGGTCGTCACCAAGGAGACCATGACCGTCGAGGGCATGATCAAGATCGTGTATGACCTGCTCAAGGACAAGCTGAACATCGCCAAGCTCACATTCACCAGCGGCGTCAACGCCGCCTCGCAGGAGTACAAGCCCACCGGCACCATCGACCGCTGCCCGCTGTGCGGCATCGCGCTGGATGAAAACGGCGTGTGCCCCAAGTGCGGCTATCGCAAGAGCAAGTAAGCCCCGACCGCTCATCACGTGATTCAAACCGAATCGGGCCTTCTATGCGTCTCGTCCATAGAAGGCCCGGTTTTTTGCATTTGCGGCGAAGGGGCGCGTCGGGGCGGCGCGCGCCGATGGCAGGGCCTGCGGCCTACCGGGTCTCCGCGCGTGCCCGCAGCGCCGCGTCGACCTCTGCGGAGGATGGAATGGAACAGGCCGCTCCCGCGCGCGTCACGCTGAGGGCGGACGCCATGGCCGCCCGCCGCATGCACTCCGCCAGCGGCCGACCGTCGGCGAGCGCCGCGAGGAAAAAGCCCGTAAACGTATCTCCTGCCGCTGTGGTATCCACCGCCGTGACCGGGTAGGCGGGCTGGCGGATGATCCCCGTGGGCGTTGCGCATACGGAGCCGCGCTTTCCGAGCGTCAGCACAAGGCACAGCCCCGGATAGCGGGCGTGAAGCGCTTCCCATACGCGCGTCGGCTCCGTTTCGCCGGTCAACTGACGCGCCTCCACCTCGTTGACCAGCAGCCAGCTGATCGCGCCGAAATCCAGCGACCGCAGGCTTTCCTCAAACGGCGAGGGGTTGAGCGCGATGCGCAGGCCCCGCTTGGCCGCAATGGAAACGATCGTTGGCAGGCAGCTGATCTCGTTTTGGAGCACCAGATAGTCGCCCGCGCCGAAATGCGACAGCGTTTCCTCCGCCTGCTCCGGCGTGACGGCACGGTTGGAGCCGCCGTACAGGAGGATGCAGTTTTCGCCGTCGGGCGTCACCTGAATGATCGCGTTGCCCTGCAAGCCGGCAATGGGTCGCAGCTCTCCGGTATCGACGCCGTTTTCCCGCAGCAGGGCGGCCAGCGGTTGGCCGCCCTTGCCGATGCAGCCCGCGTGCCACACCTGCGCGCCGGCCCGCGCCAAGGCAACGGACTGGTTGAGCCCCTTGCCCCCCGGATAAACGCTTTGCCCCGTGGCCGCCAGCGTCTCCCCCCGCGCGGCAAAGCGCGGCACCTGATACACCGTATCAAGGTTCAGCGAGCCGAAATTCAATATCTTCATAATAGCCTCCCTTTCTCAGGCTGTCCAAAAAAGCGGCCGCGCCCCTTTCGGGGGCGCGCTTCCCACGCTGCCGTCCTGCGGCGGTATGCCCGCCGGGGGCGCGGCTTCCCACGCTGCCGCCTGCGGCGGTATGCCCGCCGGGGGCGCGCTTCCCACGCTGCCGTCCTGCGGCGGTGTGCTCGCCGGGCATGCGCTTCCCACGCTGCCGTCCTGCGGCGGTATGCCTGCCGGGGGCGCGGCTTCCCACGCCGCCGTCCTGCGGCGGTATGCCCGCCGGGGCGCTTCCCTCGCTGCCGTCCTACGGCTGTGTGCCTGCTGGGCGCGCGCTTCCCACGCTGCCGCCTACGGCGGTGTGCCTGCCGGGCGCGCGCTTCCCTCGCTGCCGCCTGCGGCGGTATGCCTGCCGGGGCCGCGGCTTCCCACGCTGCCGCCTGCGGCGGTGTGCTCGCCGGGTGCGCGGCTTCCCACGCCGCCGTCCTGCGGCGGTATGCCCGCCGGGGCGCTTCCCTCGCTGCCGTCCTACGGCTGTGTGCCTGCCGGGCGCGCGCTTCCCACGCTGCCGCCTACGGCGGTGTGCCTGCCGGGCGCGCGGCTTGCAATGCCCTGCGCGCCGTCCGCCAGACCGCTCCGCCCGCGGCAGCGCCCAGCGGGTCGTTTGTCCGTCAGCCCTTCACGGCCCCCGCCGTGATGCCGGACACAAAGAACTTGCTGGTGAAGCTGTAAAACAGGATCATCGGAATCAGCGAGATGGCGGTGCCGGCGAGCATGATATCGTACGCGCCCGCGCCGCCGCCGCTGCTCTTGAGCGACACGACGCCGACGGTCAGCGTTTTCAGCTCGTCATTGCTCAGGGTAAACACCATGGGCATCAGGTAGTCGTTCCAAACGGTTTTGAACGTCAGCAGCGCCACCGTGGCGAGAATCGGCTTGCACAGCGGGAGGATCACGCGCGTATAGGTGGTAAAGAAGCCGCAGCCGTCGATGGTGGCCGCCTCGTCCAGCTCGCGCGGCAGCCCGCGCACATAGCCCATCACCAGATAGATGTTCGCCACGTTGATGGTAAACACGTAAATGATAATGAGCCCCCACAGGCTTGTGTTCAGGCCAAGCGCCTTGGCCAGCGAGAAAATGGGAAAGATGGTGATCGCCCCCGTAGCCAAAAACAGCGTGGACAGAAAGAGCGTCATGATCAGCTTTTGGCCGGGGAAGTTGCCGCGGGCAAACACATAGCCGGCCATGGAGGTGAGCACCACCGTGCCCGCGATGGCGCAAAGTGTCACAAAGACGCTGTTTGCGCTGTATCGCGCAAAATTGGCCGTTTCCCACGCCTTTGCGTAGTTCTCCGGATGCCAGCTTTCGGGTACAAGCCCGCCGACGCCGGTCAAAAAGTCCATGTTGGACTTAAACGAGCCCATGATCGCATACAGGATGGGAAACAGGCTCACCAGACAGCTAAGGATCAAAAAAACGCGGGAAATCATATTGAAAACGCGTACGCCGACGGTCCTGTCGCCGGGCCTCAGGCTCCTGCTCATGCTGCGCCTCCTCAGGTCATGTCGTCCATCTTGCGGGACGCAATCAGGTAAAGAGCGGTCACAACGCCGATGATCAGCGAGGCGATTACGCCCAGCGCGCTTCCGTACCCCACCTGCGAGATGCTGCTCTGCGCATACGAGGACGGAAAGAAATAGCTGTATATCTTGGTCATCATCACCTCCGTCGTGCCGGAGGGGCCGCCGCTGGTGAGGACCTTCATCAGGTCGAAAATCTGCATGCTGCCGATGATCGCCAGCATCAGGATCATCTGGAACATGCGGGCGAGCATGGGCATGGTGATGTAGTAAAACCGCCGCCAGCCTACGGCGCCGTCCAAATCGCCGCTCTCGTACACATCCTCCGGGATGCCCTGCAGCCCGGCCATAAACAGGATGGTGTTGATGCCGATGCTCTGCCACGTGGACACCAAAATGCACACGATCATCGCGGTGGGGGCCGTGCCCAGCCAGTCGATCGGGCGGGCAATCCATTTCATGCTTAAGAGCGTGTTGTTGAAAAAACCGTTGTACGCCGCAAACAGCAGCGAAAAGACCACCGACATCACCGCCATGCTAGTCACGTTTGGCAAAAACAGCACGCCGCGGAACAGGCCGCTGCCCCGCAGGCCGCGGTTGAGCATGGACGCGAGCAGAAGCGCCAGCGGCATTTCAATGAGCAGCTTGCCAATGGCGAACGTAAACGTGTTGCCCACCGCGCGCCACCAGCCCGGATCGCGCGTAAACAGGCGCACAAAGTTTTCCAGCCCGATAAACGTCGGATCGGTAATGCCGTCGTACTTGAAGAACGACAGGCTGATGACCCACAGGTTTGGGTACAGCGTCAGCGCGCCAAAGCCGACCAAAACAGGCAGCAGCATTAGGTACGCGGCGCGGTTTTTAACGATTCGTTTCCACAGACCGGGTCGCTTGGAGGGAGTCATGGGTTGGCTTGTCATCCGGATACACCGCCTTGCTTATAACGTAACGGGCGCTCAGCGTCCATCGTGCGTGAGTAAACGTTTACCCTTTTGTCCAGTATAGCATCGTATCCGCCATAATTCAACACCGTTTGCGAAAAAAAACGCGGCTCCGATGCGATAATGAGCCGTAGCTCCGACGCGATCATGAACCGTAGCTCCGACGCGATCATGAACCGAAGCTCCGATGCGATCATGAGCCGTGGCTCCGACGCGATCATGAACCGTGGCTCCGATGCGATCATGAACCGTGGCTCCGATGCGATCATGAGCCGTGGCTCCGATGCGATCATGAGCCGTGGCTCCGACGCGATCATGAGCCGTGGCTCCGACGCGATCATGAGCCGTGGCTCCGACGCGATCATGAACCGTAGCTCCGATGCGATAATAACCGTGGCTCCCATCCCGCCGAAGGTGCCGCGCCCCGCGTTCTCGATACGCAAAAGGGCAGCGCGCAGCCGACGGTCGGCGTTGTCCGGCGAACCCCGGATGGCGGGGACTCGGCGGGAGGCTTGGCGCGGAGTCCCCGTACAGGCCCCCGCGCGGCCCGCGGCGGGGGGTGCGGCGGGGCGCCGCGGGGCGCGGCAGGGGCGCGCCGCCAAGCGCGCTATTGGTACAGCGTGGCGTATCGCTCCATGGCGTCCATGACCGCCTTCACATTGGCAAGCGGCACGCAGGGGTACAGCCCGTATATCATCATCAGGCCGCCCTCGCGGCAGCCGATCGTCTCCACCTCGCGCCGAATCAGCGCGTCGATCTCCTTGGGCGTGCCAAAGGGCGTGACGGATTGCCGATCCACATCCAGCTCGATGCAGCGGCGGCCCCGATACCGCGCGCCGATCCAGTCGATGCCGTTGACCAGATCCTGAAGGTTGAGCACATCCACGCCGTCCATCATCAGATCGTCGGCCAGCAGCCGGATATCGCCGTCCGAGTGCATGTGTACCAGACAGCCGGCCCTGCGCGCAGGCTCGATGAGGCGGCGGTACGCGGGCAATATGTAGCGCCGGAACTGCTCCACGCCCAGCATGGGCCCGCGCTGCATGCCCAAATCCTCCGGGATGCCAACCATATCGACCTCCGCCGCCAGAAAGTGCTCTATTTGACGCAGGTTGAACACCGTCAGCTTTTCCAGCAGGTCGTCCAGCAGCGGCTCCTCGTCCATCATGTCGAAAAGCAGGTTTTCGTAGCCGCGCAGATCGCACAGCTGCAAAAACGTATGCCCATGGCGCAGCGTGGCAACCGTCAGCTCGCCTCTGGCGCGCTCCTCGGCGCGCTCCCGCTCAAACGTAGGCCAATGGATGGGGCACAGCCCGTAGCTCGTCTCCGGGTCGGGCAGGCGATAGGTATCGTAGGCCGCCCAGTCCTCCAGCGGGTGCTTCAGCACCGTGCCGACGATACCGTCCACCGCAGTGAACCATGTGCATCCAAAATCGTCCTTGTATGGCTGATTGGCCCGCGCGTTGGGCGCAAAGCCGGAAGGGCGGCGCACGCCGTCCGGGAACAGCAGCGGGTGCGTATCAATCAGCTCGTTCAGCGCGTCCGCGTCATACGCGGCATAGCACGCGTCGTTTATCACAAACGCCATGGGAATGAAGGCCGGCCGTTCAAAACGGATGGAGCGCAGCGCCGCCTCGCGGTGCTCAGGGCCTCGCGCGTAATTCATGTTGCATCCTCCGATCTCCAAAATGCCTGCGGGCTGACTGCTTCTCGACGGGCCGATGCCCTTGCATTGCCCCTGCGCCCGGCTCTTCCGCGTTACAGCCGCACGACAAGGCGCACCGGCTGACCGCCGCCCTCGTAGAAGCTCTCGCGCAGCACGTCGCGGTTCACCGTCACGCGGCGGCCTGCCGCCTGCACCGTTATGTCATAATTGCCGCAGAACAGGCGCGCGCGGCAGTATCCGTCCGGGCCTGTCGTCAAATCGGCGTCCGTGTGCCATTCGCGGTGAATCAAATCGTACAGCGCGCCGTACACGGGCTTGGGGCTGAGATCGTCAAACACCAGTCCCGCGGGCGCGTTCAGCCAGCGGTGATCGGTAAAATCAAACCACGAAAGCGCCTCGACAGCCGGATGGCTGAACACCAGCGTGTAAAAATCCTTGGTGAACTCGGCCTGCCAGTACGCGTCCTCCTCGCTCTCGGAGAAGCGGTTGACCGCGCCGGACGAGTAGCTCATCTGTCCGATCGGCTTGCCGCTGCACACCGAGCATTCGGGAAAATGAATCGGAAACCGAAACTCCGCGGCCCGATCCATCACGCGCAGGGTCTCCTCCTGCGTCCACAGGTCGCGGTGCATGTGGCTCTGTATGCCAATGATATCAATGCCCACATCGCGCTCGCGGAGTTCCCGCAGCAGCCGAAGGTACTCCTCGCCGTGCACGTTCCAATCGCCGTACAGCAGCTTGGCGTCTGGCTTCCACGCGCGCACCAGCTCCACGCCGAACTTCATCATTTCGATCGGGCCCTTGCGCTTCACCCAACGCGACACGGCGTTATCAAAGCGATCGTTCACGGTCGTTTCGTTGGCGAGATCAAAAAAATCGAACGAGTCGCCGTAAACCTCCATGAGGCGGTTGATGCGGCGCACATATTCGGCCTCCACGTCGCCGTCCGTGAGCCAATCGGGGCAGAGCTCGTGCCAGATGAGGGCGTGGAGCTTTTTTTGGAGGTGGTTCTCATCCGCCCAGCGCACCAGATCGCCGGTATAGGGCTCGTTGTATTCGCCCCTTTTGGGCTCGTATTGGGCCCAGTGAAACGGCACCATCGTGTAGTTGAGCAGCTTGGTAAACGCCTCGGTAAAGCGCTCCTCCCGCCCCGGATGGCCCAGCGTGCCGTGCGAATAGCTCACCGCGCCAAACAGGAACTGATGGTTTTTCATGCGAACGCTTACGGCCGCGTTTTCCACCGGCAAATCGTTTTGGAGGACATAGAGCTCCACGTCCTTTTGGCGGACCCGCTTGATGCGTTGGCGCGCCCCCCCAATGAGCTCCGACATAGGCAATCTCCTTTGCGCGGTCGATGCGACCGATAGTGTTGCTATAAACAAGGGGGATCACAGCCGAGCTGTGATCCCCGTAGAGGCATGGGTCAGATTACTCGCCGGAGGGGTTCATCGCGCTGTAATTGGGGTAGACGTAGTTGGCAAGATCGAAGTCGCCGTCCGCCACGCCCTTTTCAACCGCCGCGTTATAGCGGGCGTCCAGGTCGGCGATGGCCGTATCAATATCCACGGCGCCGTTGAGAACGTTGTTCATCACCGTGCCAAAGCCGTCGCCCTCCACCTGCACAGGCGCTTCGTACGGATACACGCGGTCCAGCGTGGTATCGGCAAAGCCGGCAAAGCCCGGACGATCCGGAACAACGGTGGCCTTTTCGGCAATGCCGGTGTACACCGGTACGCCGTAGCCGCCCTCGTAGTATTCAACAAGCGTCTCCTCGCTGAGCAGATACTCGTAGAAGAACATGGCGGCCTTCTGGTGCGCTTCGTCCGACGCGCCGTTGATGAGCAGGTAGCTGCCGGCGTCGAACTGAGAATAGCCGTGGAACTCGCCGTCGTAGCTGGGCAGCGTGGTAACGCCCCAATCGCACTGCGCGGGGAACTGATCGTTAAACACGCCGATATCCCAAGACGCCGCGATGATCATGCCCACGTTGCCAGCGGAGAACTGCGCGCGGGCCGGGTCGTTCTGAATGGTGGTGCCGCCCGGGAACAGGCTGCCATCCTCCTGCAGGGTCTGGTAAAGCCCCATTACGCGCTTGAGGGCGCTCCATGTGTACGTGCCGGTGGTGAAATCATAGAAGCTCTTGCCGTTCACGCGGCCCATCTGCTGGCCGTAGATCCACCAGATCCAGTCCTCGCCGGTCGGCAGCATAAAGCCGTACTTCTGGGGGGTTTGGGTCGCGCCGTATTCGGTAATGGCCTTCGCGGCGGCAATCACCTCGTCATAGCTCTTGGGGGGATTTTCCGGGTCGAGGCCCGCGGCCGCGAAGAGATCCTTGTTCCAAGCCAAGCGGAAGTTATAGCCGCGGAAGGGGAGGGAGTACCAGTTGCCGTCCTTCCAGTTGTTGCCGATCTGCTTTTTGTCCTCCACGCGGGCAAGCATTTCCGGGCTGATGAGATCGTTGAGGGAGGCCACGTAGTTCTGATCGATCAGCTGTTCCAGATCGATGCCGTCGGCATAGAGGTCGGGGCCGTTGCCGTTTTTGAGGGCGAGCAGCAGCACGTTGTTGTAATCGTCCGCCACGTGCTTTAGGTCCACCCGGTACTGGCCGGCATACGCCTTGTTAAAGTCCTCCACCTTCTTTTGGGTGAACGAGATGTCGTCGGTGTAGTGCGTCCAGAACGTAATGGTGATTTCTTGGTCGGCCTCGGCCATGGCCGGAGCAACCGAGAGAACCAGCATCAGGGAGAGAACCAGTGAAAGGATGCGAGACACTTTTTTCATACGAACCTCCTATTTCTCGTGTGTATGAGTAATCGTTTACTCATCTCTGGCATCACTATACCATGCTTTCTATGCTTTTTCAAGAGGAAAAGCAAAAAAGTTTTGGCGTCGGCGCGCCGCGCTAGCTTTCGAGCCACAGCGGCGTGGAATCCGCCAAACGCAAGGCATAGCCGAACTCGCCGCCGCTGTACGGGCGCGCGATATCCGCCCGCTGGTGGATGAGCAGCTCGTTCTTTCCCTTGCGCAGCCTTAGGGAAACCGGTACCGCAGGCGCGTTCGCCGCCTCGGAGCAAAAAACGCGTTCTCCGTTCAGCCACAGCTCAATGGGGCTGTCGTGGCGCAGGGAGAAGCAGGCTTCTCCCTCCGTCTCCGCCACAAGCGTTTCCCGCGCCCAGCCCTCGCCCATCATTCGCTCGCCGTCGCGCAGGGTGCCGAGGCGGCGAAAATCCACATAGCCAAAGCAGTTGCGCGCAAAGGAGAGATCGCGCGCCCAATGAAAGCGGTCCTGCGCCAAGCCGTCGGCCGTCGCGTCCTCTGCGGCGGCGTCCGGCGGCGCTCCCGCGGCGAGCAAAGGATTGCTCAGCCACGGGCCGTCCCAGCGGAAGGGAAGCCGCGTTTCCGCACCGTCCTCCCCGCGCAGGAGCAGCGTTGCGCTCTGCTCCCGCAGCCGACGGCGAAGCGCGGTGTGCCGCAGCGTCCAGCGCACGCAGTCGCCCGCCTTGCATTGCAGCGTACCGCTCCAGCAAGCCCAGTAAGCGGTCTCGTACAGATCGTGCGAGCACCCTCCGGCTGTGCAATCGGTTACTCGCCATTCCGCTTCCGGCTGAAGCAGCGCCTCCGCCACGCCGTCGCTCAAGCAGGTGAGCGTTAGCGTGGCTTCGTCCCCCTGCCATGCGGTATCGGTTGCCCACGCTGCTGGAGAGACCTCGTAGCGCTCCACGCGGTAGGCGGGCGTCTCCCCGCGCACAGCCTCCGCCGCGACCTGCCCGTCGCGCTGCGAGAACCGCGCATGCGTATAGCGGCCCTCCCGGTAATCAAAGCGCTCGCCCTCGTCGTCGAAGTAGTCAAAGGCGCCGTCATCGCCCGGAAAGGCGAGCACGCATAGATCGCCGCACTCCGCGACGTTTCGGCCGAGCCGCGCAAAGGTTGGCAGCACCGCGCCCGCTCTGACAAAGAGCGGGGGCTGGCCAAGCGGCGCGGGCACCGTATGCCAGCCCTGCCGGAGCCGTCGGCCGCTCCACCAATGGACCCATTGTCCGTCGGGAATGTATACGTCCGCCTTGCGCGCTCCGGGCACGGTGACGGGTGCAAGGAGAAGATCGTCGCCGAGATAGAACTGCCCCTCGCACAGAGGCGCTTCGGAGTCCAGCCGAAAGGGCCGCAGCATCGGGCGGCCGGTCGTCGCGCAGCGCATGGCCAGCGAATACAGCGTGGGAATCAAACGATACCGCAGGCAAACCAGCGCCCTGATGCGCTCCTCCGCCTCACCGCCGAAGCTCCACGGCTCGTTGCCGGGACGGGTGCCGTGGGTGCGGAATATCCCGCAGAACACGCCCCATTCCATCCACCGGATGTACAGCTCCGGCGAGAACTCCGCGCCGCTGAGAAAACCGCCGATATCCGTGCACCACCACGGCAGGCCGCTCATCGCCATCCCCTGCCCGATGCGAACCTGATCGCTCAGCACCTGCCAGCTCGCGTTGACGTCTCCCGACCAAACCGCCGCGCCGTAGCGCTGCATTCCCGCGCAGCCGGAGCGTGCCAGAATCATCGCGCGGGTGCCGAAATCCCGTTTCTGCCCCTCGTACAGGCCCTGACTCCACAGCAGCGAATACGCGTTGTGCGTCGTCAGGCGATCCCCGGCGGCGCTGCGCGTCCCCTCAAAGTGCTCCTCCAGCTCGCCCATATCCGTCCAGTATCCGCGCAGGCCTTGGCGGTACAGCGCCGCGACCTTTTGCCACCAAAACGCGCGCGCCTCCGGCGAGGTATGATCGTATGTGACGCGCTTGCCCTGCGGGACCGCGTTGAGGAACCCCCGCTGCCGGAACTCCCGATAGTTTACGCTGTTTTCCGAGAGGAACGGGTGCTGCGCGCTGACGACGTGAAAGCCTTCCCCCGCAAGCTCCCGAAGCATCTCCTCCGGGTTTGGCCAGTCGTCCTCGCGCCAGCGCAGATCGCCAAACTCCCGAAACCAGAGCCAATCCACGATCAGCGCGTCGCAGGGCACGCCCGCCGCGCGCATGCGGCGCGCGGTTTCCAGCAGGTCGTCGCGGTTCATGTAGCGATTTTTGCATTGCAAAAAACCGTACGCCCACTTCGGCATCAGCGCGGGGAGGCCCGTAAGCCGCAAGCACGTTTGCAGCGCGGCTTCCGGCAGGCCCGGCGTCAGGACGACGTCCAGCGCGCCCAGCACCTCCAGCAGCGCCGTGCCCTCCGGCTGCGGCTCGGCCGCGGCCCACGGCGAGGGAACCATCGCCTCGCCAAGCGTATCGAGGGGCTGCGGGTCGCTCTCGTTGCAGCAAAAGCGGGCCGCTGCGGGGGTGACCAGCAGCAGTCCGCAGCCGCCCGTGGAGAGAAACACGCCGACGCCGCAGTTGCCGCTGCGCTCGTGTCCGCCCCACTGGTTCCACATGCGCCGCTCCTGATGGTTGTGGTCCAGCCTTGCGGCCGGGTCCTGCCCCAGCCCGAAAACGCGATCCTCGCTTGGTGAAGCGAACCGCAGGCAGGTGCGCCCCTCCTCGGCCGTCAATGCCGCCGGAGGCGTTTGCCAGCGGGGAACGCCGCGCTCGCTCAGGACAAGCCGACCCTCCCGCGACCACGCGAGCGCCAGCTCCCCCGCGGTGAATGTCAGCCCCTCGCCGGACTCCCGCGCGTCGAGCGGAAGGCAGACGGGCTCCTCCGCGAGCACAGGGCTCCGGGTCGTATCGGGGCCGCTCCGCCCCCCGCGAATCCGCACGCCTCCCACGGCGGGAAACGATACCTCATAGGTCGCCCCTCCGCAGCGTATCCAAGCGGCTTGCTCCGTTTGTCCGTACTCCATGATCCTTCCACCTTTCCATCAAGACAACGGATCCGCTACCCGACCCGTTTGCTACGCCGTCCGGGGCGCGCCTGCACCAGCACGCCCAGCAGAATCACGCACAGCCGCGCCCAATGCTGCCAGCGGATCGGCTCCCGCAGCAGCAGCGCGATGCACAGCAGGTTGGCGAAGGGGGTCAGAAACGACAGGTTCGCGGCCAGCGCGGCAGGGGCGACCGAGAGAAGCCGAAACCACACAAGATACCCCATCGCAAGGCTGAACACCCCGTTCCACAGGATGCAAACAGCGCTGCCCGCGTCCAGCGTCAGCGATTGGCCGGATACGATCAGCCCGACCAGCGATCCCAGCGCGCCGACCGCCATATACACGACGTTGGCCGTTTGCGCGTCGCCCGGCGCGCGCCGTCCCAGCACGGAAAACAAGCCCCAGCACACCGCGCCGCCCAGCGCGCAGAGCGCGCCCGCGCCGCCGAGGCCGCCGCCGCTCTCTCCGCCCAGCAGCACGATCGCCGCGCCGCAAAGGCCCAGCAGCACGCCCAGCCCCGCCCGGAGGGACGGTCTTTCCCCGCATACGGGCCACGCAAACAGCACCACGAATACGGGAAACGTGTAGTTGAGCACCGAGGCCTCCACGGCGCTTGTGCCGCACAGCGCCAGCGTATACAGCCAGTAGTACAGGAAGGACGGAATGCCGATCGCGGCCAGCGCAAGCAGCCTTCGGCCGCCCAGCGCGCGCATCCGCCGCAGCCCGCCCCGCAGCAGGTAGGGGACGGCCAGCGCCGCGAGCGCCACGGTAAAGCTCAGGCACTCAAACGGCCACGTCGCCACCGTATGCAGCGCCAGCTTGCTGACGGCCGCGTAGCTGCCCCACAGCACAAGCAGCAACGCGGTCAGCAGATAGGGGCTTTGCCGGTTAGCCAAGCAGATCACGTACTTCCGTAAGGATCGCTCGCTCCTCCCCGGTCAGCCGGAACGCGGGGGAATCCAGCCGGGCCTGCAGATAGCGGCGCGCCGCCTCCGCGTTGACGGCGCGCGGCTTTTCACCCACCACACGGCGGAAATTGCCGGAGCAGATTTTTTGCACGGCCTCCGCCGGCAGCGCAATGCCCTCGGCAGTTTTGTCCCACGCGCGGATCGGGCCGCCGTCGCGGAGGAAGGAGATCTCCAGATGATTGGTAATGCGCGCGTTTTCCAGCTCCGCGGCGTCGTACAGGTTCATGTTGTCCGTGCCGTAAAAGATGCGATCCTGATACCGCAGAAAGAACGCGCGCCAGTCGTCGGGGCGCTCCGCAAAATGGAAGTACATCTCGGTGCCCGCCACGATATCCAGCCCCATTGCCGGGTGGCGCTGCATCAGCCTGTCCAGCCGTTCCAGATCCGCCGAGAGGAACAGCAGGTGCGCAAAGATCACGCGCAGGCCCGGAAAACGGGTCAGCACGTCCTCCACCTCCGCGTAGATCGTCTCCTTTTGCACGTATCCGCCCTCTCCGTAAAAGTAGCCCGCGTCATACGCCCAGTCCGGAATCCGCGAACGGTCCCAGCATTCCTCCGGGTCCGCCACGTGGGATACCAGCGGGATCCCCTCCCGCTCCAGCCGGGCGAAGAAGCCGTTGTAGCGCTTATCGTTAAACGGAACGCCCAGCTCCCTGCGCAGCGTAGGCTTGTTTTCCACCATTTTCATGCCGTCCATGCCCAGCGCCCACAGCGCGTCCAGCTCGCGCTCAAAATCCAGCGGGCAGCGATAGCTAAGCCCGCCGAACGCATAGCACTCCGGGGCGTACAGCTTCAGGTAGATGCCCAGCGCGTTCTGAGCCGCGTCGCCCATGCACTCGCAGCTGAGGAAATTGCACGCGTCATAGCCAAACTCGCGCTCCAGCGCCACCATATCGCGCACGCCCTGCAGCCCTTTTCCAAACGCATGCGCGTGCCCGTCGATGATCCCCTGATACTCCTTCATTCAGACCCCTCCTTGCCTAATGCGGCCGAACCGCAACCCCCGCCGCCGTCGGCTTCACGGCGTTGCCTCCTCATCCTTCATCAGCGCCGCCTTGATCCATTGCCGGAAGGCCGGCTGATCCGCCGCCACCGCGACCCGGATCTCCCCCGATCTGCCGTCGCCCGGCGCGCCGCCGCGCGTGAGTCCGCCGTCCTGCCCCACCGAGAGGCGAATGCCCTCAAACGTAAACAACTCCGGCCGAGCGAGCATCGCAAAGGCCATCGGATCGTGCATGATCGGCAAAAAGCCAAAGCGCTCGGTAAAGCGATCCATCATGCCGCGCAGGAACGCCCGCGTCTCCGTGCCGCGGATCGCGTCCACCTCGGCCTGCGAAAACTGGGTCTGCTTGGTCACCTCGAAGGGCACAAGCGTGATCTCCATCTGCGAGGAAAAAACCTCGGCCGCGGCCACGGGATCGCACAGGAGGTTCCACTCCGGCTCCGCGGTCGCAACGCGCCCGCCCATTACAAACAAGCGGCGGCCGCGCAGCGTGTCCGCGTCCCTGCGCAGCGCCAGCGCCAAGTTGGTAAGCGGGCCGATGGCCAATAGGACCAGCTCCGGGTCCTCGCGCGCGGCGCGCAGCAGCGCCTCGCAGCCCGGCTCGGCCGATACGGGCAGCGGGACGCGCGGCGTCACGCCCGTATCGGGAATGTTCGCCTCGTTCCACGCGCCGCAAAGCGGCGTGTCCGCGCCCACGGCGACCGTTACGCCCGCCGCGCCCTCCCGGCGCAGTATCTCCAGCGCCGCCTGCGCGCGCCATGCCGGCCGCAGGTAGCCCGTGGAGATTCCGGCAAGCCGCACGCCCTCGGTGCGCAAAATCGCCGTGAGCGCCAGCGCGTCGTCCACATCTCCCCCGATGTCCGTATCCACCCACAGGTGCAGCACTTGTGTCCACCCTTTCCTTGCGGCCAAGCCGCGACGCTCAAGCCAGCGTTTGCTTTTCCTCCAGCTCGGCGATCTCGTCGATGCGCCGCTGATGCCGCCCGCCCTCAAACGGCGTTTCCAGCCAAACCGAGGCGATCATCCGCGCCAGATCCTCGCCCACCACGCGCGAGCCCATCGCCAGCATGTTGGTATCGTTATGAAGGCGCGACAGCTTGGCGGAATAGGGCTCGCTGCACACAACGCACCGAATGCCGCGAATCTTATTGGCGGCGAGGGAGATGCCCACGCCCGTGCCGCAGATAACTATGCCCCTGTCGCACTCCCCGCTCGCCACGGCCTTTGCGGCGGCGGCTCCGTACACGGGGTAATCGCAGCGCTCAGAGGAATACGTGCCGTAATCCCGGTACGCGAGGCCCTTCTCCTCCAGCAGCTCCATCATTGTCTTTTTGAGGGGCAGCCCCACATGATCCGACGCCAATGCAATCATTGCCTGTCTCTTCCTTTCTGCATGCGGCGGTAGGCACACATGCCCGCGCCGATCACTCCGCTTTCCTGCTTCTGCGAGGAGAGCCTGATGTCCAAGCTGTCAAAGGGCAGCGGCTTGCGCGTGTGCCGCCCGATGTACTCAAGCAGGCGGCTCATGGGAAAATCGCGCATTTGCAGCACGCCGCCGCCCAGCACCACGGTGTCCGGGTCGAGCAGGTTGATCTCGCTGGCGACCGGCAGGCTCAGGTACTCCACAAAGTCGCACAGCGCGGGCGTATCTCCGTGCCGCGAGAACACCTCGCCGATGGGCTCGCCGGGGAAGCGGCGGTCGCACAGCTCCTCCAGATAGCGCCCGGAGGCGAGCGTTTCCATGCAGCCGATATTCCCGCAGCCGCAAACGCGCTCGCAGCCAAGAACGGGCATATGGCCCAGCTCTCCGGCCACGCCGTTTTTGCCGTTCATGATCTCGCCGTGCCAATAGATCGCGTTGCCAAGGCCCGTGCCAAAATAGCAGCCCACCACGGTCTCGGCCCCCTCCAGCGCCTGCTCGTGGATATCGTTGAGCATCAGCATGTTCACGTCCCGGTCGATAAAAACCGGCACGGACAGCTCCCTTTCCAGCGGGCCGACGATTTCCAGATTGTCAAAACCCGGAAGGTTCGGCGTGGAGAGGAGCTTGGTTCGGGCCCTGTTGACCGTGGACGGGAAGCCGATAGCCACCGCCGCGGGCAGCTCGTCGCCCAAGCGCCGCTTGCAAAACCCGCGCACAAACGCGGACAGCCTGCCAATCTGGCCGTCCTCAAACAGGCGCGCGCTGGACGACATTTCAAAGTCACAAAGCGCATAATCCGGCGCGACCAGCCCGGCGCGTATGTTTGTGCCGCCGATATCCACCCCTAGCACCCATTGCTTACTCACGTTCCATTACCTCATCCGCCGTATTGTGACTCCCGTCAGGCCAACGCTTCCCGCTGCTGCTCGCGCATCAGCTCCACAGCCTTGTGCAGATCCGCGTCCAGCCCAAACAGCCCGGAGCCCATCACCAACGCGTCCGCCCCGGCGTCCCGGTAAAGGCGATACGACGCGCGGTTGCAGCAGCCGTCCACCTGAATCTCGTACCGCAGCCCGCGCGCGGCCCGCGCTTCCGCCGCCTCGCGGATCTTCCCGATCACCTGCGGAACCATCGGCTGGCCCGCGTAGCCAACATCCACCGCCATCAGCGTAAGGCGGTCGATCTCCTCCAGATAGTAACGCGCCGCTTCCAGCGAGGTAGACGGGTTGAGCACGACGCCCACCTGACAGCCAAGCTCGCGGATATGCCGTATCAGCCGGAACGCCGACGCGCTGATGGTCTCGGCATGGAGGGAGATCATTCGCGCGCCCGCATTGGCAAACACGTCGATCCAGTCCCCCGGACGCTCCGTCATCAGGTGCGCCTCCACCGGCACGCGGCTTGCGCGGCAAACGGCGCGCACCGTATCCGGCGAGAGCGTGAGGTTGGGGCAAAAGTGGCCGTCCATCACGTCCGCGTGGTGCCAATCCACTACGCTCTCCAGCACGCCGAGCTGATCCCCCATATGGAGCGGGTCCATGCACATAAGCGAGTCCGACAGCAGAAAAGGCATAAGCATCCATCCCCCCGCGATATCGCACAGAATGAGTAAACGTTTACCGTTGCTTGGGAAAAATGACGATTCGCTGAGAATCGTCTGGCGGCTTGTAAGCAAAAGCAGCGCGGTATCCGCCGCGCCGGCGGCGTCGGCTCAGGTGGTCTGCCGCCGGATCAGCCTTACGCCCGCTTGGATGCGCTGCACCTTTACGGGCGCGCCGTCGATCAGCCGCAGGATCTCCTCGGCGGCCGTGCGCCCCAGCACGTCCGTCTGCTGATGGATCGTCGTGAGGGGCTTTGCGGTAAGGCTTGCTACGGTGATATCGTCAAAGCCCACCACGCGCACATCCTGCGGCACGCGCAGCCCGTGGCGTTCCAGCGCGGTAAGCGCGCCCAGCGCCAGCCAATCCGTGGTGCAAAACAGCCCGTCAAACGGCGTTCCGCTTTGGATGAGCTCGGTCGTTTTTTCCAGACCCGCGTTGTAGCTTACCTCGCCGACGCGAAGGCGCAGGGCCTCCTCCGCCTGCAGGCCGTACAGCGCAAGCTGATCGCAATAGCCGCTGTAACGGAAGCTGTGCGTGGAGATCACCCTTGCGGAGTGCATGCAGGCAATATGCCTGCAGCCCTTCTCGTACAACTCCTGCACGGCCATGCGGGCTCCGCCGTAGTTGTCGGATTCGATGACTAGGCTGTTCTCGGAGGCAATGTTTTCGGGCGTCCGGTCGATGTATACCGCGGGCAGCTCGCTCAGCGGCTTGTCCACCGCGCGCGTGTGGCCGGAAATAAAGATGAGTCCGGCCAGATTCACCGCGCCCAGCATGGACATGTACTGCCGCTCCACATCGTCGTCCTCGCCCGTATTGCACACAAAGGCCATGTATCCGCACGCGCGCAGCCCTTCCTGCACCTGCTGCACAATTTGCGCGAAAAAATCATTGGTGATATCCGGCACGATTACGCCGATAAAGTTGGCGCGCCGTGTGCGCAGCCCCTTTGCGGCCATGTTGGGCGTGTAATGATACTTCTCGATGATCTCGCGCACCTTGCGCTCTGTCTCCTGCGAGTACCGCCCGTTCTGGTTGGCGATGCGGGAAACGGTCGCCACGGAAACGCCTGCCATGCGGGAGATATCGTTCATCGAGATTCCCTTTTTTTTGTCCAAAAATGTGCTCCTCCTCGCATCGCCGTCGGGGGTATTTGCGTAAACGATACCTCCGCCTATAAGGTAACGAATTTGCCCCCTGTTTGTCAAGAGGAAAACGCGATTTTCTTGAAAGTATTTCGCAATTTTTCGTCGGCAAACCGCAAAGGCCGACGCGGGCGGGCTTTCCGCCTTGCGCGCGGGTTCCCGCGCCTGTTGACAAGCAAAATGGGATGGAGTACAATCCGATTTAGGTTAAGCGTTTATCCTTATTGGACGGAATATCGTGGCGGGATTACGGGCGAAGCTTGGTGAATCGTTTTCCCTCCCGCGCGCCCCGGCACGACAGCCAGACAGCCCCCACCGGATTTTTTCATGGAAAAAAGGAGAGCAGCTATGCGGCCCAACATCATAACGGACAGCGCCCCTCTGACACGAGAGGATTTTCGCAGGACCATTCCGGAGTTTGGTATTATGCCGTTTTGGTTTGTAAACGGACGGATGGATTACGACGAGATGCTCTTTCAGCTGAAGGAGTATAAGGCCAAAGGGATTCCGGGCATTTATCTCCACGCGCGCTTCGGCACGCTGGAAAACACCGGCTACCTTACCGACGGCTGGTTTAACCGCCTGCGCTTCGCCGTGGAAAAGGCGCGGGAGCTCGGCCTGCAAATCTGGGTGTACGACGAGTACAACTGGCCCAGCGGCACCGCCGCCAAGCAGGTGATGGCGCACGATCAAAACCTGACGCAGCGGTATTTGGAGCTGGTGGAATGCAAGATTCCCGGTCAGTACTTCACATTTATGGAGGGCACGGACAGCCGCTACAACGATTTGGAGGGCTCGGAGCCGGTTTACGCCTGCGCGTTCCTTGAGCGGAACCTTGAGGACAAGCGGTTTGAGTACGTAGACCTGATGCCCAACATCGCCTTTGACAAGGTGATCTCGTGGGAGGCGCCAAAGGGGCCGTGGCGGCAGATGTACTTTGTAGAGCGCCGGGCCGACTGGTATGCCGACGTGCTCAACGAGGACGCCACGGAGAGGTTTATGGAGCTGACGCACAAGCGCTATCAAACGGAGCTGGAGGCGCACGGCGGAAAAATCGCCGACAGCATCCGCGGGTTTTACACGGACGAGCCCGCGATGCATTACTTCGAGGTCGCCAAGGACAACTTCATCATTCCGTGGTCAAGCAGGATGCTTCGCATCTTCCGGGAGCACAGCGGCTACGACCTGCTGCGCCAGCTTCCCAAGCTGTTTTACGATTTTGGCGGCGATACGGCGCAGGTGCGTTACGATTTTTGGAGCGCCCTGACAAAGCAGTACGAAAAGACATTCTTTCAGAAGATCGGCGATTGGTGCGAGGAGCGCGAGCTTGTGTTCACGGGCCATTTGCTGTTTGAGGAGTGGCCGCGCCTGCACGCGCGCACGGGCGGCAACCTGTTTACGCATCTGAAGCACTTTCACATGACCGGCGTGGACCACCTGTATCCCCGCATCGGCACCCGCGAGATGCCGGACGAGCATATCGCGCTGAAGCTGGCCGCCTCCGCCGCGCACCAAAACGGCTCGCCTCGCCTGCTTTGCGAAAGCCTCGGCGGCGTGTACTGGGATTGTACCATGGAGCGCATGAAATGGATCGCCGACTGGGAGTACGTGCTGGGCGTCAACCTGCTCAACCCGCACGGCTTCCACTATTCCATCGAGGGCGAGCGCAAGCGGGATTGGCCGCCGTCCATGTTCTATCATCACACGTGGTGGCCGCAGTACAAGCGCTTTAACGATTATGTCTCGCGCATGGGCTACGTGCTCTCCGGCGGCCGCCATGTGGCCCATGTCGCCATTCTGTACCCCATCAACAGCGTTTGGGCCCATTACACCCCGCAGGCGCCCGACGACGTGAGCGAGCTGATCCGGCGGGAATTTGAATACCTGACCGATCGCCTGCTGCGGCTGCATATCGACTTTGACTATCTCGACGAGGACGTCATGGCGGAATGTCGGCTGGAGGACGGCGCGCTGACCCTCCGCGGCGAGCGGTACGAGTGCCTGATCCTTCCCGGCCTGACCCACATCAAGCAAAAAACGCTGGAGCGTCTGGAGCGCTTTGTCGCGGCGGGCGGCAGCGTGATTGCCGACGGGCTGCTGCCCGTTGCGTCGATAGAGGGCGGGGACGGCGATACCGCCGGCTTCCAATCCCGCGTGGAGGCGCTCTTCGGCCAAAGCCCGCAGGAGGCGCTGGACGCGTTCCACGCCGGCAGGGCGGAGTTTGCCGTCCGGGCGCGCGGCCGCGTGTTTTACGCGCAGGGCGATGGCTTCTGTGCGGGGGATCGCCTCGCGGAGCTGGAGCGGACCGTGCGCGCCTGTGTGGACAGCGAGATCCTGATCGACAGCGACGAGGTTTTCTATCTGCACCGCGTCAAGGACGGCGAGGACTTTTACTTTCTCGTCAATCCGCTCCATGAGCCGCTGCGCGCGGAGGTGCGCATTTTCGGCGAATGGGCGCCGGAGAGCTGGAATTTGGAGACCGGCGATATCAGCCCGCTCCGGCCGTATCATTACGAGAACGGCTGGACGTGCTTCGCCTGCGAGCTGCCGCGCGTCGGCTCGCTGATGGTGCGCACCGCGCCCAAGCAGGACGCGTGGGTATCGCGGACGAACCTGACCGTCACAGGTCTGACGCCCCTTGAGGGATACGGCCGCGTCACGGAGCGGGCGACGGCAACGCTTTCCTCCGCCGCGGGCGACCGCCCGCTGAGCCTGCCCGCGCAAAAGAACCTTGCGCCCTACGTGCCGCAGGGCCGCTGGCAGATGCGGCTTTCCGGCCCCAACGCGCTCGTTCTGGACAGGTGGAAAGCCGCGTTTGATCGGCCGGAGAATACGCCGGCCGCGCTGTCCGCGCCTGATTTTGATTTTAGCGGGTTTATGCCGTTTCGGATGGGCTGCTGGGAGCAGCAGCTCCCGGAGGAGCGCGCGGAGCGGACGTATCCCGTGGACCTCGTATACGCCGCGCGCTTTGACTGCCGCTATCTGCCGGACGATCTGCGCCTGATGATCGACGGCTTCAAGTGCGACCGATATGAGCTGTACCTCAACGGGGAGCCGATCTGCGACGCGCCGACGCGCAGCTATCTGGACGCGGAGATCGCCACCGTGCCGCTGCGCAACCCGCGCATGGGGCAGAACACGCTGGTGGCGCGCATGCGCGTAGGCGGCAAGAACGCCGGCATTCTGGATCTGCTCAAGCTCATCGGCAGCTTTACCGTGGAGGAGGACGCGCAGGGCGCGCACATTGCCGCGCCGCGCGACACGCTGGAATATGGCGACTGGTGCGCGCAGGGGTATCCCTTCCTCGCGGCGACGGTGGATTATCAGCGCACGGTGACGCTGCCGGAGGGCTTTTTGGGGCAGCAGCTGGTGCTTGAGGCGGACGTCGGCGACGACCTGTACGAGGCGTATGTGGACGGACAGCTCGTTGCCACCCGCATGTGGGAGCCCTACACGGTGGATTTGACCCAAGCCGTTTCTCAGCGCAGCTTCCAGCTGACGCTCCGCGTCGTAAACACCGTCGCCAACCTGCTGGAGGCGGAGCGCAAGCCCTCCGGGCTTGTTTCCTGCCGCATCGTACCTTATCCACGCTATACCTTCTAAACAAGAAAGAAGCCTCGCTATGTCCGTCACAATCAAGGATATTAGTTGGGAGACAGGCGTATCCATCGCTACGGTATCCAAAGTGCTAAACGGCGATTACAGCAGGGTGAGCGAGGAAACACGGAAGCGCATCCTCCATGTGGCCGCCGAGCTGGACTATCGCCCGAATCTGCTGGCGCGCAACCTCGCGCGCAGCAAAAACACGCTGATCGGGCTGATCGTGCCGGACATCGCCAACCCCTACTATGCGGAAATGTGCCGGGGGATCTCCGACGAGGCGATGCGCTCCGGCTATGTGGCGATGATCGCCAACACGGATTCCGACTCGTCGCGGGCGCTCGGCGGAATCCGAACGATGGCGGAATACATCGTGGGCGGAGTGCTGCTCATCGGGGACGCGCTGCACGTGGACGACAACGTGCGTCTGCTGCAGCGCTACCGCGTGCCTTACCTGTGCGTGGATAACTACAAGCAGGGCATGCAATACTGCGTGTACGGCAACGACAGGGCCGGCTCGCTGACGGCGGTGCGGCACCTGATCGGCCGCGGGCACACGAGGATCGCCTTCCTCAGCGGGGCCGCGCCCGGCGAGGCGGACGAGCGTTTGCGCGGGTATGAGGAGGCGCTGCGCGAGCATCGCCTTGCCGTCGATCCCTCGCTGATCGTGTGCGGCCGCTATACGCTGGACTCCGGCTATCGGGGGACGCAGAGCCTGCTGGATCAGCGCGTGCCGTTCACGGCGATCGCCTGCGGCAACGACCTGATTGCGTTCGGGGCGCTCAAGGCCATTCATGAGCACGGCTTGCGCGTGCCGCAGGACCTCTCGCTCGTCGGCTTTGACGATATGTATCTCTCCGGCTGCATGGCGCCGGGCTTGACCACCATGCGCCAGCCCGCCTACGAGATGGGCGCGTGCGCCATGCGCATGCTTGCTTGCCGCATCAACAAAACGCCGATGGAAACCACCACCCGCAGCTTCGAGCCGATCCTCGTCGAGCGCGACACATAACGAAGGGCGCTAAAGCGCCCTTGTGACGGGGGACTTCGTCCCCCTTCACCGCGCCTTCGGCGCTTGCTTCCCCCTAGGGAACGGCGGGCGCTAAAGCGCCCTTGTAAGAGGGGACTTCGTCCCCGGCCCACTCGGTTTGGTCGGCGCGGAACGCCTTG
>CAYOYK010000034.1:0-26506 GCA_964408185.1 uncultured Oscillospiraceae bacterium | reverse complement strand
GTGGAGAAGGCCCGCCGCGAGGTGGACGGCGTCATCCGTGCCGAGGGCGAGCGTGCCGTGCTGGAGACCGGCGTCCGCGGCCTGCACCCGGAGCTGCAAAAGCTGCTGGGCAAGCTGCATTACCGCACCAGCTATGGGCAGAACGTGCTGCAGCACTCCATCGAGGTCAGCCATTTGGCCGGCATGATGGCCGCCGAGCTGGGCGCGGACGTAGCGCTGGCCAAGCGCGCCGGACTGCTGCATGATATTGGCAAGGCCGTCGATCACGAGGCCGAGGGCACCCACGTCACACTGGGCGGCGAGCTGGCCCGCAAGTACCGTGAGAGCCCCGACGTGATCCATGCGATTTTGGCGCACCACAACGATGTGGAGCCCCAGACCATCGAGGCCGTGCTCGTGCAGGCCGCCGACGCGATCAGCGCCGCTCGTCCGGGCGCGCGCAAGGAGAGCGTGGAGAATTACATCAAGCGCCTCGAAAAGCTGGAGGAGATCGCCAACGCCTTCCCCGGCGTAGAGAAGAGCTTTGCCATCCAGAGCGGCCGCGAGGTGCGCATCATGGTCAAGCCCGACGACGTGACCGACGAGGGCACCCGCGTGCTCGCCAAGGATATCGCCAAGCGCATCGAGAAGGAGCTGGAGTATCCCGGCCAGATTCGCGTCAACGTCATCCGCGAGACGCGCTCCACCGAGTACGCCAAGTAAAGCAATATCGTTACATCAAAGGCCGCCCCGGCTGTGGGGCGGCCTTTTGGCTTACTGACATGCGCTTCGCTCGTCGGAAGCGCTTTCCTGTGCGCCTCCGCCGCAAGCTGTGCGGCGCGGCTTGCTTGCGAAGCGCGCCATCGCGCGGGATTGCTGTACAGCATGGTTCGCTTGCGAAGCACGCCGTCCCGCGGGATTGCTGTGCGGCCCGGTTTGTTTGCGAAACGCGCCGTCGCGCGGGATTGTTGTGCGGCGCGGCTTGCTTGCAAGATGCGCCATCGCGCGGGATTGCGGTGCGCTGTCCCCGTGCCCCGGCAGGCGCCGGTCGTGCCTCCGCTTGGCGGACTCAGTCCGACGCTTCCGCGTCGGGCAGCACCGAGCAGCCAACGCTCCTGCAAAGCGCGTCAAACTCCTCGGTCTGGAGCTCCTTCTCGCAGGCAAACCTGAACCAAACAAACAGCGGCGGCTGCGTTTCATCCTCCTGCGGGAGGTATCGCATCATGAAAAACCAATGCATATCGTCCTCATCCTGCTCGCCGAAGACATAAGGCTCGTCGTTGACGTAGGCCGGGTAGATGTTGGTGTAGCCCTTCCAGCCCTCCATCATCGTGGCCAGCTCGGCAAGCGCAACGGGCTCGGTGCTCTCCTCCACGGAGACCTCCAGCAACGCGCCGTCGGGGGTGGTCAGCCGGGCCACGACGCCCCATGCCAGCTCGTCCTCGGTCAGCTCCTGCGGCGTCCAGTCCGCGGGCGCGGCAAACGAGCAGCCGGTATCTCCCAGCGCGTAGAGAACCGAATCATAGGAAACCGGCTCGAAGGACATTCTGTCAATGTCCTGAGCTAAGGCGGCGGTACAGGCGCACAGCAGGCAAAGCGCCAGCAGCAGGGAAAGCAGCTTCTTCATGGCAAACGCTCCTTTTTCTTTCGGATAACGGCTGCTCCCATTGTACGCCATTTGGGCCCGCCGCGCAAGCGCGCGCAGACGCATTGCTTTTCCCGCCCGGCAATGGTATAATTACTATGTATTGTTTCATAAAGCTATCTTGGCGGGGAAGCGCGCTTCCCACTCTGCAAACGAGGTGACACAATGGCTGGCGTAACCTACAAATGCCCAAGCTGCGGCGCTTACCTAACATTCAACGCGGATACGCAGCGCTGGCACTGCGATTTTTGCAACGCAGAATTTGACGAAAAAACCCTGCTGGACAAGGGCGAGGCCTATCAGCAGGAGGCCGAGCAGGAGGCCGCCGAGCATGCGGCCACAGGCGGAGAGGTCATCTACCATTGCCCCAGCTGCGGCTCCGAGATCATGACGGACGAAACCACCGTGGCCACGCATTGCTATTACTGCCACAATCCCGTGGTCTTGCAGGGCAAGCTGACCGACAGCATGAAGCCCGATGAGGTGCTGCCCTTCTCCATCGGCAAGGAAAAGGCGGTGGAAAAGTTTATGGCGTGGGTCAAGCACAAGCGCTTTGTGCCCAGCGGCTTTTTTACCAAGAATGAGGTCAACCAGATGACGGGCGTATACTACCCGCATTTCGTCGTCCAGTGCGAGGTGGAGGGCGTTTATCAGGGCGAGGGCCTCGACGTGTCCATTGCCGATACGCCCCGGTACGTCGTCACTACCACCAGCCACTACGCCGTCAATCGTCGGGCGGATATCACGTTCCGCAACATCATGCGTCCGGCGCTGAAAAGCCAGAATCGCAAGCTGTCCGACGGCATCCACCCCTTCCCGCTGGAGAAGGCGGAGCCGTTTTCCAGCGCGTATCTCTCCGGCTTTCTGGCGGAGCGGCGCGACCTATCCGCCAAGGAGGCCACGGGCGACGTGCCCGCGGAGCTGTCCGGGTATGTCAAGCCCATGCTGGAGGCGGGCATCCAGCACGAGAGCTGCTCCGGCTCTGCCACCTGCACCGTGAACAGCCTCAAAAGCCAGTATGTCCTGCTGCCCACTTGGGTGCTCACTTACCCGCAAAAGCAAAGCAAGGAGCCGTATTACTACGCCATGAACGGCTGCACCGGCGAGGTCTGCGGCAAGCTGCCCATCGCCAAGGGAAAGCTGCTGGGCTTCTGCGCGCTGATCGCCGCCGCCGTGTGCGCGCTGATGTGCGTGGCCGGATACTTTCTGTATTAAAGCAATCCGAGGCTTGCTTAAACCGTATTGAGGAGAATGAACATGACCAAGCGAAACGCTTTTTCCCGTCTTGGCGCGGCGCTTTTGCTCTGCGCGCTGACGCTGGCGCTTTGTCTGCCCGCGACGGCCGCCTCCGCCAAGACCCGTATCTTTGACGAGGCGCAGCTTTTCTCCGAGTCCGAGGAAGCCAAGATCATGGTTGCAATCGGGCAGCTGCAGGAGCGCACGAACATGGACTATGTGATCGTGACCTCCGACGAGCCGCACGAGGGCGCGGATCAGCAGCAGATTGCCGACGCGTTTTATGACAACGAGAAGTTTGGCTTCGGCTTGGACGAGGAGAACAGCGGCGTGCTCATCTACATTGATATGTACGAGCGGCAGGTGTACCTCTCCACCACGGGCGTGATGATCGACGTGATCACCGACGAGCGCCTTGAGCGGGTGCTGGACGTCATCGCCCCCAAGCTGACCAGCCGGCAGTACGCCGCGGGCGCGCTGGCGGCGCTGGAAAAGATCGGCCAGTATTTCAAGGCCAACGGCGACCCGGATATCCCGGAGGGGCAGTTCCGTTACGACGTGGTGACCGGGCAGATCCTCACGGCGCGGCACAAGGCGCTCACCTCCGGCGAGATTCTTTTGGCCGCGGCGGTCGGCGCGGCGGTGGCGCTGATTGTGGGGCTGTGCATCCGCCGGAGCTACAAGCTCAAGGGCAGCACCTATTCCTACAATTACCGCAACAACAGCGAGATGAACCTCACGCAGGATCGGGATGAGTTCCTGCGCACAACCACCACGCGCGTGCCCAAGGCCGAAAATAACGGCGGGGGCGGCAGCGGCGGCGGCTTTGGCGGCGGCGGCAGCGGCGTACATTCCGGCGGCGGCGGCGTGTCCCACGGCGGCGGCGGGCGCGGGTTCTGATCGGCGCGGACGCCAAGCGGATCAACTCAAAAGGGGGAGCGCGAATGCGTACCATTGGGGGCTCATTGGAGCGGCTGGGCCAGCGGCTGCTGCTGTGCGTGCTGACGCTGCTTTGCATCGTGCTGGTGCTGCCCATCGTGTGGGATTTGTTTTCTCCCTTTGTCATCGCGCTGGTCGTGGCCGCCATGCTTCAGCCGCCGATCCGTTTTCTGCAAAAAAAGCTGCGCTTCAAGCGCGGGCTGGCGGTCGGCCTGTGCGTGTTTTTGGTGTGCGGGCTGGCGCTGGTGCTGATTTACGCCGTCGTGTCGTTTGCCATTACGCAGGGCGTAAACGCGGCGGGCAGCGCGCAAAGCGCGGTCAGCAACATGACCGCGACGCTGCAAACCGCGTCCGACCGCATTCTCAGCGCGGCGCAGTCGCTGCCGGATTCCGTCAGCAACGCCATCCGCGAGTCGCTCAGCTCCGCGTTCAAGTGGCTTGGCGATCAGGCCACCGTGCTGGCCGGGGATGTGGTTTCGTGGGCGATCTCCTTCGCCACGTCCCTGCCGTACATCTTGGTGTACGCCAACTTTCTCGTGCTGGGCCTGTTCTTCATCTCCGGGCGGTACGACGTTATCCTCCGGCCCTTCCGCCGTCAGCGCGATAAAGACGACGCGAACGAGAGCGTCAACGTGCTGCGCAAGTCCGCGGCCAAGGGCATTATGGGATACCTGCGCGTGCAGCTTTTGTTTGCGCTGCTGGTGTTTGTCATCAGCCTCGTCTATTTGCAGTCCTTCGGGGTTGCGTATGCGCCGCTGGCCGCGCTGATGGGCGGGCTGCTGGAGCTGGTGCCGCTGTTTGGCTGCGGCGCGCTGTACCTGCCATGGTCGGCGATCTGCTTTATCGTGGGCAGCACGCGGGAGGGCTGGCTTGTGCTGGGCCTGTATTTTGGCTATTCGCTGATCCGCCGCCTGCTGGAGCCCAAGATCATGAGCAGCAGCATCGGCATCTCGCCGCTGCTGTCGCTGGTGGGCATGTTTGTCGGCCTGCGCGTCGGGGGCATCATCGGCCTGATCGGCGGCCCGGTGCTGATGCTCCTGCTGGCCAACGCCGTGCGCGCGCACCTGTTTGACAGCACGGTGGAGGACGTCAAGTGCGTGCTCCGGCATATCAAGCGCCGCTGGACGCGGGATACGGAGGCGGTTGGCAACGTTGAAAAATAGATGCGGCTGGGCGCAGGGCAACGAGCTGCTGCGCGCCTATCACGACACGGAGTGGGGACGGCCCGTCCGCGACGACGCGACGCTGTACGAGTTTTTGCTGCTGGAGGCCTTTCAGGCCGGGCTGAGCTGGCTGATCGTGCTCAAAAAGCGCGAGGCCTTCCGCGCGGCGTTTGATGGCTTCGACGCGCGGCGCGTAGCGGCCTACGGCGAGGAAAAGATACAGGCGCTTTTGCAGGACGAGGGGATCATCCGCAGTCGACGCAAGATCGAGGCCGCCATTGGCAACGCGCGGGTGTACTTGGATATCCAAAAGGAGTTTGGCTCCTTTTCAGCGTATTTGTGGGGCTTTGCCGAGGGCCTGCCCGTTGTGAACCGGACGGATGCATTTGTCACAACCACCCCGCTCAGCGACGCGATGAGCGCCGATTTTCGCAGGCGCGGCATGCGCTACATGGGCTCCGTGACGCTGTACAGCTATTTGCAGGCCGTGGGCGTGGTGAACGATCACGAGACGGGATGCTTCCGGCATGACGAGTGCGAAGCGGAAAAGTGAAGGAAGGCGGGAGGGAGGTAGCCTCCTGTCAGCGCTTCCAAAAGTAAAAGCGCCCCTGCCGACATGGCAGAGACGCTTTGCGTTTGTATTCGGGACTTACTTGCCCCGCTTCTCATGCAGCCCGCGCACCCACCCGGTCACGCCGTCCGGGTGTGCGGGGTCGTAGGGCGTGCCGTCGTTGTAGAGCATGTTCTGCGCGACCTGCGTGCAAACGCAGTGCTGGCCGATCTCGCTGCCGACGTTGTTGCTGGCCACGCCGTGGTCGCCGTAGCGCGCAAACGGCAGCGCCGTCACCGAGACGTTGGGCATGCTTTGCAGCTTGGGCAGGTTGGGCGCCACAATGCCGTCGAACACGATCACCTCGTCGTGCAGCGAGTGGATCAGCCAAATGGGCGTGCCGAGCTTCTCCAGCCTGTCCAGCTCGGCCGGGGGCACAAGATAGGCGGCGGCCATGAGCAGGCACGCGTCCACGGCCTGCGGGTAGTCGATCAGGAAGCGCCACGCCGCGTAGCCGCCCGCCGACGTGCCCGCGAGATACACGCTGTCCACGGACGGAAAATCGGCGCGCAGACTGTCCAGCAGCGCCTTGAGCGTAGGCTCGTACACGCTGTCCCCGTAGTGCATATCAATGAAAAACCGATCGGCCTCCGACGTATACGCGCGGATGCGGGCCATATCCTCCTTGCGATAGACGGGCGGCGGGTCGAGCGGCACGGAGGTCATCCAGCCGTCGCGCACATTGCCCTGCTCGTCCGCGGTTTCGTTGGCGACGGGGCACACGATGTACGCGCCGCCCATCAGCCGCTGAAAATCCGGGCTGGCAAAGCGCTCCGCGCCGCTGTACGGCAGCACAAGGTCGCCGGCCAGCGCGTTGCCCGCGCCGTGGAACCAGTACAGCAGCGGGTAGCGCTTGGCGGGGTCGGCCCCGTGCGCGACGGGATCGTACACGTAATAGCGCAGATTGCCCACGGCGGGGTCGATGGCCGGGAATGTTTTCTTTTGAAACAAATCGAGATACGCGCCGACAGGCAGGCCGTTCTCCGTGCTGACAAAATCCTCCGGGGACAAAAACTCACCCCATGGGTATGCGCTCCTATCAGGCATGGGCGTTCCCTCCGTTCTGTTGGCTGGCGGGCGCGGCCTTTTTGCCGCGCTTGGGGGCAAGGTACCGATCCTCCTCACTGAATATGCAGCCGCAATATTTCTGCATGTACAGGCCCAGCTCGCGGGCCTTGGCCTGCCCGTCGCGGAAGCCGGGCCGAAAATCCCGGTACAGGAACGCCACGCCATGGTCGGCGGCGGCCTGCTCGGCGGCGGCGCGCAGCAGCTCGTGGTTCTGGTACGGGCTCACAAACAGCGTGCTCGTGAACGCCTCGTAGCCGCTCTCGGCGGCATAGCGGGCGGCCTCCTGCATGCGCAGGCGATAGCAAACGGCGCAGCGGCCGTCGATATCCTCGCACACCGCGCGCACAAAGGGCCGCAAGCCGTAGGTATCCTGCACGTGCAGCGGCAGGGCGATGCTCTCGGCATAGGCGATCAGCGTATCCCGGCGCGCGCGGTACTCGGTAAACGGGTGGATGTTGGGGTTGTACCACAGCCCCTCCGGCGCGAGGCCCTCCGCGCGCAGCGCCTCGATGCATGAGATCGAGCAGGGCGCGCAGCAAATATGAATGAGCAGCTTCATGGGCGACCTTCCTTGTATGGAATGCGCCCATTATAGCACAATCGGCCCCGTGCCGCAATCCGCTTTCCTTCGGGCGCGATTTGTGCTATACTGTACCCATCAGACAGATCGGAGGCCGTTATGAAGCAGGCAATTGCGCGGGCGCTCGCCCTTATGTTGATACTGATGACGCTCTGCCCCGCCGCGTTCGCGGGCAAGGCGGATGAGGCCGCGTTCAGCGCCGCCCTTGAGGCCCTGCAAACGCCGGACGAGGCGGCGCTTGCCGCCGGACGGATGGCGCTGCGCTTGGGCGATACGGTCGTCTTCCCCAGCGTATCGGCGGGCGTGGTGCCCTACGACGAAACCGAATCCGTACCGCTTCCCACGCCGGAGGGCCCCTTTGAGAGCGCCGACGCGGCCGTTGTCGCGGTAGACGACGCGGGCCGGATGACCGCCCTTGCCGAGGGCGAGACACAGGTGACCTACCACGCGCCCTCCGGCGATGTGACGCTGACCGTGAGCGTATCCGCCGAGGCCATGCCGCGCGTGATCGAGAACCTGATCTGGGTGGCTCAAAACGAGTATTTCAGCACGCAGCGGGCCAAGCTGCCCAAGTGGAACAAGTACGCCAAATGGTACTACGGCAAAAAGAACGAGGTCGGCTGGTGCTCCGTGTTTACCATCTGGTGCGCCAACGCCGCCGGCGGGAACCCCATCAGGGGCGAGGAGCTGCCCGCCGATACCTCCGGACAGGTGATGCTGCTCCGCGAGGGCTACCCCAGCAACCAGTATGAGGGCTTCTTCTCGCAGGGGCGCTTTGTGGATGCGCCGAAGCCCGGCTATCTGGTTATCTTTGCGGACGTGACCAACGCCTACCGCACCTCGCACATCGGCATTGTAACGGACGCGGAGGATCGCGGCGACGGCGTATACCTTGTGCGCACGGTCGAGGGCAACATGAGCAGCACCGTAAAGGGCTACTGCTTCCTGTACGACAGCAAGCTCAGCAACGCCGCCGTCGGCGATGAGAGAGACCGCAAGATCGCCCGGAACATGTCCGTTGTGCCGGAGGACGAGCAGACCGACCCGCTGCTGTGGCAGTACAAGCTGCGGGACGCCTTCGAGGTGTTTGGCTTCTGCGCGACATGGTAAAAAAGCCGTTTCAGCCCGCCAAACAGGGGTAAATTAACAGCGTCGGATGGAAATGCGGCTTTGCCCGCATATCATAACATCAGTATTTTAAGGAGGATGCAACCATGAAGCAGCTCAAAGGAACCAAGACCGAAGCCAACCTGATGACCGCCTTTGCCGGGGAGAGCCAAGCGCGCAACAAGTACACCTACTACGCCTCCAAGGCCCGCAAGGACGGCTACCAGCAAATCGCCGCCCTGTTTGAGGAGACCGCCAACAACGAGAAGGAGCACGCCAAGATCTGGTTCAAGCTCCTGCACAACGACGACGTCCCCTCCACCGAGGAGAACCTGCTGGACGCCGCCAACGGCGAAAACTACGAGTGGACGGATATGTACGCCAAGATGGCCGAGGAGGCCAAGCAGGAGGGCTTTGACGCCATCGCGCATCTGTTTGGCGCGGTAGGCAAGATCGAGAAGGAGCACGAGGAGCGCTATCGCAAGCTGCTCGCCAACATCAAGGAGGACATCGTGTTCAGCCGCGATGGCGATTGCGTGTGGCAGTGCTCCAACTGCGGGCACATCGTGATCGGCAAAAAGGCCCCTGAGCTCTGCCCTGTGTGCAAGCACCCCAAGAGCTATTTCCAGATCAAGGCGGAGAACTACTAAGCGATTCATCGGGTCGGCGCAGCCGACAAAAACGGGGAGGAGCGTTCTGCTCCTCCCTTTTTGGTTTTGCTTCCCCGTTGCGCGGAGGATGCGCGCGGGCGTGCCCGCGACGGTCTTGCCCCTGCCGAAAAATGATCAAGCGCGGGAGCGGAGCAGACGCGCCGCGTCTTGCAACCGAGCTGTGTCTTGCAGCCGCGCTGCGTTTAGCCGCCGCGCTGCGTTTGGCCGTCGCGCTGCGTTTGGCAGCCGCGCTGCGTTTAGCCGCCGCGCTGCGTTTAGCCGCCGCGTTGCGCTTTGCAGCCGCGCTGCGTCTTGCAGCCGCGCTGCGTTTAGCCGCCGCGCTGCGCTTATGGCTTTCTCCCTTGCGCCGCGCTTGGCTTGCCCGCCGTGGCTTGCAGCAGGCGAAGCACCGGCTGCCAGCCTCTGGCGGTCGGCCTATCGCGATACCACGCGCCGTCCGTGGGCTGATGGGCCAGCTCGCCGCTCATCGTGCGCGCCATCAGGGAGGCGAGCGCCTCGGCGGAGTCCGCGTCGAAAAACGCCGCGTTGGGATAGCCCGCCAGAATCTCCCGCGAGAAGGGCTTGTCCGAGGCCAGCACGCGGCCGTCCAGCAGCGCGGCCTCCAGCAGCGGCAGCCCGAATGTCTCCAGCTTGGAGGGGAAGACCAGCGTGGACTCGGCGCACCGCGCAAGCACCTGCTCATAGCGCAGCTGCCCTACGCAGTGAATCTGGGGCAGCCCCGCGATGGACTCCGTGTCCACCGTGTCGGTCGGTTCAATGGACAGCTCGACCGTAAAATCGGCGATCCCGCGCCGCACCAGCAGCCGCGCGGCCTGTATGAGCAGCCTGTGGTTCTTGAACGCGTACGCCGCCGCAGGGTAAAAGAACACCCTTCGGCACGCGGGAGCGTCCGTGCAGCGCGCGGCGCCGCCCACGTCGCACTCCGGCGCGACGACCGAGATACGCTCCGCCGCCAGCCCGGCCCTCCGCGCGAGCGCGTCGCGCATCCATTCGGTCTGCACCACGCAGTGCGCGGCCGCGCGCGCGCTCCGGCAGATCGGCCCCGCAAGCAGGCGGCGGACCGCCCATTCGCGCGGGTTGCGCAGCGGGCTGAAGCGAAGATCGCTGAACGGGATGGATTGATGCACGTACAGCACCTGCGGCGCGCACCGCGTCCGAACCGTCATGTTTTGCAGGGAAAATATCACGTCCGGCTTTGCCTTGGCGGCGATCCTGCCCGCGCAGAACACATCGAAGAACAGCCGATGGAACCAGCTCGTTTTGACCCATGGATAAGCCTGAACGCTTACGCCGTCGCTTACGGGCAGCGCGGCTTCGCCAAGCACAAACGTCCACTCCGCGTCGGGACAGGCGGCCGCCGCCGCGTGGAAGCTCTGCAAAATCGTCAGCGCGCCTCCCGCATCGGCAGGAACGTCAAAAACAAGTATCCTCATGGCCACGCCCCCGCATCCTCAGGATTCGCCGCGTCCTGCGGCGTCAGTCTGTCCTCCGTATTATAGGCGAGCCGATACGATAGTGCAAGCGCGCGCCGACGCGCGAGGCTCAGTTGTTGATGGTGGTCTTGAACAGATAGGACGGAAGCTGCCAGCGATACGCCCCATACAGGCCCGTGACGCAGTATAGCTTTTTGTAGCGCCGGTACAGCCGCACTTTGAGCCCAATGGAGTAGAACGGCCGCCTAACGGACAGGTACAGCGAGGAGGCCGCCAGCCCGTTGAGGCTGCGGTAGTACCGATAAACGGGCGCGCCCACAAAGGCGACCCGCAGCGCGTGCGCCATGTAATCCATGTTGAAGGCAAAGTCCTCACCCCACGGAAGCAATCGGTCGCATACGACCTCGTGCTCGCGGATCAAGTCCCGCCGATAGAGCTTGTTCCACAGCACGCCCCAGAAAAAGCTGTTCGGGTGCTGCGAAAGCCGATGGAGCGCCTCCGTCTGGGGGATCGCCTCATCCGCCTGATAAAAGCCGCGCAGCTTGCAGACGGTGGGCAGCACCTCGTAGAACGGCCCGATCACAAGCTGACATTCGTTCTCCACAGCGGCGGTCACAAGCGCGCGCGTGGAATCCGGCATAAGCTCGTCGTCGCTATCGCAAAACTGCACGTACTCGCCCGTCGCGCGCTCCAGCGCCGTGTTGCGCGCGACCGCTACGCCCGCGTTCGCCTGCCGGATGGGCACCACGCGGCTGTCCTCCCCGGCGATGCGGGCAAGGATCGCGGGGGTATCGTCCCTGCTGCCGTCGTCCACCACCAGCACCTCAAGCGCCGGATAGCTCTGGCCAAGAATGCTGCGCAAACAGGCCTCCAGCGTCTCCTGCGCGTTGTAGGCCGGTACGATGACGCTCACCACCGGCAACTGCTCCAATGCTCAACCCCCTCGCGCCTTGGTCATTGCGGCCCATCGTAATGATATATGCCGAGCGACTGCGACCTATGCCTCGCGCGATCACTCCGCCGGGACATACGGGGTATGCAGCAGGTAGTACTGCACGCGCTCCGCCTCGGCCAGCCATTCCGGCTCGGACTCGCGGCGCACAGGCTGGCCGTCCTGCCCGTAGGCGATACAGTTCACGTAGTCCGTGCGCTCCAGCACGGTGGTCATGTACTGCATGGCCGCGCTGCCCTTCATGCCGCTGAGGCGGAAGAGCTCCGGCAGCAGAAAGCACGCGCCCCGACGACCGCCCTCGCCCACAAAATCGAAGCCGAGCGCCTCCTTGGCCGCGTCGTTCGCCCAAATGAGGTAGGGCGTGCAATAGTAGTTGTAAAAGCCCTCCGGGTCGGCCTGATCCAAATTGATGCCCAGCATGTCGTACACGCTGTTGCCGTTGCCCAGCCATGGGTTGTGATCCCCAAACACGATGAGCACCACCGGCGCGTCGTCGGCGCGCAGGCGCTGCGCAAAGGCGGCAAGCTGCAAGCCGGTATCCTTCACGCCGGAAAGGTAGTTGTTGAGGATGTTGTAGTCCGCCTCGTTGTAGCCCTCCCGCCAAGGAGCGAGCGCGGTTTGATACAGCGGCTGATCGGAATACGGCCCGTGATTCTGGTAGGTAAGGTTGTAGCTGAACAGCGGCACGCCGTCGGCCTCGGCCTGCGCAAGATCGCTGTACACCTCGGCAAAGAAGGTGGCGTCGTCGGTGCGGGGCGTTTCCTCCGTAGGCCCGGTAAAGCGATCCTCCAAAAAGGCATAGCTTTGCAGGCCCATATAGGCGTTTACGTTCGAGCGGTTGTAAAACCAGCTGTGCCACGGATGCACCCCGCAGGCGCGGTAGCCCTGCCGCCGCACATACCACACGTAGCTCTCGGTATCCCGACGCAGCGAGGGCACGGAAAAGCAGCCCGTCAAAAAGCAGCGCTCCGTATCCACCGTGCCGCCGGCAAAGATATTGCTTACCAGCTCGCCGTGCCAGCTCTCGGCCTCCAACTCGTGCAGGGCCGCGTACACGGACGGATCAATGCCAATCTGCTCAAACTTGCTCAGGTCGTTAAAGGCCTCCAGCATCACGCACACGACGTTCACCTTTTTGCTCTGCGGCATATCCTCGTCCGGGGTTTGGGCCAGCAGCGCACGCGACGCGTCCGCGGAGTAGCCCGCTGGCGGCGTGTCGAACGCGTCGCTTTCGCTGTGCAGGAACGGATACATCATGCCGTGCGATACATAGGCGCTGGTGGGCGTCCACTTGGCGGAGTTGCCGGTTTGGGCGTACAGCTGCGCGCTGGGGTACGCAAACGCCATCAGGCCCGCCATCGCCAGCGCGCAGGCCGCCGCGCCCCCCGCGCGAATCCCTCCGCCCAGCGGCGTGCGTCCCCGGAACAGCCGCGCCAGCCCCACGACAACCGCCGCCAACACCACGAGCCACAGGATCAGCCGCGCGTCCACCGTGAGGGTGTAGCGCTGCGTGATGTTGGTTGCCTCGCCGATGAGCAGCAGGTCGCTGAACAGCAGCGGGTCGTTGCGCAAAAGCAGCTTGTAGTAATCCGTCAGCGCCAGCCCCATCGATAGCAGCGCCGTGCACAGAAAGGCGATCCACGGCCGGCCGGTGGCAAAGTACGCAAAAAAGAGCAGCAGCGCCACGGGCAGGAAATTGAGCAGCACAAGCAGCGGGCTGTTAAAATACACGTTGTACAGCCCGGCGTTTACACCCGCCGCGCCGTACCACAGCGTCAGCGCGGTCAGAAAAAAAGAGAGCGCAAGCAGCAGGAGCATCTCCCACTGCTTGCGGTGCTTTTTGATGAGAACGTTCACGAGAAGCTTTCCTCCTTGGCGTCAGGTGGTCGTCTCGGCAGGCTTGGCGCTGTCCTCGGCGGCGCTGCGCTGCGCGCCCAGCAGCCCGGACGCGTCCGGCGCGGCCTTGGCCTGATCGATACTGGCCTGCAGGCTGGGCATAAAATCCTGCGCGCCGCCAACGGGCACGGCGTTGATCTCATGCGTCGTTTTGACCCACACGTTTTGCTGCTTGTGCTTCAGCAGCCCCGCAATCTGCGCAATGGCCACCAGCACCGTGTTGACCGTCAGGCTGACAAACAGCGGCGGGAGCGTGCGGATATCAAAGCGCTTGCCGTTATCGATCCAGTCGGCGTAATAAAACAGGAAGAAGAAGGAGTATACGAACACCAGAATGCTGGGCATATTAAACAGCCACCAGCTTGCCACAGACTGCGTGACCGAGGCCTCCGGCGGGATCAGCCCCGTCCATGTAAATATCTGAAGCAGCAGGTTGAGCGCGATTTGCAGCACCAAAATCACGAACGGCGTAAGGCTGTACATGTACACGAACGTGGACAAAAACTCGCCAAATGTGATTTTTTTGGAAAACAGGGCCTGAAACAGGCGTCCCGTGTTCTTAAACGCGACATACCAGTGCCCCTGCGCCCAGCGCACGCGCTGGCGATAGCTGGCGCGCAGCTTGGTGGGCTTTTCGTCGTAGATGCGGGTGTTCTGGTTCCACAGGATGTGCCGTCCCTCGGTGGTGGCCTCCACCTGAAGCTCAAAGTCCTCGGTAAGGCTCATGGCCGTCCAGCCGCCGCGCTGGTGCAGGTAGTCCGCGCGCACGGCAAAGCCCGTGCCGCCGATCACGTTGTTCAGGTGCAGGCGGTTCTTGCCATAATCGAAGAAGCGGTTGGTGATGGTGTAGCTCATGTAGTAGAAGCGCGCCACCAGCCCCTTGCCGTTCTTGCAGCCGAGGTAGCACTGCACCACGTCCGCGTCCGGATTGTCCAAGAACTGGCTGTTTACCTCGGCAAACATGTTGCGGTCCATCAGGTTGTCCGCGTCGAAGAACATCACCAAATCGTACTTGTTCTGGTAGCCGTCCAGCGTCTCCAGCGCCTTTTGCAGCACAATGGGCTTGCCGGTGGGCGCGTCCGGGCTCTCCTTGCGGCTTTCCAGCACGTTGGCGCCCATGGAGCGGGCAACCTCCACGGTGCGGTCATCGCAGTTATCGGCAAGGATATAAAAATCGTACAGCTCCTTGGGATACTCCATGTGCTGCAGGTTGTCGATGATGCCGGAGATGACGGCCTCCTCATTATGCGCGGGAACCAGCACCAAAAAGCGCTTTTCCGGCGGATGATCCTGATAGCGTTTTGTTTTTCTGCCATAGGCAAAGAACGAGATGAACAGCTGATAGCCCAAAATAAAGAACAGCCACGCGCTCATAACCGCAACCAGAATCCGAATGACCGAAGCGAGAGTTTCCAAGCCCTGACATCCCCTTACCAAAGTCCCAGTAAGTAAACAGCTATTTATACACTATCGGCACGGTTTTGTCAATGTCTGTCGTAAAAGGTGCAGTCCCCGATGAACTCGCGCAGGATGCTCAGCGGCGGCACTTCGTCGAGCACGGCCTCGTCCGCCGGGAGCACATAGTTGAGAAATTTCATCAGGCGGTGAGCGATCAGGGATTCGGGGCGCTCCGCCGGGATGGCCTTGAGATAGTCGTACGCGTAGGTTTTGAGGAACGGCAGCTCGTAGTGGAGCGATGTGTTAAACACCACGTCCGCCTTCTCCTGATACGGAAATATCCACCGCTCCTCGCCCGCGCGCACCTTGGGCCACATGTCGATGGTGCGCTCCGGTCTGGTGTTGCGCGAGCGCACATCCCGCACGATGCGGCGCAGCAGGCGCACATCCGTGGTGCGGATGCGGTTATGATCGTCCAAATTAAGGCAGTGCAGGGCGCTGACGTACACGCCGTAGGTGGTCTCCTCCGGGATCTCGCGGGTGATGCGGTCGTTGAGGGCGTGGATGCCCTCGACCACCAGCACGTCGCGGGCGCCCAGCGTAAGCGGCACGCGCACGTCCGAGCGGCGCGAGACGGAGAAATCAAACCGAGGCATCAGGGTCTCCTGCCCGCAGAGCAGGGATTCCACGCACTCGCTGAGCAGCTCCGTGTCCAGCGCGTCGATGGTCTCCAAGTCCGGCTTGCCGTCGGCTTCGAGGGGAAGCTCGCTGCGGTCGCGGTAAAAATCGTCCAAGCTGATGAGCCGGGGCGTGAGGCCCACGGCGCGCAGATGCACCGACAGCCTGTGCGCGAAGGTCGTTTTGCCGCTGCTCGACGGCCCGAAGATCAGCACCACGCGCGCGGCGCGGCGCTCGATGTCCTCGGCGATGGCGGCGAGGTTCTTATCGTGCAGGGCCTCGTTGACGCGGATGAACTCGCGCAGGTTGCCGCTCTCGATCATGCGGTTTACATCGGCAATGTTGCGCGCGCCCAGAATGCCGCACCAGCGCTGCGATTCCGTAAACACGCGCAGGTGCTTGGGGTACGGCTGATAGACCTGCGGAACGGTCTCGTCGCTTGGTTCGGGCGCCATGAGCATCAGTCCGGGAAAATGCGCGTGCAGCGAAAACGCGCTCACCCAGCCCGTGGAAGGGAGCATCGCGCCGTAAAAATAATCGCTGATCGTATCCAAGCGATACATGGCGATGGTTGGCTTGGTGCGGTATTGCAGCAGCGCGGCCGCATCGGGCCGATCGTGCCGCTCAAAAAACGCCTTGGCCTCGGCAAGCGGCCATTCCTCGCGCACCAGCGGCAGATCGGCCGCCACGATGGCGCGCATCTCGGCCTCCAGCGCGCGCACCTGCGCGTGCGTCAGCTCGCCGTCCAGCACGCGGAAGAACTCGCCGTAGCCCACGGAGTTGAGCAGCCGCAGCCGCTTGCCGAGCAGCAGACGCGCGGCCGCCAGCAGCAGCGTCATGTGCAGCGTGCGCCGATAGACGGCGCGGCCCTCGTCGTGCCGATAGGTCAGCGCGGTCAGCGCGTCGCCTTCCCGCACGGGCATGTTGAGCTCCATGCAGTCGCCGCCGCGCAGGGCGGCCAGCATGCGCGGCGCGTCCGGCGCGCGCAGGGCGCGGCCCGCGTCCAGCACGGTCGCGCCGACGGGCAGCTCGCCCGCGATTCCATCCAGCGTGAGATGCAGCGTCCGTTGCGCCATGGGGCACCTCCTAATACTCTTCAAACGGCATGTTGCTGCCGCCGTCGGCGGGCAGGGCCGTCAGATCGACCCCGTCGTAATCGCCGCGCTTGCGCTTGAGCTGGAATTGCAGCTCCTTGGTATGCACGTAGGCCTTGGTCTGCCGGTCGGCCGAGGAGACGCTGAGCGCCATGCCGACCTGTCCGTCCGGCATCTTGGCAAAGCGCACGCGCACGAACATCGCGCCGTGCTGGGCGCACTTGGCCAACGCCACAAATTTGCCCGGCGCCTGATACACCAGCTCGCTGGTCAGCTTGCAGGGCTTCTCGCAGCCGGGGCAGGCCGGGGTGATCACCGTCGCGCTCGCCAGCGCCTCCTGCACGGACTTGACCATGTGCGTCACGCGCATGCGCGTGCGGCGGCGGCCCAGCCCGATCTTGCGCGGGGTCTCCTGATATTCCAGCACGCCCTCCGGCTGGTCGAGCTTGGCCAGCACCAGCGCGGTATAGTATGCGTCGTACACGGCGTTGTGAAAGGCCTTGCTCTCGTCCGGCTCGATCTCCAGCTGCTCCATGGCGCTCTTGAGGGCCTTCTGGCTGGCCCCCAACTCCATCCGCTTGGCGTAGAAGCGCTGGATATCGTACATGCCGGGCACGGTCTTATCGTAGCCGAAAAAATCGATGTTCTGCTGGAGCACCGAGATATCGTCGCAGCCCCATGTCAGCCACGCGCAGTCCTCGCCGCACCACGCCATAAACTGCTCCATCGCCTCCAAAAACGCGGGCGCGGCGCTGAGCGTCTCCGCGTCCAGCCCGGTCATACGGCGCACGCGCGGGTGGATGGTGACGTAGTGCGTCGGCCGCACGGGGATGGACAGGCTGTCCGCGACCGAAAAGTCCTCGTTCAGCTTGACCGCGCCGATTTGGATGACCTCAAACATGAGCTTATCGCCCACGCGGCGATAGACGGCGGTGTTGTAGCTGACGGGCTGGTTCCATTCCAGATCCAAGACGATATACTGCATACGGCAAGACTCCAAAAATCAAGTATTTTGTTGCGCGGCGGCGCGTCCGGCCAGCCAGCCGGTGGAAAAGGCGACGTGCAGGTTAAAGCCGCCGGTCAGCGCGTCGATATCGAGGGTCTCGCCCGCCGCGTACAGGCCGGGCACGAGGCGGCTCTCCATGGTGGAGGACGAGAAGCCCTTTACGCTCGCGCCGCCGCAGGTGACCACCGCCTCGTCCATGCCGCGCGGGCCGGAAACGGGGAGGGGCAGCGCCTTCGTCCTTTGCACAAGGGCCGCGCGCTCCTCGCGGCGCAGCTCGCAGGCGGGCTTGGCCGGGCTGAGGCCGCAGAGCGCGGCCATGGTCTGCGCCAGCCGGGCCGGGTACAGCCCGCAGAGCACCGTGGATAGCTGCTTTTTGCCCGCCTCGCCGATATCGCGCAGGATGCGGGCCTCCAGCTGCTGCTCCGTCAAGCCCGGCTTGAGATCAAGCGTCAGGGCGCACTCGGCGGCGGGCTGATCGGCCATGTAGGCGCTGGCGGAGAGCGCCAGCGGGCCGCTGACGCCAAAGTGCGTAAAGAGCAGCTCCCCCAGATCGGAAAACAGCGTCTTTTTCCCGCGCGTAAGCGTAAGGCGGACGTTCTTGAGCGACAGCCCCTGCAGCTCCCTCACCCACGCCGCGTCGCTGACAAGCGGCGCCAGCGAGGGCCTCGCCGGGACAATCTGATGCCCGGCCTGCGCCAGCAGGCGATAGCCGTCGCCCGTGGAGCCCGTGGACGGATAGCTGCACCCGCCCGTGCACACGGCCACCGCGCGCGCGGGCAGCTCCTCGCCGGACTCAAGCGTCACGCCCGTCGCGCGGCCGTCCTCGATCAGCAGGCTCTTTACGCGCGCGTTCAGGCGGATTTGCACGCCCAAGCGATTCAGGGCGCGCTCAAGCGTGCGGGTCACATCGCTGGCGCGCTGGCTCTCCGGGAAGACCCGGTCGCCGCGCTCCACCACGGTGGGCAGCCCCAGCCGGTTCATCAGCGCGATCAGCTCCGCGGGCGGCAGCGCGTTCAGCGCCGCATACAGGAAACGGGGCGAACGCACGACGTTTTTGAGGAACGCGTCCGGCGCGCAGGCGTTGGTCAGGTTGCAGCGGCCCTTGCCGGTGATGTAGAGCTTTTTGCCCAGCTTCTCGTTGCGCTCCAGCAGCAGCACGCTCGCGCCCGCGTCCGCGGCCGCGTAAGCGCACATCAGGCCCGAAGCGCCTCCGCCGACGACGATCAGATCAGTCATGGTTCTTATCGATATAGACGCGCTGGGCGTTCCATATCCCCTCCAGCCGTTTGAGATGGCCGCTCAGCTCCGTGCGGCGCTGGATCCCCAGCGCCACGATGAGCGCGTTGATAAGGGACAGCGGGGCCGCCAGCGAGTCCACAAAGGAGGCCATATCGGTATGCGCGCGGAGGCATACGTGCGCGGCCTCGCACAGCGGGCTCATGGCCCCGTCCGTGATGCCGACGACCTGCGCGCCCTGCTCGCGGGCAAAGCGCATGGCCTCCAGCGTACGCGTGGAGTAGCGCGGAAAGCTGACCCCCACCAGCACGTCCTGCGGGCCGACGCGCGCCAGCTCCTCAAACACCTCGCCCGTGGCGGCGGTGACAAGCGTGACCTCCTCAAAGATCAGGTGCAGGTAATGCTCCAAAAACTGCGCCAGCGGCGCGGCGGAGCGCAGGCCCATTACGTAGATGTGGCGCGCGCCGAGCAGGCGGCGAACCACATCGTCAAAGTCGGCCTGACTCAGCTCCTCCACGGTACGGCGGATGTTGCTCATGTCGTTCTTGAGCACGGTGGACAGCACGGTGTCCTCGGTAAGACCGCTGGCCAGATCGAACCGCTGCTCGGCGGTCATGCGCTGGCGCGCGAGCTCCCGCAGGGCGGCCTGAAGCTCCGGGTAGCCCGTATAGCCCAGCGCCATGGCAAAGCGAACCACGGTGGATTCGCTCACGCCGCACAGCTTGCCCAGCGCGTCGGCAGTCAGCGACCCGGCGCGCTCGTAGTGCGTCTCCATGTAGTCCGCAATGGCGCGGTGGCTCTTGCTCAGGCGCTTATCGTTCAGCTTGAGGCGCTCCAGTATCAACGGCGAGTCCTGCAAGGGGTTCTCCCTCCTCGGCCTGTCCGATCAATCGGCGCAGGCGGTGACAAGCTCTGTCAGGCCGGGCGCGTCGGCGGTGCAATCCGCCGGGTTGCCCATCAGCGTTACGGTGATGTGTCCGCGCTCAAGCGCCCACAGGTCGGTATCGGGCGTGCTGGGCTCCAGCTTCGCGCCGTCGGCCAGCCAGAAGTACGTGCCCGCGCGGGGGCTTTCCCGGCGGATGTACTGGTCCTGAAAGGCGCTGGCGCACAGCGGCACGCACATCGGCGGCAGGAGCCTGTCCGGCTCGCACAGCGGGGCGTTGACGTTGAGCACGGAAATCGCCGGAGCGTCGAGCTTTGCGTAGCTTTCGCTCAGCGTCACCGCGTAGCGCGCCAGATGCTCCAGCATCGTCTGCGTGCCACGATGGTGCAGGCTGACGGCCATGCTGTGCAGCCGATTCAGCGCCGCCTCGCGGGCCGCGCCCACGGTGCCGCTGTAATACACGGCCATGCCCGCGTTGTAGCCATCGTTGATGCCGCTCATCACCAGATCGACAGGCTCCCGAATCAGCGAGAACAGCGCAAGCCGGACGCAATCGGTCGGCGTGCCCGCCACGCCCCACGTAGCGGCAAGCGGCAGCCCCACGTCGTATTCCTTGGCAAAGATCGGATCGGTCAGCGAGATGTGCTGTCCCGCCGCGCTCTGCTGCGTTTGCGGCGCGACCATGCTCACCCGGTGCCCGCGCGCGAGAGCCTCCCGCGCCAGCGCCATAATGCCCTCGCTGCCGATGCCATCATCGTTGACCAACAGAATGTGCATGCCGTTCCCCCTTCTCAATCGCGGTCTGTATGGAGCACCGCCCCAATGAGGAACCGGGCGGCGTTGATCACGCCGGCCACGGCCAAGGCCCACCAAAAGCTGGCAATGGTGATGGTATCCTTGAAGAACCAAGCCGCCGTTTGGACAATCCAAGCGTCCAGCGCCACGTGGATGAGCCCCAGCGTAAAAAAGCTGAACACGGAGGTGATCATCCGCGCGAGCGGCCGCAGCAGCAGGTAGATCCCGCCCAGCGCCGCGCCGAGCAGCATGCCGTCCCACGTCGAGGCCACGGTCACGCCCTCAAAATACTGGGCGCACAGCGGAATGGCCGCCACGCAGACCGCAAAGCGCAGGATACCGCGCAAAACCCGCATCCATCTACCTCCCCGCCATCAGCGAGCCTTCGCGCAGAGGGGAAGGCCCTATGGCCAGTATACCATGATTTTTCCCTTCTGCCTAGCGCGAACGCAACCCTGCCCGCGGCATAGCATGGCGGGGAGGGATCGCATGAAAAGCCGATTGTTTACCGATACGCAGGGGCTGGACGCGCCCGCGCCGCTTGCGCGGGGCCAGATCGCCGTATGCCTGCGCATGAGCCGCGAGGCCTACGCGCACGCGCTGCGGCGGGCGGCGGCGCTGGGGCTGACCAGCGGGGCCTACCTGCAGCGTCTTGTGGAGCGCGACCTGTCCGCGGCAGAGGAAACGCCGCCAGCCGATTGACGCGCGCTACCTGCGGCGCGGGTTGAGCATCGCGGCCAGCAGCGTGTAGCCGAACGCCGCGCCCTCCACCATCAGCACCTGCCCGTTGATGGAGATCAGGTTGCGCAGCGCGGGCAGGCTGACGACACGCGCGTTCTCCAAGTACTGGTAGGTCAGCGCGAGCAGCAGCAGGCCCGCCGCCACATAGAGCATCCCGGTCAGGCCGTTGTTCCGGATGGAAAGCCCGCTCACGGGCAGCAGCAGCGCCAAGCACAGGCCGATCAGCACGCCGCGCAGCACGTACAGAAAGAACGAGCCCTCGGCGAACCACAGATCCATCCAGCGGAACAGCACGCAGGTGGCGAGGCACAGCAGCGCCGGGCCCAAGGCCACCCACGCCTTGCGCAAAAACATAAGCTCACGCTCCTTCCGTGTCGTCCGAGGCGTTCTCCGCGCGCAGGGCTTGGAGCGTGCGGTCGCGCTCCTGAGCTGTCATGGCGGCCGCCCCGAACAAGTCCGGCCGCAGTCGGGCCGTGGCGAGCAGCGATTGCTCGCGCCGCCACGCCGCGATGGCCGCGTGGTTGCCGCCCAGCAGCACCTCCGGGGCTTCCGCGCCGTCAAACTCGCGCGGGCGCGTGTACTGCGGGTATTCCAGCAGGCCGTCGGAGTAGCTCTCCTCCACGGCGCTCTCGCTGCTGCCCAGCACGCCGTCGATGTGGCGCGCAATCGCGTCCGTCAGCACCATTGCGGGCAGCTCCCCGCCCGTGAGCACATAGTCCCCGATGCTGATCTCCTCGTCGCACAGCGCGTCCAGCACGCGCTGGTCCACGCCCTCGTAGTGGCCGCAGAGCAGCAGCAGGCTCTCCTCGCGGGCAAGCTCGCGCACATGCGCCTGCGTGAGCGGCTTCCCGCGCGCGCTCAAATAGACGCACGGGCCGGTAAAGCCGCGCGCCCTCGCATCCAAAATCGCATCCCGGATGGGCTGCGGGGTCATCACCATGCCGGCCCCGCCGCCAAAGGGATAATCGTCGGTGTTTTTGTGCTTGCGGTCGCTGAACGGACGGATATCGATCGCCTGCACGTTCAGCTTGCCCTCGGCGCGCGCGCGGCCCAGTATGCTGGCGTTCAGCACGCTGTCAAACATCTCCGGGAAAATCGTCAGAATCCCGATTTTCATATACGGCCACCTCCCGGAGCCTCTCGCGGTCGAACACAATGAGGCCGTTGGCCGCGTCCAGCTTGCGAATGACCGCCTTGAGCATGGGGGTCATCATGCCGCCGTAGGGCGTATCAAACGCCATCACATCCGCGCCGCCGGCGTGGAAGATATCCCGCAGGGTGCCGATCTCGCGGCCGGCGTCGTCCACGGCCCTCGCGCCCAGCAGATCGGCCACGAACACCTCGTCCTCGCCCAGCTCGCGCGCGTGGGCGCGATCCACATACAGGCGTGCGCCGCGCAGTGTCTCGGCCGCGTCGCGGTCGTTAACGCCCTCAAGGGTCAAAAATACATCGTCGCCCTGAAAGCGGCTGCCCGTTACGGTAAGCGGCACATACGCGCCGTTTTGCTCGCGGTAAACGGTTTGCAGCTCGTCAAAGCGGCCGGGGTCGTCCGTGTAATGGCGCAGCTTCACCTCGCCGCGCACGCCCTGCGGCTTGACGATCTCCCCCAGCAGCAGATAGGAATTGAGCATTCTTTGCCTCGCAAACAAGCGTGGTGCGGCAAGGGCCGTCCCCTGCCGCACCACACGGGATTATTGGATTTCCACAAATACGGGCTTTTGATCCTTGGCGGTGGCGGCGCGCACCACGGCGCGGATGGCCTTGGCGATGCGGCCCTGCTTGCCGATGACCTTGCCCATGTCCTCCGGGGCCACATGCAGCTCCAGAATGGTCGCCTCAGGGCCGGCCGTCTCTTCAACGGTCACGGCGTCCTTGTTGTCCACAAGGGACTTGGCGACGTATTCAACGAGTTCTTTCATAGATTAGCCCTCGATGATGCCGGCCTGCTTGAGGAGCTGACGGGCGGAATCGGTCGGCTGCGCGCCGTTGCCCATCCACTGCTTGGCCTTATCAGCGTCGATTTTGATGGTGGCGGGCTCGGTCATGGGATCGTAGTAGCCGATCTCCTCGATGCAGCGGCCGTCACGGGGGCTGCGGATATCCGCGACCACGACGCGATAGAAAGGATGCTTTTTCATACCCATTCTCCGGAGACGAATTTTGACAGACATGTTGGTTTCCTCCTGCGTAATGCGATAATCTATTGCCGCTCGCGCGGCCCTGACATTGGCTGCTGCCAAGGAAAGGCGATTGGGGGTCAAAACGGCATGCGCATGCGGCCGCCCTTACGGCCGAAGCCGCCGCTCATCATCTGCTTCATCATGGTTCGGCTTTGGTCGAACTGGCGGATGAGGGCGTTTACGTCCTGCACGGTGGTGCCGCTGCCGGCCGCGATACGCTTGCGGCGGCTGGCGTTGAGCACGTTGGGGTTGCGACGCTCCTGCTTGGTCATGCTGCAAATAATGGCTTCGGGCTTTTTAAGCGCGTCCTCGCTGATCTCCACGTTGTCGAGCTTGTTGCCCACGCCGGGGATCATGGACAGCATGCTTTTCATGTTGCCCATTTTTTTCATCTGCCGCATTTGGTCCAAAAAATCGTCCAGCGTAAAGTCCTTGCCCTTTTTCTGGGCGAGCTTTTCGACCTCCGTCTGGTCGAAAGCCTCTTGCGCCTTCTCGATGAGCGTCATCACGTCGCCCATGCCGAGGATGCGGCCGGCCATGCGATCGGGATGGAAGGGCTCGATATCGCTGAGCTTTTCGCCCGTGCCGGAGAACTTGATGGGCTTGCCGACCACGGCCTTGATGCTGAGCGCCGCGCCGCCGCGGGTATCGCTGTCCAGTTTGGTGAGAATGACGCCGTCTATGCTAAGCTGCTCGTCGAAGGATTTGGCGATGTTCACGGCCTCTTGGCCCGTCATGGCGTCCACCACGAACAGGATCTCCTGCGGCTTTACGGCGGCCTTGATGCGGCGCAGCTCGTCCATGAGGGCCTCGTCGATTTGCAGGCGGCCGGCGGTATCGATAATCAGCACGTCGCGGCCATGATCGCGGGCGTACTCGACGGCCTCCTTGGCGGTCTTGACGGGGTCCTGCGTGCCGCGCTCGAACACCGGCACCTTGACCTGCTCGCCAACCACCTGCAGCTGCTTGATGGCGGCGGGGCGGTAGATATCGCAGGCGGCCAAAATCGGCTTTTTGCCGGTCTTTTGCAGGTAGCTGGCCAGCTTGGCGGCCATGGTGGTCTTGCCCGCGCCCTGCAGGCCGCACAGCATGTAGATGGTGGGCACGCTGCTGCTCCACGTGAGGCGCGCGTTCTGCCCGCCCATGAGGGCCGTCATTTCCTCGTTGACGATCTTGATGACCTGCTGCCCCGGCGAGAGGCTGTCCAGCACGTCCTGCCCGACGCAGCGCTCGCTGACCTTCTTGCAGAAATCCTTCACGACAAGGTAGTTGACGTCGGCCTCCAGCAGGGCGACGCGCACGTCGCGCATGCCCTCCTTGACGGCCTGCTCGGAGAGCTTGCCGCGGCCGGTCAGCTTTTTGAGCGCGCCGCTCAGCTTGGAGCTCAGCCCTTCAAACGCCATGGCCCTCGCCCTCCCATTCCGTAAGGGTCTGCCGGAGCAGCCCGTTGATTTGCTCGATTTGCGGCTGATTCTGCGGGGTTTGCAGCGCCGCGAGCCGCTCGATAGCCAGCGCGAGCAGGCGCTCGGTTTGCAGCGTCTTGCGCACCAGCCCCAGCGCGCCCTCGTAGCGATAGAGCCGCTGCGTGCTGCGCTCGATGAGGTCGTACACGCCCTGACGGCTGACGGCCAGCTCGTCTGCGCTCTCAGCAAGGCTCAGGTCGTCGTCGTAATGGAGGGCCAGCGCGCGGCGCTGCTTTTCCGTGAGCAGCGCGCCGTAGCAGCTTACCATCAGTCCGACCTGCACGCTCTTGCTCAGCGGCGCGGAAGCATCGTGTGGCATGGGTTCCTCCCGGTGTCGAGCATTTTTACTTGACACCCGATCAGTATACGCATTCCGGCGCGTTTGTCAAGCCCGGAGCCGCATTTTTGCGCAGTTGTCATCCGCCGTCCGGTGTGCTATAATGCCTGCGTTGGTTTTCCGCGATTCCGCAGGATCGTCTTGCCGCCGCCCAAGAGGGCCGGGCGCGTCTGAGGCGGGTGGATCTCCACGCAGGCCGTGTTTCCGTAGCTCAGTAGGATAGAGCGGACGCCTCCTAAGAAGGCGGTAGCCGTTTCCCCAGAGCGAAAAACGGAAACGGTCGGAAGTTCGATTCCAGTAGGAGACGATGCAAAAACGAAGCCAAAATGCTTAGTTTTTTGTGAAAGAAAGGACGTTGATGTAGAGGACTTAAAGAGAGAAAATTTCACTAATAGCGAGACGCACATTGATGATGAACACATAACCATGAGAAACGCGCAAACCATTGAAAATACCATGTTTGTTTCTGTAGCTCAGCTGGATAGAGCACCTGCCTCCTAAGCAGGGGGTCCCGGGTTCAAATCCCGGCAGGAACACCAATATTTGGTAAGACGCCAGTACGGATTAAGCAAATCGGATTAGGAAAAATCCCTTGCTATTTCGGGCTGGCGTTCTTCTTTTTTTGACAGAAATGACTGCTTAACCTCAAAAGGGTGATTAGCAATCTGCTAATCAAAATGGCTCTCTGCTAATTTTGGTTTTGGAGGGTGTTTTGAAACCTGCTAATTTGGGGGAAACGGTTCAGTCCCCTGAAATGAGTTGTAAGTGTGCTGTTGTCATGGTTTGTCGCATTAGTAAGGATGCGTGGAGACCCGATTGATTGTCTTGATGTGGGCTGCTTCTGCTAAGAATAAGGAGGTCTGCCTTAGCTGGAAGATAACAGGAAATTAGCATAGCTAAAAGCACCCGCTTTGATTAGCTTTGTGCTTGACAAACTGGGATTGGTCGAGATGAAGATTATACTCATAATCTCAGTGAGATTCAGAATGCAACTTATCCACTTTAATTTTTACCCATATTTCATTATCTGTCCATGTTCCACCTTCGAGGATAAATTTTTCACGGATATTTTCAAACACCCATCCCGACTTTTCGATAGCACGTTTTGACCGGAAATTGTCCAAATTAATATGTGCTTCCAGCCGATGAAAACCAAGTTCTTCAAAGCCAATAGATTCCATTGCTTCAATCAATTCTTGTGCGTATCCCTTGCCCCATTCTGTGTTCATTAGTGTATATCCGATATGTGCTACTTGAAATTCTTGCCTGACCATGGTCGTTATATCACCGTACCCGATCATCCGCCCACCTTCATTAAATCTATTCAGCGAGGGATGGCAAGATTCATATGCGGCAATAAGAATTGGATAATCACCAGTTCTAAGCTTGCGTACTGTAATATGGTTCATATTCCTA
>CAYOYK010000033.1:15294-27003 GCA_964408185.1 uncultured Oscillospiraceae bacterium | reverse complement strand
CCAGCCCGCAGCCGTCAGCGTCGCGCTGGTATCGGTCGCTGGCGCGGCCTTGGCGGCGATTGCATCGCTCAGTGCCTTGCCCTGTCGCGCGTCGAGGACGTAGCCGTCGGCCGTCTGCGTCAGCGCGTTGCTCACGCCCTTCACCGCCGCCGTGCCGAGGCCGATATTGCTCCGCGCTTGCGTTTGCTGCTCTGCGGTCAGCGTCTGCGCGGCCGTCAGCACCGCGTTCTGCGCTGCCGCCGTGGCCGCCGCCGTGGCCGCCTCCGCCGATGCCGTGGCCTCCTGCGCCGCTTGTACCGCGCCCGAAACGCCCTGCGCGCTGGTCGCTGCCGCAGCGGCGCTGCCCGAAGCGTCCGTCGCGCTCCCTGCGGCGGCTGTCGCGCTCCCTGCGGCGGCGCTTGCGCTCGCGGATGCGCCCGTCGCGCTCCCGGCCGCAGCCGTCGCGCTTCCGGCGGCCGCCGTGGCGCTGGCAGACGCGCTGGCCACGTTCTCCAGCAGCGTCGCCATCCAGTCCGGGTTCGGAGCCTCCGGGTCTGCGCCCACGTCGCCGATGGCGCGGTTGATGCGGCTCTTGTACAGCGCGCTCTTGCACACCCTGCCGTTCACCGTCGCCGTCACCATCAGCGTGATCGTCCCGGCAACGGCCGTCTCGGTGCTGGTCAGCAGGTAGCTCACCACGCCGCCCTCCGGGGCCTGCCCCACAAACGCCGCATACGGGGTCGTCTCCGTGGGCCGCAGCACGGCCATGCCCAACACGGCCCCCGGCCACGCGTCCAGCACGTCCGCACAGTCGATTCGCAGCTCGGTCGCCTCGTTTTCGCCCATCACGCCCAGCACATCGGCGATCTTGTTCGTGCTCATATCCAGCGCAATTGTCCGTACCGCCACAGCGTTTTCCCCCTTATTCGGCCGGAGCGGACGCTTCCTCCAGCGCCGCTACCCGCGTTGTCAGCGCCGCCAGCGCGTCCGCCAGCGTCTTTCCCTGCCGCGCGTCCAGCGCGCAGCCCGCGTTCGCCTGATCCAGCGCGTTGTATACGCTTCCCGCGTCCAGCTTCAGCGCCAGCGCAGCCGCAACGTCCGTCGCCACCGCGCGCAGGGCCAGCGCGTCCGCAAGCGCCTTGCCTTGCCGCGCGTCCAGCGCCGCGCCCTCGTCCGCCCTGTCCAGCGCGTTGTATACGTCGGCCGCGTCCAGCTTCAGCGCCAGCGCGGCCGTCAGCCCCGTTACCTGCCCCTGCCCGATCGTCGCGTCGTCGATGATCTGCTTCACGGCGGCCGCCGCCAGATCGTCCACGGTGATGCGCCCAAACTTGGCGTAGATCGTGTCGATCGCCTGCTGCAACGCCAGCATAAAGCGGCGCTCCTCAGGCCCCCACCGGCTGGGGACGGGCAGCTGCTGGCTCTGGAACATGCCGGTTACGTTGTTAGTCATGGTCTGTCTCCATCATCATCTGCACGCCGCCGTGCAGCGCGTACTGCTCGTCCGGCTCCGATGCGATGCGCAGCCGGAACCAACGCCCCCGGTTGGAGATGCTCACCCGCCTTGGCACGCCGTCGCGCAGGAGCACCAGCTTGCTTTTGTACTTACGCTCGGTCTCAATGCCGATGGTGAGCTGGCACGCGCCTCCGTCCGTCCCGGCGGTGAGGTAGATCACAAAGTTGCTCTTCTGCACGTTCTTCGCACCCAAGTCCTGCCAACCGCTGATCCATTCGCAGGCCATCGTCCGGCCCGCGCCGTATCGGTACACCTGCCCCGGCGTTTCGTCGCTCGTGTACAGCAGCTGATCCCGGCAGGGGAGCAGCGCTTTCACCGTCAGCCCGGTGCGCACGTTAAAGCTCTGGTCGGATACGCGGTATTCCAGCACAAGGTTGTTCCGCACGCTGCCGTCCACGGGGAGCGCAAGCAGCAGCTTGCCCTTGTACAGGCACGCGCAGGCGTTCTGCGCGGCCGCCCGCGTCACGCGGTCATAGGTCAGCCGCACCGCCTGCTGCCGGAACGGCTGCACCTCCAGCCCGTCGTAGACCAGCAGGCCCTCGTCGCCCAGCATGTACACCTTGCTGCCGTCCACGCAGGCGGTGTTTTCCGCCGTTACGCCGCCGCCAAACTGCTCCTTCAGGTAATACTCGCCGGGGTTCAGGCCCATCACGCACCACACCCGCTGGCGCTTGAAGCACAGCAGGTATTGCCCGTAGGTGCGCAGCGCGACAAAAGAATCCCCGTCCCACGAGGGTTGCAATATCTCGCCGCCCCCGTCGGCGGGGCTGTCGTTGTTCTGTTCCCAATCAAACGGGTCGTAGGGCGTGCAGTAGCACAGCGTGTCCGGCGCGTCCGTGATGCCGCTGCCCCATATGCGCTCCGCGTGTCGGGCCAGCACGCCAAACTTGTACGGGGTCGCCACCTCGGTCACGCGCAGGTCGTCGCCCCACAGGCACAGCATTCCGTCCCGCGCGTTGCTCAGCAGCAAAATGTCGGTGGGCGCGTCGTCGCCGTCCTGCGTTTTTTCGTAGGCCACGTAGTCAAATACGTCGCTCAGCAGTCCGGTCTTTTTCTCCACCCACGCGTCGGTGTAGCCCAAATGCTTCACGTACAGCTTGCCGCCCGCAACGGCCACCAGCACCTCTTTTTCCGCGTCCGTGGGGTGGTAGCGCCGGTACAGCGTCGCCAGCGTGCCAATGGGCGCGGGCAGCGTCGTAAACGCGGGGGCCCCGTCCTTCATCGGCTGCAAGTAGCCGCCCGTCGTCTCGCAGTTGTCGCACTGCACGGCGTATTTCAGGCTCAGGTTGCGGCCGTCTCCGTCCTCCATCAGGCCGCGAAAGCTCTCCAGCGTCGCGCTGGTCTCGTAGGTCGCCATGCGGCGCGCCCCCTATCAGTTGTCGTACAGGCCCGTAAACCGGGCGGTTCCGCCCGCGCGCACACGGCCCAGCGCTTCCTTCCAGCGCTCTAGGAACAGCATGCCTCGGCTCTGCCGGGTGGGGTTGCCGTTACGGTAGAACAGGTAGGTCGCATAGTCGCACAGCGCGCTGTGCAGGCTCTTGGGCACGGACGGCTCGTCCTCCGGCTCCTTCATCGGGGCGGGCGTTTCCGTATCGCCCGCTTCGCGGTTCAGGGGCGAGGGCGCGGCGTTCCCGTGCAGGCGGCGGTACAGCTCGTCGTAGCCGTCGTTCAGGTAAGTCAGCAGCAGCGCGGCGTTATCGTCCACGTCGTCCGCGTCGTTGCCCGTCTGGAGCATCACCAGCTCCCGCATGTCTTGCAGCGTCACGCGCGCGCCCTCCCTCCGTCAGTCCTCCATGCTCACTAGGTACCCGGCGCGCTCCAGCACGTCGCGCCACTCCGGCTCCAGCGTATAGCCCTTGCCGCGCTCAAACGTGCGCTCCACGCCGTTGATGCACGCGGTCACGGGGCGCTTGTCCTCCGGGTCAAGCAAAATATAGGCCCTTTGCTGGCCGCCTTTCTTTTGGGTGCTCGCCATGGGTTCTTCCTCCAATCTGCTCCCAGGGGGGGCTGTCCGCGCGGCAGCCGTCAGCGGCCAGCGCGCGGAGGGAGCCCCTGCCGGAGGGAGCGTTCCATGCCCGCCGATCCGGCGGGCGAATGCGTTGTTACGCGGTCATGCCGTGCTCAATGCGGATGATGCCGTTCTCGCGCAGGCGCTTGAGCACATAGCCGTCCACCTTCCAGCCGATGGAGCCGAACTGGTTCAGCGGGTTCGACGTGCCGCCGTCGGTGATGGGCTTCACGATGATGTGGGTGTTGCCGTGGCCCTCCAGGTCGATGGTGCCGTAGCAGTCTTGGCCAAACACCAGCGTCTGGCCGATGTCCGCACCGGCCGCGCCCGCCTCGCCGGGGTAGATCACGACGTCGGCCGCCACGGTCAGGTCCTCATCCACCGTCACGGTGGCGGCGTTGGCGGCCCCGGCGGCGGCAGCGGCGATCTCGTACTTCTCGGTGCCGATCAGCACGTTGCGGCCCACCAGCGCGGTAGCCTCGGCAGAGGTCAACGCCTCCTTGATGGTAATGACCTTTGCGGCCTGGGCAATGGCGGTCTTTACGGTCAGGTTCCGCACGGTGCCCTTCAGGTTCTCGGCGTGCGCCACAGCGGGGTTCGTGCTCACGATGATCTTGCAGCCGTACAGACGGCCGATCTCGCCCCGCTCGATCTTCTCCGCCTGCTGGTACTTGCTCACGTCCTTCCAATCGCTGTCGCCTTGCAGGTCAAACTCGGTGTTGGGGCCGATGATGGCCACATAGTAGCCGTCCTCAAAGGTGGGGATGTCGCGGGCCTTCAGGTCGCGCACCGCCTTGCGCAGCAGCGTGCTGGTCAGGATGTCGCTGGAGGCCACGCTGTGCCGGGCCTCGTTGCTCGTGCCGGCATAGTACACGTAGCTTCCGGCGGTCAGCACGCTCTTGTTGTAGTTGTCCATGGTCTTGAGCGCGTGCTTGCTGAGCTGCTTCACATAGTCGATGGTGGGCTTGTCCAGCGCAACCATGCTCAGCAGGTCGGTGTACGTGGTAAACTTGCCAAACTGCTTGATGGTCGCGGTCAGCTGGCTCTGGGTCACGCTGGCGGCGCTGGGCACAACGCCCTCCTCCAGCTCGCTGTTGTCCGCGTCGGTGCTCATCGCGTCAAACAGGCGATACTTGACCGTCTTGCCGTTGTTGAGCGGGATGGTGCGCCTCTGGCCGTACTTGCCGTAGATCGCGTTGGGGTACAGGGTCTCCAGCAGTTTTCGGTCGCAGTAGTCCTGGATGCTGGGCGCAAGGCCGTTCGCGCCCGTATGGTTGGCAACAGAAGTAGGCATATGGTTTCCTCCTTATCGTGTCACGCCCGGCTCTCCGGCCCGGCAGCGCAGCACGCAGGGCAGCGCGTCATATGGTAACAGTCCCCTCCCGCTCCACGCGTTCCTCCAGCGCGCGGAACTCCTCCGCGCTCATGTTCTTCACGCTCTTGGTAGCGGGGGTGGCTGCGCTCTGCCGCACAACGGCGGGGGCCGTCGCGCGGGGACGCGCCGTTTGCGGCTCCGTCTCCTGGGTGGATTGTCCGGGCAGTTGCGCGGCTCGGCTCGCCGCGTACAGCTCCAGATAGGCCCGGTTCATGTCCCACTCGCCGGAGGCCACGCGGGCCAGCGCCTCCGGGTTGTCGCGCAGTCCGGCGTTCATATCCACGCCAAACCGCGCTTGCAGATCGTTCGCCTGATCCACCAAGGCTTGTATGTGCGGGTCGTCCTCGGCCTGCGCGGCGGGCGCGGCCTGCACGGTCTGCCCCAGCTGCATCTTCAGCGTCAGCAGCTCGCGGGCGATTCCCTCCGGGATGGCGTTTTCCTCGGCGTAGTGGCGAACCGTGCCGTCGAAAATGTCCTTTTCGATCGTCTTGTAGTCCTTGCCATTGTTCAGGCGGGCAAGGTTTCGGGCCAGCGTAAGCTCTCCGGCGTACTGCTGCTCCAGCTCTCGCTTCATCTCGCGGGCGCGCTTTTGCTCAAAGGCGCGCATCCGCTCGTTGAGTGCCGTCGAAAACCGTTGTTCCTCGCCTGCTTTTGCGGTCTGCGTCGAGCCGTCGTCGCTCCGGGGTTCCTCGACCGTCTGCGCCTCCGTCTGGGTGGTTTCCGTGGGTTCCATCGCAGCGTCGTCCTGCGTCGTTACGACCGTGGTGTTTTCTTCCATGGGGTTTCCTCCGCGCGTCCGTCATGGCTGGCGTTCGCGCCGTTCTCGCTCTCCGGCGGGTGTCGCGCCCGCTGGGCGAGCGCCGGGGCCGTTGTGTCAGCCTCCGCATCCAGTATCGCGCAAAAAAAGGCGGGAGGCGTATTTTTCAACGCTTCCCGCCCAAAATTGAGCGCTCAAGCCCCCAAAGCGCTCACTCCCTGCGCCGGGGCCTCCGTTTGCGCCGCGCCCGCCGGGTTGGCGGCCTGCGCCTCGCTTCCCTGCATGCGCAGGATCTGTTGCAGCGCGCCCACATCCTGTGCGGACTTGTCCACAAGCGCCTGCTGCTGCTGTTGCAGCTGCGCGATCAGCGCGTCCTTCCCTTCCTCCTCGCGCTGGCGCGCCTCGTCCTCCTCAATGGCGGCGCGGATGCGATCCTTGCCGTCCACCTGCAATGCGTTCAGCATCGCCATGGGGCTGATGGGCGTTTTGCTCTGCGCAAAAACGTTGTACAGGCTCATCAGCAGGTCGTTCTCGGCCTGTATGCGCGTCGGGTTTTTCTTTTGCACCTGTATGCGCACGCTGTACGGGGGCGGCGCGTCCGGCCCGTCCCCGCGCGTCATGGCGCGCGTGTATACCGCCTCGCGGTTCTTCCCGTCCGCGCCCGTCACCAGCACGCGGCGGTTGTCCTGCATGTACTGGTGTACCAGCCAGATGGATAGGTAGGTCATGCGGCGGAACCCGCTGTTGAGGATATCCGTGCGCAGGCGCGTCGTCTTGCCGCCCGCCTCCTGCATGGCCGATATGGCGCTGGCCGCCGTGATGCCGCTCGCGCCCTCGCCCCGCGAGAACTGGTTCTGGCCGGAGTCGTTCTTGATGTCCTCTTGGTATTGCAGCATTTGCCGCATCACGTAGGGGCTGAGCGGCGGCACCTGCAAAAAGCGGATCACGTTTTCGCCCACGTTCTCGCCCAGCTTGATCTGCTGGCTGAGGTCGGCCATGTCCTCCGGGCTGATCCCGGCGGACTTGCTCATCAGCATAATCTGCTTGGCCGTGATGCGGGCGTTTTCGTCCATATAGCGCGCGTAGCGGTTCACCATGCGCTGAAGCGGCGCAAACTCCGTCATCATGCCCTGCCCGTAGCACTTGCCCTCGATGCGCGTAAAAACGTCCACCACAAACGGGTACATGCCATGCAGGTATACGTCGTCGTGCCTGTCCAGCAGCGCGCCGCCCGCCAGATACGCCACGTTGATGTGGTAGCGGCCCTTCTCCGCGTCGTAGGTGCGGTACCAGTATTCAAGCAGCAGAATGCTCTCCTCGTCGGCGGCGTTGGTCTGACGGTCGTCCTCGATGGTGTATACGTCGCTGTGGACGTACTTTGCCTCATTCGGAAAATGGCTCTCGTAGTAGCTGCGCGGGTGATACGTCGCGCGGAAAACGGCGCGGCTGCCGTCCAGGTCGCCGGACTGCGGGTCGAAGTAGATGCTCTCCACCGGGCATCGCAGCATGAACACGTTGCCCATGCCGCCCATCATCTCCGCGTCCCAGCCCGTCATCAGCACGGACGTGCCCGTCACGTAAAAGTCCTCCACGCGCTGGCGGTGGATCGCGTCATACTCGTTGTGCTCTTGGATGTACTGGCACACGTCGGTCAGGCCCTCGGCCATGGGCTGCCGCTCCGGGGTCTCGGCGGCGATCATGGCCTCCGGCATGTTGTCCATCTGGTCGGCGATGCAGTTGACCAGCGTGGAGCGCAGCGTGTGCATCTGGGTGGTGCGCGCCTCCGGCGGCACGTCGCCGACGTCCTGCTCCGGGTCGCGGATCAGCGCGATCTGCCGGGCGACGCGCGCCTGTTCGTGGTAGGGCCGCATATCCTCCCGAAACACGCCAAACAGATCATACGCCTTGCGCACCAGCTCCGCGTCCTTTTCCGGCAGCGTCTGCCCGGTTGTCGTCATATACTCAGCCATAACGTCCCCTCCGTTTTCTCTTCAGTTGATCCAGCGGGTCAAACAGCGTCCTTGTCGGCGGCGGCGGTTCCTCCGCGCCGTGCGGGCGAGCCATCAGCACGTAGCGCAGCGCGTCGTACAGGTGATCCTCCGCCCGCGTGTCCACATCCTCCACGCGCCGCTCGTCGTAGGGCAGGCTTGGCAGCGTGCGGATCAGCTCCGGGCAGCTGTCAAAGATGTACAGCATCGGCACGCCGTCCTCGTTAAACCGCAGGCGCTCATGGATTTGCAGCTTGCCGGGGATGCGGCTGTTGTCGGCGGGCTGAAAGTACACGCCCTCGCGGCCCATTTCCTCGCCGTGGCTGATGCCCCCGTCCACCTTGTAGATGCTGGGGTCTGCGTAGCCAAAAACGCCGATGCCCTCGTCCCGCTCCGGCTGCTCACAGCGGGCGATGGCCCGCGCCACCTCGTGCGCGCTCTGCTTGACGCCCGTGTCCACCTGTCGGCCGCGCCCGTACAGCTCACGGTACACATAGGCGCGGTTCTCCTCGTCAAAGGCCACCCACAGCGTCGCGTAGGGGTCGGTATAGCCCCAGTCGAAGCCCCGGTATCTCGGCCACCAGGCGGGGATAGGGAAGGGCGCGATCACGTGGGTATGCCTCCGGTCGTAGTAGTGCGCCTCGTCCTTTACAAACTCGCTGAACACCTGCCCCTCAAACGCGTCCCAGTTGCCGTTGAGCAGCGCGTCCCGCAGCGCGGGCGGCTTGTTTTCCAGCTCCAGCGCGTAGTTGGGGTCGATGTGCGGGTTGTCCGTTACGCGCGCGGGGATGTACTGCTTTGTGGTGCTGTACCACGCCTTGGCCGTATCGCTGTAAACACGGTCGCGCTTGATCAGCAGGTCGCGGCAGTCGTCCACAAAATACTTCTTCACCCACGCGTGGCCCACGCCGCCGGGGTTGGAGCTGGCGCGCACGCACGGCACGACCCCCAGCAAGCGCTTGGCGCGCAAGCGGGTCTTGAGGTAGTCGTACTGCTTCTGGGTAAAGTGCGTCAGCTCGTCAAAGTACAGCCATTGGATTTCGACGCCTTGGTATTTGTACACGTCGGCCTCCGCGTCGCAGTAGGAAAATACCATCATGCTGCCGTTTGCGAACGCGAAAAGATGGTGCCCGCTGTTGTATCTGGACACCTCGTCCGGGATGACCGCCTGCGCCTCTTTGATCAGCGTCTGCTCCAGCTCTTTGAACGTGCGCCGGAACAGGTAGGCCATCGTCCCCGGATACGCCATGCAGCGCGCGTATGCGTCCTGCACAATGGCGCGGCTTTTGCCGCCTCCGGCCGCTCCTCCGTACAGCACCTCTTTGGCCGTGCTCTGGTGGAAAACGCGCTGCTTCGGCGTGGGGATGTACCCGTCCGAATACCGCTTTTGCTGGCCGTTCACGATACCGTCCCCTCGCTGTCCTCCAGCACCAGTCCGTCCTCCGGCATAGGCGGCTTCTCCATGCCGAACTCGACCACCACCTTCACGCCCTTCGTGTCGGCGGCAGGCGCAAATTTCGTAAGGACGCTTTGCGCGGCGGCCAGCCGCACCTTTTCGTCCGCGCTGTCCAGCAGCTCGCTCGTTACCTGCACCGCCTTGGGAAAAAGCTCTGCGAACGCGTTGTACGCCTCGTTGTCGCGCTTGGTCACAAACGCCGGGAGATTGAGCCATTTGCGGATCGCGCCCTCGGTCACGCCCGCCGCGGCGGCTGCCTGCGGTCTGGATAGGCCCATGGCAAGGCCGACCGCCGCCTTCTCCTGCGCGTCCGTCAGCTGCCCTTCGCTCTCCGCCAGTATCCCGTCGATGAGAACCCCGTCCTCCATCCGCCGCGCCCCCTTCCGCATCCAGCGTACCGCCATCCGCGTCCCGCAGGGGAATAAACCGCGCGTTCCTTCCCCAGATTGAGCGCCGCAGCGCCCGTTTCGCTCACTTTCAGTTGTTGTTGTGGAGGAGTAGGTCACGGATACGAGTTTCGTCGGGGTTCGCGGCCGCCCGCGCGGGTGGGGCCCCAACGGAATACCCCCGGTCGAAAAACCAAGTCCACACACCAAAAAACGAAAAAAAAAGAAAGCACACCCTTGCCCGCCTCGCTGGCGCTCCGGCAGCAGCCGCAGGGCCGCGCGATCACGCAGCCGCGCAGTCCCGCCAGCGCCGCCGTGGCGCCCGCCTCCGCGCAGATCATCCCGCGCCATCCTGCGCTATAATGAAGCAAAACTTTTTTTTGCAAAACCCTTGACACAAGCGATTGCTAGTGCTACGATAAACCCGGAAACAAAAAGCCCCGCAAGTGCTACCAACACTCGCGGGAACCGACCCCAGAGCCATCACGAACCAAGGCGGCGTGCCCAGTATAGCACATGCCGCCGAAAAAAGAAAGGCGGCATCCCCATGGCGGAAAAATTTGACGCGTACACTATGGCCACTGACAAGATCGTCTCCCTGCTGGAGTCAGGCATCATCCCTTGGGCGCGTCCGTGGTCGTCCGTCGCATCCTGCGCGTGGTCGCGCTCCACTGGCAACAGCTACTCCATGCTAAATCAGATGCTGCTAGCAGACCCCGACAAGAGGTACCACACCATGGACGAGCTGCTATCGGATGTATGCGGCGAGTGGCTCACCTTTAAGCAGGCGCTCGACCTGGGCGGCAGCGTCCGCAAGGGCGAGCACGGCCGCAAGATCGTCTTTTTCAAAATGCTGGAAAGGGACGACCCGCACGCCCGCGACGAGGACGGCGATCCCCTCAAGGTCAAGATACCGTATCTGCAAGCCTACACGGTCTTCCGCGTCTCCCAGTGCGACGGCATCTCTCAAAAGTACCGCACCGAGGGCGCCGAGCACGTCTTTGCCGCCGATCTCGACGCCGATCAGCTCGCCGCCGACTACATACGCCGCGAGGGTATCACGCTCGACCACGTCCGCCAAAACCGCGCCTACTACGCCCCGCAGCGTGATCTCGTCGTGATGCCTCTCCGCGAGCAATTTTCCAGTCCCGCCGCCTACTACGCCACGCTCTACCACGAGCTGACGCACTCGACCGGGCACGAGAGCCGCCTTAAGCGCCTAACGGATAAGGTCGCCTTTGGCGATGACGTATACAGCGCCGAGGAGCTTGTCGCCGAGATCGGCAGCGCGTCGCTGCTCGCCACGCTAGGCATCGATACCGCCGACACCCTGCGCAACAGCGCCGCCTACGTGCAAAGCTGGATCAAGGCGCTCAAGCAGGATAAAAAGCTGATCGTCGTCGCGGCCGCCCGCGCCGAGAAGGCCGTCAAGCTCATCCTAGGCGTCACGGACTGACCACACTACACCGCCCGCCTGCGGGCATCATACGCGGGCCGATAAAGGAGGCGATCCTATCAACACCGCAGAGATCATCCGGACGCGCCGAAAGGCGCTCCACCTCACCCAGCAGGCGCTGGGGGAGCTGTGCGGATACCGAGGCCGCAGCGCCGAGCTGATGGTGCAGCACTGGGAGCATGGCCGCTCCCCCGTCCCGATGGATAAGCTGCGCGCGCTGGCCAAAGCCTTGCAAATCCCGCTTGACAGCCTGATCCCGTAGCCAAAAAAATATTTTTGCAAAACCCCTTGACAACACATCTCAAACGATGTATTATAAGACCGTACCAAAGAGGTACCGCCGCAGACGCGCCAAGGCGTCGGGCAGGGAGAAAGACCATGTCAGCTATGAGTACCGACATGATGGAGATCATGGTATCCGACTGGATGACCGACCACGCGGACGAGATGTCCGATCTCACCGTCGATCTCGCCAGCATCTGCGAGCAGAGCGGCGTCTGGATGTGCTCCGCGTCCTGCGGCAGCGTAGACTATACGCTGGTCGCCCACGACGGCGACATCGCGATCTACTGCTGACAGAAAAAGAGCCAGCCGAAGCTGTCTCTTTCCCGCCTCACAGATGGTCGATCGCGTCCACCTCGTCAGCATTTGCCAATTGATATTGTCAACATTTCAACCCACGCCGGACGTCTCCGGCGACCGGTCGTCCACGACCTTGATTGCATTGTAGCACACACTCACCGTCCCGTCAATAGTATCTGATAAAATTTTAGGAGGAAAGACCCATGAAA
>CAYOYK010000033.1:0-15194 GCA_964408185.1 uncultured Oscillospiraceae bacterium | reverse complement strand
CTCACCGTCCCGTCAATAGTATCTGATAAAATTTTAGGAGGAAAGACCCATGAAATACACCGCTCAGCAGATCGCCGACTACATCCGCCGCCCAAGCTATCAGGCCGCTGAGGCCGACGAGACCGGGGTTACCTACTACGTACACCTCCGCGACGGCGAGCTGATCGACAGCTACAAGGACGCGGACGAGACCCTCTTCGCGAGGGTGCGCGACGACGATTTCCCCGCGCCCGATCAGTCCCGCCCAGACTTCGGCGCCGACTGCGCGGCATTCGAGCGTGCCGACAGCCCCGCCTTTATGGCGCTGGTAAGCGACCTGACCGCGCAGGTCAACGCCGCGCTGGAGGGTGATTGCTGATGCTCATCTCCGCCAAGGACTACGCCGCGCTCCACGGCGTCGATAGCGTCACCGTGCGTCAGCGCTGTGCGCGGGGAGCCTACCAGACCGCCGTCAAGATCGGCCGCGACTGGCTGATCGACCGGGACGAGCCGCACATAGACCACCGATACGTCCCCGCCAAGGATACCCGCAAAGAGCCGAGGCCATAGCGCCTTGGCTCCCTTTTTGTGCGCGGCCATGAACCGGGCGGCGCGTCTATCCGCCCCGCGTCTATGCGGGTTCTGCCGACGCCCGCCCAGATCATGCAGGCTTCGCGCGCCGTCAGTGTTCCTCCGCCCAGTCTATGCAGGCTGCTCCCTCCGCGCATACTGCTGCCAGCGCCATCCGCGCGGGCTTCTCCCGCCGATCGCGTGCAATATCCGCGCCCGAATTATGCAGCTTTTATGCACAATTTTGCGCTATTTTTCGCCCTAAATCAGCATCTATTCGCAAAAGAAGTCTTTAGCGAATAGATAGAAACGCGTCAAACCGTTATTACACAACAAAATCAGCTATTTTCCGCTACTCTGTATACCCTATGCAGCCCATGCAGGGCCGATCAGCGCGCCCCGCTATCCACGCTTTATGCACGCCGCGCGCGCCCTCTGGGGGAGTGTCGGCCCGCCATCGCCCGCCGATTTCCCAGCGCGCCCCGACCGCTCGTCCCTTTCCCGCCCGGATAATCTCGCCACCCCGGCAGGGCGCCGCCCCGGCGGGCCGTGCGTCACCCCGGCAGGCCACGCCAAGCGCCCGCCAGCCCATCGATGAGCCGTGAAACCATTATAGCGCAACGCTTTCCAGCGCCCGCCGTTTGCGTAAACCGCAACACGCCGAGCGGGTATACGCAAGCCCATCCACGGCCCCCCGCAGGCCCCTCCCCCGCGTTGTCTGTCTTGTCTGCTTTCCGCAAAATCTGTAATTTGTACGTACAACTTTACCTGCGACACGGCAAACCCTTACCACACAACGAATTTTCAATATTGGTTATATTATCATAACAATATAGGCTTTTTTCTTCCCAGCGTAAAAGTGTTTTGTCACACCAAAAACGTGCCTTTCTTCCCATTCTTCCCAGTTCTTCCCGACACATTTTCAAAACTGGGAAGAACAATTTTTGTTATACAGAAACGGATTGAGCAGGGGTGTTCCCATTATTCCCAGTATTTTTCGATTTTGCACACCTATATAGAGAAATGTGTGTATGTGGACAGAAAGTATTATTTTTGCCGTATATGATACTCACAGTCACATAATAAACGTCTCGCGCGTAGGGAATAACATTTTTATTGGGAATATTGGGAAGAAGGTTCTACGCACTATACTACACAACGAAAAATCGTGTTCCCAATGTCAAAAAACGGGCTGGGAAGAACCGGGAATATTGGGAAGAACCTTTACAAAATTGTTACGGTCAATCCGGGGCTCGGCGTACACCCGCGCAAAGTGGTATAATATGGGCGTCGGGGCGCTCCCGGCGGACACACAAGGAGGATGGATATGAAAAAGTACAGCCCAAGCAAGGGTATGATCCTGTATGCCATCGACAACGGTCTCCCGGCCGACGCGCCGGAGTACGTGCGGGAGGCGCTGATCATGAGCCAGCGCGGGCGGCACTATCTGCACGTGATGGGCGGCAGCTCCAGCCGATATGCCACACTTGGCGATGACGGACACGCGCAGCCGGGCGAGCGGACGATCCCGCTGACAGCCGATCAGGCGATGCGCTGGGCGGTCGAGGCGATGCCTGCGGATGCCATAGAGCGCATGCGCAATCCCATGACGGATGCGGGCCCACGCTTTCGCACAAATGCGAATCTTACGCCGGGCATGATGGCGTGGATCAAGCGCCGGGCGGTGCTGGATGGGATCGACGCAAGCGCCGTGATGCGCGCCGCGATTCGGGAGTACGCCGACGCGCACCCGCTGGGGGAGTAGCGGCCTGATCGAGCCCTTTCGGCGCGGATTTTTGCGGCAATTTCGTGTCATATTTCGTGTCATATTTTTCTCAAAAAGCGTGTTTTCGATTCCAAAAAATTGCAATTGCTCATAATCGATGCAATGCGGAAACCCTGCAATTTCCAGGAAAAAAGAAGAACGCCCGGCAATCGGACGTCCCTGTTTTGGTGGAGCATAGGAGACTCGAACTCCTGACCCCAACACTGCCAGTGTTGTGCGCTACCAACTGCGCTAATGCCCCGAACAGCAAACACTATACCACATGAAAACGCGTTTGTAAAGCAGAAAATCGAAAAACGGAGAAAAAAACCTCCGCGCGGGCCGACGGCCGTGCCAATCAGCCGCCGACCGCCGCGGCTGCCGGCACGGGCTTTTTTAGCCCCGTGCTTGTCCTCGCAAACGGTTTATGCTATAATCAACCGATGCAGAGAGATCGTCTCTTGAGGAGGAAACCGCAATGAAGAAACTGCTGTCCGTACTGCTTGCTCTGGCGCTGATCGTGGCTGCGCCGGCGGTATCGCTGGGCGAGGATGGCTCCAGCATGACCACGACCGTCGATTACGAGGCGAGGACCGAGCGCCTTGACGCAATCGGCATTTCCATCCAAATTCCGTCCGATTGGCTCGTCATTCACGAGGAGGGAGATACCAACTGGTATTTCTACGATCCCAGCATGGACTATGCCGTGAACATCTACTATTATGCGGATACCACCTACGATTCCATGAGCGGCTACTACGCCTCCGTCTGTGAGGAGGGCGACGGCTCCAGCTATACCAACGGCGCATACTGGACGATCAACGGGCGGCCATTCTTTGTGTGCGAGGGCTCCGGCTCGCAGCTCTTTTCCGTTTGCGCCACGCCGGATGGCAACTGCGTCGATTTTCGCTTTTCCTACCCCGATGGGACGGAGCAGCCTTGGAGCGCGTATTACAGCCTGATCGGCAGCGTGGCCGAGCTGAGTGCCGATAGCGGCGATGGAAGCGGCCACGTTGTGGATCTCGACGCGCTGCTCAACGAGGGCGCGCAGACCAACGAGCCCGCCGCTGCGCCGGAGGGCACCGAGGCCCCGGATGATGCGGCAAGGCACCTGCTCACCGAGGAGGAGCTCAACCAGCTCGCCGCCGAGCGGCCCTGATAACGCTTTTTCACAGGCGCGGGGAACCCCGTGCAACACTATCCGCAAAGCCCTGCGCGCGCTCCGCACTCTATCCGCAAAGCCCCGCAAGCGCTATCCCCAAAGCCCCGAGCGCGCTCCGCACTCTATCCGCAAAGCGCCGCAAGCGTTACCCCGAAAGCCCTGCGCGCGCTCCGCTGCCTACGCCCCAAAAGCCCCCGCTTGCGGGGGCTTTTTTGATTACAAAGCACAGGCGTCCACAACGGCGTGGGTTGCCCGGAAACGGCAGGACAAGGCGTGGGTCGCCCGGCGACGGGATAACAAGGCGGTGGCCGCCCGGCAATGGCAGCGCGGCGAGATATCTGCGTTCGTTCCTCCGATCAGTCCAAGGAGAACGCCGCGACCACATCGCCCGCTCCCACGGCGTCGGCAAGCCCCGCAGGGTCGGTGATACGACCGAGGCGCGTGTAGGAATACGAGGTCGTGAAGCTCTTGTAGAACAGCACCACGCAATCATTGCCGTACAGCATCAGGTCGCCCGCTTGGATTTGACCGACACTTTCCGGCTGGGAGGGCAGGGCTTCGTCCAGATAGAGGAACTTCTCGTTGCCGTTCAGCTCGCGCAGCGTCAGCGTGAGCGGCAGCAGCGCCTGAAACGCGGCTGCGGCGTCGCTGCTCTCCCACGCAATGTCAAAGGGCGCGCCGCCCACCGTCACGGTCGCCTTTTGCGCCGCGGTTGTCTGCAAGGAATCGTCCAACGCACTCCCCTTCTCCCAAACCGCGCTTTCCGCGCCGTCCGTCGTTTCGGTGCAGGCAACGGCGGACAGCAGCAGCGCGGCAATCATCAACAGAACCGCAAAGCGCTTTTTCATGCTCTTTCTTCTTCTTTCGTTCAAGCGTTTCTTCCCGCATCGTAGGCTTCCTTCATGGCGGGATGCCCCTGCGCCTCGCCCGGTTCGTTTACGCCGCCGCAAAAGACCGCGCCCGCCAGCCTTGCCTTGGGGAAGCAGGCCAGCCAGCCCTCCAAGCCGTTTTTCGCGCGCTGCCATGTCTGCTCGTCGTCATCGGCGGCGGCGGTGAGCAGGTATGCGTCTCGGAAGGCATAGCCCGCCGCAAACAGCGGGTTTGCCCTGTCCAGCATCGTTTTCATCTGCCCGGACATTTCGTAGTAGTAAATCGGCGTGGCAAAGACCAGCACGTCCGCGCGCCCCATCTTTTGGGCGATTTCGTCCGCGTCGTCGCGTATCACGCAGCGCTTTGTCTTTTGGCAGGCAAGGCAGCCCTTGCAGAAACGGATGTCCTTCTCCGCGAGGGAGATCACCTCGACGTTGTGGCCGGCTTCCTTTGCGCCGCGGGCAAATTCGTTTGCCAAAGCGGCCGAGTTGCTGTTCGCTCGCAGACTGGTGGACAGAATCAGTATGTTTTTCATAGATCCGATCACTCCTTTTGCATTGATTTAGTGGCTTGCCCGAAAGATCTCCGCGATCTCCTCGCGGCTGGGCGCGCAATACCCGCCCGTCAGCAGGATGGTGCTTTCCACCAGCCCGTTGATCCTGCCCATCGCCGCGCCTCATCAGCCCTTCGCAAATAGTATAGCCGTCTGCCTGCAGAATAGCAAATCCTTCTATTGCACGTCAAAACATGCCGAAAGAGCATGGAACGATCAGGCTTTGCGGCGGCGCCTCCCGCCGACTGTGCCGTTGACCGTCCCCCAAAGATAATGTATACTGATAAAAGGCGGAAAAGGGATTGATTTGACGAGGAGGAACCGCATGAAAAAATGTCTTGCCATTGATATTGGCGCGTCCTCCGGCCGCCACATCATCGGCTGGCTGGAGGATGGCGAGATCCGCACGCAGGAGGTCTATCGCTTTCCCAACGGCATGACCGAGCGGGACGGCCACCTGACGTGGGACACGGACGCGCTGGAGGGGCATGTTCGCGCGGGGATCGACGCGGCGCTCAAGCAGTGCCCCAGTATCAAGAGCCTGTCCATTGACACGTGGGCCGTGGACTATGTGCTCCTGAGGGGCGGCGAGCCTGTGCCGCCGTGCTTTGCCTACCGCGACAGCCGCACGGAGGCGGCGATCTCGCGGGTGCATGAGCGCATGCCCTTTGCGGAGCTGTACAGGCGCACAGGGATACAGTTTCAGCCCTTCAACACGGTCTATCAGCTTTATGCGGACAAGCTGTCCGGCCGATTGGAAGGCGTGACGGATTTTTTGATGATGCCGGAATACCTGATGTGGCGGCTTTGCGGCGCAAAGGCGCACGAGTACACCAACGCGACCACCACCGGCATGGTGTGCGCGAAAAGCGGCGAGTACGACCCGGCGATCCTTCAAACGCTGGGGCTGCCGACGCATCTCTTTCATCGCCTGAGCCAGCCCGGCACGGTGATTGGCGCATACAAGGGCATTGCGGTGACGCTCTGCGCGACGCACGATACCGCCAGCGCCGTCGAGGGCATTCCCATGCAAGGGAATCAGCCGTACCTATCCAGCGGCACATGGTCGCTGCTGGGGGTCAAAACGGAGCAGCCCATCACCACCGACGCAAGCCGGGAAGGGAACTGGTCAAACGAGGGCGGCGTGGGGTACCATCGCTATCAGAAGAACATCATGGGCATGTGGCTGGTCAATCGGCTGCGCGAGGAGCTTTGCCCCGAAACGCCGTGGGATCAGATCATCGCGCAAGCGGAGGAATCGCGATTTGAGCCTTTGGTGAATGGGAACGATCCAATCTTCCTTGCGCCGGACAGCATGAGGGCGGCTTTCGACGCAAGGCTGACACGGCGACCGACCTGCCATGGCGATTACTTCCGCTGCGCGTACCGATCCTTGGCGCAGTCCTATGCCACGACGATTGCGGAGCTTGAGCGCAATACCGGCAAGACCTATCGGCAGCTCTGCATCGTGGGCGGCGGCGCGAAAAACGCTTTTCTCAACCGACTCACGGAAGCGGCGACAGGCAAGGAGGTCATCGCCCTGCCTGTGGAGGCGACCGCCTTGGGAAACCTGAAAATTCAGTTGAACCATTTGAAGGAGGCAGCATCATGCTGATTGAAACCAAAGCCCGAATCGGCGTTTTTTCCATTGCGTTGGGCGCGTACCTGCCGCAGTTCCCGTCCTTGCCGTCGGAGTTTGCGGCGCAGTACGATGCCTTCAAAAAGCGCATTCCAAGCAGCGTTGAGGTGATCGACGGCGGCATGGTCACCACCAAGGAGCTTGCCATGGCGGCGGGCGACAGGTTCCGCGCCGCGGACGTGGACTTGGTCATCCTTCAATTACTGACCTATGCGACCTCCTACAACATGCTCCCCGCGGTGCGCGATCTGGACGTGCCCGTGGTGCTGGTGAATGTGCAAAAAAAGCGCGCGCCCGATTACGCGCATACGGATACCGCAACGTGGCTGGGCGAGCTGTACGCCTGCGGCGCGGTGGGCGAAATGGTGGCGGACTTGGAAAGAGCGGGCAAGCGCCACGCGGTGATCACCGGCGTTGACGAGGGCGGCGACCCGGCGCTGCAAGCGGAGATCGAGGACTGGTGCCGCGCCGCGCAGGTGCGCCGACGCTTCCGCGATACGAACCTCGCGCAGATCGGTCGGCCCTATCCCGGCATGATGGACCTGTACATCGACGAAACGAACCTCTACCACCGCATGGGGCTTTATACAAAGCAATTCGACTGGGAGAAAATGTGGACGATCGCCGACGACATCGTCGACGACGACGCGATTCGGCAAAAGGCGCAGGAGATTTTGGATACCTTTGAGATCGAGGGCGGCGGCACGCTCGAAAAGGTTTGGGAGATGGCCAAGTATGTCATCGCCTTTGAGCGTTGGGTGAAAGCCGAGCAGATCGCCTTTGTGGCGTCGCACTACGACGGCTACGCGCAGGGGAAGGCCGGCGTGCTGGATTCCATGCTGATTCCGGCCTTCTCCATGCTCATCAAGCAGGGCGTGGCTTGCGCGGTGGAGGGTGACATCAAGGTTTCCATGGCGATGAGCATTCTCAAAACGATTGCCGGCATGGGGCAGCTTTCCGAAATGTATTCCATTGATTTTGACGCGGATATCTGCATCATCGGGCATTCCGGCTCCGGCGACGCGGATATCTCCGCTCAAAAGCCCACCATAAAGATTGTCCCCGTATTCCACGGCAAAACGGGCGGCGGGTATCTGACGCAGTTCTATCCGCACCTCGGCCCCGTCACCTATCTTGGCGTGACGCAGGACAAGGACGGACGCTTCAAGTTTGTCGTGGCGGAGGGCGTCAATGAGGACGGGCCGATCTTCACATTTGGCGATACCAATATGCGCACGCGCTTTTCCTGCGGGGCAAGGGCGTTCTGCGACAAGTGGAGCGAGGCGGGACCGACGCATCACATGGCGGCGGCAAGCGGACGGCACATCGAAACGCTGCTCAAGGTCGCTAAGATATTCAACGTCCCTGTGGACGTGATTACACGCTGAGGAGGAAACGCACCATGAAGGACATCCTGACCGCTCCCTTTCTGGTTGAAATGGTTCGCACCGCCACCAATATGTACGCGCACGGCTGGGACGAGCGCAACGGCGGCAACATCTCCCTGCTGCTTACCGCGGACGACGTCGCGCAATATCTGAACACCCGCGACGTGCTTCGCACGATCCCCACGGGCTTTACCGCGCCGACGCTGGACGGCAAATGCTTCCTTGTGACCGGCACGGGCAAGTATTTCAAAAATGTGCAGTACGCGCCGGATGAGAACTTGGGCATTGTCCGCTTGACGCAGCGGGGACAGCTTGCCGAGCTGCTGTGGGGTTTCACGGACGGCGGTCAGTTTACCAGCGAGCTTCCCGCCCACATGATGAGCCATGTGGCGCGCCTGAAGGTGAACCCGAACAATCGCGTCGTGATGCACTGCCATCCCGCCAATCTTTTGGCCATGACCTATGTGCACAGCCTTGACGAGCGCGCCTTTACGCGCACCCTGTGGCAGATGTGCACCGAGTGCGTGGTGGTGTTCCCGGACGGCGTGAACGTCCTCCCGTGGATGCTCTGCGGCACAAACGAGATCGGCGAGGCAACTGCCGAAAAGATGCAAACCGCGCGGCTGGTCGTATGGGGCCAGCACGGCATCTACGGCGCAGGCGCAGACTTGGATGAAACCTTTGGCTTGATTGAGACCGCCGAGAAGGCGGCAGAAATCTACATGAAAATTGCGCACCTGCCCTTGGTCAACACCATTACGGACGAGCAGATGCACCAGCTGGAGGCGCGCTTTCACATCAAAGCGCGAGATGGGTATCTTTGCGAGTAAGAGCGCTTTTGGGCGAATGCGGGGCCGATGGGCTGAAACGGGAAGGCTGATCTGCCCAAAGGAGAAATGAGGAACGGCGCTTTTTCGCCTGCGGGATTCGTCGGTCGGCGGGGACGCGCGGATACGAAGTCATCGAGAACGAAAGCGGAGAAAGCGATTGGATCCAAAGCGGGTGCGCCGTTGCCCGCCGGCTGTCTCTTGTTTGCGCGGCGGACAAATCGAGCTTTGGGAGAAAGAAAGCGTGAGAATGCGGTTGATCGCGGCGCTCGCAGCGTTGCTCGCGGGCATTCTGGCAGCATCCTGCGCATATGAGCCGAGCAGGGTCGATCCTGATTGCGTCGGTGCGCTTTCACAATCGGAAATAAGCTGGCTTCTGACCTCGCAGCTGTCGGACGGGGCGTTGCTGTACTACCCGGAGAGCGACGGCGAGGCATGTATCAATCCCTACTTTGCCTACGAAACCGCTCTGGCGCTGCTGGAATCGGGAGACGGCGAGGCTGTGACGGCGGTGCGTAATTATCTCACGTGGAGCTTTGCCCATCTCAACCGACAGCCGGATCAGCTTGGCCTGACCGATACGATCTGCGACTATACCGTGACGATGGAGGCCGGGGAACCTGTTGCGGAGATCTCAACAGGCGACTATGACGCGTCTGATTCATATCTTGGGCTTTTGCTTTTCACGCTGAACGAATATACGCAGGCGTCAGGCGACCCGTCGCTGGCGGAAGCGCATTATCAGGACGTCTGCGGGCTTGTGACGACGCTGCTTTCCACAATGACCGACGGGCTGACTGTTGCAAAGCCCAGCTATCCGGTGTTTTACCTGACGGATCAGTGCGAGGTTTATGCCGGGCTGAGCGCTGCTGCCAACCTGTTTGCATCCGTTTTTGCGGAGGAAGCGCGATACCCCGGTTCGGCGGCGTTCCGCATCAGCGCGGATACGCGGGCGCAATCGGTGCGTCGGAGCGTTGAGGAGCGGTTCTGGAACGACGGCGAGCAGCGGTATGAGTATGCGCTGGATGAAAACGGAGCCGCCGAGCCGTTTGATTGGTCGGAGCTGTATATGAGCGCGTATGCGCAGATGTTCCCGGTCATTTATGAGCTGATACCGGCCGACGGAGACAGGGCGCGCGCGCTGTACGAGAAGCTGTGCGCAAGCGTTGATTGGGTCGCGCTGGCGGACCGGAACGCCTCGCCGAATGAATACTGCTTCGGCTGCCTTGTCTACGCGGCGGTGCTTATGGGCGACGGGCAGCGATCCTTGCGGTACTTCCGCAGCTATTCTCAAACGATCGCCCCGGATCATGCTTATCCGCTTGTCTGCGCCGACTCGGCTTGGGTCGCAAGAGCCTGCATCCTGTATAAGAACAGCGGGCTGTAAACATCCGGATGCTCAAGCCGGGCCCGCCCGGCTGTCAACAATGAAAATGAGCGGAGAGCCCAATTGTGCAGCCGCCTGCGCCCCGCTCTCTTTGGGGGAGCGGGGTTTTTCTTCAAAAAAAGAAGAACGCCAGTCCGGCCGCCTTTCGAACCCTGCCAAGCTCCTCGCCCGCAACGTCCCGCTTGCTCGCCAATTCAACACAAACGGACAGGGAGAGCCCCGCGCCGCAAGGGCTTCTCCCTGTCCGTCTCTTTTGCTTGCCTTGTTAATTTTGGTTGAACAACGGACTCAGCGTATCGGCATGCTCCTCAAGCACCTTAAGCACATTCGCGTCCCAATGCCGCGCGTCGGAGACGCTGTCGCCGAATACGTAGTCCTCCTGCCCGTAGTCCATCACGTCGAAGCCGGGGATCGCCTTGCTCGCGCCCGCCGTGCGATAGGCGGCCGCGTCCGCAAGGGGAAAGGAGACGCTGGACAGGTCGTCGGCGTTCACCCACGAGGTCAAGTCCGCGCCGCTGGCTTCGGCCGCCGTGCCGTTGGCGGTCAACGCCTCCGCCGTCGCTTTGGCCACGGAAACCGCTCCTGCCACGTACTTCCCGTACATCTCGTCCACGTACAGCGCAAGGGAATCGCCGAGGACTTCGCTGGGCACGTGTCCGCCGTCCCATTGCCATTCGATCACCGCATCGGTGCCGCTGTTCAGCCAAGCGATTTCCAGATTCAGCGACGAGAACATGGACATATCGCCCTCTGCCGCGCCCATAACGATGCGCGTCCAAGTCGGGCCTTGCGTACCCTCCGCGCCGATGTAGTTGAGCGGATTGTACAGCGCAACGATGTTGTTGCCGTAGGCGTCGCCCGCGTTGATCGCCGCGATGTCCGTCTGATATGCCGCCAGCATGTCCTCAAAGCTCGCATAGCTGGCGGAATCCGTACCGCCCGTGGCGGATTGCGTCGTGCCCGCATCCGGCGTGCCGACTTTGTCCTTTGCGCCATTCGCGTTGGCGGGTGCGTTTCCATCGGGAGCGCCGCCCAAGTCGGTGGGCGGGTTGCCATCAGGGGCGTTGCCCATATTGCCGTCAGGCGTGCCGGTTCTGTCCGCCATGCCGCCGCCCATACCGCCGGAACCGCCCGTTGCGCTCTTGGCATACCGCCCCGCAAGGAAGGCTTCCGCCTTGTCGGCGCTCGTCATAGCGGCGACCGCTTCATCGCTCAGGGCAACGCCGTCCGTACCAAACCACGTCCAGCCCTCGGCATAATCAAGGTTGTCCAGATACCATTGCAGGTTGGACTGGAACTCCGCCAGATACAGGTCGAGGTAAGTGCCGTAATAGCCGTTCGTTTCGGGATGCGCCGACAAATCGTACTCGATGGTCAGCGCGACGATATCCTCCGTGTCGCTGTCGGCATTCAGGTCAAAGCCGACCGCGGCCTCGCTCACGGTCAGATTCTGGTCGTTGATATAGGTCATGTACTCGGCGGATAAATACTCGGCCAGCTGTTTTTGGAAGCTGCTGCCGAAGTCGTAGGCTGTGTCCAAGGAATACTCGAAGGCCATGCACATATCGGCCTCCTGCAGGGAGGTGATGGCGCTGTACGCGACGCATCCCCACGCGCCGTCGGACAGCTCGTACTCGGTTCCGTCGATGGTCACGGCGGTAGAGTAGCTGCCGTCGGCATTCTTGTATACGCCGACCGCACCGACCGCGATTTGATAGTCGTAGAAATCGGCATTGTTGGAGGTTGCCGCGAACATGGCCGCGTGCGCGCCGCCTCCGGAGCCGCCGGTGGAAACGAGATAGTTCACGTTTCCGGGCAGATTGCCCAGCAGGATGTTATATTTCACATAGCGCGAGGCGGCCTTCTGATCGACCAGGCAGCACGGCGCGTCGCCGGTATAACGGCTGTTGCCGTCCGCGTCGGGAACGGTGGACTGCTTGCCGCGATTGCCGCAGGCCACGTTGATATAGCCCTCTGCGGCATAGGCTGCGGAGGCGACGCTGTTTTGCTGCTCGCTGTAGCCCGCCGCGCCGGTGTTCAGAATGACGGGTGCGGTCGCGGCGGTATAAACCTGACCGTTGCTGCTGGTGATCTGCGCGTCATAATCGATGACCAGCGCGCCCTTGACCGCGTCGGTCGCGGCGTCGGCCGTCACATCAGCGGTTCCGTCGCCGTCGGTATCCAGACCCGTTACATACGCGCCGGGAACGCACACGGAAACGCCTTCTTCGTCGGCAATTTCAGGATACGCGACTGCCGACACGACCGACAGCGTCCAGGCGTCGGCGCTCGCGGAATAGGTCCACGCCTGCTCCGCGTTGTTTTTCAGGTTCAGCGCTTCCTCAATCGCGGCCCGATCGCCGCTCTCGCTTTCCGCGCCCGCGACGCTCACGCAGGTCAGGAGCATCATCAGGCACATGAAAACGGACAGTATTCTTTTCATAGGGATTCCTCCTCGTTCGCAAGCTCTTTGGGATTTGACCGTATTGATTCTATGCATCAAATGTGAAGCAAGGATGGATGAAATGTGAAATGTATTTGTTCTTTCCGGAGGCTGATTATCAGGGCGCTTTCGCTGCCCTTCATGCTCACGCGTCCTCAATCAAACCGCTTATCAGCCACGAGCCTCTCGGATTGCTTTTTCAGCGCTGATCAGCTCCGAAAAGCGTTGATTTCATTGGTTTTTTGGTTCCGAGCTTCGCTTGGTTCGATTCTGTTCGGGCTTGCTAGTAGCAGATTTTTTCACCATGAAACCGTTTTGCCCCAAGAAACGAACAAATTCGGCCTCATTCCATTTGAAAAACGTATGAAAGCCTAAACGCTCCATCAGCCAAACCCGCAGGCGAAAGCAGACATCGTATTTGTGACGCGGTCATAACCCCTTCTCCTTTTCATGACAGATAAAAGGGGCGCGAGAACCATCCCACGCCCCCGCAAATCTTATTTTGGCTGAGAGGAGCACGCCGCGTGACAATGGGCGCAATCGCCGCCGCACGCGCAGGCGCTCTTGCCGCTTTTCTTGTCCTTGACCAGCTTCCACACAATCGCGCCCACAATCAGCACCAGTACCCCGCCGACAATCCAAGTCGCCATAGCCACACGTCCTTTCGTCGGAAGCCTTACGCTTCCATCTTGATCTTTTGGGTGAAGTGAGATTCGTCGTAGCGGTTCTTGCGCAGGAGCATGTACAGCATGCCGATCAGCAGCAGAATCGCCGCAACCGTCCAGCCCGTGAAGCCGCCGCCCACAAACAGCAGCCCCAGCTGATACACAATCAGCCCCACGATGTAGGCGAACACGCATTGATACCCGATGGCGAACGCTGTCCACTTGCCGTTGTTCATCTCCCGCTTGATTGCGCCCATCGCCGCAAAGCACGGCGCACACAAGAGGTTAAAGATCAGGAAGCAGAACGCCGCAAGCTGTCCGTGACCGCCGCTGGAAGCGTCAAACGCCGCCATAATGGGAGACAGCGCCGCAGCCTTCTCGTCGTCGGTCATGTCCGCATCGTCGATGATGTCCGCGGCGGCGGTGTCGTCGTTATCCACGCCGTACAGCACGCCGAACACGCCCACGACCTCCTCCTTCGCAACCAAGCCCATGACGGTCGCCACGGTGGACTGCCAGTTGCCGAAGCCCAGCGGGCTGAACACCGGCGCAGCCGCGCTGCCCACCTTGCCCAGCATGCTTTCGTCCATGTCCTCGACTGCACCGAATGTGGTCGCGCCACCCTCGACAGCTTCCATCGTCACCGTGCCGTCGGCGGCGGTCACTTCCTGCTGGTGCGCCGTCCAGCCGTAACCGCTGGTGAACCAGATGAGGATGCTCGCCACCACGATCACCGTACCGGCGCGCTTGATGAAGCTCCAGCCGCGCTCCCACATGGAGTGCAGCACGTTCTTCCAAGAGGGCGCGTGGTAGGCGGGAAGCTCCATCACGAAGGGCGCAGGGTCGCCCGCAAACATCTTTGTCTTTTTGAGGATAATGCCGCTAACGATCACCGCCGCTACGCCGATCATGTACGCCGTGAATGCGACCCAGCCTGCGTTGTGGAACAGCGCGCCCGCGATCAAGCCCACAATCGGCATTTTCGCGCCGCAGGGAATGAAGGTCGTGGTCATGATGGTCATTTTGCGGTCGCGGTCGTTTTCGATGGTACGACTCGCCATGATGCCGGGCACGCCGCAGCCGGAACTAATCAGCATCGGAATGAAGCTCTTGCCGCTCAAGCCGAACTTGCGGAAAATCCTATCCATGATGAAGGCGACGCGGCTCATGTAGCCCACATCCTCCAGAATGGCGAGGAAGAAGAACAGCACCAGCATTTGCGGCACAAAGCCAATCACCGCGCCCACGCCGCCGATGATGCCGTCGCCGATCAGCCCGACCAGCCAATCCGCGCAGCCGATGTTTGTCAGCCAAGCCATCACGGGCGCTTGAATCCATTCGCCCACGAAGGTGTCGTTGGTGAAGTCGGTCACGATTGTGCCGATGGTGGTGACGCTGACGTAATAAACAAGGAACATGATGAGGGCAAAAATCGGCAGCGCCGCCCAACGGTTGGTGATGATTCGGTCGATCTTGTCGCTGGCGGTCAGCGCGCCCTTGGGCTTGCCCTTGCGCACGCAGGTGCTGACCAGCTTGTTGATATAGGCGTAGCGCTGGTTGGTGATGATGGATTCCGCGTCGTCGTCCATCTCGGCCTCGCAGGCCTGGATGGCTTCCTCGATTTGGTCGCGTGTCTCCTGCGGAAGCTTCCTCTCGGCGTTCACCTTTTCGTCCCGCTCGAACAGCTTGACGGCGTACCAGCGGGCGAGGCCCGCGTTCATGGGAGCGTCGCCCTCTCGGCGGCTGACCAAGGTCTCGATGCGCGTCAGCGCGCGCTCCACGCTGCCCGCGAACACATGCGGCATATCGTTGCGCTTGCCCTTGCGCGCCAGCGCGGCGGCCTTCCGGGCGACCGCTACGCTGCCCTCGCCCTTGAGCGCGGAGGTCTCCGCCACCTCGCAGCCCAGCGCCTCGCCCAGCTTGCGCAGGTCGATCTGGTCGCCGTT
>CAYOYK010000032.1:23757-27360 GCA_964408185.1 uncultured Oscillospiraceae bacterium | reverse complement strand
CTGAAAAGAAAAGTGACGAACCCCGGCCCGCAGGTCGGGGCACCGTTCCCGCCCCGCCGCGCGGGCGTTCCCCCGCGCCCGCAGGCGCGGCCCCCCTGCTGCGCGTGGCCCGCGCAGGCGCGGCCTCGCGCAGCAGGGGGGCCCCTTGCCGGGGGGCAGTGCCGCGCAGGCCGAAGCGCACGCGGCCCCGCAGGTGCGGCCTCTGCTGCGGCGCGCACGCGGCCCCGCAGGGCCGCCCCCTGCGCTGCGCGAGCCCGCGCAACCCACGCACGCCGCGCAGGCTCCGGCGCCCCTACTTTCCCAGCCGCTTGGCCTCCGAATAGGCATGCACGCTCTGCGCCGCCGCCTTCCCTACGCCGGGGACGGCGGCCAGCTCCTCCACGCTGGCGGCCAGCACGGCCTTTACGCTGCCAAAGGCACGCAGCAGCGCGACGCGCCGCTTCTCGCCCACGCCGGGGATCTCGCTCAGCTCGCTGCCCAGCGCAGCCTTGCCCCGCAGGGCGCGGTGGTGCGTAATGCCGAAGCGGTGCGCCTCGTCGCGCACACGCTGGACAAGGTGCAGCGCCGGGTCGCGCTTGTCAAGGCGGATGGGCTCCTCGCGGCCGGGCAGGTAGATCTCCTCAAAGCGCTTGGCTAGGCCGAACATGGGCACGCTCGCGCCGGCCTCCTCCATGGCGCGGTGGGCAAACAGCAGCTGCTCCGGGCCGCCGTCGATCAGCACCACGTCCGGCAGCTTGCTGAAACGCCCCTCCTCAAGCGGCAGGCCCGCCTCGGTGCGCTCGTGGATCTCCTGCAGGCCGTGCGTGAACCGCCGCCCGATGACCTCCGCCATGGAGGCAAAGTCGTTGGCGCCCTCCACCGTTTTGATACGGAAGTGCCGATACTGCTTCTTGGCCGAGAGGCCGTTTTCAAACACGACCATGCTCGCCACGCTCAGCACGCCCTGCGTGTTGCTGATGTCGTAGCCCTCAATGCGCCGGGGCAGCGTGGGCAGGCCCAGCGCCCTTTGCAGGCCCTCCATCGCGCCCTGCGTGCGCTGGTACTGGATGCGCTCGTTCTGCTGCCGCTTGAACAGCGCGTCGCCCGCATTCTTTTGGCACAGCTCAATCAGGTGGCGCTTCTCGCCGCGCTGGGGCGCAAGCAGCGTTACCGCCGCGCCGCGCTTCTCGCGCAGCCAGCGCTCCAGCTCCTGCGGGTCGTCCGGCGCGTCGGCCAGCAGCACCTCGCGCGGGACAATGTGGGCGTCGTCGTAATACTGGGGCAGAAAGGCCTCCAGCAGCTCGGCGGGAGGCTCCTGTCCGTCGCCCTCCAGCGCGAAGCTCTGCGCGCCCTCGATGCGCCCGCCGCGCACGTGCAGCAGCTGGAGGATCGCGTCCTGCTCGTCCGCGGCCACGGCCCAGATGTCCTGCCACGCGTCGCGCGTCTGAATCGCCGTCTGCCGCTCCATCATGCCCTCGATGTCCCGAATCTTATCGCGCAGGATGGCCGCGCGCTCGTAGGCCATATCGGCGGCGGCAGCGTCCATCTGCGCGCGCAGATCGCGCAGGAGCGGCTGATACTCCCCGCTCAAAAAGCTGACCGCGCGGCGCAGGAGCTGATCGTACTCGGCCTGCGTCACCTTGCCGGTGCACGGGCCGATACACTTGCCGATCTCGTAATTGACGCAGGGGCGGCGGGGCTTATCCAGCGGGAGGGAGAGCGCGCACGTGCGCAGCGGAAAGATGCGCCCCACCTCCCACAGCACCTGCCGCACCGCCGTCGCGCCGATGTACGGGCCAAAGTACCGCGCGCCGTCCTTGGTATCCAAAACCCGGCTGAGCGTCAGGCGCGCAAAGGGCTCGCGCGGGTCGAGGCGCAGGTAGGGGTAGGCCTTGTCATCCTTGAGCAGTATGTTGTAAAACGGCCTGTGCAGCTTGATGAGGTTGCACTCCAGCGTGAGGGCCTCAAAGTTGGTATCGCAAAGCACCAGCTCAAAATCGTCGATTTTGCTGATCATCGCCCGCACCTTGGGCGTATGGCTCTCAAAGTTGTGAAAGTATTGCCGCACGCGGTTTTTCAGGTTCTTGGCCTTGCCCACGTAGATGATCCGGCCGCTGTTCTTCATTAAATAGCAGCCCGGACTGTCCGGCAGCAGGTCGATTTTCTGGCGCAGGGCGGAATTCATACCGGCTCCTTTGCGCGCTCCAAAAGCGCGACGTTCTCCACGCCGCCCGCGTAGCAGAACATGTCCACGGGCTGGCAGGCGGTCAGGCGATAGCCCCGCGCGGCCAGCAGCGCGAGATCGCGCGCCTGCGAGGGGACATGGCAGCTCACGTAGACCACGCGGGCGGGCGCGGCCTGCGCGATGGCCTCGATGACCGGCGGCTCCACGCCCTTGCGCGGCGGGTCCAGCACCACCGCGTCCGGGCGCAGGCCCTCGGCGACGAGCTTGGGCAGCACGGCCTCGGACGCGCCAAGGATGAAATCCGCGTTGCGCACGCCGTTGCGGGCCGCGTTGCGGCGGGCGGCCTCGATGGCGGGCGGGACGACCTCCACGCCCACGGCGCGCTTGCAGCGCTTGGCCAGCGCCAGCGTGATGGTTCCCGCGCCGCAGTACGCGTCCACGCAGGTCGAATCCGGCGTGAGCGCGGCGTATTCGACGGCCTGCCGGTACAGACGCTCGGTCTGCGCCGGATTGACCTGAAAAAACGAGAGCGGGCCGACCTCAAAATCAAGGCCCAGCAGGCTTTCGAGGATGTACCCCTCGCCGGAGAGCACCTCGGCGCTGTCGCCCAAGATCACGTTGTCGCGGCGGCGGTTGAGGCTCCAGCACACGGTCTTGAGCCCCGGCACGGCTTGCAGCGCGTCCAGCAGCTCGGCCGTGCGCACGGGCGGCTGCGCGCCCACCAGCACGAGCATCGCGTCGCCGGAGCGGCTCGCCCGCACGATCAGGTGGCGCAGCACGCCCGTCCCGGTCGCGCCGTCGTAGGGCGCGACGCGGCAGGCCCGCATCCAGCCGCGCACCGCGGCGATGGCCTCGCGCACCGGCCCCATGGCCACAAGGCAGTCGTCCGCCGCCACGATATCGTGGCTGCGGCGGCGGTAGAAGCCCAGCACGGGGTCGCCGTTCGCGCCGCCCACGGGCAGGGCGGTCTTGTTGCGGCAGCGGTACGGCTCGTCCGCGCCCAGCACGGGCGGGACAAAATTCGCCGGGAGCGCCAGCCCCGCGATGCGCGTCAGGCAGCTCTGCACCTGCTCGCGCTTGGCGGCAAGCGTGAGGCCGTAGGCCATGTGCTGGCCGGAGCAGCCCCCGCACAGGCGGTAGACCGGGCAGGGCGGCTCCGCGCGCTCCGGCGAGGGCGAAAGCACCTCGGTCAGGCGCGCAAAGGCGTAGCGCTTCTCAGCGCGCGTCACCTGCGCGGCGATGCGCTCTCCGGGCAGGGCCATGGGTACAAACACCGCCATGCCGTCTTGGTCGCACACGCCCTCCAGCTCCGCGCCCAGCGCGCGGCAGGTCAGTGTGAGGCGTTCGTTCTTGGTGAGCATATCCATTCTCCTATCGCGCGGCTACGACCAATCGCCGCCCAGCGCGCGGTACGCGTCCAGATCGTTCGGCCAGCTTTT
>CAYOYK010000032.1:0-23657 GCA_964408185.1 uncultured Oscillospiraceae bacterium | reverse complement strand
GGCGAGGCACTCCGTGCCCGTGACCGTGATGGGCGCGTCGCACAGCGTCGCGGCGCGCGGCTACGACCAGTCGCCGCCCAGCGCGCGGTACGCGTCCAGATCGTTCGGCCAGCTTTTGGCGAGGCACTCCGTGCCCGTGACCGTGATGGGCGCGTCGCACAGCGTCGCGGCGATGGAAAGCATCATCGCCATGCGATGGTCGCCGCGGCAGTCCAGCATCACGCCGCCGCGCAGGGGCTTGCCGCCGTGGATCTCCAGCGCCTCGTCGCCCTTGCGCACCACCGTGTGCGCGCCCAGCGCGCCCAGCAGCTCGTGGATGGCCGCCAGACGGTCGCACTCCTTGAGGCGCAGGTTCGCCACCCCGGTCAGCACGGACGTGCCGTGCGCCTGCGTGCAGCACAGCGCCAGCATGGGGGCCAAATCGGGGCAGCGGCTCACATCGGCGGTCAGCGGGGTGAGCGGCGCGCGGCTGGGGCAGCGCACCCACAGCGTGCCGCCGCCCGCTCGCACGGCCATGCCCATCTGCCGCAGGAACCCGAAGATCGCCGCGTCGCCTTGCAGGGCCACGCGCTTCTCGGTGGGCAGGTTCAGGCCGTTGATGCCGATGGAGCCGCCCAGCGCGCAGGCGACCATCCACACGGCGGCCTGCGTATAGTCCCGCCCCACGGCCAGCGTGGGCGGATTGTCCCGGCGGCACGGCGATACGTAAAACGCGCCGCCGCCCAGCTCGTCCACCTCACAGCCGAAGGCGGCCATCAGCGTGAGCGTCATGTCCAAGTACGGGCGCGAGGCGATGGGCGGGCGGATGCGCAGGCGGCTGCCCTCCGGGCTTCCGTCCGCGTTCGCGGCGTGCGCGAGGGCCATCAGCAGGCCGCTGCCAAACTGGCTGCTCTGGCTGCCGTCCACGCTGTACTCCCCGGCGGACAGGCGGCCCCGCACGGTCAGCGCCACGCGGCCGTCCGGGGTATCGGCCCGGTCGACCTGCGCGCCGATGCTCTCCAGCAGCGGGTCGTAGGCCCCCAGCGGGCGGAGGCTGAGCGCCCTGTCCATGAGGTAGCGGGCGGGGACGCCGCGCGCCAGCAGCGCCGGAAGGAGCATGCGCAGCGCCGCGGCGCAGGAGCGCACGTCCACCTCGGCGGGGGAATCGACCGCCACGGGGTGCGCGCCCGGCGTGACCACCAGCGCGTTCTCCACATGGCGCACCTCCGCGCCCAGCGCGCGCGCCCCGGCCGCCATGGCCTGCGTGTCCTCGCACAGCGCGCCAGGAAAGCCCGTCAGCACGCACGGCTGACAGCCCAGCGCGGATAGCAGCAGCGCGCGGTGCGCCTCGCTTTTGCTGGGCGGGGCCTGCGTTTCCCCATGAAGCCGCGCAGGGCGAAAGGTCACAGCGGTCATGTGAGCCACTCTCCTGTATACGTTGAAAGAAGGAACGGGCGTCCCTTCTTCGTTTCGCTTTCAAACAATTATAGCATAGCCGAGGCCGCGCCGCAATTTGCGCGGCAAAAATAATGAGGAAAAAAACCGAATTTTACTTTGCCGGGTGCTCCTTGAGGTACGCGAAGATCTTGCCCGCGATGGGAGCGGCCACGCTGCCGCCGCTGCCGCCGTTTTCCACCATCACGCAGACGGCGTAGGGCAGATCCGCGTTGTCTATGTAGCCCACGTACCACGCGTGCGTTACGTCCTGCCCGTCTTGGCTGGACTCGGCGCTGCCCGTTTTGCCCGCGATCACCAGCCCGCTTACGGACGCGCGGCTGCCCGTGCCGGCCTCGGTGACGTTTTTCATGTAGCCGTCTAGCACGCGCGCCACGGACGAGGACATCGCGCGGCGATAGACCTTGCTGGTAAAGCTCAGGCGGCTGACGCCCGTGGGGCTGGTCACATCGCTGAGCAGGCGGGGCTCCATCATCACGCCGTCGTTGGCCACGGCGGCGGCCACCATGCACATGTGCAGCGGCGTGGCGGCCACTTGGCTCTGCCCCGCGCCGCTCCACGCAATTTCCACGCGGCTGCGGCCCGTGGTGGGGTACACGCTGTCGTAGACCACCAGATCGCGGAACAGAAAGCTCCCGTTAAAGCCGAAGTCCTCGGCGGTCTTGCGCAGCGCGTCGTCGCCCAACGTGAGGGCGAGCTGGGCGAAGGAGTTGTTGCAGCTTACGGCAAAGGCTTTTTTGAGCGTCACGACGCCGTGCTGGCCGTTCTGGTAATCGGTGATGATTCGATCCTGCACCTGCGTCGCGCCCGTGCAGGTAAACTGCAAATCGCCCGTGGGGCTGAGGTTCTCCAGCGCGGAGGCGGTGGTGATGATCTTGAACGTGCTGCCGGGGGGCAGCGTGCTTTGCGTGGCGCGGTTCCAAAAGGGATGGAGGGCGCTTTCCTCGTCCCGGAGGGTGACGTTTTGCGGGTCGAACACGGGCAGGCTGACCAGCGCGATCACCTCGCCGGTCTGGTAATTGAGCACCACGGCCGCGCCGCCCTTGTCCTTGGTGGCGGATCCGCCCTCAAACTGGCTGACGATGTAGGAGCACAGGGCGCTGTCCACGGTGAGCGTCACGCTGTCGCCCTTGCGGGTCTGCCCGGTCAGCAGCGCCTGCACGCGCTCGGCAAGGCTGGTCTCCATGCCCAGCAGATACTTGGATTGCAGGCTGTCCACGCCGTTGGCGACGTTGCCCACCTGATCGCCGATCAGGTGGACGATGGCGCTGCGGCTGCGGATATTGCTCTGGTAGACGCGCTCCCCCTCGGCGTTGCTGGTGGCCAGCACCACGCCGTTGCGGTCGATGATATCGCCGGGGATGACGTTGGCCTTGGCGGATTGATAGCGCACGTTCTTGCTGTTGCTGGCCCAGCGCGTGCTGTAGGTGGTAACGGAATACACGCCGTACCCCCCGGCCACGAACAGCAGCCCGATGAGCAGGACGGCCAGCAGCCGGAAGTGATTGCGTTGCAGCTTCATGCCAAGGCTCCTTTCCGGGTCAGCGCTCCGCATTGGGGAGGATGCGCTCCTCCTCCAGCGAGCGGCTGATCTGATAATCGTACTGCAAATCGTCCTGATTGACGCTCGCCACGCCTTGCAGCAGGCCGATCACGCACAGGCAGCTTACCAGCGAGGTGCCGCCGTAGCTGACAAAGGGCATGGTAACGCCGGTGAGCGGGATGAGCTTGAGCACCCCGCCGATGATGATAAACGTCTGCACGCCGAGCATCACCGTGCAGCCCATGGCCAGCAGCGCGTGGAAGGAGCTGCGCGCGCTGGTGGCGATGCTGGTGCCGCGAAGGATCAAAATAACGTACAGCGCCAGCACCAGCACGCCAAACACGATGCCAAACTGCTCGCAAATGACGGCGAAGATACAATCCGAAAAATACACGGGGATCACGCGGGGGTTGCCCAGCCCAAGGCCCACGCCGAACAGCCCGCCGCTGGCGATGGCGAAGAGCACCTGCACCATCTGGTAGCCGGAGGTCTCAAACGTCGCCCACGGGTTGAGCCAGATGGCGACGCGCTTTTTGACGTGCGCGAACATCTGGTAGCCCAGCACCGCCGCGCCGCACCCTCCGCCGAGGCCCACCAGCGTCATGGGGATGTTGCCGGAGGAGGCGAAGTAGAGCATCAGCGCCGTGGCGTAGTAGATCAGCGCGGTGCCGAGGTCCTTTTGCAGCATTAGCACGCCGAGGCACCCGCCCGCGAAGATCAGCCACGGCAGCAGGCGGCGGCGGCTCATGTAGTAGCTGAGGATCAGCAGCAGCGACAGCTTGACCATCTCGCTGGGCTGAAGGCTCGCGCCCGCCACGTTGATCCAGTTGCTTGCGCCGTTGATCTCCGTGCCGATGACCAGCGGCAGGCACAGCAGCCCAAGGCTCCCGACCATCAGCACGCGGATGAGCAGCTTCCAGCGGCGCGTGTAGCGCACCAGCAAAATGCAAAACACCATGCACAGGATGCCCACGCCGTAAGCGATTGCCTGCTGCGTGCCGCGCGAGGTGCCCGCGTCCAAATCCGTGGAATAGAGGATGAGCACGCCCAGCGCGCACAGAAAGTTGGCGATGGCCAGCACGAGCTTATCGGCCGGGAAGAAGCGCGGCAGCCATTGCACGGAGATGTAGAGCATCACGGGCACGGCCACGGCCAGCACCAGCCCCTGCCAGTTCTGCGCCAGATGCTCCCAGAGCGTGAGCTCCTCGCCGCTGCGCGGCCGCAGCGAGATGAGCAGGAACGCGCTGAAGAAGAACAACATCATGGCGGACACCAGCCGCCTATCCGGGTGCTTGCGGGAGGGCGCTCTGCGTGCCATCAGCGTTTCCCCCTTCCCAAGTAGCGGTCCCAGAGCACGGCCTTGGCCTTGGCGGCCTCGTCCGGCTCCACATAGAGGCTTGGGTCGGGCGCGTCCGCATCGGGGGGCGGCGCGGCGGGCGCGGCGTATGCGTCCCCGCCGTGGTATGCGGAGGCGGGCGCGGCATATGTGCTCTCGCTGTGGTATGCGTCGGTCGACGCGGCGTGCGCGGCCAAGCCGGGCGCGTAGCCGCTCTCGTCATCCTCGCGGGCGGCGGCGGCGCGGTACGCCCCGCTGCCATGCCCGGCCGCAAAGGCCTCGCTGGCCTCCACGTACTCCGGGTAGGTGTAGCCGTTCTGCCGGAAGCTGACGTTGGGGTGGCTGGGCGGCGGCAAATAAGGCCAGTCGGCCGCGTCGTCGAGGAAGGAGCTATCGGACGCGTGCGTTCCGCCCGCGGGGCCGTCGGCTGCGGGAGGAGCGTAATCGTTTTCGTCGCGCGGGTCGTCCGGCGTGTGGGTGTGCGGGTCGAGGGGCTCGCCGTCATCAGCGCCGTTCCAGTCGGCCGCGCTGCGGGGGCTGTCTGCGGCAAAGCCGCCGTCGGGGTCGTACTCGTCCACAGTGTATGGATTTACGGCATCGTAATCGTTTTCGCCCTCGATGGGCGGCAGCACGCCGCGGTAGCGCTCCATGCGGGCGCTGCGCCGCTCGGCGCGGCCGTGTGCGCCCGCAGGGGACGCGTCGCGCGGGGAGCTTGCGTCGGCGTAGGGCGAACCCTGCCGACTGGCTTCGGGCGCGTCGGCATCCCGATCATGCGCGGCAGGCTGCCAGTCGCGGGGCGCATACGGCTCCGCGTCGCGGGGTTGCGCAAGCGGCTCGTCCGGGTAGGACGGGCCAGCATATGGCTTGTCCGGCCGGTCTGTGTAGGCCGGGGCTGGCTTGTCCGGATAGGCCGCGTAGGCCGAGTCTGCGCGTGGCTCGTCCGCGTAGGCTGTGTCCGGCTCGTCCGGCTCGTCCGCGTAGGCCGCGCCATCGGCGGCTCCCGCCGCGCGGTAGCGCACGCGCGTGCCGTCGCTCTCCTGCCGGAAGCGCGCGGGCGGCGCAAACTGTCCGGCGGCGCTCTGCCGCACGGGAACCGCGTCGGTCGGCTGCGCGTCCGACTTGGCGGCTGCTTCACCGTCGCTGCCGACGGTGTGCGGGTCGCTGTCGCTGCGCGGATATTCATCGCTGTGTATATCGCCGACGGTGTGCGAATATCCGTCGCTGTGTATATCGCCGACTGTGTGCGGGTTGCCGTCGCTGTGCAGGTTGCTGCCGCGCGGGTCGCTGTCGCCGCGCGGGTCGTCGCTGCCGCGCGGGTCATCGCTGCCGCGCGGGTCGCCATCGGTCGGCTGGGCCGCGCCGACGGGCGGCACGGGCAGCTGCTGCATGAGGAGCTGCTGCTGCATCAGCAGGATCTGCTGCTGGTTGAGCGCCGCCTGCTGCCTGAGCAGCAGCGCGGCCGCGTCCGGGGTTTCATCCGGAAGGCGCACGTCGGCAGGCTCGCCGTCCACAAAGGCGGAGGCGGGCGCGCGCGCTCCCGCCGCGTCCTCAAAGCCCGCAAAGAGTCGCATGCGAAGCACCGCCTCCCCAACGGACAGGCGGGCGCCGTGATGCATGGCCAGCGGGTCGCGTCGGCCCCTGCGTTCCTCTCCGTCCACGGCGATTTTCATGCCGTGGTACGGCTCCAGCAGCAGGCCGCGCTCCTCGTCAAAGCTGAACCAAAGATGCTTTTTTCCCACGCCCTCCACGGGCACGCACACATCGCAGGTGCGCAGAAAGCCCAGCCTGCCCTCGCGCGGCAGCGGCAGCGCCGTGCCGGGGGGCAGCTCGTCGCCGCCGCGCAGCACCACAAGCTCGCCCACGTAGCCCGCGTCCGGCAGGAGGCGAAGGCGCTTTTTGCGCTGCTTACGGTCGCGCCGAAACCAGCGGTAGCTGCGCCACACGATGACAAGCATCAGAAAGGCGAACCAGTACCGGGCGGCCTGCGCCACGACCTCGTAGACGTTTTGAGGCATGGGCTCCTCCTCCTGACCCCGAAGCTATCGCAAAAGAGGCTTTGCCACTTTCACGCAGACTGTCAAAATCCCCCGAGGGGCTTGGGGAGCCGCGCTCCCCAAGTGAATTCCGCCTTCAGCGACATGTGCAGCGAGGGAAGCGTGTGCCCAGTGGGCACATCGCCGAAGGCGATAGCGACCCGATGCTGAGACGTTTTGGGGAGCATAGCGACCGACAGGGAGCTAGGCGACCGCAAAACGGACGGGAGGCGGCGGCGTTGCGGAGCAACGCTTCCCTACGCTTTTCGCCGACCGAACAGGTTGCAGGCGAAAAGCGCAAGCCTCGTCAAGGCGGCGCAGCCGCTTTGACGACGGCCGAAGCCCTACTCCTCCTGCGCCTTACTCTCCTCCAGATACTTCTCCAGTTTCCGCTTGACGCGCTGCAGGGCGTTATCGATGGACTTGACATGCCGGCCGAGCATCTCGGCGATCTCCTGATAGGACTTCCCGTCCAGATACGCGGTGAGCACCTCCTGCTCCAGCGAGCTTAATACCTCGTCCACCCGGTCGCGGATGCTCACGATATCCTCCCGCCCGATGATCAGCTCCTCCGGGTTCTGCGCGTGCCCCTCCACGATCACGTCCATCAGGGTGCGGTCGCTCTCCTCATCGTAAATGGGCTTGTTGAGGCTGACGTAGCTGTTCAGCGGCACGTGCTTTTGGCGGGTGGCGGTCTTGATGGCGGTGATGATCTGGCGGGTGATGCACAGCTCCGAGAACGCGCGGAAGCTGCTGAGCCGATCCGGCTGATAATCCCGGATGGCCTTGAACAGCCCGATCATGCCCTCCTGCACGATGTCCTCGTGGTCGGCCCCGATCAGAAAATAGCTGCGGGCCTTGGAGCGCACAAAGTTTTTGTACTTGTTGAGCAAAAACTCGAAGGCCACACTGTCCCCGCCCTGCGCAACGGCCACGATCTCCTCGTCCGTCAGGCCGTCGAAGCGCGTGCTGAGGCGCTTGGCCCACGATGCGTCCGCGTCCTCCGGCTCGGCGTCGGCCGGGTCGTCCGGGTTATCCAGCTCGGCGTCGTCGGCTGGCCCGTCCGCGTTGTACGGTTCATCCGCGTCGGCTGGCATATCGCCGGGGTACGGCTCCTCCGCGTCGGCTGATTCATCGCCGTTGTACGCGCCGTCCGCGTCGGCTGATTCATCGCTGCTGTACGGCTCGTCCGCATCCGTCGGCATATCGCCGGGGTACGGCTCGTCCGCGTCGGCTGGCATATCGCCATTATTCGCTTCGTCCGCATCCGTCGGCACACCGCCGGGGTACGCGCCGGCCGCGTCGGCAAGATCCCGCAGGGCCGCGTCCGCCTCGTCGGCGGCGGCAAAGGCCGGATCGGCCGCAGACGCGGGCACGGCAACGCCCAGCTCGTCCGCAAAGGACGGCAGGTCGTCCGGCAGGTCGTCAAAGCCGTCGGGGCTATCGGGGCGCGCGGCGCGGTCGTTCAGCATAACGGGTCATCCTTTGTTGGGCTTATTTTTGGCGGCGCAGACGCTCCAGCGCGCCCAGCACCTCCTCGCTCTGTCCCGCCATCAGCGGGGTGCGGTCGGCCGCGGCCGTCTCACGGTGCTTATCGCGGCCGCGCGCGCGGGTATCGCGCAGCTCGGCCAGCAGCTCGCGCGCGCTCAGGCGCGTCGCGCCCCGCCCCATGGCGGTGATCTGCTCCAGCTGGTCGCTGGTGGCGACGCGCGCCTCCCGGTAGGGCGGCAGCAGCGCGCAGGAGCGCTCGATGTACTGGTCGGCGGTCTCGCCGTGCTTTGTGAACACCAGCGTCAGCACGGATCGGCTCTCGCGGCTGCGGGTCATGCGGTCGCTCTTGTGGCCGTCAAACACCAGCACGACCTCCTGCCCGGTGTATCCGGCGTAGTCTTCCAGCTCGTGCAGCAGTCGGTCGCGGGCCTCATCCAGCGCGACCTCCGGCCGCTGAGCCCACGGCCACGCGCCGATGATGTTGTACCCGTCCACAAAAAGCAGCGGTTTCATGGCCTAGCGGGCTTCGAGGATATGGTACATCAGGATCCCGGCGGCGACGCTGGCGTTGAGGCTCTGGATCTCGCCCTTCTGGGGCAGGCTGACGCGATGGTCGCACTTGCTCAGCAGCAGGCGGCTTACGCCCTCGCCCTCCGCGCCGATGACCAGCGCGACCGGGCCGGAGAAATCCACGCCGCGGTAGTCCTCGCCCTCCATATCGGCGGCGAAGCTCCACACGCCCTGCGCCTTTAGGTCCTCCAGCGTCTGGCTGAGGTTCACCACGCGCGCGACGGGCAGGTGCTCCACCGCGCCCGCGCTGGCCTTGACGGCGGCGGGGGTCAGGCCGACGGCGCGCCGCTCGCTGACGATGACGCCATGCGCGCCCGCGCACTCCGCCGTGCGGATGATCGCGCCCAAGTTGTGCGGATCGGTAATGCCGTCCAACAGGATCAGGAACGGGGCCTCGCCGCGCTCCTTGGCGAGCGCGAGCATATCGTCCACGGTGTGGTACTGGTAGGCGGACGCGTAGGCGATCATGCCCTGATGGCTGCGCGCGAGCGTATCCAGATGGGCCTTTTCCACCTCCTGCACGGGGACGCGCAGGTCCTTGGCGAGCTGCAAGATCTCGCGGGCGGAGCCGCTCAGCTCGCCCTTCTGCACCAGCAGCTTTTCGATGTCCCGCCCGCTCTTGAGGGCCTCGCGGATGGGGTTGCGGCCGCAGAGCATGTTTTCGGGCGGCATATCCTCCTCCAGCGGAGCGGGCGCGGGGACGGGACGCGCCTGCTGCTGATAGCGGAACGCGTTGTAATCCTTGGCTTCGGGCGCAAGCTCGCCCGGCGTGCGGCGGGGGCGCGGCGCGGCGCGGCGGTCATCGGCGCGGGGGCCGCGATCCACCGCAAAGCCGCGGCTGTCGTCCCGGCGCGGCGCGCGGGAGGCGTCGTAACGGCCGCGGTTCATCTCCGGGTCGCCGCCGCGCGTGCGGTTGACGTCCGCGCGCGGAGCGCCCTCGCGGTACGGGCCGCGCTGCGCGTCGCGCTCAAAGCGTCCGCCCTGCGGGCGCGGGCTGTCGAAGTGTCCGCCATTCTGCGGGCGCGGCGCGCGGTCATAGCGCTCGCCGTTCTGCGGGCGCGGGCCGTCGAAGCGTCCGCCCTGCGGGCGCGGCGCGCGGTCATAGCGCTCGCCCTCGCCGTCCCGGCGGGCGCGGCTATCGGCGTAGCTGGCGGGCTTGGTGCCCGCGCCACGGTCGCGGTAGGTCTGCGGCGCGCCCTTCACAAAGCGATAGCTGCCGCTCTGGCCGTCCCGGCGCGGGGGACGCTCGCCCTGATAGGGCCTGTCGCCCTGACTGGGCCTGTCGCCCTGATAGGGCCGATTCCCCTGACTGGGCCGATCGCCCTGATAGGGCCGATCGCCCCTTCCTGCCCCGTTCCCCTGATAGCCGCCCGTGCGGCCGCCCTGCGCGCCGCTCTGAGCGCGGCCGCTGCGGTTGCCGGAATAGTTACGGCCCTCGTCGTCAAAGCCGCCGCGCTGCTCCGCGCTCTGGCGCTTCTGCTGACGATCCTGCTTGTTGATATCCTTATAAAATGCCATTTCTTTCTCCTTCTGGCAGGGGCTTCGCCCCTGCACCCTGACGAGGGCTTTGCCCTCGACCCCCTCTCTCGTTGGAGAGGTCTTTGCTTCCTTGTTGATTCTGAGTGTTTGGCAGGGGTTTCACCCCTGCGCCCTGACGAGGGCTTTGCCCTCGTCCCCTCTCTCGGCAGGGGCCTCGCCCCTGCACCCTGACGAGGGCTTCGCCCTCGACCCCCTCTCTCTTTGGAGAGGTCTTTGCTTCCCTGTTGATTCCGAGTGTGGATTGGTTGGTTGGTTGTTGATGGTTGGTTGGTTGTTGATGGTTGGTCGGTTGTTGACGGTTGGTGTCCGTTGATGGTTGGCTGGTAGTTGGCAGTTGGATCCTTGGTTGTGTTTTTTCCCCCCACCCGGAGGTGATACCGCCAGTGCGGCCAACCCCAACGGGCATTGGGTTCAGGGCCAAGGGCCCTGATCAGGGTGCAGGGGCGACGCCCCTGCCGCAGGACTTGGCCCCCTCCGGGCATGGGCCGCGCAGACAGGCGGGGCCCGCGTCGGCAAAGAGCGCGGGAGCCTCGGCCTTGCAGAGGGCCAGCATCTGCGCGGCAAGGGCGCGGATCTCCCACTGGGCGCGGGTACACAGGCGCAGCGTGAAAAAATGCCGCAGCTCGCGGGCGTTCATGGTCAGCATCAGGCGCGTCTCGCAGGCGTTGGGCAGGGCGAAGCGCGCATCCTGATTGGCGGCCTCGCCTGTGCCGAGGCGCTTCTGCCAGCCGAGGTAGAAGCCCTGCATCTGCTCCATCTGGCGGGTGAACTCGGCCGCCGCGTCCTCGCCGAGGGCGCGGATGCTGGGCGGCACCACGTAGCCAAAGCCGTCGGCGTAGCTGACGTAGCGCTGGCTCTGCACCGAGAAGCTGGCGATGCGGTGGCGCGTGAGCTGCGCAAGGCACGCCCGGCTGATCCCCGTGACGAGGAATGTAAAGCTGACATGCTCCAGCACGCTGTCATGCCCCATGTCCATCACCTTGGCGACGAAGGCGCGCTGGTCCTTCCGCTCGATCTGCTCCAGCAGCGCGTCCGCGTCCTGCCCGGCGTAGCACAGGCGCGCGGCGAGGGCGACGAGCTCCTCCGGGCGCTCGGTGTGGCGGATCAGCTCAACGCGCAGGCTGGTTTCAGGCATCCGGGAGCGCCTCCTTTGCGGGCTCGGCCGGGGCGGCAGGAGCCTTCCCTTCATTGTAGAGGATTGGCAGGGCGATGTCAAACAATTCCCGCGCGCGGCCCTCCTGCCCGGTGAGCGCCAGATAGCCCAGCACGGCCTCCAGCGCGGAGGCCTGCGCGTAATCGTACGCGCTCTGGTTCTTGGGCGCGCCGTGCTTGGCGTGGGCGTTGCGCGCGCGGCGGGCGATATCGCCCTCGGCCTCGGTGAGGGCGGGCTCCACGGCCCGCATGGCGCGGGCCTGCGCCCCGGCGTTGACGCGCTGGCTGGCGGCGCGGTGCAGCCCGCCGGGCTTTACCCCGGTCAGCAGCAGGCGCGAGCGCACCAGCAGGTCCCACACGGTATCGCCCAAAAAGGCCAGCGACAGCGGGTTCTTCTGCGCGGCCTCGCGCGGCGTGAGGGCGTCGGGCAGCAGCGGCGTGGGCATCGGCGGCGTCCTCCTATTCCTCGTCCACCACGACGTAGGTGGAGCTGAGAAAATCGTCCATCTGCTGTCGGCAGAGGTCAAAATCCACCTCGCGGGTCTGGCTGGTGCCGTAGATGATATCGGTCATGGACTCGGAGGACGGCATTTGCAGGCTCTCCGGGGTTACGCCGCGCAGGAGCATCGCCTGCCCGATGGCGGACATCAGGTCGTCCAGCGTGAGGTTGGTATCGCGGATGTTGGGCAGGATGGCGTTGACCAGCAGGTCCTGCGCCTCGCTGAGGGTAGCGGCTTGGTACTTATCGGCAAGGCTGGAAACCACCTTGCGGATGCGCCCGGTGCGGCCGTCGTCGCCGCCCACGCCCTTGCGCATGCGCATGTAGAGCACGGCGGCGCGGCCGTAGAACAGGTAGGTGCCCGCGCCGTTGACGGCAGGCTCGGTGTAATAGGCGGGGATGAGGTAGTTGGCGGTAAGGTAGTGGGCCTCGTTGGCGGTGATGGTCAGCGTGACGCCGCCGATGCGATCGATGATCTCATCCACCATGTCGTAATCCATGAGCACGTATTTTTCGACCTTCACGCCAAAGTGCGTGCTGATGACCTTGCACAGCGCGTCCACATCGTTATCGCGCACAATGTAGGTGATGCGGCCGGGGCCTCTGCCGTCCGGGCGCTCCACCAGGAACTCGCGGCTGAACGTGGTGCACAGGAAGCGCTTGGCGCGCACGTCAAACGTAATGAGCACAATGCCGTCGGTGTTGGTAAACTCGTCATAGCTGATGAGCAGGTAGTGGTACTGGCCCTCGTAGGGCGCGGGCACATCCGCGTAATCCAGCGGGACGATGGGCTTAGGGGTCTGGGCCAGCGCGGGCGCGCAGGCGGCGGCGAGGGCCAGCGCCAGCACCGCGCAGAGGATGCGTTTGCGCATAGGAAAAGCGGCCTCCCTTCCGGAGCTTGAACATCCTTCATTATAGCACAGTTGCCGGGCGATAGGAAGCGGGCGCGGCAGGTTGTTACAGGGCGGAAAGGAAAAATATGGCGAGCTTGCGTTGCGTTGCGTCAAAGCGGCTGCGCCGCTTTGACGAGGCTTGCGCGTTTCGTCAAAGCGGCTGCGCCGCTTTGACGAGGTTTGCGCTTTTCGCCTGCAACCTGTTCGGTCGGCAACGGGCCTCCCTCACAGAACGCGGCCGGCGAAAAGCGTAGGGAAGCGTTGCTCCGCAACGCCGCCGCCTTCACCGCACATGTCGCTGAAGGCGGAACTCATTTGGGGAGCGCGGCTCCCCAAGCCCCTCAGGGGGGTTCGGTCTCTCGCGGAGGTTCGGCCCTTCACGCGGGGTTCTGCCCTTCGCGGAGGTTCGGCCCTTCATGGGGTTCGGCCCTTCTTGGGGGTTCGGCCCCTCACGGGGGGGCGGCAGGCTGCGGCGTTGCAATGAAAAAAAGTGGCAAAGCCACTTTTTTGACCCCCCCTTGGGGGTTCGTCGTGTTAGTTGAGCAGCGTGTCCTCCACGCTGTCCGTGCCGAGGAAATCCGCCGGGTCTACCACATCGTCGCCGGAGGTATCCGACGGGGAGACCGTGATCTCCACCGTGGCGGCGTCCGGCTTGTTGGGGGTCTCCACGCCGCGGGCCTCGTTTTCCGCGTCGATCTCCGCCTTGCGCAGCGGCGGGCAGCAGAACTGGCAGCGCTTGAGCTTGCTGTACGGCGCGTCGTCCAGCTCCCCGTAGGTAAAGGCCGCGAGCGGGTAGTACTTTTCCTTTACGCCGGAGCAGTGGTCGCTCATGTGGTAGCTGGTGCCGCCGTCGGTGTTGTAGTACAGCGGCGTGTCGTCCTCCGGGTAGGGGCGGCCCCGGCCGTCATCGTCAAAGATGAGCACCTTGGTGCCGATTTTCAGGTTGTCCCAGAGCCATTTCATGCACAGGCCGTCGTCGTTGGCGTAGCGCTGGGTGCGGATGCAGCCGTGGCTGGCCTTGGTGCCCAGCAGCTTCTCCCACGTCTCAAAGCGCTTGGTGCCGTCGCCCAAAAGCACATAGGGCACCAGATGGATCTTATCGCCGCTGTTAAAGCGGATGGCCATATCGCAGTACATGCCCTCGCTATCAAAGCCGCCCGACCAGCTGATCAGCACATACTCGCCGCTGGCGGTCTCGTTGTAGGGCTGCTCCGGGTTGGCAAGGCCCGTGGATACCGCAATGGAGCTCCACAGCTTGCCGTCCACGTACACGTACATGCGCTGCGTCACCTTATCGATGATCAGGCCGTACTTGCCGTTGGGCGTGTAGGTTTTGAGATACTTGGTCTTTACGTAGCCGCGGATCAGGCGGTCGTAATAATCAAGGCCCTCGATCAGCGTCCAGCCGTCCTCGTCCTGCCCCAGCACATGCACGGCGGCGGACGCGCCGTTGATGTACCCGCCCAGCTTGTCCTTGTTCACCTTTTCGCCGCCGGGGGTCTGGAGGGGGTAGAGCGCGTCGGTCTCGCCGACGTCGAGCACGGTGATGGGGCGCTGGAGCAGCTCCCACATCTCGGTCTCATTGGTTACATCGTAATCAAAGCCCTCGCCGAACCAGTTTTCGCCGCTTTCAAAGCCGTCGTAAGGGTTTTTCGGCACGGTGCCGGAATCCCCGATGGCCGCGAGCGCGCTCCACGGGCAGCACAGCGTCAGCGTGAGCAGAAGGCAGCAAAGCCTTATTTTCCGTGTCATACAGGCCATTCCTCCGTTGTTGGGTTTGCGCACAGGCGCAACGATAGTGTAACAAGCCCGGAGCTTTTTTTCAAGCCCCGGACTGATAGTTTTACATTGCGGGTCACCGGCTGCGCTCGGCCTCCTGCCGCAGCTGCACGCGGCGGATCTTGCCGCTGATGGTCTTGGGCAGCTCCGGCACAAACTCGATGATGCGGGGGTACTTGTAGGGCGCGGTGGTGCGCTTGACGTGCTCCTGAAGCTCTTTTTTGAGCTCGTCGCTGGCGGTGTAGCCGGGCTTGAGCACGATGGTCGCCTTGACCACCTGCCCGCGCAGCTCGTCCGGGGCGGCGGTGATGGCGGTCTCCAGCACGGCGGGATGCTCCAGCAGCGCGCTTTCCACCTCAAACGGCCCGATGCGGTAGCCGCTGGACTTGATGACGTCGTCCGCGCGGCCCACATACCAGTAGTAGCCCCACTCGTCGCGCCACGCCACGTCCCCGGTGCGGTACACGCCGTTGTCCCACACGGTTTTGGTAAGCTCCGGGTTTTGGTAATAGCCCGCGAACATGCCCACCGGCGGGGTGTCCCCCTCGGTGCGCAGCACGATCTCTCCGGTCACGCCGGCCGGGCAGCTATGGCCCTCGTCGTCCAGCAGGTCGATATCAAAGATCGGGCTGGGCTTGCCCATGGAGCTGGGGCAGACCTTCATAAACGGGAATGTCGCCAGCGCGACCACCAGCTCCGTCTGCCCGAAGGCCTCCAGCAGGTCGATGCCCGTGCGCTTTTTCCACTCCAGCGCCATATCGGGGTTGAGGGCCTCGCCCGCGGTGGCGCAGTGCTTGAGCGCGCTCAGGTCGTACCCCGCGAAGTTCTCCTGCAAAAGGTAGCGGTACATGGTGGGCGGCGCGCAGAACGTGGTGACGTGGTGCTCGCTCATCATTTTGAGGATATCGCGGGCGATAAAGCGCTCAAAGTCGTACACAAACACCGCGCTGCCGCAGAGCCACTGGCCGTACAGCTTGCCCCACACGCTCTTGGCCCAGCCCGTCTCCGCAATGGTAAAGTGCAGGCCGCCGTCCATGCATTGCAGCCAGTACTTGGCGGTGACGATGTGCCCCAGCGGGTAGTAGTGATCGTGCGTGACCATTTTGGGCATGCCGGTGGTGCCGCTGGTAAAGTAGAGCAGCAGCAGGTCGAAGTTGTGCGGGTACGCGTCGCCCTCCGGCTTGCGCCACACCGGGCTGGCGGCCGCGATTCCCTCGTCCAGCCGCAAAAAGCCCTCGTGCTCGCCCGTGCGCACAGCCAGCGTTTCCAGCGTGGGGCACTTGTCCAGCGCCGCGCGCGCCGCCGCGAGGATGACGGGGCTGTGCTCGGTCACGATCATCAGCTTGATGTGGGCCGCGTCCACGCGGTACACGACGTCCTTCTCGGTAAGCAGGTGCGTGGCGGGCACGGCGATGGCGCCGATTTTGTGCAGCGCCATGAGCACGGGCCAAAACTCCAAGTGGCGGCGCAGGATCAGCATTACCTTGTCGCCCTTGCGCACGCCGAGGCCGCTGAGCCAGTTGGCCGCGCGGTCGCTCTCGTCCTTGAGCCGGCCGAATGTGTAGCGCACGCAGTCGCCCTGCTCGTCCGTCCACAGCACGGCCAGCCTGTCCGGCTCCTCGGCGGCGATGCGATCGGCCACGTCGTAGGCAAAGTTGAAATCCGCCGGGCGGGGGAGCTTGAAGCGCTTGTTAAAATCGTCATACGTGGCGTAGTCCACGGGACAGTCCAAGTATTGTTCGTACAGCGGCCGCATCAGGCTCTCGCTCCTTCCTTGACCACGACGGCGATAAACCGGCAATCGCCCTCCACGGCGTACATCGCGTGGGGCAGGCCGCTATCGTAATACAGGCTGTCGCCCGCTTGCAGGTAGAGCTCCTGCCCGCCCAGCACGATTTTGAGCTGGCCCTCCAGCACGTAGTCAAACTCCTGCCCCTCATGGCTGTGGGCCTGCTTGGTCGCGCCCGGCTTATCCTCCCGCACGGTGACGATAAACGGCTCCGTCAGCTTATCGCGGAAGTTGTACGCCAGATGATGATACTCGTACTGCTGGCGGCGGTTGAACTTGAGGCCCTGCCCGCTGCGGGTGAGCACGTAGCCGTGCAGCTTGGGGCTCTCCCCGGTCAGCAGGTCGCTGATGTCCACGCCCAGCGCCTCGGCGATGTTGAACAGGTGGCTGAAGCTAAAGTCCCGCTCGCCGCCCTCGTAGGCGACGTATTCCGCGAGGTCGATGCCCGTCCTCCGGGCGACCTCCTCCTGCGTAAGGCCCGCGATATCCCGCAGATCGCGGATCCGCAGGGCGATGAGCTGAATCTGCTGCGCGTTTTCCATATGACGGCCTCCATTCTGCACCGGGCGCAAAAAAGCCCCCTTGGTGTCCGAAAAGGATACCACGGGGGCAAAAGCGTGTCAATCCGTCGGGGAAAAGCAAAACAGCATTAGAACCGTCACGCCAGCGGGCTGGGCTTGGCCCGCGAGCGCCGCCACAGCGCGGCGAAGCACACGCACGCGATCAGCGGCAGAACCGCGCCCGCCAGCAGGCCGAGGCGCAGCGCGGCCTGCTCCGCGGTCAGCCCCATCAGGGCCGCAAACGAGCCGGTAACCGGCGCGGCGAGCAGCCTGTCCACCAGCAGGCCCGTCGCGTAGGGCGCGGCCGAGCCGCCGATATCCCCTCCCGCCGCCAGAATGGCAAACATCCACGCGCCCGCCAGCGGGAACTTTTCCGCCGCGACGACCAGCGTGCCCGGCCACAGCAGGCTCGCGCCAAGGCCGCACAGCGCGCACGCCGCCACGGACAGCCACGCGGCCGGGCTCAGCGCCGTGATCAGGTAGCAGGCCAGCGCCAGCAGCGCGCAGAAAAAGCAGGTCTTGGCAATGTTCAGCTTATGCCCCAGCACGCCGTACAGCGTGCGCCCCACGCCCATAAAGACCGCAAAGCCGCACATGCCCAGCGCGTCGCCCCAGATCTTGGGCAGGCCGAGGCCGTTTTCCATAAATGTGCTGCTCCATTGGCTCATGACCAGCTCCGTGCCCGCCGCCGCAAAGATCGCCAGCATGCACAGCAGCAGCGCCGGGTTCAGCAGCAGCCGACGCATGCCCTGCCGCGTTTCGGCGGGGGCCGTATCCGGCATCGGCGCGCGCAAAAACAGCGCCAGCGCGGCCGCGGGCACCGCCAGCCAGCCCAAGGCGATCCAGCGCCAGCTCGCCGCGCCGAACGCCAGCAGCAGCAGGGAGGTCAGCAGCACCGTGATCACCTGCCCCCACGCGTAGAAGCTGTGCATCAGGCTCATGGCGGGGCCCTTGTCCGCGCCCGGCACGGCGGCGACAATGGGGCTCATGGTGATCTCCAGCAGGCCGCTGGCCGCCGCAAAGACCACGGTGGAGAGCAGCAGCCCCAAAAAGACGTTCTGCGGGAGGAGCGTCGGCGACAGCGCAAACAGCACCAGCCCGATCATGGCAATGACGCAGGTGGGCAGCACGACGCGCCGATAGCCCACCCGGTCGATGGTCTTGCTGAACAGCAGGTCCACCGCCACCTGCGAGAGGAAGTTGACCGCCACCAGCACGCCCAGCTGCTCGTAGCGCAGGCCGTACAGCCCCATCATGGGCACAAAGAGCACCGGGGTCAGGTTGGTGGCCACCGCCTGCGTAAAGATCCCCGCAAAGCAACCGACCGTCGTGCGCCGATAGGACGCCATCGCGCTCGCCTCCCGCTTCCTTGTAAACAATATGCAAACACCGACACAGGGTATCGGAACGCGGAGGAAAAGTCAAGCAAAATCGCCATTTTCCCGCAATCCGCGCGTTTGACAGCTTCCGCCCGCTATGATACCATAGGCGTACATTCGGCCTCGGCCGAAGAACGGAGGGTTGCCCGATGAGAAAGCGTCTGTTTGCCGTATGCGCGTGCCTCGCGCTGCTGTGCGCCGCCCTGCCCGCCCGCGCGGAGGACTTTACGCTGGACGCGGGCTTGGGCCCGGTGCTGATCTGCGGCAGCGACGATTCCCCCGGACGGGTGGATATCACCAACGGCGCGACGGCGTACAAGGGCGTCGATCCGGCAAGCGCGCGCATTCTCATCCGCGGCGCGGGCAGCGTGGACAAGGCCGCCGAGGCGAGCCACATCCAGCTGCAAAACGTGCCCGGCACGCTGAGCGTGACGCTGCAAGGCGTATCGGTCGCCGACCGCGCGGATGACACGTGGGGCCCGATGAGCATCCTGTACTGCGAGGACGTGCGCCTCACGCTGGAGGGCGACAGCACGCTGGCGCTGACCAGCGGGGACATGGCCGCGCTGGACGTGGGGGCCTCGCGGGTGCGCGTGAGCGGAAGCGGCGCGCTGGCGGCGAGGGGCGGCAGCCCGGCCAACGCGGCGGGCGGCGCGGCCATGAGCGTTACGGACGGCTCGTCCGTTACGCTGGAGGGCGGTCGGCTCGCGCTGCTGGGCGGCAACGGCGGGAACAGCAACACCGCGTTCGGCGGCGACGCGCTGTTCTGCGCGGACAGCGCGTTCAGCGTGACGGGCGGCAGCCTGACCGCGCAGGGCGGCGTCGGCGGGACGATCCTCGACACGGAAAGCGATTTCTATTACGTCAGCGGCGGCTGCGGGGTCTCGATGGCGATGCTCAGCGGAACCGCCGGGCTGAGCGTCAGCGGCGGGCAGGCCGTGCTGATCGGCGGCGTCGGCGGCCTGCTGGCGGACGGAACGCCCTCGGAGAGCGGGTTTGCGTTTGTCGGCGCGGCGCTGACGCTGGACGGCGGGTACGCGGAGGCCGGGGCCAGACAGGTGCTGGCCGGGGCGACCGCCGAGGACGCGGCCGCGTGGGACGAGACGACCTCGCTGGACGCGTCGCTGGGGACTGCATGGGGGTATATCGCCATTTCGGGGAAGTAGCACGAGAAAATCGCACGGGGCGCGAGGCGGCGCGATGGACGCGGCGGCGAGGGCGCTGGGGTACATTGCGGCCTAGCTGGCAAACCGCATACAAAAAGCCCGGTGGCGCAAAGCGCGCCGCCGGGCTTTTGGGTGGGGCGCAGGGGGTATATCGCCATTTCGGGCAAGTAGCGCGTGGAAATGGCACGGGCGCGAGGCGGCGCGATGGACGCGGCGGCTGGGGCGCAGGGGGGGATATTGCGTCCCAGCTGGCAAACCGCATACAAAAAGCCCGGTGGCGCAAAGCGTGCCGCCGGGCTTTTGGCGAGGGCTTCAGACGCGGCGCACGGCGCGCTCGTCCAGCCGACGATGGTACGAATACGTGTACGAGGTGAAGCGCTTGGCCCAGAAATGCCGCGCGGCGAGGTTGAGCGTCTCGCAGTCCACGCCCAGACAGCCCGCGCCCGACGCGCGCGCCGCCTCAGCGGCCATATCGGCCAAGCGGCCCGCCACGCCCAGCCCGCGCGCCTCCGGCAGCGCGTACATGCCGCAGATGTTTATTACGCCGGGCTGGTCGGTCAGGTAGTTCTCGCCGCCGCCGCCCAGCTCGATGTACGCCAAGGGCCGCTCGCCGTCATACGCGACGAGAAACCGGCTCCGCCGCCGCTCGCACAGCGCCGCGAAGCTCTCCCGCGTATAGGCGGGCGAGGGAAAGAACGTGGGCGACTCGCACAGGTGCGCGCACAGGCCGTTTTTCAGCGGCAGCAGCACGTCCGCGCCGCGCCACGTCAGCTCGCGGAAGGCGACGCCGTCCGGCGGGGTCGGCTCGCGCGGGGTCGCCTCGCGCGGGGCGGACAGGTCGGCCGCATGGCCGAGCAGCGCCGCCGCGCTCGCAGCCAGAGCGTCGGTGAGAAGCTGCATGGGCAGGCTGCCCTGCGCGGCGGAGGGCTGGCTGTCGGCATCCCGCTGCGAAGCGCTGTGCGGGGACGCGGCGGCACCGTCGGCCGACGGGTCGGCGGCTGCCGCGCCGTATGCGGCTGACGGGTCGGGGGACGCTGTGCCGTGTGTGGCTGTCGCGTCGGCGGTTGCCGCGCTGTGTGCGGCCGACTTGTCGGCGATTGCCGCGCTGTATGCGGCTGACGGGTCGGCCGTCGTCGCGCCATACGCGTCCGGCCCCAGCGGGCGGATCGCATCCGCGCAGCGCACGCCGAAGCCGCCGTAAAGCAGCGCGTCGCGCGCGTCCTCATCGTGGGCAAAGCGCGACAGGGCGACGCTGCTCACGCCGTCCGCCGCAAGGCGGGCCAGCGCGCGCGTCAGCAGGGCCTCCAGCACGCGAGCACGGCGCGGGCCGACGGCCGCGCAGCCGTGCAGCGGCGACCACACACCCGACGCATTGCCAAAAAAGCCGTCCCACGGCCCCTCGAACGCGAGGTACCCGACGCACGCGCCGTCCTCCATGGCGGCAAAGGCGTAGGGGCTATCCAGCAGCTCCGCCAGCGGCTGTGCCAGCGCGGCGGCATCAGGGCTGGGCGGCAGCGCGGGCGGCGCGCCAAACGGCGGCGCGGGTACGCGGCGGAGCTGCTCGCGCTCCGCGTCGCATTCCCGCAGCGCAAGGCGGGCCAGCTCTTCGGCCTGCCCCGGCTTGGCTTGGATGATGTTCATCACAATCGACCTCCTGTATGGCGGCGGCGCTTTGCCTCCGCGCTTGCGCTTTGCGCCTTTGGCAGCGCAAGGCGGGCCAGCTCATCGGCCTGCTCCGGCTTGGCTTGTGTAATGTTCATCAGCAGCGACCTCCTGTGCGGCGGCATCCGCACGACTCTCTGATTGCATGTTTCGGCGGCGAGGCCCGCCGTTCCTGCAAGCGACAGTTCGGCCCGCCGGAATGGCCTTATCAGCCAATAAAACGACAGCTTGCGACATGCGGGTATGCAAACCGCCGCAAGCCTGCTATAATCATCCAGTCATTGAAATGATGAGGAGGACGTTATGCTTACCATTGAACATGTCACCAAGAAATACGGCAGGCTGCTCGCCAACGAGGACATCAACCTGCAAATCGACGACGGGCGCATCGCCGTGCTGCTGGGGCCCAACGGGGCGGGCAAAAGCACGCTGATCAAGAGCATCGCGGGGCTGCTGCGCTTTGAGGGCTCCATCTCCATTGCCGGGCACGACAACCGCTCGCTGGAGGCCAAGCGCGCCCTCGGCTATGTGCCGGAGATGCCCGCCGTGTACGAGCTGCTGACCGTGCAGGAGCACGCCGAGTTTATCGCGCGCGCGTACCAGCTGGAGGACGCCCAGCCCTACGCGGACGAGCTGATGGAGCGGCTGGAGCTGACCGACAAAAAGGATAAGCTGGGCAAGGAGCTCAGCAAGGGCATGCAGCAGAAGGTCAGCGTGCTGTGCGCGCTGCTGCCCAAGCCCAAGATGCTCATTTTGGACGAGCCGCTGGTCGGCCTCGACCCACACGCCATCAAGGAGCTGAAGCTCATGGTGCAGGAGGAGCGTCAGCGCGGCGCGACCGTGCTCATCTCCACCCACATGCTGGACAGCGTAGAGGACTTCTGGGATGAGGCGCACATTATGATGAACGGGCGCATCCGGGCCGATATGCGCCACGGCGAGGGCGGAGAGACGCTGGAGAGCCTCTTTTTCCGCATCACCGAGGGCAAGGGGGACGACGCACAATGAGCGCGCTGACCTACCTGACCTATACGCAGCTCAAAAATCGCCTGCGGGCCTTCCTGCAAAAGCCCGCCAATTTGGTGCTCACGCTGGTGCTGATCGCCGCGTGCGGCCTGATGCTCTACGGCGGCGGGCAGGCGAGCGTGATCGGCGCGCGCAGCATCACCGAGGCCTACGCGTTGGTCACGCTGCTGTACATCGCCATGTTTGTGCTGCTGGTGTACAGCGGCCTCAAAAAGGGCGCGAGCTGCTTTCTGCTGGCGGATGTGCACATGCTGTTCACCGCGCCCGTGGATCCGCGCCAAACGCTGATGTACGGGCTCATCAAGCAAATGGGCACGTCGCTGCTGACGGGATTTTTTATCATCTTTCAGTACGGCTGGATGCACACGGCCTACGGCGTGGGCGTCGGCTTTATGCTGGCGGTGCTGGCGGGCTATGGCCTTACGCTGTTTGCGGCGCAGCTTACGGCGCTGACGCTGTACAGCCTTACCGCCGAGAACCCCCGCGCCCGCGCGCTGTGCGTGCGCGCGCTTGTGGCGCTGTGCGTGCTGGCTGCCGTTTACGCCGGGGCCATGGCGGCGCGCGGCCAACCCGATTGGCTCGCCGCCCTGTGCGATGCGGCCACGCGCTGGGTGAGCCTGTTCCCGGTGGCGGGCTGGCTCTCGGCGGCCGTGCGCGGCCTGCGGGAGCATCAGCCGCTGCTCTGGGCGCTGGGCTTCGGCGGCTACCTTGCGTTCTCGGCGGGGATGATTTTGCTGCTGCGTCGCTCGCGGGGCAACTACTTTGAGGATGTGCTCAGCGCGACCGAGACCGCCTATGCCCAGCGCGAGGCGAGCAAGGAGGGCAAGGCGCCGGACATGATGCCGGAGCATGTCAAGACCGGCAAAACGGGCCTTGGCGCGGGCCGGGGCGCGAGCGCGATCTACCGCAAGCATTGCATCGAGAGCCGCCGCGCGCGCCGCCTGCTGTTTGAGCCGCTGACGATGATCTTTATGGCGGTAACGCTGGCGTTTGGCTTCTTTGTCCGCGAGGGCGGCGTGTGGCCGGTGCTGGCCTTTGCGACCTACATGCAGCTCTTCTCCGCCGGGAACGCCCGCTGGACCAAGGAGCTGCAGCGCCCCTACCTCTACCTGCTGCCGGACAGCCCCCTGCGCAAGCTGCTGTGGTGCATGGCGGAGAGCATCCGCGATACGCTGCTGGAGGCGATCGTCACCGGCGGGCTGCTGGGGCTGATCCTTCAGCTCGCGCCCAGCGAGATCCTCGCGCTGGTGCTGGCGCGCTTTGCCATCGGCCTGCTGCTGATGGCGGGCAACCTGCTGCTGGAGCGTCTTTTCTCCGGCGTGCGGGCCAAGGGGCTGATCCTGCTGTTGTACTTTGCCGTCATGCTGCTGATGCTGGCCCCGTGCGTGGCGCTGGCGATACTCAGCCGCGCGTGGCTTGGCCCGATCCTCACGCTGGATACGACCTCGCTGCTGGCGGCGGCGGTCGCGGCGACGCTGATCGCGCTGCTGGTGGCGTATCTGTGCCGCAACCTGCTGCGCTACGCGGAAACCAAGTGAATGGAGGAATTGTCCCCCCTGCGGGGGGCTTGCCCCGGCCCGATGGGCCGGGGTTTTTTGCGCCTGCGGCGCGGGCGGTGCGCCTGCGGCGCTGGCTTGCGCCTGCGGCGCGGGCTTGCGCCTGCGAGCGCGGGCGGTGCGCCTGCGGGCGCGGGCTTTGCGCCTGCGGCGCGGGCGGTGCGCCTGCGGCGCTGGCTTGCGCCTGCGGGCGCGGGAGGGCGGCCCTGCGGGGCCGCGGGGGCACGCCCGCGCGGCGGGGTAGGCACGG
>CAYOYK010000031.1:0-27505 GCA_964408185.1 uncultured Oscillospiraceae bacterium | reverse complement strand
GCACGCACTTTTGCACGTCGGTCAGGCGGGTGCCGGCCGGATGCTTCGCGCCCATGAGATAGGGCACCAGCGGGTGCATGCCCGCGGTGGTAAAGAGCACGGTGGGGTCGTTTTCCGGGATGAGCGACGCGCTGGATATCACAGCGTGACCCTTGCTCTGAAAGAATTTGAGGAACATCGAGCGCAGCTCGGCGGCGGTTTGGGGAATCATAGGCTTTCTCCTTCTTCCACATGCAATCGAAGGGAGGCGCTTCCGCCTCCCCCAGCGTTAGACAAAATGCCCAATTAGTATAATGAATCGGCGCGGCTCTGTCAATGGCCGGAGACGGCTTGGCGTAAAAAATGCGGCCGGCGCGCGCGGCAATTCCCGCGCGGATGCAAGCCCTTGACGCGGCCCGCGCCGGCATGCTATGATTCGCTCGCAAGCATACGCGAGAGGAGGCCGCAAGATGGTTCATGTTGTTTATTGCGACGACGCGGGGAAAGCCGGCGACCGCACGCTGGACCGCATTTTGGCGGGAACAAAGACAATGATCGTGCGCGGGGCTGCGGGCCGAAAAATCCCTCACAGCCGCGTCGATATCGGCCAAGCCCTGTACTTTATGCAAAAGGGCTCGCTGGCCATCTCCGCGCGCGCAACGGTCACGGACGTGCAAAACTATGTCAAGCTCACGGAGGACGAGATCAACGCGACGTTCGATCAGAACGCGGCGCGGCTGGCCCTCACCCCTAAGCAGCGCGAGCGCTGGCACAAAAATGCCTTTGCTTGGTCGGCTTTGCGGATGCGCAGGCCATCAACCCGCCGCTTCCGTTTGATAAGCAGTCCAACATGGACGATTGGCTGATTGTCGATCAAATTGAGGACGTGCTGGTGGGCACCAGCATTGCCTACGATCCTCAAAAAATCAAGCGGTAAAGGGGCGAGCTTATGGAGCTGCAAACGGAGCGCCTGCTCCTGCGGGAGATGGCCCTTGCCGACGAGCCTGCGTTGCGGGCCATTATGCAGGACGAGGCGACGATGTACGCCTACAATGGCGCGTTTACCGATGCGGAGACACGCGAGTGGCTTGACCGCCAGCTTGCGCGCTACGCGGAGTACGGCTTCGGCCTGTGGGCGATGGTGCTGCGCGAGACAGGCGATATGATCGGGCAGTGCGGCCTTACATGGCAGCCGTGGCGCGACGGGAAGGTGCTGGAGATCGGCTATTTGCTGCGGCGTGCGTACTGGGGCCGAGGCTACGCTACGGAGGCCGCGCGCGCCTGTAAGACCTATGCGTTTGAGCAGCTGCGCGCCGACGCGGTGCATTCCATCATCCGCGATACCAACACCGCCTCGCGCCGCGTAGCGGAGCGCAACGGCATGACGGTCGCAGACGAATGGACGAAGCATTACCGCAACATGGACATGCCGCACGTGCTGTACCGGGTGGAGCGACCCCCTGAAGGAACCAAATAGCCCGCGCCGCAAGCGCTTGGGCGGCTGAAAAGCCGTTGCTTGCGAGGAATTGGCAAATAAAGGCGCCGCCGTTTTATCGGCAGCGCCCTTTTGTGTGCAGTATCAGCCGTTTCCGCCCGTCATCAGGTTTGTGAGCAAAATCTCGCCCGTGCGCGCGTCCACCACCACGCCGATGTCCATCTCCACGCCGTCCTTGACGAGCCAGAAGCCCAGCGTCCAGACGGGGTTGCCTGATTCGCGGGTGTAAAAGAGCGTTTCGTCGTCGGCGTCCTCGCCGCGCTGCACCGCGCCGTCCAGATCCGCCGCCGTAAGGCCGTACTCCTCCATCAGCGCCTGCCGCGCAATCGCAACCGCCTGCTCCTTGGTCAGGTCGTCCGCGGTCGGCTCGGCGGGGTAGACCAGCTCCCCCATCCACCACGCGTCCCCGTCCTGCCGATCAGGCGGCGGCGTGGGCAGGGCCGAGGCTTGCTCGTACCGGGGCGCGGAGACGGCCGAGGCCTCGTCGGGGTGCGTGAGCGCATATGCCATCTGCTTCTGCCCCCACACGGGCGAGGCGAGGCCCTCGCTGTTTTGCCAGTCCACGTCCGTATCGTCGTAGCTCCACGTCGCGTCGGTCGCCTTGCCGTCCTTTACGAGCACCCGATACTGCCCCAGCAGCGCGGGCGCGTACCCGTCCGGGATGTAATCGACCGTCCATTCGTCGCCCGTTTGCGTGGCTTGTTTGACAAACAACCCGATGGTCCCGTCGGTCAGCCCATACTTGTCCTTGAGCGCCTGATTGGCGGTCACCGTGACGCTCGACGGCTCGGAGCGCTGAACCAGCGTTACCGCCAGCGCCGTTACGGATAGGATCAGCAGTGCGCACGCAAGCGCGGTCGCCCAGCGCATTTTCTTTTTCATGATCGGTTCTCCTCTCACCTGAACGAGCACCCTTGCGCGGTCCTCGTCCGTCCATTGCAGGTCGGAAAGGAGGCGATCGGCGCTTTGCTTCAAGTCAATCTTCATCCAAATACCACCCTTCCAGCTCGCTGTGCAGCCTGTCCCTCGCCCGCTTCATGCGGCTTCGCACGGTGGACGCGGGCAGGCCGAGTATCGTTGCGATTTCCTCCAGCCTGAACCCCTGATAGTAGTGGAGCAGCACCACGCGGCGGTACTTCTCCGGCAGATTCATCACCGCCAGCAGCGGCCGCTCGTCGGGACGCTCGTCCTCGCGCCCCGCCTCCGGCAGGTCGTCTGGCGTTACGCGACGGTCCGTCATGCGCCACCAATGGGTGCGCCTTTCATCGTTGCAGACGTTGACGGCGATCTTGCACAGCCACGCCTTTTCGGTCGTTCTGTCCCGGAGCGTCGACAGCGCGCGATATGCCTTGAGGAACGTCTCCTGCGTCGCGTCCTTTGCCAGCTCCCGATCGCGGAGCAGCATAGCGCACAGGCGCACGAGGCCGTCGCCATACGTAATCATAAGCCTTTCCAGCTCCTGAACGTCGCCCGGTACCAAGGCTTCGTTCACCCCTCATCAACTCCTTTCACCCACTATACGGGAGTTTTGCAAGAAACGTTGCATTTTGGAAGAAAAAGAAAAGCCGACGCCTCCACGGCGCCGCTTTGCGGCTGCCCCGGCAAGCCCCGGCAATGTCGGGGGAGGCGCAGCCCGCCGCGCGCGGCGGCTCCCCGACGAGCCTGCCCTCCGCTTGACAACCCGCCGCGCCCTTGTATAATGAACAGCAGAGGCCGCGCGCCGCGCGGACGGACAGGAGCGCCATGGCAAACGACAAATGGGCGGTCAATCGCCCGTACTACGCGCTGTACGCGTATCATCTGGTGTATTTCAGCGTCAACGGGCTGACCGCGTTTTTATCCACCTTTTATAAGGAAATCCACATGACCGACAGCCTGATCGGCGTGCTGACCAGCGTGCCGTCGCTGGTGGCGCTCGCCCTTGCGCCGCTGATTGGGGCCATCAGCGACCGTGTGCCGCGCAAGCGCTACGTCATGACGGCGTCGCTGCTGCTCACGGCGGTCGCGTGCTTTTGCGTGCCGCTGTGCGGCAGCTTTTGGCCGCTGATGCTCGCGGTCTGCGGCTTTACCATCGCCGGCACGGGCGGCATGCCCGTGGCGACCACCATCAGCCTGGAGTATTGCAACCAGGTCCATCGGCCCTACGGGCCTGTTCGCATGGTGGGCACCATAGGCTATCAGCTGGGGCTGGTGCTGGTGGGGCTGCTGCTGGGCCAGAGCATGCGCAACCTTTACCCGCTGATGGGCATTATCGCGCTGATCTCGGCCGGCATCACGCTCTTTATGCCCAACGTGGCCGGACATCAGCGCAAGGCAAACCCCGTGCCGCTGCGCAGGCTGTTTGCCGACCCGCACGTATGCTGGCTGCTGGGGATGATCCTGTTTGCGACCATCAGCTCGCAGTTTTACATGTCGTTCTTCACCAAGCATTTGAGCGACCTTGGCATCCGCAACGATACCGCCTCGGTCATCGCGCTGCTGTCCGTGCTGCCGGAGCTGCCGTTCCTGCTCTTTGCGGACCGTCTGATCAAGCGCACGAGCGTATGGAACTGGCTGCTCATCGGCATGCTGCTCAACGGCGTGCGGTGGATCGGGCTGGCGCTGTGCTCCACGGCCGCGCCGATTATCGCGTTCCAGCTGCTGGGCGTTACGGTGATGGCGTGCTTTGAGTTTGTCCCCGCGTTCTACTTGGCGCGGCGCGTGCCGCCGGAGCTTGCCGGCTCCGCGCAGAGCGTGCTGACGCTGACCACCTTCGGCGTGGGCAAGGTGATCGGCAGTCTGCTGGGCGGGCTGATCTGCGAGCGCACCGGCATCCCGGCGGTGTTCCTGTTCAACGGCGCGATGCTGCTGGCCGGATGCTTGGTCTTTTGGCGGCCGACGCGCCGGCTGATCGGCGAGGAGGCCCGCGAGGCCGTCCCGGAGGCTCCCCCCGCCGAGGGCTGAGCTACCGTGCGAGCGTCTCCGGCGCGACGGGCTCGTCGTGGATCGGCTCCGCGACGACGCTCCCCGCGTGGTCGATCAGCCCGTACAGGCCGTTGAGCTGCACCATTGCATAGCCGCCCTCAAAGGGCTGGGCATAGGTCCAGCCGTCGCTGAGGATGCCGCCGTCCGGCAGCATATACGCAAAGAAAGCGTCGTACCGCACCAGCGCGACGCCCTCGACAAACGAAAAGGGATCCGTATACAGTCTGGGCGATATCGTCGTGCCATCCACATCGGCAAGGCCGTAGGCGCAGTTGTCCTCCGCCTCCGGGAGCTGGTAGAGAATCAAGCCGGTCTCCTCGTCCTGCCATGCGTACAGCCAGCCCATCTGCGCGCGGAGCGACTCCATCGCCCCGTCCGATAGGCTTGCGCGCGGGAGGTCTGTTTGCGCGCCCGCCGACGCGCAAAGGCACGGCAGGGCCATCAGCAGGCCCGTCAGCAGGGCCAAGAAGCGTTTGCTCCGTTTCATGCGACCGTCTCCTTCCGCGCCGCAAGGGGCGCTCTCAGCGGTAGGGTTCGATCCGCCAAAGGCAATTTCCTGTATGAAATTGTACGGACATGCAAAGATTCCATGTCGTATTTCGTTACGTATGTAATGTAAATAACATGAATTCTTCATTTGCAACGGATGGGAGGCGCAAGTATACTGAAACCACAACATGTAGGGGGCGGTTCCATGGGCAGGCGCAAAACCGGGTATATCTTCGCACCCAATCAGGCCCGTCAGCACCGGGGCGTCGGCTGCTTTTGGCTGGTGCTGGCCCTGCTGCTGGTCGCCGCGGCGCTGGTGATTCTGGTCAACGTATCGGCGGCGGGCCACGTTGCGCTGGAAACGCAAAAGGTGCCCGTGATGGGGCTGGACAAGACCTTTGAGCGCTATACCATCCTGCATTTGAGCGATTTGAACGCCTCCAGCCTTGGGGAGGACGCGGACGTGTGGCGCACCGCCCTGTATGGCAAGAGCTACTCCGCCGTGGTGATGACCGGCGATATGGTGGGCAAAAGCGGCGATTACGGCCCGATGGTGGCGCTGATCAAAATATTGCGGGGCATCAACACCGCCGCGCCGATTTACTTTGTGGCGGGCGACGACGACCCGGAGCCCTACTACAAATCAGCGCACGGCAGCCCCGTGGTGATGGCCGAGTGGGTGCTCGCCGCGCAGGACGCGGGCGCGGTCTATCTGGACGCGCCCATGTCCCTGGAGGCAGGCAAGCGCAAGGTATGGCTGGTTCCCGCCGATCTGTATTTCGGCATGGACGCGCAGGGCAGCCGCGATACCTACGCCCGCCAGATCGCCGAGATGGAGGCCGAGGGCGTGCAGTACGACGCGGAGGGCGGCGCGCGGTACCGCGCGAGGCAGTATCAGCTGGATGTGATGGATCGCACGCTGGCCGCCATTGCCGAGGTGACCAGCGCCGACCTGCAAATCGCCGTGGTGCATGTGCCGCAGGACACGGACTACATCCGCACGACGCTGAGCTGGGTATCCGACAGCAGCGAGGCCTTCTGCCTGCGCAACGTGAGCCTGCTGATGGCCGGACATTACGCGGGCGGCCAATGGCGGCTGCCCGGCGGCGGGGCGATCTACGTGCCGGAGAGGGGCTTCTTCCCGTCCGATGAGGGCCTGCGCGGCATGCAGCGCGTCAACTCCATCAGCCAATACATCAGTCCGGGGCTGGGCGCGAGCGGCTACTATTCCCTGCCGGGCCGCATGTTTAACGCCCCCACGGCGACGCTGCTGCAATTTACCGCGCAAATCCAATAGACAAAGCAAAAAGGCCCCTCCAAAGCACGCTTTGGGAGGGGCTTCAACTTTGTGTTGATCCTTACAGCTTTGCCAGCAACTCGGCCCGCTTGGCTTGGTGCTCCTCGTCGGTCAGGATGCCTTGCTCATGCAGCCTGTTCAGGCGCTCCAGCGCGTCCTCCTCGTAGCTCGGCACGGGCGCGGCGGGCGCGAGGGTCGGCTGGACGGCCTGCCGCTGCGGCACCAAGCGGCAGCCCAGCATCAGAATAAAGAACATCGCGCCCCGGCTCAGCGGCCACAGAACGCTGGCCGCGCCCCGCATCTTCATAAGGTACTCCCGGCCCGCAAACAGCGCAAGCCCTCTCCCATACTCCCACCACTTAAAGCCAACCGCCGACAGTCCGCCAAGCTTGACCGTAAACAGCGAAAGCGCGAGCGTCGCGGCGACGCTCAATATCCCCAGCACCATGCACAGCGTTGCAAACGTCCGCTTCGCACGCTGCGTGCAAACGCGCACCAGCAGCAGCACGCTGGCCGCGAGGTAGAGCGCTTGGCCGATTGCAATCACGATGGCATAGCCCTGATCGATACGGGCGAAGGCGAAAGTCAGCATCCAAATGCCGACGGTCACGTTCAGCGCGCACAGGATGATCGCCAGTACCTTTTTGCGGAAAGCGGAGCACAGAATGGCCCCCACGGCGATGAGCGCGTAGCCGACGCCGATCAACGGAAAAACATCTGCTGACATGCCACTGCTAATGAGCCGCATGAGATACCAGTGCGTGTGACTGTCCAGCAAATCCAGCGCGACAAACACCGTGCAGATGACGGCGAAGAAGATCCATAGCGCGGTGCGGTTGGGCTTTCGTTCCATAGAGACGTCCCCCTTCGTATTTGGCTTAACGGTCGGCCCTTGTTTGTGGCTCCCATTATACACCAATTTTAACAAAACGCAAGCCTTGCCGCACTTTGAGGGCTCTTGCAGTAGAGCGGGGCTACTTGCCCGCCAGACGCTCCCGCAGCAGCCGCATCGCGTCCGCGTAGCCCGCGAAGCCCCGCCCCATGACGGTGGCGAAGCACGCCGCGCGGATGTAGCTATGCCGCCGGAATTCCTCCCGCGCGCCCAGATCGCTCAAGTGCACCTCCACGGCGGGCAGGGCGACCGCCTTGAGCGCGTCCAAGAGGGCGACGGAGGTGTGCGTATACGCCGCCGCGTTGAGGACGATGCCGTCCGCGCGGCCGTAGGCGCGCTGAATCGCGTCCACCAGCTCGCCCTCGTGGTTGGACTGGAAAATCTCCGCCTCCACGCCGAGGGTCTCGGCCTCGCGCCTGATAAACGCGCAAAGCTCGTCGTAGGTCTGCGCGCCGTAGATGTCCGGCTCGCGCAGGCCCAGCAGGTTGAGGTTGGGGCCGTTCAATATCAAAAACCGCATGGATATCCTCCGTTCTCACCGCGCGCCTTCGCTCAAAAGCCGGTGGTAAAGCCGATTGGCGGCGTTCTCGTCCGCCGCGCTCGCGCCATGCGCGCCACCTTCAAACAGCGCGTGGGAGCGCGCCGCCTGCGCGCAGAGCATATACAGCCCGTTCTCGCAGGGGATCCCCAACGCTTGGGCCTGCCGCAGCAGACGCGTTTGCGGCGGATTGTAGATCAAATCCAGCACGAGGCGCAGCGCGGGCAGCCGCGTCAGCTCCACGGGCGACGCGTCCACATCCGGGTACATGCCCACGGGCGTTGCGTTGACGAGGATGGCTGCGTCCGCGTGGCGCTCGATCGTCCTGTAGTCATTGGGGCCCGCGCGGGAGATCGTAACGGGCACGCCGCCCTGCGCGCGCACCGCGTCGCAAACCGTGCGCCCCGCGCCGCCGCTCCCCAGCACCAGCGTTTTCTCGCCCGCGAACGATGCGCCCGCGCGCCGCGCCATGGCCTCAAAGCCAAACAAATCGGTCGTATCGCCATACAAGCGCCCGTCCGGCAGGCGCAGGAGCGTGTTCACGCTGCCGATGCGCCGGGCCGCGTCGCTCCAAGCATCGCAGCGCGCGCAAGCCTCCCGCTTGTAGGGGCTGGTGACATTCGCGCCGAGGAACTCCCGCCTGCGCAAAAAATCGTCCAGCGCGCCGGGCGGCACATCCCACAGCGCATAGTCGGGTGTGCCCAGCAGCGCGTGGATACGCGGCGAGAGGCTGTGCCCCAGCGGGTGGCCGATCAGGCCATAGCTGCTCACAGGCGGGCCTCCAAATAGAGGTCGGCCAGCGCGACGGCCGCGGCGGCCTCCACACAGGGCACGGCGCGCAGGGCCACGCAGGGATCATGCCGACCGCCGATCCTCAGCGGGGTCTCCTCTCCGCGCGACAGGCTGACGGATTGCTGCTCGCGGGCAATGGAGGGCGTCGGCTTAAAAAAGCAGGTGAAAAGGAGCGGCATGCCCGTGGTCAGCCCGCCCAGCACGCCGCCGTGCCGGTTGGTCGCCGTGCGCACCGCGCCGTCTTGGATGCGGTACGCGTCGTTATGCTCGCTGCCGCGCAGCGCCGATGCGGATCGGCCTGCGCCGAAATCAACGGCCTTGAGCGCCGGAATGGCGTACAAGGCTTGGGAGAGCTTGTTTTCCACACCCTCGAAGGGCGGCTCGCCCAGCCCGACGGGCAAGCCCAGCGCGCAGCACTCCACGCTGCCGCCGATGCTGTCGCCGTCGTCGCGCGCGGCGCGGATTTGCGCCAGCATCGCGCGGCCCGCCGCCTCGCCCAGCACGGGGGGATCCCTCCGCGCAAGGGCCGCGAGCGCCGCCGCGTCCTCGCTCATGGGATCGAAGGGCGTATCCCGCGCGTCGCCGACGCTCAGCAGATGCGCGCCGATCGTGATCCCGCGCCGCTGCAGAAGCTGCGCGCACACCGCGCCCGCAAAGCACAGCGCCGCCGTGAGCCGCGCCGAGAAGAACCCGCCGCCGCGCGGATCGTTCGCCCCGGCATACTTGACGCGTGCGGGATAATCCGCGTGCATGGGGCGCGGCACATCGGCCAGCGCGGCATAGTCGGCGGAGCACGCGTCCGTGTTCTCAATGATCGCGCACAGGGGCGCGCCGCAGGTGCGGCCGTCCACCAGCCCGCTCAGCACGCGGGGCGCATCGGGCTCTTGGCGGGCGCTCGCGCACTCGCCGCCCGGCGCGCGCCGCGCCAAAAACGCCCGCACGCGCTCCATGTCAACCAATTCGCCAGCCGGAAGGCCGTCCAGCACCGCGCCGATCGCCTCGCCGTGGGACTGCCCGAACAGCGTCACCCGGAGCATCCGTCCAAACTCGCATGCCATGCCGTTCCCTCCCATCGTTCGCGCTACCCGCGCAGAGCCAGCGCCCGTCGTGGACGCGAGTGTGTACGGGCGCGCCGTGGAGCATCGTTTCGCGCTACCCGCGCAGAGCCAGCGCCGTCGTGGACGCGAGTATGTACGGGCGCGCCGTGGCGCATCGTTTCGCTACCCGCGCAGAGCCAGCGCCCGTCGTGGACGCGAGTGTGTACGGGCGCGCTGTGGAGCATCGTTCGCGCTACCCGCGCAGAGCCAGCGCCCGTCGTGGACGCGAGTGTGTACGTGCGCGCCGTGGTGCATCGCTCGCGCTACCCGCGCAGAGCCAGCGCCGTCAGCGCGGGCAGCTCCGACGCTGGCACAGGCCGGAGCACGCACCGCCCGACGGCCTCCGGCAGCGCCAGCACAAGGGTATCCCCGGCGCGCTTTTTATCATGCAGCGCCGCCCGCGCCAGCTCGTCCGGATCCAGCTCCGCGCGCGTGGGCAGGCCAAGCGACGCGAGGCAGGCCGCGATGCGCCGGGGCACGCCTTCCCCGCAAAGGCCCATGCTGCAAGCGATACGAGCGGCCCACACCATGCCCAGCGACACCGCCTGCCCGTGGGAGAGCGCATAGCCGCTGACCGTCTCGGCCGCGTGGCCCAGCGTGTGGCCCAAGTTGAGCAGCCGACGCACGCCCAGATCGCGCTCGTCCCGCGCGACATAATCCGCTTTGATCTCCATGCTGCGCGCCACCACGCGCTCTATCTGCGCCCGCGCGCCGCCGGACTCCAGCAGCGCAAAGAGCGCCTCGTCCGCCAGCACGCCGTGCTTTACGCACTCGGCCAGCCCGTTGGCAAGCTCGTTTTCGGGCAGTGTATCCAGCGCGGCGGTATCGCACACGACCAGCGAGGGCTGCCAAAAAGCGCCGCACAGGTTCTTGCCCGCGGGCAGATCGACCCCCGTCTTGCCGCCCACGGCGCTGTCCGCCATGGCCAGCAGCGTGGTGGGCGCTTGCGCATACCGCACGCCGCGCAGGTAGCACGCCGCCGCAAAGCCCGCCAGATCGCCCGTTACGCCGCCGCCCAGCGCCACGATCACATCGCCGCGGGTCAGCCCGCTCTCGCACAAGAAGTTCAGCAGCGCCGCCCATGTGGCAAGGCTCTTGTTGGCCTCGCCGTGAGGGAACGCGTACAGGCACGCCTCGAATCCCGCGCCGCGCAGGCTGTCCAGCGCCTGCGCTCCGTAAAGCGCCGCCACGGTATCGTCCGCGATCACCGCCGCGCGGCACGGCGCGCCCTCCGCCGCGAGCCAACCGCCCAGCCGCGCCAGCAGACCGCGCCCGATGCGCGCGGCGTAGGGCGAACCCGTGCGAACCCATACCTCTGTCACGGCGACGTCTCCTTTGGCAAGACCCCCGTGCGTTGTCGCGCGGGGGCCGAGCATCCCTGTGGATTTTTTCTACGATACCATGGCGCGGGGCGTTTGTCAACCGAGGGGCGCGCGGTCGAAGGCATAATCCGTTTGAGAAGCGCGGCTCCCCAAGCCCCTCGCGGGGCGCGACCGGCTGGCGCGCGAGCCGAAGCTGCCTCGACAAAAGCAGTCCTTCTTCGTCAAAGGAGGCAAGCCCGTGCGCCGCGAAGCCTTCCCTCCGGGCGGCGCGGACGCGACCGCCGGAAGGAGGACAGGCATGCAGAGCAGGAACCCAAGCCCTGATTGCGTTACCGTAGCGCTATCGGGCGAACTGGACCATTACACCGCGCCGGATATCCGCGCGCAGATGGACGCGATCCTGCGCGACCCCTGCGTTACCAGCCTGCTGCTGGACATGCGGCACCTGAGCTTTATGGATTCGTCCGGTATCGGCGTGCTGCTGGGGCGGCTCAAGCTGCTGCGCCAGCGCGGCGGCGGGCTGTATGTGACGGGTATGCAGCCGTCGGTGGAGCGGCTGTTCCGGCTGTCGGGGCTGCAAAGGGTCATCGGAATCGTCAGGGATGGAGGGCTGGGCCTATGAACAACCAAATGGAGCTGCGGTTCTTGGCCGTTCCGCAAAACGAGAGCTTCGCGCGCGTCGCCGTGGCGGCCTTCGCGGTGCAGCTCAACCCCACGCTGCCGGAGATGGCGGATATCAAAACGGCGGTCAGCGAGGCCGTAACAAATGCCATCGTCCACGCATACCCTGCCGGAAAGCGCGGCTTTGTGGAGCTTTCCGCGCGCTTTGACGACCGCCGCACGCTTACGCTTACCGTGCGGGATACCGGCTGCGGGATTGCGGATATCCAGCAGGCCATGCAGCCCTTTTTCTCCACCGGGGACGATTCGGAGCGGAGCGGAATGGGCTTTTGCGTGATGCAGACGTTCATGGATCACATCAACGTGCAAAGCGCCGTGGACCGGGGCACCACAGTCACCATGCGCAAGTACATCGAGGGCGCGGCGCTGCTCCGGCAGGGGCAGCTTGGCTGAGCGTCGCGCGGCCGTGCAGGCGGATCCGATCGCGGAGCCGATGGCGCACGCGGGGCTGGTACGGCATTGCATGCGACGGTTCGCGGGCCGCGGGCTGAACGCGGAGGAGCTGTACCAGCAGGGCTGCGTGGGGCTGATGACGGCGGCGCGGCGGTTTGACCCCAACCGGGGCGCGAGGTTCTCCACCTACGCAGTGCCGCTGATATTGGGCGAGATGAAGCGGTACGCCGATCTGTGCACGCCCCTGCGCGTGCCGCGCGACGCGCTGCGCCTGCGCGCGCGCGTAATGGCCCGGCGCGCGGCGCTGCAGGAGGAGCTGGGCCGCGAGCCGACCGCGCAGGAGCTGGCCGAACGCGCAGGGCTGACCCCGGCCGATCTGTGCGAGGCCCTCGCGGCGCAGGACGCGTGCGCGGCGCTCTCGCTGGACGAGCCGCTCGCGCCGGACGGCCCGCCGCGCCACGAGGTGCTGGCGGCGGGCAGCGACTTTGTAAGCTATTTGCTGCTGGTCGATCTGATTACCCGGCTGCCGCCGCCGCAGGGCGCGGTGCTGCGCCTGCGCTGCCTCGCCGGGCTGAGCCAAGCCCAGACGGCGCGCGCGCTGCACCTGAACCAATCGGCCGTAAGCCGCGCAGAGGCAAGGGCGCGGGAGGCGCTGCGGGAGGCGCTGGAGGAATAGCTTCAGCCGGCCGCGACGTCGGCGCGGGTTCTATTCGTCCACCACCAGCCAGCTGTCCGGGTCGGCATAGCGCTTGCGCTCCAGCTCCTTTGTCAGCGCGGTCTGCGTGGCAAGATCGGCCAGACCGTTCTCCGTAAGCCCCATAAAGCGCTGAAAGCTGGCCACCGCCGCGCGCGTGTTGGAGCCGAACGTCCCCGTGACGTGACGGTTGCCCAAAAAGCCCAGCTCGTTCAGCTCGTTTTGCAGGGCCAGCACCTTGTCCCCCGTGTTGCCAAAGCGCATGGTCGTGCCCGCCACATCCTCGCAGCAGCCGAAGCCCAGCACCTGCGAGTTATCCAGATAGTAGCTGTTGCGCCGCACGCGGTCCGGGTTGTTGCCCTCGATCACATGCACAACCACCGCGCCCCGCGTATCCAAGGCGCTGTACTCCACCAGCGCTACGTGCTCGGTATCGCCCGCGTCGTTGTAGGCAAAAAACATCAGGTCGCCGGGGCGGGGGACGTACTCGTTCTTGGTCATCAGCGTATCGCTGCCCAGCAGCCATTGGTAGCCCCAGCCATCCACATTGCCCTTGCGGTTGACAAACCGGCCGCGCGCGATGTACCAATCCCGCCCGGTATTCTGCCCGGAATAGAGCGGGTAGACCGTGTTGAGCAGCTCCGTGCCAAGGGCCTCGTCGGTTTGGGCCACGCACCAGCACACAAACTCCGCGCACCACGCGGCATGCTCGTCCCCGGCCAAGAGGCCGTACTTGCTCTGGTTGTCGGGGCCCTCCACATAGCCCAGCTCCGCGCGGGCCACATCCAGCAGGGCCTCCACATAGGCCGGCGGCGACGCGGGGATGGGGGTCTCGCCCGTGTTATCCTCCAGCCCCGTATACACCGTATCCTCGCCGGAGGTCGCCAGCGCGGCGCAGGGCAGGCACAGCGCCAAAGCCAAAGCTAGCGCCCGCCGCAGGGTACTTGGCAAGGAAATGCGCCTCCTCTCGTCACGGCCGCGTTATCGCCCAAAGGACTCCACGCCGCGCAGCAGCTCAAACTCCCGGATATCCCGCACGGTGGAGTACATTTTGCGGGTGAGGATGGACCCGGCGCGGTAGAACAGCACGATAAACGGCACGTCGTCCGCAAACTTTTGCTGTATGGCCGTTTGCGCCTGCGCAAAGCTCGCCTCGCCCGTGCTCTCGCGCAGCGTGTTGTACAGAGCGGTCATCTCGGTGGAGACATAGCGGCAGTAGTTGCCTGAGTTGCCCTTCATGAGCATAAAGCCCGCGTCGGGGATCTGGTCCATCTGGAACGCGCAGAGCATCAGGTCATACGCGCCCGCCTCCAGCTTGCTCTGCGCCTCGGCGTAGGTCATGGCGGTCGTGTTGACCTTGATGCCCAGCGCGCCCAGCATATCGGCAATCATGTTGGCGGTCTCAAACCGCACGTTGTTAACGGGATCCTCGTACACGTACAGGCGCAGCACAAAGTGCTTGACCTTTCCGTCGCTGACCACCTTATCCAAAATGCCATCGTCGTCCAAATCGCTCCAGCCCTCCTGCTCCAGCAGGCTGCGGGCCAGCTCCAGATTGTAGGCGAAGGTTTTTTCGTTATCCAAGTAATACCACGCGTTGCTGGGCACGGGCGTATCCGCGTCCACGGTGAGGCCCATGTACACATCGTTGCTGATCGCTTTGCAGTCGATGGCCGCGCGGATGGCCTGCCGCACCGCAAGGGATTCCAGCGGATACTCCTGATGGTTCATCAGCAGGCATTCCATCTGCCGCGTGGAGTAGGTGATGGACAGCGACGTGTTGCCGCTTTTGTACTGCGCGGCGGCCACGGAGCGGGTAAAGGCGGTATCCACGCGGGCGTACTCGTAGGCGGTAATGAGATCGCTGTTGTTGCTGTAAAACGTGACCATGATCTCCTTTACGGAGGGGGGCGTCTGCCACCAGCTCTCGTTGGCGACGAGCCACAGGTAGCCCAGCGGCTCAAACACGCTGATGGTATACGGCCCGGTGCCCGCGGGGCCGGCCATATCCACCTGGCTGGCGGGCACGACGGGGAATGTCATGGCGTAGAGCAGCCCGTAATACGGCCGCTTGGCCTTGACCTGCAGGGTCAGATCATCCAGCGCCTTTACGGAGGCCACCACGTACTTGATGTTCTGGTAGAACCCCTTGTCGTTCGCCGTATCATCGTTGGCAAGGTTGAGGATGTATTGCAGCGACGCGGCCACGTCGTTGGCGGTCAGCGGCGTGCCGTCCGAGAACACCACGTTCTGGCGCAGGACAAACGTCCACGTGTTGCCATCGCCGGTCTCGTTCCAGCTTTCGCAGAGCAGGGGCTGGGGCCTGCCGTTATCATCGATGTACACAAGGGACTCGTACACCATTTGGTACACGCTCAAAATATCGCGCTCCTGCGGCGTAAAGGGCCGGATCTCGTTGGTCACGGTGCTAAGCGCGCCTACCACCAGCGAGTCGCCGACGTTCTCGGCCAGCGCGCCGGGCGCGGCGAGGGCCAGCAGCAGCGCGAGCAGCGCGCACGCAAGCCGCGTGCGGGCGGACGATCGAATGCTTGTCATCATTTGCCTCCCTTGGCGGGCGCAAGACGCGCCGTCATTGTACGGTTTCGTAAAACAGGCGCTTGTAGGCCGCGTAGGCGGCCAGCACGCGCGTGGCGTATCGCTTGGTGGGGCCGTCCTGCATGCGGCTCAGGTCGATGCTCTTGCCGTCCGGGCTTACGGAGGAATCCGCGAGCCAGTTGTTCACGGTGCCCTGTCCGGCGTGAAAGGCCGCCGCGACCAGCACCGGGTCGGCGTTGAACTGATCGCTCAGGTAGCGGAGGTACCAGCAGGCAAACTTGACGTTGGTGGCCGGGTCGTACATCAGATCGAAGCTGTACCCCGTTGTGAAGCCCGTTTTGGAGGCCACCCACGAGGCGGTCTCCTCCATCATCTGCATCAGGCCGCGCGCGCCGACGCTGCTTTCCACCTCCGGGCGAAATGTGGACTCGTTATAAATGATTGCGGACACAAAGGCCGGGTGCAGGTTGTTGGCCTCGGCCTCGCGCTCGATGAGGGCGCGATACGTATCAAAGCGGCTGGTCTCCGCGGTCGCGCCGTCCTCCACGAGGGTGACGCGGTACTTGTTTTCCAGCGCCAGCGCGGCCTCGGCGCGTTCATCCTCGATGGCCTTCGCCTGCCGCTCGAAGCTAAGCCCCAGCAAAAACAGCCCGATGGCGACAAGGCACATCAGCCCGGCCGCCAGCCCCAGCCACGGGACGCCGGGCTTGGCGGGCTTGTCCTCCGCGTCCGGCACGTCCTCGCGGGCGGCGCGGGGCGCGCGGCGCTGGTAGGGCTCGTCGGCATAGGCCTCGTCCGCGTAGGGATTGCGGCGGGGCGGACGGGTCTCCGGCTGCGCGGGGCGATAGCCGGCGCCATCCCACGCGGGCTGCTGCGCGCGCGCGTCGGCGTAGGGATCGTAGCCGGACGCGGGCCGACGCTCTCCGTAGGGCTCGCGGACGGTCGGCTCCGGCAAAATCGACTGGGTGCGTTCCGCGTCGGTCGGCTCCGGCGAAGCCATGCGGGGACGCTCGCCGCGCGCGGCATGCATGCGCTCGTAGGCGGTCGGCGCGGCGGCGCGGGGCGGAACGGCAGCGGCAGGCTCGCCCCACGCCTTGGGCTGGCGCGGCGTGTACCCCGCGCCCTGCGGCGCGGCGGAGGCCTCCCGCCCGCGCACGAAGAAGGGCTTGCCCTCGGACGACTGGTTCTGGCGGAGCGCCTCGGCGCGCTCCCGATCGCTCAAGCCGTCGTACACCGCGTCGGGGTAGACGGCCTCGTCGCCCTCGTCCGGCTCGGCGGCGGCGGCGCGCTGCACGCGCGGCGCGGCGGCGCGGCGGCTGTCCAGCGGCGCGTTCTGCTGGGCGACGCGGTACCACTCCGGCACCTCCGGCGAGGCGGGCGCGGCAAACGCGCGGCCCTCGCCGTCCTGATAGACGGGCACGGTCTCAGGCTGCGAAAACGGATCCTGCGCAAGGCTTGCGCGGGTCGGCGCGGTCGGCGCGGCGGAATGGGCCGACGCGGCGGGGGCTTGCCCGTCCGCCGTTGCGGCGGGCTGTCCGGCTATTGCGGCAGGCTGTCCCGCCATTGCGGCGGGCTGTCCCGCCGTCGCGTCCTCGCGCAGCGCCGCCGACTGGCGGCGATAGCGCCGATAGCTTGGCCCGCCCTCATCCTCCTGCGGCAGGACGAAGCGCGGAGGCTCGGCGGCAGGCGGAACCGACGCGGCAGACTGAGCCAGCGCGGCGGGTCGAGTTGGCACAGCGGGCGGAGCCGACGCGGCAGGCTCGTCCGGGCGGGCGGTGCGGAAGCCGCTCTCGCCGGGATACGCCACGGGGCTGTCGTCCGCTACACGGCGCACCAGCGCGCTCGCGGGCCGGGGCTGGGCGGCGGAGGCAAAGCCCTGCTGGGCGGCCTCCTGCCGCAAAATATACGGCTGGCGCGCGCGCGTGCCGTACTCGTCGGCGCGCGCGGGGCTGTCCGCCGGGAGGGCGCGGTGGCGCACCACGGCGCTCTGGCGCTGGCGCTGGGCCTCGGCTTGGCGCTGACGCTCGCCCTCGCGCACCGAGTGGACATAGCGATAGTCCTGCGGCGCGTGCTCGTCGTCGTCCGGGGCGTGGCGGATGCGGGTGTACAGCATGAGCTCTCCTTTGCGTTAGGCGTTTTGATAGATTTCCCGCGCGCGGGCCTGCGTGGCCTCAAGGGGGCGGTCGGTATCCAGCACAAAATCGGAGCGGCGGGTGCGCTCCGCGCTGGACATCTGGCTTTCGATGCGCCTGCGCGCGTCCTCCTCGCCCATGCCGTCGCGGGCGCGCAGGCGCTCCACCTGCACGGCGCGCGGGCAATCGCAGCAGATGATGGTATCGGCGAGGTTTTGCATATTGCACTCAAACAGCAGCGGAATATCCAGCACAACGGTCTGCGCGCCGTCTGCCTCGCATTGCTTCATTTGGCGGATGATCTCGGCGCGGATGCGCGGGTGCAGGACGCCCTCCAGCTTGCGGCGCTTGGCGCTATCGGCAAAGACGGCCTGCGCGAGCGCCGCGCGGTCCAGCGAGAGATCGGGCGCAAACACGCTGTCGCCGAAGGCGTCCAGTATCTCCGGCAGGGCCTCGCCGCCCGGACGGGTCAGCTCGCGGCTGATCTCGTCCGCGTCGATGACGGTCGCGCCGAGCGAACGGAAAAGCTCGGTCACGGTGGATTTGCCGCAGGCGATGCCGCCTGTTACGGCCAATACGCGCATAATAGGGCCTCCTTTGCAAAGAACGAATCGGAACGGAAAATCCTTGCCGCGGCGGGCTTACGTCTTGGCCTCATACCAGCTTTCGCCCACGCCCACGTCGGCCACCAGCGGCACGGCCAGCGCGGCCACGTTTTGCATGCAGTCCCGCAGGAGGCGGCTCACGGGCTCCACCTCCGGCAGGGGGCACTCGACCACCAGCTCGTCGTGCACCTGCAGGATCAGCCTCGCGCCGAAGCCGCCGTCCGCGAGCGCGTCGTGCACGCGCACCATCGCCAGCTTGATGAGATCCGCCGCCGAGCCCTGCACGGGCGTGTTCATGGCGGCGCGCTCGCCAAAGGCGCGCACGTTGCGGTTGAGGGAGCTTAGCTCCGGCAGGGGGCGGCGGCGGCGGAAGAGCGTTTCCACATAGCCGCGCTCGTAGCCCGTGCGCACGCACTCGTCCATAAAGCGCTTTACGTCCGGGTAGCGCTCAAAGTAGCGCTTGATAAACTCGTCGGCCTCCTTGCGGCTTACGCCGATGTTCCTTGCCAGTCCAAAGCCGCTGATGCCGTACACGATGCCAAAGTTGACGGCCTTGGCGCGGCGGCGCATATCGGGCGTAACGTCCTCGATGGGCACGCCGGCGACCTCGGCGGCGGTGCGGGCGTGAATATCCTGCCCGCGCACAAACGCGTCCCGCATGGCCGGGTCGCCGCTCATGTGGGCGAGCACGCGCAGCTCGATTTGGCTGTAATCCGCATCCAGCAGGGTGCAGCCGGGCTTGGCCACAAACGCGCGGCGGATCTCGCGGCCCTGCTCGCTGCGCACGGGTATGTTCTGCAAATTAGGCTCCAGCGAGCTGATGCGCCCCGTGACGGCGGCGGTCTGGTCGAAGGTAGTATGCACGCGGCCGCCCGCGTCGGTGAGACGCCGGAGACCGTCGATATACGTGCCGTTGAGCTTGACCAGCTTGCGATAGCTCAGCAGCGGCTCGATGGCCGGGTGCAGGGACAGCAGCCCCTCCAGCACCTCCGCGTCCACGGAGCGCGCGCCCGCCTTGCCCTTTTTGCCGGAGGGCAGGCCGAGCTTATCAAACAGCACCTCGGCCAGCTGCTTGGGGCTGTTGAGGTTAAAGTCGTCGCTGCCCGTCAGGCGGTAAACCTCGCCGCGGGCGAAATCGGCCTCCTCGGTAAAGGTGCGGCCCAGCGCGGCCAGCGCGGCTTGATCCACCGTAAAGCCGATCTGCTCCATGTCAAAAAGCGTGCGGGTAAGCGGCTGCTCCAGCCGGGCCAGCAGCGCCAGCATGCCCTTGGCCGACAGCCGCAGGCGGTGCGTCAGCGCGGTCTGGTACAGCGTATGCGCGTCGGGCGCGCCGCCCTCCGGCGCGGACAGCGCAAAGTCCTTCTGGTTGGGGAAGAGCAAATAGCTGGACAGCAGCGTGTCCATGAACGTGCGCGGCAGCGGCAGGCCCAGCCGCGACAGCCCGCGCCACAGCGCCTTGGCCCCGTGCACAAGGAGCGGGCGGGCTTGCAGCAGGGGGCTCAGCGCCGTCCACGCGACCTCCTCCGGCAGGCCGTCGCGGGTCAGATCGACCAGCAGCGGCACGGTGTACAGCGTGCCGTCCGGCAGGCACAGCGAGAGCGCGTCCGGCGCGGCATAGACGGCGATGGGCGTTTGGCCCGGTTCCTCGGCGGCGGCTTCGTCCGCGCTCAATGCGCCCACGGGCGCGTCCAGCGCCGCGCGCACCGCGTCCGGCACGGCGAGGGCCTCCGTTGCCAAGCGGAGCGCCAGCGCGGACAGCTCGGCCTCCTCGAGGAGGGGCGGGCGCGCGTCGCGGGCCGGAAAATCAGCCTCCAGCGCGTCGATGGGATCGGCCGGGGCCGAGGAGGCGACGGCCCCGCCCCCGGCGCGCTTGCCCGCGGCGGTGGTGCGCTGCGCGGGCGCGTCGGCATCGGCGGCACGCGCCTGCTCGCGGACGGCGCTTTGGTACGCGCTGCGGGCCTGCGCGGCCTCCGGCGCGTCTGTGCTTATATCAAACAGGGCGGCAAGCTGCTGGGCCAGCCGATTGAGCTGGTAGCGCTTGAGCGCGTCCACGCCGTCGGGCATGCTTTGCAGGCCGCACTCGTCCAGCGCGGGCGCTACGGGCGCGGTGCGGCGTATGGTGCCCAAGTCCTTGGACAGCTCGGCCTGCTCGCGATACTGCACGAGCTTTTCGCCCAGCTTGCCCTTTTGCTCGGCAGCATGATCGAGTGTGTTTTCCAGCGTGCCGTACTGCCGGATGAGCTTGAGCGCGGTCTTTTCGCCCACGCCGGGCACGCCGGGAATGTGATCGCTGCTGTCGCCCATGAGCCCCTTCATGTCGGGCACCTGCGCGGGGGTGTAGCCGAAGGTATCCAGCACATCGTCCGGCCCCAGCAGCAGGCTTTCGCTCACGCCGGTCTTGGTGAGGATGAGCTGCGTTTCCGGGCCGACAAGCTGCAGGCTGTCCCGATCGCCGGTGAGCACATAGGCGTGCCAGCCCTGCTGGTTGGCCTGCCGCGCCACGGTGCCCAGCAGGTCGTCGGCCTCGTAGCCCGCCAGCTCGCACACGGTCACGCCCATGGCGGCCAGCAGCTCGCGCGTCAGATCAAACTGAGGGCGCAGCTCCGGCGGGGTGGGCTTGCGCCCGGCCTTGTAATCCTCATACATCGTATGGCGGAAGGTGGGCGCGTGCACGTCCATCATCACCAAGAGCGCGTCCGGGCGATACTCGCCGATCGCGCGGAAGAGCATCGAAAAAAAGCCCTGCACCGCGTTGGTGTATACGCCGTTCGCGCTGAGCAGCGGCAGCGCGTGGAACCCCCGATGGATGAGACTGTACCCGTCCACCAGCAGCACGCTCTTTTTGGCCATGGGCAGCCCTCCCTCCGCACAATTTATATTCCATTATACCACATCCCGGCGCCGCGCCGCAACGCGGGCGGGATGCGCGGCGGCACAACAAAACCGGGCGAGGGTGCCTCCCCCGCCCGGTTCCGTCGGCCCGTCAGCCGTTTTGCACAAAGTCAAAGAACAGGAACGCCTCGCCCGTTTTCGCATCGAGGAACACCATGCGGCAGGGCGAGCCGGGCTCCTTGGTGCAGCCGAGGTAGACGATCCAGTAGGTATCGGGCCAGCCCTGCGAGGCGAAGAACGCGTCCCCCGTCATTTTTTGAACGTCCGAGTCGGACAGCTTGATTTCCTGCGCGTCGGCCTCGGCCATGCCCCAATGGGCGACCAGCGCGTCGCGCGCGATCTGCCCCGCCTGCGCGGAGGTCACGCCGTCCGCGTCCGGCGCGATATCGGTGCTCCAGCTCCCCTCGCGGCCCTTGGAATTGATGGTATCATAGCTGGAAAACCGCCACACGACGGCGCAGCTTTCCGCGCCGGGGAACCATGTGTCCAGATAGGCCAGCGCGCTTTCGCCCGCCGTCGCCCGGTCGATGCGGTAGCGGACGACATACTTTTGATCGTTCCGATCGTAGGCGGAGACGAAGCGGCTCGCGTCGGCCTCGCTCTCCGGGAAGCCGTCGTTGGTGATCAGATCCTCGCGGGCATAGCGCGCGGCGTTCTCCACGCTGATATCCGGGTAGTTGGCCACGGAGTAAACGTAATACGGATCGCTTTCCGCGTCGTATTCCGGATACTCGGAGTCCCCGTTGTCATACCACGACATGACGCCTGTTTTGGAAAAGCCTGTGTTCGCCACAAAGAAGCTCGCCAGCGTGAGCACCGCCATGGCGACGATCAGCCCGGTGCGCCAGCCCTTGCGGGCGGGCGTCGGCTCCTGCGAGAGCGCGGCGATGCGCTTTTGCATGGCGGTCGCGCGCAGAGACACGGGGCTGGCAAGCACCGTGAGGGCGGGAACGGCCTTGAGGTCGGCCAAGCGGCGCAGGCGCGCGGCCTGCTGATTGCGCTGCTCGGCGTTCAGTCCGGCAGCCATGCGCTCGTCCGCCGCGCGAAGCTGATCGCTGCGGCTCATGAAGGCGGCGACCCACACCAGCGGGTTGAACCACTGCACGGCGCAGCACACATCGCGCAGGATGTTCCACGCGGGATAGCGCGTCAGCAGCAGCGCGCGGCGAAGCTCGGCCTGCGCGGCCTCGTCGTCCAGCTCCGCGGAGAGCGCGATGCGCGGGCGGAACACGCCCACGACGCATGCGCCGGGCAGCGCGTCACAAAGCGTAACAGGCAGCGGCATGCGCCCCAGCTCGTCGCACAGGTGATGATAGGCCACGAGCGCCTCGCCGGAAAGCTCCCCGCGCGCGCTCTTTTTCAGCCTGCCGCGGAAGCCCAAATTGCGGCAGAGCATAAACACGCCCACGCCGCCCACGCCCGCGAGATACGCGAAGAAGTACCACTTGCCCAGCCAGCCGTACGCGGTGTAGCAGGCGATATCGCTGAGGAGGTTGGGCAGATCATACGGCGCGTTCTGTACCGCCAGCGTATCGTTTGCGTTGAAATCCCACGCGAGGTCACACATCGCGTCGATATACCGCACGCGGAATTGGTCGGCCACCGGGCGGGCGACGGTATCGGTGGAATCGGTGGGCTTGAGCTCGTTCATCAGCGGGTTGGGCAGCGCTATGGGGATCAGCAGCCGCGCGGCCACCAGCAGCCACGCCAGACAGATCGCCTTGCTGCCCGCCTTGCCGCGCAGCAGCGCGCGGACCAGCAGCACCAGCAAAATCAGCAGTCCGCCCAGCAGGGCCGCCTCCAGCAGCCAGTTGAACACCGTCATGGTGCGAAAGGGCAAGCCTTTGTTATCATGCAAAAAGTTGAATACTGCGTCGGCCATGGGAACGCCTCCATTTCTTTGGTACGGGAGCACGCATCGCTCTGTGTATCCCAACGAGACAGAGGCGCGGTTTCTTGCACGCGGTTGTAAAAAAAACGCCGGGGCGGCTTGCGCTCCGGCACAGCGTATCAAAAAAGCGGCTGCGCCGCTTTTTTGAGGTTTGCGCTTTTCGCCTGCAACCTGTTCGGTCGGCGGTGGGCCTCCCTCACAGAACGCGGCCGGTGAAAAGCGTAGGGTAGCGTTGCTTCGCAACGCCGCCGCCTTCAACGCACATGTCGCTGAAGGCGGAATCCATTTGGGGAGCGCGGCTCCCCAAGCCCTTCACGGGGAGTCGACAAACAGCGCCGGGGCGGCTTGCGCTCCGGCACGGGATATTTATCTTCACGCGGGCGGGTGCTTCCGTCCGGCGGGAAACGCTTGACGCGCAGGGGACGATCCTGTGGAAGGGGCGGTGCAAGCGCCGCTGCGCTCCCGCCGCCTCAAGCCCGTTGCAAAAAACATAACGGGCCGTCGGTTGTACATCAGAACCGACGACCGCCGCCATGGCGGGCCGAGGCAAACCCTTCGGGCGTTCTTGCGCAAAAGCCGTTTCGCAAGCCCGTCCCCGCGCCTTTTGATGTAGCACGGGGTCAGTGTAGCAGACGATTATGAACGGAAGGTGAAGAGGGCGGGAGCGGCAGGCGAAAAATCCGCGGCGGGTGTGCGGACGCTTGCGCGTTACCCCTTTGCGGCGGGATTCTCCTTGAGAAGCGCGTTTTCCGCGCCAAACGCGTCCGCCAGCTCGGCCAGCAGCGCGTCGCCGCCGTCGCACCACCAATCGGAGGCCAGCAGCAGCGTAATGTCCTCGCTTTGCAGCTTGACGTAGACGGGAATATCTCCGGGGCAGGCGGCCGTCATGGCTTGCAGCTGCGCCATCTCGCGGCGGCCGTAGAGCTGCACGCACAGCTTGCGGGGCGCGCGTTTGGCGCGCTGCGCGTCGGTGAGGCGAGGCTCGGCGGGGGCCGGGGCGGACGCATGTGCGAGAGCCGTATGCGCGGGAGTCGCATGTGCGGGGGCCGGGTCGGCCGAATGCGCAGGAGCCGCATGTGCGGGGGCAGGGGTTGCCGGACGCGCGGAAGCCGGGGCGGACTCATGTGCGGGAGTCGGGTCGGCCGCATGCGCGGGAGCCGCATGTGCGGGGGCAGGGGTTGCCGGGCGCGCGAGAGCAGGGTCAGCCGGATGGCCGACAGCCGACGTGCGCGGTGTGACAGCCGACGCGCGCGGCGCGGCAGCCTCCGCCGCGATGCCGGGAGCCGCGACGGTCGCGGGCGATGCGGGCACGAGCCAATCGGGCGCGTCCTCATCGAGCCAGCCAAGCTCCGCGTCGTCCGGCAGCTCGTCGGACTGCGAAAGCCACAGGTCGGCGAGCGGCTCCGGCGCGGAGGTCGCGGCGCGGGCGGTGGGCGACTCCGATGTTGGGGCCGCGGCAGCGCGGGTGGCGGGCGGCTCCGGCACGGAGGTCGCGGCGGCGCGGGCGGCGGGTGGCTCCGATGTTGGGGTCGCGGCGGCGCGGGCGGCGGGTGGCTCCGCTGCGAAGGTTGCGGCGGCGCGGGCGGCGGGTGGCTCCGATGTTGGGGTCGCGGCGGCGCGGGCGGCGGATATCTCCGGCGCGGAGGTCGCGGCGGCGCGGGCAGCGGGAGCGTCCGCCTCGCCCTTTGGGTGAATAGAGGGCTGCAAGGGCAGCTCCATGTTGTAATCAAAGCCGTCAAACAGCGTCGGGTGCGCTTGCGCGGCGGGGGCAGGCTCGCGCTGCGGCCGCCAATCAGCGCGCCCGCTCCGGGCCTGCTTTTGCGGCGGCAGGGTGGCCGCTGTGAGCGGCGCGACGGTATCCACCAGCAGCTTGGGCTCCTCCTCCTCGCGGAAGGAGAGCTTGCCCGTCAGCACCACAAGCGCGTCCGCCGAGAGCATGGTCACATAGCGCTCGTACACCTTGGGGAACACGAGGCCCTCCAGCTGGCCCGACAAATCCTCCAGCGTGAGAAAGCCCATCATCGCGCCCTTTTTGGTCAGCTTTCCCTTGGTGGCCGTGAGGATGCCCGCCATGGTCACGGGCGTGCCGTCGTATTGCAGCCCGTGGGATTCTCCCTCGCCCATGGCGGCGACGTCCAGCGCCGTGGTGTAGCCCGCGCGGAGCTGATCGGCCACCTCGTCCAGCGGGTGCCCGGTGATGTACACCCCGGTCATCTCTTTTTCCATGTTGAGCAGGGCTTTACGCTCAAACTCCGGCACGGCGGGCACGTGGAAATCGGGTGCGGAATCGTCCGCCACGCCGCCCAGATCAAACAGCGAAAGCTGCCCGGCAACGTTGCGCTTTTTCTCCTGCACCGCGCCGTCCAGCGCGCCCTCGTACACCTCCAGCAGCTGCGCGCGGTTGTAGCCGCCGCCGTCAAACGCCCCGGCCTTGATGAGGCTTTCCACCACCCGCTTGTTTACGGACTCCACGTCCACGCGGCGGATAAAATCAAACAAATTCTGGTAGGGCTTGCCCTCGCGGTCGCGCACGATGGCCTCCACCGCCGCCTGCCCCACGTTTTTGACCGCGCCCACGCCGAAGCGGATGCCCGGCGTGCCCTGCGCGTCGGTATCCACGGAAAACTTCCAGTAGCTCTTGTTCACATCCGGCGGGAGAATGGGGATCTTGTGCTCCCGGCAGTACTGTATGTACCCGGCCACCTTGCCCGCGTTGTCCATGACGCTGTTCATAATCGCAGCCATAAACTCCACGGGGTGATGGCGCTTGAGCCAGCCGGTCTGCACGGCGACCACAGCGTAGGCCGCCGCGTGGCTTTTGTTAAAGGCATAGCTGGCGAAGGCGCTCATATCGTCGAATATCTTCTCGGCCACCTTCTCCGGCACGCCCCGGCGGATGCAGCCGTCCACGACCACCTTGCCGTCCTCGTCCGTCATGCCGTGGATAAAATACTCGCGCTCCTGCGCCATGACGTCGTGCTTCTTTTTGGCCATGGCGCGGCGCATCAGGTCGCTGCGGCCAAGGCTGTACCCGGCCAAGTCGCGCACGATCTGCATGACCTGCTCCTGATAGACCATGCAGCCGTAGGTCACGTCCAGTATCGGGGCGAGCAGCGGCGTTTCGTACCGCACGGTGGAGGGATCCTGCTTGCCCGCGATATAGCGCGGGATGGAGTCCATCGGGCCGGGCCGGTAGAGCGAGATCGCGGCGATGATATCCTCAAAGCAGGCGGGCTTCATGTTTTGCAAAAAGAGGCGCATGCCGCTGGATTCCAGCTGGAACACGCCGTCGGTATCGCCGGAGGAGATCATGCGGTAGACCTCCGGGTCGTCCAGCGGGATGTCCTCGCTTTTCATCCGGACGCCGCGCTGGCGCAGGAGATCAAGCGTATCGCGGATCACGGTGAGCGTGCGCAGGCCGAGAAAGTCCATTTTCAGCAAGCCCAAGTGCTCCAGCGTGCCCATGGGGTACTGCGTGGTCACCACATCGTCGTTGAGCTGGAGCGGAACGTACTCGGTAACGGGCTTGGCCGTGATGAGCACGCCCGCCGCGTGCGTGCTGGCGTGGCGCGGCATGCCCTCCAGCGTGAGCGAGGTGTCGATCAGCCGCTTGACCTGCGGGTCGGTATCGTACATCTCCTTGAGCTGCGGGCTGACCTCCAGCGCCTTTTGCAGCGTCATATCCAGCGCGAAGGGAATGGCCTTGGCCACCGCGTCCACGGCGGCGTAGCTCATGCCCAGCACGCGGCCCACATCCCGCACGACGGCCTTGGCCTTCATGGTGCCGAAGGTGATGATCTGCGCCACATGGTCGCCGCCGTATTTACGGGTTACGTAGTCGATGACCTCCTGACGGCGCTCATAGCAGAAATCTACGTCGATATCCGGCATACTGATGCGCTCGGGGTTCAAGAAGCGCTCAAAGAGCAGGTTGTAGCGCAGGGGGTCGAGCATGGTGATGCGCAGCGTGTAGGCCACGATGCTGCCCGCGCCGCTGCCGCGCCCGGGGCCGACCATGATGCCGTTGCGCTTGGCGTAGTCGATAAAGTCCCACACAATCAAAAAGTAATCCACAAAGCCCATCTGGGAGATAACATCCAGCTCGTACGCCAGCCGCTTCCGAGGTTCGCTGTCCGGGTTTTCCGCCTGACCGGGATAAAAGGCGCGCAAACCCTCCATGCACAGGCGGGTGAGCATCTCCAGCGGCGTTTCCCCGGTTTGGATGGGGTAGTTGGGCAGGTGACGGGTAGCAAAGTCAAACGCCACGTTGCAGCGCGCGGCAATCTCCGCCGAACGGTCAATGGCTTCGGGCAGGGCGGGAAACACCTGCCGCATTTCCGCTTCGCTTTCCATGCGCATGCGGGCTTCATCCTGAAGGGTTTTACCGGTCTGCACGCACATGAGCACTTCCTGCGCGGCGGCGTCCTTGCGCAGCAGGTAATGACAGTCGTTGGTGGCTACCAGCGGGATGCCCGTTTCGCGTGACAGGGCGATCAACTCCGGCAACACCTGCCGTTCTTCCGGGATGCCGTGATCCATGATTTCGATAAAGTAGTTGTCTTTTCCGAAAATCTGCCGCATATCCAGCGCGTAGGCGCGGGCTTCGTCCCGCCGCCCCTGCAACAGCAGCTTTGGCAGGTCGCCGCTCAGGCACGCGCTCAGGCAGATGAGCCCCTCGGCGTGCTCCTTCAGCAGAGCATAATCCAGCCTTGGACGGTAGTAAAAACCCTCGGTAAAGCCCTGACTGATCAGCTTGGTCAGGTTTTGATAGCCGGTCTGGTTTTCACACAGTAAAA
>CAYOYK010000030.1:0-27652 GCA_964408185.1 uncultured Oscillospiraceae bacterium | reverse complement strand
CGTGCACGGGCTGCTCGACGCGGTGGTCGACGGACACTTCGACACCATCCAGCAACTCGATGACGTCATCGAGGATCTGGAGGACGAACTGTTCGCCGACCGGGCACACGGGCGCGACTTCGCGCGGCGCGTGTACTCGATCCGCAAAGACCTCGTGGCCTTGCGCCGCGTCGTGCTGCCGATGCGGGAGGTCGTGGGCGCGCTGCAACGCCACCGGCCCACCTTCGCGGCCCAGGTGCTGAACAACGACGCGAACGGGATCGACCTTGCCGTCGTCAAGCAGATCAAAGAGGTCGAGCGCGGCCGCATCAAGGAATACGCGGCGCGCATGCCCGGCAGCGAGTATCACGAGGGCTGCAAGGGCATCTGGACGATCCAGTGCGATATTGCCCTGCCCTGCGCCACCCAGAACGAGCTGGATCTCGACGGCGCGAAGGCGCTGATCGCAAGCGGCTGCTTTGCCGTGGGCGAGGGCGCGAACATGCCCACCACGCTGGAGGCCACCAAGGCCCTGCAAGCCGCCGATGTGCTCTTTGCCCCCGGCAAGGCCGCCAACGCGGGCGGCGTGGCCACCAGCGCGCTGGAGATGAGCCAGAACAGCCAGCGCCTGAGCTGGACGTTTGACGAGGTGGACGAGAAGCTCAAGGGCATTATGAAGGGCATCTTTGAGCAGGCCGCCGCCGCCGCCAAGGAGTACGGCGACAAGCCCACCAACTACGTGGTCGGCGCGAACATCGCGGGCTTCCTCAAGGTGGCCGACGCAATGATGGCGCAGGGCTGCTGCTGATCGGGCAACAAGCGTATAGGAGTGCGCGGGAGGGGCTGGGGCCTCTCCCGCGTTTGTGCAGACCAGTCGCCCGCCATCGCATCATTATGCAATGCAACCTCAGCCGTCGCAACGATATGCGACCAAACGGGCCGCTGCTCTTTGCGCGGGGAGAAGCGCTCCATCGCACTCGGCCGCTTGAGCTATCGGCTGCGCCGCCGTGGCTCGTGTGGCAGCGCGGTCGGCAAGCAGGTCTTCCCCACCCCCGCGCCGAATCATCTGCCAAACCGCAAAGGAGGCCTTGCCATGCTGTACCTCAAGCCGATCAACCCGGCGGACGCGGACGCGGAGTACGCCTATCTGACCGCCCTGCCCGCCGATGAAAACGGCTTTACCAACCCGGACCACGGCGTGAGCCGCGAGGCGTTTTTCAGCGATACGCTGCCGAGGCTGATCGGCTACGCGTCGGGCCTTGGCCTGCGGCCGGGCTACGTGCCGCAGACCACGTTCTTCCTGTGGGATGAGGATCGCATCGTGGGGCTGTTCCGCGTGCGGCACTGCCTGAATGACGCGCTGCGCGACGGGGCGGGGCACATCGGCTACGGCGTGAGCCCGGCGTATCGGGGCAGGGGCTACGCCACGCGCGGGCTGGCGCTGACGCGGGAAAAGGCGTGGCCGCTCCTATCGGAGGACGAGGCGTATCTGTCCGTCAACAAGAGCAACCCGGCCTCGCTGCGCGTGCAGAGGAACAACGGCGCGTACATCCACCATGAGGACGACGAGCACTATTACACGCGCATTCCGCGCCCGAAAAACGCTTGACTTAAAGTGAGCTTGAAGTGCTAGAATGTTCTTGTACGCGGCGCTTACGTCCGCGCGCAGAAACGAGGCCGCCCATGAGTCAGCAAACCCTCGCGAGTCCCTCCGCGCCGATGTTTACCAATCAGGCGCTCCGCAGGCTGATCCTCCCGCTGGTGGTGGAGCAGGTGCTGGTGATGCTGGTCGGCATCGCCGATACGGTGATGGTCTCCGCAGCCGACAGCGCGACGATCTCCGGCGCGGAGGCGCTGTCCGGCGTGGCGCTGGTGGATATGGTCAGCTATCTGATCATCACGTTGCTCACGGCGCTGGCGACGGGCGGCGCGGTGATCGTGGCGCAGTACCTTGGCAACAGGCAGGGCGAGCAGGCGCGGCGGGCCGCGGGCCAGCTTGTGTCCCTGACGTTTTGGATTTCCGCCGGGGTCACGGTGGTCTGCGTGCTGCTGCACAAGGCCATCCTGCGGCTGCTGTTTGGCTCCATCGACCCAAACGTGATGGACGCGGCCACGAGCTACTTTTTCATCACGGCGTTCTCCATCCCCTTCATCGGGCTGTACAACTCGTCCGCCGCGCTGTTCCGCTCCATGGAAAAGACGGGCGCGACCATGCGCGTCTCGCTGCTGATGAACGCCATCAACATTGTCGGCAACGCCATCGGCGTGTATGTGCTCAAGGCGGGCATTGCGGGCGTGGCCGTGCCGACGCTGATCTCCCGCATGGTGGCGGGGCTGCTGATGACCGGGCTGGCCTTCCGCAAGAGCAATCCGGCGGCTGTGAGCTGGGCGAACGTTCTCCACGGCAACGCGGATATCCGCAGGCGTATTCTCAAGATCGCGGTGCCCAACGGCATTGAAAACGGGCTTTTTGCGCTGGGCCGCGTGCTGGTGACCAGCATTGTGGCGCTGTTCGGTACCGATCAAATTGCGGCCAACGGCATCGCGGGCAGCGTGGATATGATCGCCATTGTGGTGGTAAGCGCGGTCAACCTTGCCATCGTGACGGTCATCGGCCAATGCGTGGGCGCAAACGAGTACGGGCAGGCGCGGCTGTACATGCGCAAGCTCATGAAGGTCTCGTACCTCGCCACGGGCGCGCTGACGCTGCTGGTGCTGGCGGCGACCCCCCTCATCCTGAGCCTGTACAACGTTTCGGCGGAGACCGCCCGCCTGAGCTTTATTCTCATTTTAATGCACAACGTCATGGCCACGCTGCTGCACCCCACGTCCTTCAACCTGTCCAACGGCATCCGCGCCGCCGGAGACGCCAAGTTTACCATGGTCGTCGGTATCGCCTCGATGATCGTATTCCGGCTGGGCTCGGCGCTGCTGTTTGGCGTTGTGCTGAACCTTGGGGTGATTGGCGTTTGGATCGCCATGGGCATGGACTGGCTGGCCCGCTCCTTTGCGTTCGGGCTGCGGTTCCGCGGGCACGAGTGGGAAACCAAGCGCGCGATTTGACCGCGCAAGCCCTCCGCGCGATTGACTTTGCGCCTGCGGGATGCTACAATAGCTCCGCCAAGCTGATGTGGTGGAACGGCATACACAAGGCACTTAAAATGCCTCGCCCTTGGGCTTGCGGGTTCAAGTCCCGCCATCAGCACCATACCGAGTATCCTTATAGGATTTGAAGGTCCTGTAAGGATACTTTGTTTTGTCTGCGTTTTTTGGGCTATTTCAGCGTTTTCGGGTTACATCAGCGTTTCTGAAGGCCGCCCAATGCTGTTTTTGTTTGTCAATTTGGGCGGGCCCGCTAACGCATGGCAACTTCTCCAGCAAGGTGCGGCTGTTTGGCCGTTATGGTACGGCCAAAGCTCTGCGCAAGGGACTCGGAAGAGATGATTTACACAGCTTTTAGGCCGTTTTGCGCGCTTCCTGACGTGCATCCGTTTTTCCAACACAAAAATATTCCCCAAAAGTATTGATTTTTAGAAGGCGGCATGTTATAGTCTCAGTAACGCAAGTTAGTTGCGAAACGTAAGCGCGAAATATACACCCCTGCAAAGCGGCAGGACAGGGAAAGGGTCGTGGTGTGAATGGAAAGAACCCCCTTGATCGAAGTGAGGGAGATATCAAAGTCCTTTACTTCCACAAAAGCGTTGCAAAAGGTGTCTCTGACCGTCTACCCCGGAGAAGTGCACGGCTTGATTGGCGAAAACGGATCGGGCAAATCAACGCTATCCGCAATCATCTCCGGCAATCTCAAGGCGGACGAGGGCGAAATGTTCCTGTTTGGGGAGCCCTATAAGCCGGCGGACAGCTTTGACGCAAGCAATCACGGGGTCAGCATGATTGTGCAGGAGCAGGGAACGATCAATACCATCTCGGTGGCGGCCAATATTTTTGCGGGACGCGAGGATCAGTACTGCCGCTTCGGCCTCCTGAACAGCCGCAAGCTGTCGGCGGACGCGGCGGCGCTGCTGAAAAAGATCGGCGTAACGGATATCGCGCCCGACGCGATGACGGGCACCCTATCCTTCGAGGATCGGAAGCTGGTGGAGATCGCGCGTGCATTTTACAAGCTCCCGGAGCTTTTTATTGTGGATGAAACCACCACGGCCCTTCCGCAGAAGGGACGCGACATCCTGTACGAGCTGATCCGGCAGCTGAAGGAGGCCGGAAAGTCCATCATTTTTATCTCCCACGATATTGACGAGCTGGCCCGCGTTTGCAACTGCGTCACCATCCTGCGGGACGGCAAATACATTGCGACGCTCGGCGAAAACGAAATGGACGAGTCGCGGATGAAAGCCTTGATGGTAGGTCGTGAAGTGGTGGACGATTTCTATCGCGGGGATTACGATCCTGTGCCTGCGGATGCGCCGGTGGCGCTGGAACTGAAGGATATCACATCGGGGATTCTGAAGGACATCACATTTTCGCTGCATGAGGGCGAGATCCTCGGCTTGGCCGGCTTGTCGGACTGCGGCATCCATGAGGTGGGCAAGGTGGCCTTTGGCTTGACCAAGCCGGAGCACGGCGAAGTGACCGCGCCGGGGTATGGGCGGATCACCTCCCCCCACAAGGCGATTGCATCACACATTGGCTTTATGTCAAAAAACCGCGACACGGAATCCATGCTGATCACATTGAGCGTCCGGGAAAACGTTGTCCTCCCGTCCCTGAACAACCTGAAGAAGCTGGGCTTCTTCATTACTCCCGCAAGCGAAAAGCAGCTGACAAGCACATGGTGCGCCAAGCTGAGCGTCAAGATGCGCGATTTGTCCCAAGCGTGCAGCGAGCTGTCCGGCGGCAACAAGCAGAAGGTTGTGTTGGCCAAGTGGCTGGGCAATAACTCCAACGTGTTTATCCTGGACTGCCCGACGCGTGGCATTGACATCGGCGTGAAGGAAACGATCTACCGCATTATGGAGGACCTTCGCAGCCAAGGCAAGGCCATCATCATGATTTCCGAGGAACTGCCGGAGCTCATCGGCATGAGCGATCGGATTCTGGTACTCAGGGATGGGAAAATCGCCAAGTCCTTCGATCGCAGTCCGGAGCTTGGCGAGGCGGATGTTATCCAATATATGATCTGACGGGAGGTGTACCCCATGAGCAATGCAAATATTGCGGCGGAGCAGAAGCAGGCCTCCGGCATGCTGACGCCTAAACAGCTCTTTTCCAAATCGGCCAATTTGCTGGGCTTTGTGGTGCTGGTGATTTTCTTTGAAATTGTGACCGGCGGCGTACTGCTGACGGGCAGCAACATTGAGCTGATTGTGAAGCAGGGCTTCACGCTGCTGATCTGCTCCCTGGCGGCCGTATTCATCATGTCCACAGGCAACCTGGATTTCTCGCTGGGTGCGAATATTGGCTTCTGCTGCGCGGTGTGCGCCATCGTCAGCAAAGCGTACTCTCCCGCGGCGGGCATTGCGGCGGCGGTGCTGGTCGGCGCGCTGGTCGGCACGGTGAATGGCATCGTCATCACAAAGCTCAAGCTGCCCAGCTTCATTACCTGCCTGTGCATGATGTTCATCCTCACTGCCGCGACTCAGACAGTCTGCGCGGCATACGGCGGAAGCATCTCCATGCCGCTGGCAATGCGCAAATGGGAAAGCATCGGCTTGTACGCAACCATCGGCGCTATCTACTTTGCAGTCATGCTGGTGATGTACCGCTACACCAAGTTCGGCAAGTACATGCGGGCGCTGGGCGTTTCCAAGGAGGCGTCGCGGCAGTCGGGCGTGGGCATCAACAAAATGATTTTGCTGGGCTACCTGCTTTCCGGCGCGGCGGCCGGGTTTGCGGGCTTCCTGACCATGCTGCGCGTAGGCGGCGCGTCCACCACCATCGGCCAGACGATGACCACGGATGTCATCATCGCCATTGTCTTTGGCGGCATGTCGGTGGCCGGCGGCGCGACGTCGAAGATCTCGGCCGCAATTCTGGGCACGCTGATCGTTTCGACGCTCAACAACGGTATGGTGCTGGCGGGCTTTGGCGGCGATTTGCAGCAGCTCGTCAAGGGCGTTTTGTTCCTAGTCGTCATTGCTATTTCCACCAATCGGGACGGCAATGCCATTATTAAGTAGCTCATCACCGTGGGACGGTGAAAAAAAGATAAAGGAGAGACAAACATGAAACGGTTCTTTTCAATGCTTCTGGTTCTGACACTGGTGCTTTCCATGGGGATCGCTGCTTCCGCGGCGGCGGAGGACGCCAAGGTGAAGCCCTTCAAGTATGGCTTTATCTGCTGGGGTACCGCTGACGAGCACGGACGCACGCTGAACGCCGCCGTACAATGGGCGGTGGAAGCCGCGGGCGGCGAGTTCATCATGGACGGCTCTGCCATCAGCGCCGAAACGACTGTGGCGGCAGCGGAAAACCTGATTTCCGCGGGCTGCGACATGATCAGCTTCTGCACCTACGCGGGAGAATCCACCGTGCCGACGATCTCCGACCTGTGCCAGGCCAAGGGCGTCTACTGGACGATGTGGGACACGGAAATTGCCGATCAGGAGATCGCTGCTTACATCGCCGAGGATCCCTACTATGTAGGCTGCACCTCCGAGGATAACCTGACGGCTGGCTACAACACCATGAAAACCATGGCCGACGCCGGCGCTACCAACGTCATCATTATCCGCTACGGCATGAACATTCCCACCTGTGACGACCGCTGCACCGGCGCCATGAACTGCATCGCGGATGTGGGCGGTATCGAAGTGGTATCCGACATGATCGTGACTGAAAACTATAAGAGCGCCGTGGCCAATGTGCTGCTGGCCCACCCTGAGGTGAACGCCGTGCTGCTGGCCGGCTCCGGCACCTATTCCGCCTCTGTTGCGGAAGCCTTCCGCGAAGCGGGCATCGAGAATTACGTCATTGGCTGCTTCGACTACTTCGACGCCATGGGCGATATGCTCAAGAACGGCACGCTGAAGGTTGTTGACGGCGGACACATGGTCACCGGCACATTCTCCGCGCTGATGGCGATCAACGCCTTTAACGGCACGCCCCTGTCCGCTGATAAAATCCACGTGAGCATTCCTTACCTTGTTCTGACCAGCGGTGAAGACTATGAAGCGTACATCCAGTATGCGTCCCAGGGCGCTGCCTATACGTCCGAGGAGCTGCAGCAGTACATCGTGGCCTATAACCCTGATTTGACGCTGGAATCCTTCCAGGAGGGCGTGTCCAAGTGGTCCATTGCTGATATTATGGAGCGCAAAGGCATCTGATCGCTGACAGTACGTGTGCCGACGGGTGCGCAGCGTGCCCGTCGGCACACAAAAGCACAGCACGGAAGTGAGGCTTTGATTTATGGTGAAGAAAAGTACGGTCACACTCAAGCGGGTACTGTATACACTTGCACTTCCTGTGCTGCTGTATGGTATTATGTGCATACTGGCTCCCGCAAATTACTTGAAGATGAGCACATTCCTTTCCCTGTTCCGCCAAGCGCTGGTAAACGCGCTGCTGGGCTGGTCCATGGTCTTTGGCATGTCCTGCGACCTGTTTGATTTTAGCGTCGGCTCGCGTTACCTGCTTTCGGGCATGCTGGGCATCTGGCTCTCGCAGTACCTTGGGCTCGCGGGCTTTATGATCGGCTGCGTGGTCGGGTCTGTGCTGCTGGGCGCGCTGACGGGCGGCATCTTTGCGGGGCTGAAAATTCCGTCGATCATCACGGGCTTTGCGGCGCTGCTGATCTTCGAATCTCTGTCCTGCTTGTTTCAGAACACATTCAGCGTGGTCGTCACGGAGGAGATCTCCATCTTTGGCCGTGAGCCGGGCATCTACGTGGTGGCAGTCGTCACGTTCCTGCTGGTGTACGTCCTGCTGAACCGCACGAAGTTTGGGTACCAGATCAAGGCGATTGGCGGCAACGAACGCGTTGCGCGCAGTATGGGGATCAATGCCGTGAGGCTGAAGGTGTTGACCTACATTGTCGGCGGATTGATTCTGGGCGTGGCGACAATGACGAAGGTCGGTTACGACCAAGCGATCCGCGCGCAGACCAGCATGGCCTCCATGAGCGCGTGCTTCACGCCCATGATGGCCGTCATGATCGGCCTGTATCTGTCCTCCTGCAACCCGGTGGTCGGCACGTTGGTCGGCGCGTTTTCCATCCAGGTGGTCAGCGCCGGACTGGTGGCGCTGGGCGTGGATTATCGTTTGCAGAACGTTTTCATTGGCGCGTTCCTGCTGGTTTTCATTGCGTACAAGGTAAATCTGCTGGCAATTATCGGTCTGCTGCGCCCGAAGAAAGCAGCTGCATAACACACACGGGAGGTTGAGCGCATGTTTTTTGAAAAGGATCACAAGCTGTTTTATACTTACGATAACGAAATCGTATGCGTAGAGCCCTGGGGGAAAAACGCCCTGCGTGTTCGGGCTTCCTACAACGGAACGCTGAACGATAACGCTTGGGCGCTGGAGGAAGCGGTGGAGCAGACCTCGGCCAAGATCGAAGTGGTGAAGGACGAGCATGCCTCCGGCGCCGGCGCGTTTGCCAACATGTATGCCGGCGAGGATCACTCCTATGCGGCCGTCACCAACGGCAAGATCACGGGCTGCTTTGATGTAAGAGGCGTGCTGACATTCACCGACGCGTCGGGAAAGGTGCTGCTCAAGGAAAACTGGCGCCGCTTGAAGGATGCGCCCAGCATGTCCCTGAACTACTTTGGCAGGGAATTCAAGGCGAACAGCGGCAGCGACAACTGGCGCGCCGTGGTGCGCTTCCTGCCCAATGACGATGAGAAAATCTTCGGCATGGGGCAATATCAGCAGAAGTATCTGGACATGAAGGGGTGCAGCTTAGAGCTGTCCGATCGCAACAGTCAGGCTTCCGTTCCGTTCTATATTTCCAGCGTGGGGTATGGCTTCCTGTGGAACAACCCCGCCATTGGCAAGGTGACCTTCGGCAAAAACGGCACCGAATGGATCGCGGACAGCACCAAGCAGACGGATTACTGGATTGTCGCGGGGGACGACCCCAAGGAGATCGAGGAGACCTACACCGCCGTAACGGGCCGCGCGCCGATGATGCCCGATTATGGCATGGGCTTCTGGCAATGCAAGCTGCGCTATATGAGCCAGGAGGAGCTGCTGACCGTCGCGCGCAAGCACAAAGCGCTGGGCCTCCCCATGGATGTGATCGTGGCCGACTTCTTCCATTGGACACAGCAGGGCGAGTATAAGTTTGACCCCAAGGACTGGCCTGATGTGGAGGGCATGTGCAAGGAGCTGGACGAAATGGGCATCAAGCTCATGGCGTCTGTATGGCCGACTGTGGACTATCGCTCCGAGAACTTTGCCGAGATGATGGAGAAGGGCTACCTTGTGCGCACAGAGCGCGGCGTTCGTGTGACGATGCAGTGCTTTGGCCAAGAGGTGTTCATGGATCCCACAAACCCCGGCACCCGCAAGTATGTATGGGAAAAGTGCAAGCAGAATTATTACGATAAGGGCGTGCGCCTTTTCTGGCTGGATGAGGCGGAGCCTGAGTATACCGTGTACGACTACGACAATTACCGCTACTATCTGGGCACGGATCTGGAGGTTGGCAACCTTTATCCCCTGTGCTATGCCAAGGGCTTTTATGAAGGGATGAAGGAAGTGGGCATGGAGAATCCCATCAACCTGCTGCGCTGCGCTTGGGTTGGATCCGCAAAGTACGGCGCGCTGGTGTGGTCGGGCGATATTGATTCCACGTTTGAGTGCCTCCAGCGGCAGGTTCGCGCCGGCCTGAGCATGGCGGTGGCGGGCATCCCTTGGTGGACTACGGACATTGGCGGCTTCCATGGCGCCGATATTACCGATCCGAAGTTCAAGGAGCTGCTGATGCGCTGGTTTGCCTACGGCTGCTTCAGCCCTGTGTTCCGTCTGCATGGCAACCGCAACCCGATGCATGGCTTCGACGGAGATATGATCTCCGGCATAGGCTCATTTGGCTCCGGCGCGGACAACGAGGTGTGGAGCTACGGCGACGAATGCTTCCAGATCATGAAAAAGTACCTGCTGCTGCGTGAGCGTCTCCGCCCCTACATCAAGGAGCAGATGCAGCTGACCCATGACAAGGGCACGCCCATCATGCGCCCGTTGTTCTTCGATTTCAAGGATGACCCGGAGGCATGGAATGTGGACGATCAGTATATGTTCGGGCCTGACATTCTGGTGGCTCCCGTGATGCAGCCCGACGCCAAGAGCCGCAAGGTGTACCTGCCCAAGGGCGCGTCGTGGACGGACGCGTGGAACGGCAAGCAGTATGAAGGCGGCCAGACCCTTGAGGCCGCGACTCCCATTGATACGATCCCGCTGTTCCTCCGGGATGGCGCAAAGCTGCCCATCGCCCAGTGATACGGCGCAGGCGGGATTCATCGCAGGGTGAATCCCGCCTGATACTCATTCCGAAGCGTTGCGCAGCGCCACGCAAAGCGCGCGCGTGCTGTCCTCGGAAATAGCATAATATGTATTTATTATGGCTCCCGGCAGGAAATCGGCTTCATTGGGAGGAAATGATACGTATAGGCAAAAGATCATGCTGTATGCTTCTTTTAGGCTTTGGCGCGAGGGGCTTGAGATAAGCGTGTTTTCCCCGCAATCCATATCAGGCTTGAATGGGGATACGAGCAAGAGCATCATGGATAGGCGGTGGCTGCGGTGTTTCAGGCACTTGATATGGACTCGATCTCACTTCCGTCAGATCTCAAATATGCAAATCGAGTTCGCTTGATACAAGCGTTTTTGGACTTGGGAAAGGCTAGCGCCGGGGATATCGCGCAGGATATTGGCCTTAGCCGACAAACGGCGATGAAAGCCATTCGTCACTTCCAAAGGAGCGGCCTGCTGGTATCGGCCGGCAAGGGAGAGTCCACCACCATCGGCGGAAAGCGGCCGGAGCAGTTCGGGTTGTCCGGGCGGCGATACTTCGTTTGCATCACGATGTGGCCGGGGGAGATGGCCGTCAGCGTGTTCACCATTGGCCACGAGCCTGTGGCCTCCACCGTTTGCATGCGCGAGCTGCCGCATACGGCCATAGAGGCGGTGCGCGCCGTGGGGGAAATGGCCACGAGCTTGCTGGCAGAAAAGCAGATCGACAAGGCGGACGTGTGTGCGGTCAGCCTGTCCACCTCCGGCGTAGTGGATAAAAAGGCAGGCGTGCTGCGGTACAGCTCCAATTCGCCCGAATGGGGGACAAACCTGCCGATTCGGGATTATCTGCTGGAGCATTTTGAGCGGGACACCCTGATCTTCATCGAAAACGCGGGCAAGATGACGGCAAGGCCCTTCGGGGCGGATCCGGGCTTGAGCAACAAGCGGATATTGGTGGTTTTTGCAAGCTGGGGCCTTTCAAGCTGCTTGATTGAGCGCAATCATATTCTCAACGGCAGAAACGCGCTCATCGGTGAAATCGGTCACATGATGATCGACCCGGAGGATACGGAGAAGTGCGGCTGCGGCAGCCATGGCTGCTTGGAGCGGCTTGTGTCCATGGAGCGGCTGCGAAAACGAGCGGGGGAGCTGCAGGGGAAATATCCCGATTCCTGCCTGCTGACGCAGCAGCGGGAGGCGTTCAGCATTCGAGATGTGTTTCGCGCGTCGGCGTCGGGGGACGAGCTGGCGCAGAAGCTGATCGGGAAGGTGGCGGAGACCTTCGCGTCGGCGCTGCGGAATATCTCGCTGGTGTTTGATCCCGATCTGGTGGTTTTTCAAGGCGATTATGCTTATGCCGACGCGCTGTTTGATCGTCTGCTCCGTAAGAGCTTGGGGAGCTTCAAGTATTTTCCCAACGATACGCCCTTCGATATCTGTTACGACCAGCGCGATATTTCCGAGATGAACATGGAAGGCTCCTATCTGGCGCTGGTCAACGAGTATTTTTCGTCCCAAAGGCTTTATCTGGATACGGACGGCGACGAGGAGTAGGGCCGCGCCGCGCAGCCCCCACAAGCTCGCGGGTGCTATGGGTGGCGTTGCCTTAGCCTGCTTTTTACGAGAAAGGGAGAGATCACATGCTGCTGATAGGAATCGACCTTGGGACGTCGGCGGTCAAGCTGCTGCTCATGGATGATTCGGGGGATATCAAGCACATTGTCAGCCGCGAATATCCGCTGGAATTTCCGCACCCCGGCTGGAGCCAGCAGAATCCGGAGGATTGGTGGACGGCGGTGCTTTCGGGCGTGCCGGAACTGCTGGAGGGCTTTGACGCCGCACAGGTGAAGGGCATTGGCGTAGCGGGGCAGATGCACGGCTTGGTGGTGCTGGACGATCACGACCATGTGATTCGCCCGGCCATTTTGTGGAACGATGGGCGCACCATGAAGCAGGTGGACTACTTGAACAATGTGGTGGGCAAGGACAGGCTGAGCCGCTGTACCGCCAACATTGCTTTTGCCGGCTTTACCGCGCCCAAGCTGCTGTGGATGCGCGAGAACGAGCCGGAGTTGTTTGCGCGCATCGCGAAGATCATGCTGCCCAAGGATTATGTCAACTATTGCCTGACGGGCGTTCATGCCTGCGATTATTCCGACGCGTCCGGCATGCTGCTGCTGGATGTGAAGCGCCACTGCTGGAGCGCGGAGATGCTGGAGGTTTGCGGCGTAACGGAAAGCCAGATGCCCCGATTGTTCAACAGCGCGCAGGCCATCGGCACGGTGCTGCCGGAGATCGCCGATCGTCTGGGGCTGCCGCAGGGCGTGGCGGTCTGCGCCGGCGCGGGCGATAACGCGGGCGCGGCGGTAGGCTGCGGCGCTGTGGGGGATGGACGCTGCAACATCAGCTTGGGCACATCGGGCACGGTGTTTATCACCAGCGACCGGTTTACCGTGGATGAACACAATGCCCTGCACAGCTTTGTACACGCGGATGGCGGGTACCATCTGATGGGCTGCATTCTCTCGGCCGCCAGCTGCAACAAATGGTGGATGGAGGATATCCTGAACACAAAGGATTTTGCAGGGGAACAGGCGGCTGTCACGGCGGACATGCTGGGCAAAAACGAGGTGTATTATCTGCCTTACCTCATGGGGGAGCGCAGTCCGCATAACGATGCTGCGGCTCGCGGCGCTTTTGAGGGCCTGCGCATGGATACGACCCGCGCGGAGATGAGCCAGAGCGTGCTGGAGGGGGTTGCCTTCGCCATCCGCGACTGCCTTGAGATCGCCCGCAGTCAGGGCGTTTCCGTCACAACCAGCACGGTATGCGGCGGCGGCGCCAAGAGCCCGCTGTGGCGCACGATCATGGCCAATGTGCTCAATGTGACGCTCACCATGCCTCAAACTGAGCAGGGGCCGGGCTATGGCGCGGCAATGCTGGCTGCGGTGGCCTGCGGGCTGTACCCCGACGTCAAGACCTGCGCGGAGAAGCTGGTTCATATCACGGGCGAGGTCACGCCGGACGCCGAGCTCGTCGCTCGCTATGACCGCCGGTACCGCATCTGGCACAAGCTATATCCTGCGCTCAAGCCAATCTATGCGGAGATGAAGGAGGATGAACCATGAAGCTGTATCAAGTGACGGATCCGGAATTTGCGCCTTACGGCAGGGTCGTAAACGCCCCTGCCGATCAGCTGAACGCCATCATCACAGCGCTGCGCGAGAAAACCCCCCTGCCCGACAATACCGGCTATGTAGCCGAGGAGCCGGTTCTCCAGTGCTTGCCGGAGGCTGAGGAGCTGGGCGTGAGCCTGTATGGCGGCATGCCTGTGCAGTTTGGCTGGTGCAACGGTCATAATACGAAGCTGAACTGCTTGGAATACCACCGCGACAGCGAGTTTAACCTGGGCGCGGAGGATTTTGTGCTTTTGCTGGCCAAGCAGGAGGAGATCGTCGCGGATGTGCTGGACACCGCGAATGTCAAGGGCTTCCGGGTACCAGCGGGGGTGCTGGTGGAGGTGTACGCCACCTCGCTGCATTATGCGCCCTGTCACACGGATGCCGCCAAGGGGTTCAAGGTGCTGGTGGCATTGCCCAAGGGCACGAATACGGAGAAGCCTTTGCTTCCCGGCTGCGCCGCGGATGATAAACTGCTGTGGGCGCGGAACAAGTGGCTGTTGGCCCATCCCGATACGGCAGAGGCCGCGGCGGGCGCTGTGAAGGGCCTGCGCGGCGTGAACATTGACATCGCGGCAGAGTAAAAACGAATTGCCCCGCGAAAGCGGAGGACGCAGGCAAACCATGCGCACCAATAAACGAAGGAGGGTTTTTGCCATGAAATCAACCAATATACCGAACGTAAAGCTGGGTCTCATCGCGGTGAGCCGCGACTGCTTTCCTATCGCGCTTTCCGAAAAGCGCCGTGGGGCCATTGCGACGGCATGCAAGGGAAAAGGGCTGGAGGTCTATGAAGCCAAGACCACCGTGGAAAATGAAGCGGACATGCTCAAGGCTGTGGCCGAGGTCAAAGACGCCGGCTGTAACGCGCTGACTGTGTTCCTTGGCAACTTCGGCCCTGAAACGCCCGAAACCCTGATCGCCAAGTATTTCGACGGCCCCTGCATGTTTGTTTCCGCCGCCGAGGGTGACGGCGATATGGTGAACGGACGCGGCGACGCGTACTGCGGCATGCTGAATTGCAGCTATAACTTGGGCATGCGGCGCCTGAAGGGCTATATCCCCGAATATCCCGTGGGCACCAAGGATGATATTGCCGACATGATGGTGAAGTTTGTGCCCGTGGCCCGCACGGTTCTGGGCCTCAAGGGCCTCAAGATCATCACATTCGGGCCTCGGCCGCAGGATTTCTTCGCCTGCAACGCGCCCATCAAGGGCCTGTATGAGCTGGGCGTGGAGATCGAGGAGAACTCCGAGCTTGATCTGCTGGTTTCCTACAAGCAGCACGCGGGGGATCGGCGCATTGCCGACGTGTGCGCCGATATGGCCCAGGAGATGGGCGAGGGCGCGTATTACCCCGATTTGTGCGAGCGCATGGCGCAGTTTGAGCTGACGCTGCTGGACTGGGCGGAGGCCCACAAGGGCAGCCGACAGTACGTAGCCTTTGCGGATAAGTGCTGGCCCGCTTTTCCCGGCGAGTTCGGCTTTGAACCCTGCTATGTGAACAGCCGTCTGGCGTCTCGCGGCATTCCGGTATCCTGCGAGGTGGATATCTACGGCGCGCTGTCCGAGTATGTGGGCATGTGCGCCAGCGATGATACCGTGACCCTGCTGGACATCAACAACAGCGTGCCGCAGTACATCTATGACGAGGACATTCGCGGCAAGTACGAGTACACGCTCACGGACACCTTCATGGGCTTCCACTGCGGCAACACGCCCAGCTGCAAGATGTGCGCGGAGCGCGCGGTCAAGTATCAGCTGATCCAGCATCGGCTGCTGGAGCCGCAGGACAGCGAGCCTGATTTCACCCGCGGCACGCTGGAGGGCGACATTGCGGCCTCTCCCATCACATTCTTCCGGCTGCAATGCGACAGCGAGGGGCAGCTGCGCTCCTACATCGCCCAAGGCGAGGTGCTGCCTGTCAAGACGCGTTCCTTTGGCGGCATCGGCGTATTTGCCATTCCGGAGATGGGTCGCTTCTACCGTCATGTGCTGGTGCAGAAGCGCTACCCGCACCACGGCGCGGTGGCCTTCCACCATTGCGGAAGCACGCTGTTTGAGGTGTTCAAGTACCTCGGCGTTCAGGATATCGCCTACAATCAGCCCAAAGCGCTGCCCTATCCCACGGAGAATCCGTGGGCGTAAGGTTTGATGCAGTCATGCCGTCTGTTCCTTGAGGACAGACGGCTTTTTTGATGCGGGAATCGAGCGCTCGACGCGTGGCGCGCAGAGACTTGCATCAGAGCGGAAGAAGCGTAATGTAGCTTGTCCGCCACCCGCCGCCCCGGCTCGCGCCCGCCGCTTCCGGATTCGCGCGCGATCGGAATCACCTTGTCATGCTTCCTCCAGCCTTTCCGTCGGTAATTGCCCTGTGTATTGCTTCATTTTGAGGCTCGCGTAGCAGGCCACGACCAGTTCCGTAATGGGCATGGCAAACCAGATCATGCTCGCGCCAAACGCGGCGGGCAGCAGGTAGATCAGGGCGCCGCTCAGCACAGCGCCTCGCGTGACGGATACCGCGAAGGCCGTACCCGGACGCATGACGGACTGGAAGTAGTAGGTGGAGAACACGTTAAACGGCAGCAGCAGGAAGGAAAGGCTGTACACGCGGATGATGGCGGGAGCCATTTGCAGCACCTCCGCCGTGGGCTTCATGAACACGCGCACAAACAGGTTCGGCGCGGCTATGCACACGGCGGTCACAGCCAGCGTAAACACGGCGACCGTCCCAAGCGCGTAACGCAGGGTATCCCGAATGCGCTTGCCCGCGTGCGCGCCGTAATTCGCGGAGAGGATGGGCTGCGCCGCCTGCCCGATGCTGTAGGTGCAGCATTGAATCATCGTGGAAACGTTGATGATAACGCCGTACACCGCCAGCGCGCTTTCGCCCAGCAGGAGGAGCACCTGCCGGTTGAAAAGCATCGTCAGTATCCCCATGGCGATATCGATAAAGAAGGTGGAAAAGCCGGTCACGCTGATATCCCGCAGCTTTTTGATAAGCCTTGTGGGGCGAATCAGGCGCAGCGTGTTTTTGCCGGAGAAGAAATGCGAGACCAGAATGGCGAATGTGATCGTCGAACCGATGGCCGTGGCGAGCCCCGCGCCATAGATGCCTAGATCCAGCGCGAAAACGCAGACGTAATCTCCAAACACGTTGAACAGCCCGCCGATCAAGACTGCCTTCGCGGCAAGGCCGGGATTGCCGTCGTTGCGCAGAAAGGCGCTGAGCATCTGGTTGAACAGGAACAGCGGAACGACATACTTGATGGGCCTTACGTAGCTTTGCGCCAAGGGCAGCAGCGATTCGCTTGCGCCAAACAGTGTGAGCAGCTCCTTATCAAAAAAGCCCACCAGAATCCACATCAGCAGCGCGAGCACGGATATGCCGATAACCGCGGAGGTGAAGATCTCGTTGGACTTGTCGTCATTTTCCGCCGACTGCCCGCGCAGATTGGAAAACAGCACCGAGCCGCCAATGCCCATCAGCAATCCCATGCTGTAGATCATGTTCCAGACCGGCGACGCGACCGCCAGCGCCGCCGAGCCCAACGGGCCGTGATACTGCCCCGCCATCGCCATATCCACGATGCTGTAGATCATGCCGATGATCGCGCTGCCAAAGGCGGCGCGCAGGCACTTGAAGTAAAGCGGTTTGATTCGATCTTTCAAGAAATCCATTTCCGGTCTCCTTACTCAATGTAATTGCGGCAAACAAAAAGCGCCCGGTTATCCTGCCAATAACCGGGCGCACCCGACATCTTATCGACCGTCCCGTTCCGACGGGCGGTCCTCCGATGAACAGCCATCCATCTCCTATGGCTCGGCGGGGGAAATTCCGCCGACCTCCTCCTTCAAAAGGGATACGTGGTACCGCGTCATGGCGAGAAATTGCTCGCATTTTTCTGCACTCATGCGCTCAAAGGCGCGCTTCTCCGCCTCGATCAGCGGCAAAACTACGTCGCAGGCCACCCTCTCGCCTGCGAGGGTCAGTACGATTCTCTTGTTTTTGCGGTTGTCAGGCACGGGCTCCAAACGAACGATTCCCTTTTTGCATAAGTCCTTTAGCGCGGAGTTGATGGTCTGCGCCGGAAAAAACCAGCTTGTGCAAAGCTCCCGCTGCGTATAGGCCTCCTCCCGCTCGGCGACGGAATAGAGGATCCAAAAAGCGGTATCCGATAAGCCGGCCGCCTTTGAGTAATTGCGGTAGACGGTATCGCTTTCCTTTTGCGCCTGATTAAACGCGACCACCGGGTTCATGGCGCGGGAGGCCACGGCAACCACCTCGCAGTACATTTATTCCGAAATCGGACGATGACAGTATAGTCCGGGTTCGGATGAATGTCAATGGCAATCTGTGATATCATCCAAAACGCCTTTCAAGGTTGTTTTCATCTGCCGGATCAGCCTATGTTTCTTGGACGGTCGATGGAAGCGCTGCACGGCTCGCCGTTCGACGCTCAAAAACGAAAGCGAAAAAATTCACATAGAAAAGATAAATATTCAGTTGACACATATAAACAAATGGCGTATAGTGGCTGTAACGAACCTGCTGAATCGGCTGAACGGAGGACGAAATGACAGCCAGCAAATTGCAACATCTGGCGGCTTTGCGTCGAGCTGACGCGATTACGATGATCTACCGGGCCAAAACGGGGCATACCGGCGGCGCGATGAGCGCGCTGGACATCCTGACCGTGCTTTACTACGCGGTGCTGCGCGTCGAGCCGACAAATCCCGCGCTGCCGGAGCGCGACCGCTTTTTGCTCAGCAAGGGGCATAGCGTCGAGGGCTATCTGGCGATACTGGCGGACCGCGGCTTTTTTCCAAAAAGCGAGCTGGCTGCCTTTTCGTGCGAGGGAAGCCGCCTGATCGGCCACCCGAACCGCGCCACGCCGGGCGTAGAGATGTGCACCGGCGCGCTGGGCCACGGCCTGCCGATCGGCGTGGGCATGGCGCTGGGCGCGAAGCGGACGGCGCAGGACTATCGCACGTTTGTGCTGATGGGCGACGGCGAGCAGGCCGAGGGCAGCGTGTGGGAGGCGGCAATGGCCGGCGCGAACTACAAGCTGGACAATCTGTTTGCGATCGTCGATCGAAACGGCCTGCAAATCAGCGGGCCTACCGAGCAGGTAATGGCGCTGGAGAACCTCCGCGCCAAATGGGAGGCGTTCGGCTGGGAGGTGCGGGAATGTGACGGGAACGACCCGCAGGCGCTGCTGGACTATTTTACCGGCGAACAGCCCGCGGGAAGGCCGCATTGCCTGATCGCGCACACCGTCAAGGGCAAGGGGCTTCCCTTCGCCGAGAATCGCAGGGAGTGGCACCACAAGGTGCCAACGGCGGAGCAGCTGGCCGAAGCCTATCAGGCGCTTGGCGTGAAGGGAGTGAACTGGGAATGAAGGATCTGCGCAACGCATTTACGGGCGAGCTTCTCGCGCTGGCGCGGGAGAATCCCTCTCTGTTCGCGGTCACGACGGACAGCCGCGGCAGCGTGACGCTGAACGATTTCGCGGACGCGCTCCCCGATCAGCTGGTCGAGTGCGGCATCGCCGAGCAGGACGCGGTCGGCATTGCGGCGGGCTTGGCCAACGCGGGCGTTCGCCCGTTCGTGTGCGGCCCCGCGTGCTTTTTTTCGCTGCGTTCCGCCGAGCAGGTGAAGGTGGATGTGGCGTACAGCCAAAGCAACGTCAAGATCATCGGCGTCAGCGGCGGCGTCAGCTACGGCGCGCTCGGCTCCACGCACCACGCGACGCAGGATATCGCGCTGATGCGCGCGGTGCCCGGCATCGAGATCTTTCTGCCGTCGGACGCGCCGCAGATGGTCGCGCTGACGCGCTATCTGGCGCAGTCCGACAAGCCCGCCTACGTGCGCATGGGGCGCGGCCCCGTGCCGGTCGTGTACGAAAACGAGGCTCCCTTCACGGCGGGCAAGGCGAATCGGCTGACGCTGGGAACGGACGCGGCGATCATCGCGTGCGGCGAGATGGTCGCGCCGTCGCTCGAAGCCGCGCGGCTCCTCGCCGAGGGCGGCATCCGGCTGAGCGTCTACGACATGCATACGCTTCGCCCGCTGGACGAGCAGGCGATTTTGGAGGCGGCGGAAACGGGCTGCGTCATCACCGTCGAGGAGCACGACGTCCACGGCGGGCTGGGCGGCGCGGTCGCCGAGGTGCTCTCGCAGATGCGCCCGACCCGCATGCGCATCCTCGGCCTGCCCGACGAAAAGCTCTACAACGGCTCAAGCGCCGAGGTCTGCGCGCACTACGGCCTTACCGCCGAGGGCGTCGCGGAAGCGGTTCGACGGGAGCTGAAGGGATGAAGCGCTACATCGTCGCCATCGACCAATCGACCTCCGCCAGCAAGGTGTTTCTGGTGGACGAGCAGGGCGAGATCACGCGCAAGACATCGCGCAATCATCAGCAGTTCTATCCGCAGCCCGGCTACGCGGAGCATGACGCGGAGGAGATCTGGCGCAACACGCGCGCCGGAATCAGCGAGGTCTGCCAAGGGATCGAGCCGTCGGCGATCGCCGCCCTTGCCATCAGCAACCAGCGCGAAACGACCGTGCTGTGGGATCGCAAAACGGGCGAGCCCGTGCGCCGCGCCGTCGTATGGCAGGACGTGCGAGCGGAAGCCTTTTGCAAGCAGAGGCAGGAGCATGCCGAGCTGGTTCGGCGTCGCACGGGGCTTGCGCTGTCGCCGTACTATCCGGCGGCGAAGGCGGCGTGCGTGCTGCGCGATGATCCCGCGCTGCGTCGGCGCGCGGAGAACGGCGAGCTGTGCGTCAGTACGATCGACGCGTATCTGATCTATCGCCTTACAAACGGGCGCGTGTTCCGCACCGATATGACCAACGCCTCGCGCACGGCGTGGATGAGCCTGCGCACGCTGCAATGGGACGCGGAGCTTTGCAAGCTGTTCGGCATGCCGATCGGCTGCCTGCCGGAAATCGTGCCAAGCGACGCGGACTTTGGGCGAACCGCCCTCGACGGGCTGGACATTCCCATCATCGGCGTGCTGGGGGACAGCCACGCGGCGCTGTTCGGTCAGGGCTGCCTGACGCAGGGCAAGGCAAAGGCGACGTTCGGCACGGGCAGCAGCGTGATGCTGAACATCGGCGACGAGCCGATCCTGTCCGGCAACGGGCTTTCCACGTCGGTGGCCTTCGCGGAGGGCGGCAGGGTCTGCTATGCGCTGGAGGGCAACGTCACCTGCTCCGGCGATACGCTTTGCTGGCTGCGGGACGAGGCGCGGATGATCGACCAAATTGCCGACGCGGAGACCATCGCGGCAAGCGTGCCCGATACCGGCGGCGTTTATCTGGTGCCCGCGTTCTCAGGCTTGGGCGCGCCCTATTTTGACGGCGAGGCGCGCGCAGCGCTGATCGGCATGAGCCGCGCGACGACCCGCGCGCATATCGTCCGCGCGGCGCTGGACAGCATGGCCTATCAGGACGCGGACGTGCTCCGGGCGATGGCGCGCGATACGGGGCGCTGCCTCACGGAGCTGAACGCGGACGGCGGGCCGACCGGAAACGCGCTGCTGATGCAGCGCTTGGCGGATCTCATCGGCTGCGAGGTGCGCTGCGCCGTGCAAAACGAGCTGAGCGCGCTGGGCGCGGCGTATCTGGCGGGCATTCGCGTGGGCGTGTATCCCTCGCTGGAGGCGATCCCCGCGCGGTCGCGCAAGGGCGCGAGCTACATGCCGCGCCTCTCGGAATCCGAACGGACGACGGCGCTGCGGGGCTGGCAGGACGCGGTGCAACGCTGCCTGAAACGCTAAAGGAGGAACGGAAATGTCAACATTTGGAGTATTGATTAGCAACCGCAGCTTTTTTCCGGATCATTTGGTGCTGGAGGCGCGCGAAAAGCTGCTTTCATCGCTGGAGCGCTGGGGACACCGCGCGGTCATCCTTTCCACGGACGAGACGAATATGGGCGAAACCATGACATTTGACGAGGCGAAGAAGTGCGCCGCGCTGTTCAAGCGGCACGCCGACGTGCTGGACGGCGTGATCGTCTGCCTGCCGAACTTCGGCGAGGAAACCGGCGTTGCGGACGCGCTCCGCTGGAGCGGGCTGAGCTGCCCGATTCTGATTCAGGCGTGCGACGACGATTTCGATTGCTTGCAGCTGGAAAACCGCCGCGACGCGTTTTGCGGCAAGCTGAGCCTGTGCAACAATCTCTACCAGTATGGCATCCGGTACACGCTCACCGCGCGCCATACCTGCGCGGTGGACGGCGAGGAGTTTCACGCCGACGTGGAGCGCTTTGCGAAGGTCTGCGCGGTCGTCAAAACGCTGCGCGGCGCGCGCGTCGCGCAGATTGGCGCGCGTGTGATGCCCTTCCGCACCGTGCGCTATTCCGAAAAGCTGCTGCAACAGTCCGGCATCACCGTGGAGACCGAGGATTTCAGCGAGATCATGGCCGACATCGCCGCGCTGAACGACGAGGCGCAAATCACGGCGAAGATCGCCGAAATTCGCGCCTACGGCCGCATCGCCGAGGGAATCAGCGACGAAAAGGTGCGCAGGCAGGCGAAGCTGTGCATTGCGCTGGAAAGCTGGATGAGCGAGCACCATTGCGACGCGAGCGCCATCCAGTGCTGGGACAGCGTTGAGGCCAACTACGGCTGCGCGATGTGCCTTGCGATGAGCATGATGAGCGCCAAGGGCCTGCCGTCCGCCTGCGAGACTGACGTGATGGGCGCCGTGAGCATGCTCGCGCTGCTTCGCGCGTCCGGCGTCGCGCCGATCTATCAGGACTGGAACAACAACTACCGCGACGAGCCGGACAAGTGCATCAACGTCCATTGCAGCAACTATCCCGCCTGCGCCTTCGAGAGCGAGCCGGAGATCGCCAACCTCGATATTCTGGCCACCACGCTGGGCGCGGACGTGAGCTTCGGCGCGCTGAAGGGACGCGTGCGGCCCTCGGCGATGACCTACCTCAAGGTGTCCACGGACGACCGCAGCGGCAGGATCAAGTGTTACCTCGGCGAGGGCAGGTTCACCGACGATCCGCTGCCCACGTTCGGCGGCGTCGCGGTCTGCGAGGTTGCCGATCTAAACGGCCTGATGCGCCATCTCACGCGCAACGGCTACGAGCATCACGTCGCCCTGACGCAGGCCGCCTGCGCAGACGTGCTGGAGGAAGCGCTGGGCAACTACATGGGCTGGGACGTGTACCGTCACAGCTGATCTTTTGGGAACCGCTGTGAATGTTTTGCTGAACATTGTTTGCGATTGGACTTGATAGCTGGTATAATCAAGAATCACGGATAGAATTTTGCGCCGAGGAGTGTGGCGGATGAAGATTCGTGTGAGAGATGTGGCCGCGAAGGCGCAGGTTTCGCCCGCGACGGTCAGCAACGCGTTGAACGGGAAGCCGGGCGTCAGCCAAACCGTGACCCGGCGGATTCGGCGAATCGCCGTCGAGATGGGCTACGAGCTGCCCAAAACGCACGCGGAGAGCGAGCGCCGCCATATCCGGCTGGTCGTCTACAAGACGCATGGTCTGGTGGTGATGGACACGCAGTTCTTCGGCGAGATGATCGAGAGCATCCAGCGCGAGTGCCGCGCCGCCGGATTGGAGCTGATGGTCAGCCACATCAACGAGCGCACCGACGAAAGCTATCGCCAGACGGTTCGGGAGATCTGCGCGGAGGAATGCGCCGGTATCCTGCTGCTGGGCACCGAGATGAACGCGGAGCAGCTCAAGCTGTTCTCGGCGTGCGCATCGCCGCTGGTGGTGGTGGACAACCTGTTCCGGCACGAGCGGGTGCATTCCGTTGTGATGAACAACTACGAGGCCGGCTATCTGGCGACCAACGCGCTGTACGCCGCCGGGCACCGACGCATCGGCCACATCACCAGCAGCTTTGTTTTTAGCAACACGCGCTATCGCCGCAAGGGCTACGAAGCCGCAATGCAGGAGCACGGCCTCGACGTGCCGCCGGATTCCGTCTGGCAGGTGTTGCCGACGATGGAGGGCGCTTACGAGGACATGAAACGCCTGCTGACGGAGGGGCGCGCGATGCCCACGGCGTTCTTTGCGGGCAACGATATCATGGCGGTCGGCTGCCTGCGCGCGCTGACCGAGGCCGGTTATCGCGTGCCGGAGGACGTTTCGCTGATCGGCATGGACGACACGGCGATCTGTCTGGCCTGCAATCCGCCGCTGAGCACCATCCGCGTTTATCGTCGGGAGCTCGGCGTCGCCGCCGTGCGCGCGCTGCTGTCGCTGACGGGCGAGATGGGCGCGTGCGTCATCAAGCTGGAGCTGAGCGTGGAGCTGGTCGAGCGCGGCTCGGTTCGCGTGCTCGACGTGCCCGCCGAATAACGGCAAACGGTCTCGTGGCGAGTCCTCGGACAAGCCGCGGGATCGATTTTCTGATTTTGGGCGCGTCGGTCGGCCGCGCTGCGGGGAGGCGACCTCCGGATCGCGGGCTGATTGCGCGGCTCCGGCCTGCTGCGGCGGAGGAGCGGCGCGCGCAATCAGCCGACTTGATGGCGCTGCCGCTTGCGCGTTTTCCTCCGCGCTCCTGTTATCCGTCCCCTTTTTTGCTGCCTGTTCAAAGGCTCCACGGCGACTGTCCTTCATGAAAAGCGGAATCGTAAGAATGCGCGGCTTTCGGAATGAGTCGCTTTCTTTTTTTCTTTCATGCTGCTTTCATCTGCCGCTGTTATGCTTACCCCGTCCTCAAAAGAGGGACAGATCATCAAAAGGAGTGAATTTGTATGAAATACCAAGCGCTCAGGGAAATATCCTTACGGTTTGCCGCGATGCTGGCACTGCTTCTGATGCTGATGGCAACGGCCTGCGCGCAAGATACGACGGCTGCCGCAGACAGCGCCGCGGGAGCGGATGTGCAATATGACGATCAAGGAAATACGCCCTTGCACATTCTCGTCACAACGGAGCAGGCCATTCAACTCGTGAAGGATCAGCTGCACGCGGACGCTGATTGGACGGTGGAGGTCGTCGAGCTGAACGAGGAAAATGGCATTCCGATGTACACCGTCGTTGCCACCGACACGCTGGGCGACGCCCATTGCCGCCTTGTGAACGCGGAAACCGGCGAGATGACCACGGTCAACCTTTGGCTGGACGCGCAAACCGACGAGGAAGGCGGGAAGGACGGCAAGGGAGAGGACGGCAAGTCCAAGAAGGACGGCAAGGATGGCGGCGACGAAAACAGCGGCTCTGATTCCGAGCAGGACGGCGACCGCCGGAGCGAAACCGCACAGGACGGTGAAAACCAAGGCGAGAACGGAGCGGCCTCCGGCGCGGCCGGTACGGATGCGCAAGCCGGCGCGCCCGCCTCACAGGGGCAGAACGAAGCCAAGTGATTCTCATGCATAGGGCAAGGAACGGCGTCGCATTCCGTGAGAAGGGATGGCCGCCCTCGCTCGGCCCTTCGTGCCCGCCCTTGGGTGCGGAGGGCTTTTTTCAACGGGGCGCGGTTGCTTGGAGGGAAAGCATGAAAAAAGCACTGTATTGCGCGGTTGCCCTGCTGCTCATCGCAACGCGGCTCTCGAACGCGGGCTTCGCAGAAGGGGCTGCCGCAGCCATCATGTGCGACGATGAAAAGGGCTATTGGCTGTATGAGACCCAATCCTTGCGCGTAGAGATCAAGCGCTGCACATTTGACGATCCGTTGGTCTGGTATGAGGCGGATGTGATCACATCGCAGGCTTCCCCGCTGCGTGGATATTTGAGCGCGGAGAAGCAGTCCCAGCGGCATTTGAAAAAGCCGGCGACCCTCGCGGCCGAGCAGCAGCTTGTCTTTGCGATGACGGACGACTATTTTGCCGCCCGCACCGGGAAAAGCAAGAAAAAAGTTGGGGTGATCATCCGGGACGGTACGCTGCTTTACGATTCGGTCTATCAGGGCAACGGCCGCCCTTTCCCGACGCTGGACACGATGGCGCTGTATCCCGATGGCGGCATGGAGGTCTATCGCGTGCGCGAGCATACGGGCGCGGAGTATCTGGCCATGGGCGCGACGGATGTATTCAGCTTTGGGCCGCTGCTCATCAGGGATGGCGTGATCGACGACCGATTGCAGAAATACTATACCCATCTGGAGCCGCGCGCAACGATTGGCTGCATCGCGCCCAATCATTACGTCGCCATCGTGGTGGACGGGCGGCAGCAAAGCAGCGTTGGCTGCGGATTGCAACGCATCGCGGAACGAATGCTTGAGCTTGGCGTAACGGACGCTATCAACATGGATGGCGGGCAAACTGCCGCGCTGCTCTTTTTGGGGAGACAGATCAACATTACCGGCTCCTACAAGGGACACACGCCCAAGGTGCGTAGTGTAAACGGGTTGATTGGCGTGAAGGACGCGGCTTGGACAGGGACGCCATAAGCCCAAGCAACAAAACGCCCCGAATCTTATGCCTGTGCATGAAGATCGGGGCGCTTGCTGTTTGATTCGGGTGATGCGCTTACCGGATGACCTGCTTTTGGAACAAGGCGATTCCGCAGGTACCGTCAATCAATCGCCACGCCGCGCCGACGCTGGTTGCGCACGGACGGCTTTTGGAAGCGATGGCTTGCTTGCTCACAATTGTATTTCTTCTTTATGAAAAATCTTTTTCCAGCATGCGCTGATTACAATCAGTGAGATCACACCGGAGAGCGTGTCTGAAAACGGCCCCGCCCACAGGAGACCTTCGATTCCTTTCAAATGCCCCAGCACAAGCATTGCGGGCACCAAGAAAAGCACCTGTCGGGAAAGTGACAGCAGCGCGGCCGTGGCCGCTTTTCCGATCGCTTGAAAAAAGATGCCGGTTACGCCGGCGGACGGAACGAGAAAACAGGCCAAAAGATAAATGCGGAAGCATTTCACCGCAAACTCAACGTACAGGTCGGATTCCTGCCCGAAAATGTTGATGATCTGCGTGGGAAATACTTGAAAAACGATCAGCGCCACAACCATGATCAGCGTGCCCGCGGCAAGCGCCGTCTGATAGGTTTTTTTCACTCTTGTATATTTTCCGGCGCCGTAGTTATAGCCATAGATCGGCTGAATGCCTGCCGCAAGCCCCAAAACGATGCTTGTAATCAGCTGGCTGACCTTCATCACGATGCCAAATACCGCCAGCGGAATATCCGCGCCGTATTTGGAAAGCGCCCCATATTTCACAACAAGGTTATTCAGCACCGCAATCACAAGCACGGAAGCGATTTGCGTGATAAAGCTGGAGGCTCCAAGGGAGAGAATTTTCGTGTAAACCTTTGCTTTCGGCAGGAAATACTGCTTCTTGAGCTGGATTGTCTGAAAGGAAAACATACAGAATACGCAAAAAGCGGCGTTGAAAAGCTGCCCAATAAGGGTGGCCCACGCAGCGCCTTTTACGCCCCATCCAAGAACGAAAATGAATATGGGGTCAAGAATCAGATTGGTTGTGCAGCCAATCAGCAAGCCAACCATGCTGGCGTTCGGTCTGCCGTCAGCCCGTATGAAGGCGGAAAAGGATGTGCTGATGATCGAGAAGGGAAAGCCCATCACGATGATGCGTCCGTAATCCAACGCGTACGGCAGGTTTCCCTCTGTCGCGCCAAACAGGCGGCAAAGCGGCAGCAGAAAAATCTCACATAGCGCCCAAAGAATGACGCCTGCTCCAATGATCAGCGTAATGGCGTTCCCCACGCCACGCGCCGCCACATCGGGCTTGCCCTTTCCCAGATTCAGGCTCATGAAGGCCGCGGCGCCATCCCCAAACAAAAGCCCAATCGACATCAAAAGGACAGTAAGCGGCAGAATGACGTTCGTTGCGGCGTTGCCCAAATAGCCGATGCTCTGACCGATGAAAACTTGATCGACGATGTTGTAGAGTGAATTTACAACAAGGGAAATAATGCTCGGTATCGCAAAGCGGACCATCAGTTTGCCAATCCGCTCCGTTCCAAGCGGATTGGCACGGGCGAGCGTTTCGTTCAAAAAAAACACCTCTTTCTATTGACCCATTCCGTCGAGCCAATTAGAATAAAGCATAAACCCTGTTTGTGTTTGTCAAGTAAAAATGTGAGCAAAAGGGCTCCAAAAAGGTGAGCACCAGC
>CAYOYK010000029.1:0-28430 GCA_964408185.1 uncultured Oscillospiraceae bacterium | reverse complement strand
ACCCCGGCCCGACGGCGGGCGCTAAAGCGCCCTTGTAAGAGGGGACTTCGTCCCCCTCACCGCGCCTGCGGCGCTTGCTTCCCCCTAGGGAACGCGATGTTGTCTGCCCCTGCGGCCCCGCAGGGCCGCCCTCCCGCGCCCGCAGGCGCAATGCTGCGCCGCACAGGCGCAAAGCCGCGCGGCACACGCGCACCCCCACACACCAACAGCGGCAACGCCGCAAAAAGGAGCATCACCATGAAAATTGCCATCATCGGAGCGGGAAGCACCTACACGCCGGAGCTGATCGAAGGGATCATCAATTATCGGGACAGCCTGCCGGTGGAGAAGATCGACCTGATGGATATCGACGAGCGCAAGCTGCGCATCGTCGGCGGTCTGGCCCAGCGCATGGTGGCGGCCTCGCCGCTCAAGGCGGAAACCCGCCTGACCATGGAGCTGGACGAGGCGCTCACGGGCGCGGACTTTGTGCTGGCGCAGATCCGCGTGGGCAAGCTGCCCGCGCGCGAGCTGGATGAGACCATCCCGCTGAGGTTTGGGCTCATCGGGCAGGAAACCATGGGCATCGGCGGCTTCTTTAAGGCGCAGAGGACGATCCCGCAGCTGATGCACATCGCCGACCGCATGAAGGCGTTGTGCCCGGACGCGTTCCTCATCAACTTTAGCAACCCCAGCGGCATTGTGGCCGAGGCGCTGCTGAACAACGCCGATATCCGCATGATGGGCATGTGCAACGTGCCCTTTAACATGAAAAAGTCCATCGGCGAACAGCTTGGCACCAGCAAGGACGCGTTCTTCGAGTTTGCGGGGCTCAACCACCTGACGTGGGTGACCAGCATCATGGACGGCGGCGTGGATCGGCTGGCCGAGGCCATCGATAAGGGCGTGACCGCCGAAAGCATGAAGAACATCCCCGCGCAGGGCTTCGCGCCGGAGCTCGTCCGCATGCTGCGCGCCATTCCCTCGCCGTACCTTGAGTACGTGTACCACATCCATCACAAGCTGGATACGCTGCAAAACCATACGCCCCAGTGCCGCGCCCAGCGCTGCATGGAAATTGAGGAGGAACTACTCCAGCTCTATCAGGACAACGCCCTCCACATCAAGCCCAAGCTGCTGGAGAGCCGCGGCGGCGCAAACTACTCGCTCTGCGCCATCTCGCTGGTCAACGCCATCTATAACGACCTGCACGAGATCCACGAGGTCAACGTGCAGGCGAAGGGCGCGGTGCCCTATCTGCTGGACAGCGACGTGGTGGAGATCGCCGCGTATATCGATAAGAACGGCGCGACCCCGATCCCCCTCACGCATCCGGGCAACGAGCACATCGCCACGCTGATTCAGCGCTGGAAGGCCTACGAGCATTACACCGTGCGGGCCGCCCTCACCGGCGACCGGGACGCGGCGATCCTCGCGCTGACCACCTGCCCCATGATTAACGATTACGACGCGGCCACCGCCTGCTTTGACGCGATGCTGGAGGCGCACAAGCGGTATCTGCCGCAGTTTGCCAAATAAGGAGGATGTATGGCCAAGTACCTCTTGGGAGTGGACGGCGGCAACACAAAATGCGATTACCTGTTGTACACCGTCGAGGGCAAGCTGACGGATATCCTGCGCACGGGCACATGCAGCCACGAGGCTCTGCCCGGCGGCTACGATGAGGCCGACGCGCTCATGCGCGCCCATGTGGAGGCGCTGCTTGCCCGCAACGGGCTGGGCATGGGGGATATCGCGGCAGCCGCGATGGGCCTTGCGGGGCTGGATCTGCCCGACCAGCGCGAGGCGATGCTGGCGCGCATCGGGCGCTGGGGCATGGGCCTGCTGGACGCGCGCAACGACGCGGTGCTGGGGCTCAAGGGCGGAAGCCCATCCGGCACGGGCGTTTGCGTGGTCAACGGCACGGGCACGGTGCTGGTGGGCATGGACGACGAGGGCGGATACCTGCAAATCGGCGGCATTGGCGAGCTGACGTGCGACGCGGCGGGCGGCATGCACGTAGCGGTGCGCCTCTGCCAAACGGCGTACGATCAGCTCTATCGCGGCTACCCGCGCACGCCCCTGTCGGACGAGGTGCTCGCGCTGCTGGGCCTGCGCGACGACGAATACATGATGGCCGCGCACATGGGCCGAGTCCTGACCGCCGAGAACGTGACGCGCCTGAACCTGCTTACGCAGCGGCTCGCCATTGCGGGCGACCGCGACGCGCGCGCGATCCTCGACGATATGGGCGAGCGCCTTGGGCGCAGCGCGGCGGCATGCGTGGAGCGTCTGCGCTTCCGCGAGCCGGTCACGATGGTGCTGGTGGGCAGCGTGTTCGTCAAATGCGTGTATCCCGGCCTGTTGGAGTGCTTTGAGCGCTACCTGTACGAGGGTACGCCGTTGGAAACGGAAACCGTGCTGCTGGGCGTGCCGCCCTGCGTGGGCGCGGTGCTGTGGGCGCAGCAGCTGTTGCTGGGCCGCGCGCAGACCGCCGCCGAGCGCGAGGGGATCACGAGCCAGCTCCCGCTGGCGCGGTATGAGGAGATCGTATTTGGAAGATAAGGGGGGCATGCGGCCCCTTGGCCCTTGTTAGAACAATTTGCTCGCGTGAAAACCCCGCCCTGATGGGCGGGGTTTGTTATGCCGGAAGGCGTGCGGAGGGCCGTGCCAGCGGGCGCGGGAGGCATGCCAGCCGGGGCACGCTGCCGCGCAAGCCGACCTCTGCGGCGGCGCATGCCGTGCCAGCCGGGGCACGCGGCCCGCAGGCTAGGTACTCGCACCCCGCAGAGGCCGCATCGCCGCGTGTCCACTCCCCTAGTTGGTCATCTTTTTCCGAAACACCACGCAGGCGAGGGCAAAGAACGCGCCCGCGTACAGCATAACCGGCCAGAAGTGCGGCCAAAGTTGCGCATACTCGCCCGTGACCGCCGCCGTCGCCAGCCGCACCGCGTGCGCGAACGGCAGGCATAGGCACACCGTCTGAAACGCGCCGCCCACCAGCTCCAAGTCAAACCACAGCCCGCTCAGCCACGCGGCTGCTTGGATGAGGATGTTCCCCACGCCCGTGACCTGCGTTGCGGAGAACGCCGCGCCCAGCAGCAGCCCGATAGCGATAAACAGGAACGCGGATGGCAGCAGCGCAGCCACGCATAGCAGCACATTCCAGCTCAGCGTCATGCCAAAGCAGAGCCCCAGCCCAAGGCAGACGACGCTTTGCAGCACGGCGATGGGGAACATCGGCAGCGCGTAGCCCAGGATGTACTCGCTCGGCTTCATCGGGCTGGCGAACAGACGGCTCAGAAAGCTCGTGCCCCGGTCGTTGGCGATCAGCGTGCCGCCAAACAGCGATAGAAACGTAAAGCTGAACACCGCCATGCCCGGCGCGAGCGTATCAATGGGGAAGATCTCCGTGCCGATTCTCCGGCGCAGGATGCTCAGCATGCAGATCAGCGCCGCCGGCAGGCCGATGGCAAACAAAAGCTGCAGGGGATCGCGGAGCATCTCCTTGAGGTTACGGGTTGCAAACGCGCGGGTTTTCATGCTTCCGCCTCCGTTTCAGCAGGTTCGTCGGTGAGCTGGAGGAAAGCGTCCTCCAGCGTATCGGTATGAGTGAGCGCCTTGAGCTCCTCCACGGTGCCCAGCGCCTTGAGCCGGCCCTTGTCCATGATGGCGATTCGGTCGCTGAGGGCCTCGGCCTCCTCCAGATAGTGGGTGGTGAGCACCACGGTCACGCGGCCCTTGAGCGCCTGAATGTGCTTCCACAGCTCGCGGCGGGCGCGCACGTCCAGCCCAAGGGTGGGCTCGTCCAGAAAGAGCACCTGCGGGTCGGTCACGAGGGCCATGGCGATGGACAGCCTGCGCTGCATGCCGCCGGACAGCTTGCACGCGCGGTCCTTGGCGCGGTCGGCCAGCGCAAAGACGGCCAGCAGCTCATCGGCGCGCCGTTCGGCCTCCGCGCGGCTATGGCCGTAGAGCTGGCTGATGAGCGCGACGTTCTCCCGCACGCTCAGGCGCGGCGCGACGGCGGTCTCCTGCGGGGAGACGTTGGTGAGAGCCTTGGCCGCGTCGGCCTCCTTGGCGAGGTCGTGCCCCAGTATGCTTGCGCTGCCGTCGGTGGGCAGGCTGAGGCCACTCAGCATGCGGATGGTGGTGGTTTTGCCCGCGCCGTTCTGCCCCAGCAGGGAGAAGAACTCGCCCCTTGCGATGCTTAGCGAGAGCGCATCCACAGCGGTGCGCCCCTGAAAGCGCTTGGTCAATCCGTTCAGCACGATGGCTGGCGTGTCATTCATTTGGAAGCCTCCGTTTCGTTGTCCGGGAATACGTCATGGAACACATGCAGGAATTTCTCCGTGCGCATCAGGGCGAGGCCGGTGTGCTCGTCGCCCAGCACCACCAGGCTGTCGCCCGGCTGTATGCCGAAGATCTCCCTTGCGGCCTTGGGGATGACGATCTGGCCCTTTTGCCCTACCTTGACGGAGCCGAAGATGTGCTTGCCCTGCTCAGGCAAGGATACTCTTTCAATGCGCATAAGCCCTCCTTGCGTTCGTCGGTGTGAAAAGTATGACTATTCCTACCTTTCGTGTTTAGTATACCACCGCGCCCCGATGACGGCAACCCCCTGCGCGAGGCGTTGGAGCACCAGAACGTTGCATTGGGACAGCCGCGCCGGATCCCATCCGCAAAAGCGATGGCAGCTCATGCCAAAAAGCCCTTGCGCCAAGGCAAAAGCTATGATACATTATGCAGGGAATCTATGCCATTCCTTTCATATTCTGCGCTCATGGCGCCCCAAAAGGAGCAAACGCAATGAAACATTTGTCAACCAAGCTTTTGGCGGCTCTGTTGTGCCTGTGTATGGGGCTGTTTTTGCTGCCCGGCGCGGCGCGGGCGGTGAATTACTTGGAGGGTACTGTCTCAAGCGACTATTCCCTTACAGACGATTCGGAGATATCGGCTGGGAAGAATTTCGCTGTTGAGCGGAATATTTCTCTGAACGGCCATTCGCTGACGGTGCGAGGAAGCTTACTGCTCGCAGCTTCATCTCGCGTGACCATAAGTGGTTCTTCCTCAGGAACTATATACAACTATTGGAGTATTTCCCTTCCTGTGTCAGACCTTTCCCTGAGCGACGGCGCGGTGTTCTATAATTACGGCTCGTTGTTGTTTTTTACATCCAGCGGAGCCGTGACCACGGACGCCACCTCCAAGTTTTACGACCTGTCGCTGAAAAGCCTTGCGCTGTCCGCCGGAACGCTTTCCCCCTCGTTCTATAAGGCTACGTACTCTTACACCGCCACGGTGCCAAGCTCCACAAGCAGCCTTACCGTTACGCCCACGCTCAGCACCGGCACCGGCGTGGTCGGCATGACCGTGGGCGGTACCGCGGCCGCCAGCGGCAGCCCGACCACCGTGAACCTGAGCTATGGCATCAACACCATTCCCATCGTCATTACCGCCAATGATACGGCCGGTACCACCAACACCTACACCCTTACCGTGACCCGGCAGCACAGCATTACCGTGACCACGCAGCCTGCCGCGGCTTCCACATTCCCCCTAGGCGGCGTATCAGGCAGCTTAAGCGCCGCCGCCACCATTTCCAACAGCGCTACCCCCACCTACAACTGGTACGCCTGCAACGCGGGCGGTACGATAAGCGGCGGCTCCCTTGGCACGGGCGCGACCTTTGCCATTCCCACCGGCTTGACCGCCGGGACCTACTACTACCTGTGTCAGGTATCCGCTGCCGGCGCAACCGCCGTAAACAGCAGCGTGGCCAGAGTGACCGTGACCGCGCCGCACAGCATTACCGTAACCACACAGCCTGCCGCGGCTTCCACATTCCCCCTAGGCGGTGTATCAGGCAGCTTAAGCGCCGCCGCCACCGTTTCCAACAGCGCTACCCCCACCTACAACTGGTACGCCTGCAACGCGGGCGGTACGATAAGCGGCGGCTCCCTTGGCACGGGCGCGACCTTTGCCATTCCCACCGGCTTGACCGCCGGGACCTACTACTACCTGTGTCAGGTATCCGCTGCCGGCGTAACCGCTGTAAACAGCAGCGTGGCCAGAGTGACCGTTACCGCGCCCGTCACATACCCCAAAACCGGAGACGACAGCCATACCGGGCTTTGGCTGGGGCTGGCGCTGCTGTCCGGCATGGGGCTGGCGCTGCTGGCGCGCAGCCGCAAGCGGCACGTCCGTAGCAGGTAACACGCCGCGCCGACGCCGATGGCGGGCGGTGTAAGCCGTGAACGGGTTGCCCAAGCCGCCAATGGGTTGCCCAAGCCGCTAACGGGACGCGCCAACGCCCGCCCAGCCAGACCAAGATCGCTCCCTTTCGCCCCCGATATTCCCATGCTGGGAAGCCGGGGGCTTTTTGTTGCGTGAAGGAAGGACGCGCGTGGCCTGCCGGACGGCCGCGCAAGCGGGAGCCGCGCCCCTTGCGTGCCCCTACGCGCCCCATCCGCGTTCCATCGCGCGCGCCTATGCGCACCGCCCGGCACCCCGCCCGGCAGCGACCTCCCGTATTTGCTCGCTCGCGCCTGCCCGACGAACCGCCCGGCAGCGACCTCCCGTCCGCGCAAAGCCCTGTGCAGCCCGCCGTCGCGCCGGATATTGCCCGCGCTTGACACGCGGCCGCCCAATATGCTATCGTAAAATAGGCTGCTTTTGCGGCTGATGGAGGCACTATGCGCAAGAAATGGATGGCGATTCTGCTGGCGCTGCTTTGCGCCGTTCCCGCGATGGCCTTGGCGCGCCCGTTGAGCGAGTACGGGCTGAGCAAGCTCGTCTCCCTCGCGGAGGGGGGCGACGCGGCCGCGCAGGCCGCGCTGGGCGACCGCTATTTGCTGGCCAACGGCGGCGTCGAGGCCGTGGACGAGGCGGCCGCGCTCCGCTGGTATCAGGCGGCGGTGGAGCAGGGCGACGGCAACGGTCAGGCCCGTCTGGGCTGGATGTACGAGCAGGGGCTGGCCGTATCGGCCGATCCGGCCAAGGCATACGAGCTGTACACGCTGGCGGCGGCGCAGAAGATCGGGCTGGCGCAGGGGCGGCTTGGCTGGCTGGCCGAGACCGACGCGCTGGCGGAGGCCGTTCCGGCGGCGGAGGCGGGCGACGAAGCCGCGCTGGCGTGGTATCGCCTTGGTGCGGCCAACGGCGATGCGCTCTCGCAGCGGCAGCTTGGGATTTTTTACGAGCAGGGCCGCGCCGGGCTGGAGGCGGCTCCGCGCGAGGCCGCGGCGTGGTACCAAAAGGCCAGCAAGCAGGGCGATATTGTCGCGACGGCTTGCTTGGGCTGGTGCTACGAGGCGGGCGTCGGCCAGAGCCAAGACCTCAAGTCGGCGGCCAGATACTATCAGCAGGCGGCGGCGGGCGGCAGCGCCTTTGCCATGCGCCGTTTGGGCTGGTTCTACGAGCAGGGCGGCAAGCTCAAAAAGACAAAGCTGGATCAGGACTACGCCGCCGCCTTCGATTGGTATTGCAAGGGCGCGGCGCTGGGCGATGCGGTCTGCCTGTGCAGCCTTGGCCGGATGTATGATACGGGCATGTGGCCGGACGTGGACGCGGAACTCGCCCACAGCTACTATTTGCAGGCGGCGGAGCTGGGCTACCCCTACGCGATGTATTGCGTCGGCTGGAATCTGCTCAACGGCCGGGGCGTTGCCGAGGACGCGGCCGAGGCCCGCGAGTGGCTGCAAAAAGCCGCCGACGGCGGCGTAGAGGCGGCGGCGGAGCTGCTGGCGGCGCAAGACGAAGCTTCCGGCGACGGAGCGGCCCCGCAGGCGGACGCGGAGTAGCTCGCCCGGAGGTGCGGGAAACACGGCGGCAGCAGTCCGGCGCGCGGCCCTACCCGTTGTGCGGGAGGAGTTGTCGCCTGTCGGGTCGCGGGGCAGCGCCATGCAATCCATCCCGCGCGGCGGCAAGTCAGCGAGCGAATCGACGCGGCGCGGCTCGCGGCAGCAAGGCAGCGGCAGTCCGGCGCGCGGCCCTACCCGTTGACGCGGGAGGAGTCGTCGCCTGTCGGGTCGCGGGGCAGCGCCATGCAATCCATCCCGCGCGGCGGCAAGTCAGCGAGCGAATCGGCGCGGCGGGGCTCGCGGCAGCGTGGCAGCGGTAGGTCAGCGAGCGGCCCTACCCGTTGGCGCGGGAGGCAACATCTCCTACGCCTCCGGGCGAAATATGGGTTAATGGTGGCGCGGCCACCTTTTTTCATTCCACGGATCCGACGCTACACCTCGTCGCCCGTCGCGGCAGATGGATGCAGCGAAACCGCATCCCGGACAACGACGACCAAATCGGGCTGACGCTCGCGCACATAGGCCAGCACGTCGCCGGGGTAGTAGCGCGGGTCGATGGAATCCATGCGGTTGAAATTGTACGCGGCCAGCACCTCCAGCGGGTTGGCGTAGCTGTCGCCGATGAACAGTATGTCCGGCAGCTCCTCGCGGTGGGTATCCACTGAAAGGATGCCTCCGTTTGCCTGCGCAAAGGCGCTGTAATCCGTGCGCGTCGGATCGAGCAGCGGGGTATCGTCCGGCTGGCCGTCGTTCAGGCGGTCGTAGGACGCGGGATAGTCCTCCGGCAGCGCGACCACAAGCGGGTCGATATACGCGCGGCCGGAACGGCCCAGCTTGCGCTGATAGTTACCGTCCACGCTGTCGCAGAGCGTGAGGCGGAGCATGTCGTCCCAATCCGGCAGGGTGAACGCCTGTCCGGGAACCAGCGCGCGAGCCTCGGCCAGAAGCTCCCGATAGACATAGTACGCGCCCAGCTCCGTGTAATGATTGTCGGTGTAGAAATAGAGAGCCTCGCCCCGATGGGCCTCCAGCACGGCGCTCGCATCAATCACCCGCAGCCCCAGCGCGTTGTGCGCGATGGCCTCGGCACGGGCGGTCTCCGCGATGCCGCGCTTCTCGTAATACCACGGCAGGACGGGCGTGAGATAATCCACCTTGTGCGGGAATTGCAGCAGCAGCAAGCGCCCGCCATAGGCCTCCGTCTCGTCGCGCAGCGGCAGCCAGCCCTCCAGCCAGCTCTGCGCGACCGCGCGAGCGTCCTCGGCGGCGCTTGCCTCGTCCGTCACCACGCTCTTGGCGGATAGAATGTACGTGCGGCCCGCATCATCCTCGCACTCCACAAAGCCGTTCCGCTCGCGCTTGCCCAGCGCCTCCTGCAAGCGGTAATACAGCCCGATGCACGCGTCCCGGCCCGCGACGTGATCCAGCGAATAGTCCTCCAGCTCCTTGAAAAACTCACCCCTGACCAGCCTGCCCAGCGTCAGGACGGGAGCCTTTTGGAGCTGCCGATTGTCATTTCGCGATACGGTCTCCTCCGGCAGCAGCGGCGATACGACGCCTACCGCCGCCAGCAGACCGACCAGCGCCATGCAAAACACAAGCCGAAGCGCGCGCATCCCATCGCCCCCCTCACGGTCAGGCTCAGCCGGGCCTTAGAACTGAAAGTAAATAAACGGGTTGTAGCTCTGCGCAAACAGGTAGATCACGCACAGCGCAAGCAGCGCCGCAGCCGCGGCATACTTGGCGAACTCCTGCCAAAAGCGGGCGCGGTCGCCGGGAAAGCGGTCGCAGAGCTTTTTCCACAGCAGCGTCAGCAGCGGCGTGCAGGCAATCAGCCCCACAAGCCAAGCGGCCTTGTAGTTGATGAGGTAGCGCGCCCAAACCTGCGCGTCCTGATAGGTAAAGGAAAAGCTGAACATTTTGCCGATGCGCAGCCACGCGTCGCTCAGCGACGGCGCGCGGAAGATCACCCAGCCCACCAGCACGCACACAAGCGTGTAGACGCGCCCGACGATCTTGGGCAGCCGCTTGAGCAGCTTGCCCCAGACGAACTTTTCCATAATCAGCAGCAGGCCGTAGTACAGGCCCCACACCACAAACGTGTTGCCCGCGCCGTGCCACAGGCCGGTGAGCAGCCACACCGCCAGCAGGTTGAACACCTGCCGCCACGGGCCCTTGCGGTTGCCGCCCAACGGAATGTACACGTAGTCCCGAAACCATGTGGACAGCGTGATGTGCCAGCGCCGCCAAAAATCCGTAACCGTCGCGGCGATATACGGATAGTTGAAATTCTCCGGAAAGTGAAATCCGAACAGCCTGCCAAGACCGATGGCCATATCGGAATAGCCGGAAAAATCAAAGTAGATCTGCATGGCGTAGGCCAGCGCGCCAACCCAAGCCACGGCTGCGTTGGGCGACGCCTCCGCGTATAGCTGATCGGCAATCAATCCAAACACGTTGGCAAGGATCATCTTTTTGCCAAGGCCGCACACAAAGCGGCACAGCCCCTGCGCAAAGTCCTCCACCGTAACGGAGCGATCGGTCAGCTCCCGGTCGATGGTTTGGTAGCGCACAATCGGCCCGGCCACCAGCTGCGGAAACAGCGTTACATACAGCGCCACGTTGACCGGGTTGCGCTGCACGCGGCCCTCGCCGCGGTTGACGTCCAGCACGTAGCTCATGCCTTGAAAGGTGAAAAACGAGATGCCCACCGGCAGTACAATCCCCGGCAGCGGCAGGCCCGCGCCCAGCAGGCCGTTGACCAGCCCCACGGCATAATCCGCGTACTTAAAGAAGCCCAGCAGCAGCAGGTTGAGCGCCACTGTGACGATCAGCGGCAGGCGCGTGGAGCGCCCCGCCTCGCGCCGCAGACCGACCCACAGCCCGCCAAGGTAGTTCATCAGCACGGACGCGCCCAGCACCAGCAGGTACATCGGCTGTCCGACGCCGTAATACAGCAGGCTCGCCAGCAGCAGCAGCCAGTTGCGCACGCGCGGCCCCAGCCGATACGCGGCAAAATAGACGATCAGCAGCAGCGGCAGAAATTGGAACAAAAACGTATAGCTGCAAAACAGCATTCAGTCACCCTCCTTGGGCGGCAGGCCGAGCACCCGCGCCGCTTCTTCATCCGACCAAAACCGCTGCGGCAGCACGTCCGCCACCAGCACCACCAGCTCCGGGCGCTGCTCCTCCACATAGGAGAGAATGTAGTGATTATAGGTGCGCGAATCCAAGCTGGACATGCGGTTAAAGTTGTACGCCGCCAGCGGCTCCAGCGCGTTGGCGTGGCTGTTGCCGATGAACAGCAGGTCGGGCAGCTCCTCGCGGAATGTATCCACGACCACAAGCGGGCTGTCGCCCTGACAGAACGCCCCATACCAATCCTGCGTCAGGTCGATCAGCGGGCGGTCATCCACCTCGCCGCCGTCGCCGCTGCGGACGTATTGGGTCGGGTAGTCCTTGGGCAGGGCGACGATCAGCTCATCCTCAAAGACGCGCCCCGAAAGGCCGATGACGCGCAGCGACGAGCCCTGCATGGTCTCGGTGATCGTCCAATGCTGCATGTCGTCCCACGCAGGAAAGGAAAAATCCACATCCGGGAACAGCTCGCCCGCCTTGTCCAGCAGCGCGAGGTAGGCGTAGTACGCGCCCAGCTCCGTATAATGATGATCGGTGTTGAAATAGAGCTTCTCGCCGCGATGGGCCTCCATCAGCGGGTCAGCGTCCGCGACCTGATAGCCCAGCGTGTTGTGGACGATCGCCTCGTGATAGGTCTTGCCCGCGAGGGCCGTTCGGTCGTAATACCAAGGCAGCGCCGAGGCGTGATAATCCGAGGTATACAAAAAGCGCAGCAGCAGATGCCCGCCGTAGCCCTCCACGGCCTCCTTGAGGGGCAGCCAGCTCTCCATCCACGCCTGAGCGGCGGCTTGCTGCTCCGCCACGACCTTCTCCGGGTCGAGGATCACATCGCGCGCGCCCAGAATGCGCGTCACACCCTGATCGTCGGTGCACTCCACGCAGCCGTTGCGCTCCTGCTTGCCAATCAGCTCCTGCACGCGGTAGTAGCAACCGATCATGGCGTCCCGGCCCACGCCGTGATCCAGCGAGTATCCCTCGTACCCGCTGTACAGCGATCCGTCGGCAAACCCGCCCAGCGTGAACTTGGGCAGGCCTTGCAGCGTTCGATTGTCGTTCAGGGAGATGGCTTCGTCCGGGGCCAGCAGCGACGCGACGCCCATGGCGGCCATGGACGCGACCAGCAGCATGCAAAAAACAGCCCGCAGAACCCTCATGCGCTCCCTCCTTTGTATGGCTTGCCGCGGGGCGGCAGAGCCGCCTACACGTTGGTCAGCAACTCCTCATAGGTGGGCAGGGGCCAATCCTCGGCGGCGACCAGCGTTTCCAGCTCGTCGGCGGGGGCGCGCAGGGCGGCCATGGCGGGCAGGAGCGCGTCGCGCGCGTGCGCCGCCAGCACAAGGCGGTCGTCCGTGCGCGGGAAGGCATGCCCGGCTTCCTCCAGCGCCTTGACCGCCGCGCTGATGGCCTCCAAGCAGCGGGTCAAATCGGTCAGCAGGGCCTTTTCCATGGTCAGGGGCGCGTCGGGCAGCACGGCACGCTTCATCTGGGCCTCCTCGGCCACGCGGCGGCTGTACCGCACCCCGGCGGGAATGATCTGGCGGCGGGCCATATCCAGCATGGTGTTGGCCTCGATGGCGATATCCTTGACATAGCGCTCCAGGTGGATATCGTAGCGGCTGCGCACCTCCTGCGGGGTAAAGACCTTGTGCTCGGTAAAGAGCGCTACGTTTTTGGGCGCGATATAGCTGGGCAGCGCGTCCACGGTGGTTTTGAGGTTGAGCAGGCCGCGCGCCTCCAGCAGGGCGATATTTTCCGGCGCGTAGCCGTTGCCGTTGAAAATGACGCGCTTGTGCTCGCTCAGGCTGCGGCGGATGATCTCGTTGAGCGCGACGGTAAAATCCGGGGCGGCCTCCAGCTCGTCGGCATAGCGGCGGAGACTCTCGGCGACGGCGGTGTTGAGCGTGACGTTCGGTCCGCTGATGGATTGGCTCGCGCCCAGAGAGCGGAACTCGAACTTGTTGCCGGTAAAGGCAAAGGCCGAGGTGCGGTTGCGATCGGTGGTATCGCGGCTGAACTTGGGCAGCACATGCACGCCCAGCCTCAGCTGATCGCGCGCGTGCGCGGCATAGACGGAGTTGCTGGTGATCGAATCGATGATCTCGGTCAGCTCGTCGCCCAAATAGACGCTGATGATGGCCGGGGGAGCCTCGGCCGCGCCAAGGCGGATATCGTTGCCGGCGTAGGCCACGCACATGCGCAGCAGGTCTTGGTAGTTATCCACGGCCTCGATGACGGCGGTGAGAAAGAGCAGAAACTGGGCGTTCTCGTAGGGGGTATCGCCGGGCTCCAGCAGGTTGGCGCCAAGGTCCGTGCTCAGCGACCAGTTGTTGTGCTTGCCGCTGCCGTTCACCCCGGCGAAGGGCTTCTCGTGCAGGAGGCAGGCGAGGCCGTGGCGGTCGGCCACGCGGCGCATCAGCTCCATGGTGAGCTGGTTATGATCGGCAGCGATGTTGGTGGTGCCAAAAATGGGGGCCATTTCGTGCTGCGCCGGAGCGGCCTCGTTATGCTCGGTCTTGGAGTACACGCCCAGCTTCCACAGCTCGGTGTTGAGCTCCTGCATAAAGCTCTGCACCCTCGGCTTGATAATGCCAAAGTAGTGGTCGTCCAGCTCCTGCCCCTTGGGCGGCTTGGCCCCAAACAGCGTGCGCCCGGTGTTGATGAGATCGGGTCGGCGCTGATAGAGCGCCTTGTCCACCAAAAAATACTCCTGCTCCGCGCCGACGGTCGCGTTGACGCGCACCGCGTCGTTGTTGCCAAACAGGCGCAGGATCCGCAGGGCCTGTTTGTTGAGCGCCTGCAGGGAGCGCAGAAGCGGCGTTTTTTTATCCAGCGCCTCGCCGCCGTAGCTGCAAAACGCGGTGGGGATGCACAGCACCCCGTCCTTGAGGAAGGCGTAGGAGGTGGGGTCCCACGCGGTATAGCCGCGGGCCTCAAACGTGGCGCGCAGGCCGCCGGAGGGGAACGAGCTCGCATCCGGCTCCCCGCGGACAAGCTCCTTGCCGCCCAGCTCCAGGATGGGCGTGCCGTCCTTTTTGGGGTTGAGGAACGCGTCGTGCTTGCCGGCGGTCATGCCCGTCATGGGCTGGAACCAATGCGTATAATGCGTCGCGCCGTGCTCCAGCGCCCAATCCTTCATGGCGTTGGCCACAACGCCCGCGATCTGCGGGTCGAGGCTCTTGCCCTCCTCGATGGTGCGCTTGAGCGCGCGGTAGGTCTCGCGCGGAAGGCGCATCTGCATGGTCGCGTCGTTGAATGTCAGCTCGCCGAAGATATCCATCGGATTGCTCATGACGGTTCCTCCTGTCGGCCCGACAGCCGGGCGCTGTGCGAAGTATACACTGACTGTCAAACCCTGTCAAGCATTGACAAACAGCCCTTCGGGGCCTCCCGAAGCGCCGTCCGCCCAAATAATACAACTTGGCCGCGATTCATTCGCGGCCGTCCAGAACGCAAGGAAATGCAACACTATTACAATAAGTAGCAATAAAACGTATTGCTTTTTGACGACTCCTAATGTATACTGTTGTCATAAAATCGAGATCAGTAGGAGGCGTTCTCATGCACGAAGACGTACTGGAGAAGAAGAGCCATAGCCCGCTGTACCAGCAGCTGATGACCCGCCTCAAAAACGATATTCTTGCCGGCGTGTACCCGGCCGGGGGGCGTATCCCCAGCGAGCAGCTGCTTTGCGATACCTATGGCGTAAGCCGCGTCACCGTGCGCAAGGCGATGCTCGACCTTGTGCAGGAGGGCCTGCTGCTGCGCCGTCAGGGCAAGGGCACATTTGTGGCCGACCAGCGCCTGCAGCGCGACCTGCACCAGATCACCAGCTTTTCCAGCGCGTGCCGCAGCATGGGCCGCGGCGCGACGGCCAAGGTCATCAGCGTGACGCGCGAGCCCGTACAGCCGGAGGACGCGGAGCGCCTGATGCTCAAGCCGGACGACACGGTGCTGTGCCTCTGCCGCATCCGCCTGTGCGACGACGAGCCCGTTATGCTGGAATACAACCGCTTCCCGCTGCAATATGACTATTTGGAGAACGAGGACCTGACCGTTTCGCTCTACGAGACGCTGCGCAAGCATGGCGAGATTCCCTCCCATGCGACGCACGATATCAGCCTAGGCCACGCAACCCCGATTGTGAGCCGCTACCTGCAAACCGCCCCCAACGAAGCCCTTCTGCTGCTGGACGAGCTGGTGCTGGATCAGCACGAAAAGCCGCTGCACGTCTCCCGCCAATGGATCCGCGGGGATAAGTTCACGTTCCGAATCTGACGGCGGGCGCTAAAGCGCCCGCGTAAGAGGGGACTTCGTCCCCCCTCACCGACGGCTTTGCCGTCTTGCTTCCCCCTAGGGAACGCCGTATTGGCTTTGCTCCCGCGCTTGTCTAGGGCATGTTCTCTTAGAAAACGCTATATTGCTTATGTCACCCTGCGTGTTTTGGGTATTGCGCTCAAGTCACGCGGGGCATTTCGTTCCCCCGTCCCCCCGCGCCCGCAGGCGCGGCAAGCCAATCGAGGGCCCCGCAGGGCCACCATGCCTGCATGCCGTCCCTTGCACAGGAGCAAGTCAACAGGCGCGGGGCAGCAGTTCGGCCAAGATGGGCACCGCAGGCGTGCTAACTATATCACGCAAGTTTTCTGGGCGATCGCTTGTAGCACAAGATGGGCGTGCTGGCCCATCGATCGGCCTCAATCACGCTGTTTCTTTTGGTTACTTTTCTTTTCAGCTGAAAAGAAAAGTGACGAACCCCACCCCGCAGGGTGGGGCACGCGGCCCGCAGGCCGCCCCTCCCCGGCTCGCAGGCCGGGGCAGCGTTCCCGCCCGCAACGGCGGGCGATCCCCCCCCCGCGCCCGCAGGCGCGCCGCCTGCAAAAAAACAGCCCTTGCGGGCTGCTGCTCCATAATCCAGCCTTGCGCCCTGCGCGGTAATCGCCGCACACAGCGCCGACAGGTCGATCCTCTGTGCATTGTGCGCATTGCGCATTGTGCATTGTGCGCATCGCGCATCACGCATTGCGCGTAATGCGCGCGCCATTACCCCCGCCCCGCGGCAAACGCGACCAGCGCGTCGACGGCGGCGGCCTCGTCCACGCCGTCGCAGACCAGCGTCACGTGGCCGTCCGTGGGCAGCGTTTGGGAGAGCAGCCCCAGCGTGCTCTTGAGGTTGAGCGTCATGCCGTCGCGCTCCAGCGTGATGGCGCTGACAAACTGATCGGCGGTCTTGGCAAGGCGCGTGGCGCTCTCGCGGGTGAAGGGCAGGCAGCGTGATAGATCCAGCGGTACGATGCGCATGAAAGGGAACCTCCGTCACAGCAAGCCACGCGGCAGGATGCGGCGCAGCGTTTATTCTCTGCATTAGTCATTCTACGCGGGCACGGCGACCTCCTGCGAAAAGAAAAACATATCCGCCGATTTGCTTGCGGGCGGAAGATCCATCCTTCAAGCTGCTGCGGCAAGGACGCGCCCGCGCCCTTGCCGCGCTGTATTGCCGCTCATCCGTCCAGCGCGTCCCGCAGAGCCTGCGCGAGCGCCTCCGGGGCGGCGCGGCCGTCGCAGGCGGCCATCGCCTTGCCCAGCAGGGCATGCAGCACCTTGGTTTTGCCCGCGCGGTACTTCGCGGCCAGCTCCGGCTCCGCCGCGACGACCTCGCGGCAGAGCGCCGCAAGAAAGCCCGAATCGCTGATCTGAAACAGGTTGCGCTCGCGCGCGTAGTCGGCGGGATCCACGCGCTCGCCCCGCAGCGCCGCGTCCAGCAGGGCGTGCAGGATCTGCTTGCCCGTGGGCCGATTGATCTTTCCCCCGTCCAGCAGCTTGGCCAGCGCGCCCAGTTCCTCGGCGGGGACGGGCAGAGGCTCGTCGTCCTCCGGTCGGGCCGCCATGCCGAGCAGATCGCCCATCAGCCCCGCTACGGTGGCCGCGCGGCCCCCGGCGGCGACGGCGCGCTCCAGAGCATCCGCCATGCCGGGGGCGCAGGCCAGCAGCGCAAGCTGCTCCTTGCCAAGGCCGTAGGCGGCCTTCAGCCGCGCGAGGCGCGCGGAGGGCAGCTCCGGCAGCTCCGCCCGCAGCGCAGCAAGCTCGTCCGGGGTGACGAGCAGATCGGGCAGATCGGGCTCCGGCAAAAAACGGTAGTCCTCGCCGCTTTCCTTGCGGCGCATCACCGTCACGCCGCCCGTGCGCTGATCGAACCGCAGCGTCTCTGTGCGCACGGCCCCGCCCGCGTCCAGCAGCGCGCTCTGCCGCGCAATCTCCGCCGATATGGCCCGCTCCACGCTTTGGAACGAGTTGAGGTTTTTGATCTCCGTGCGCCGTCCCAGCTCGCGCGCGCTTTCCTCGCGCAGGCTCACGTTCACATCGCAGCGCAGCTCGCCCTCGGCCATGCGGCAGCGGCTGACCCCGCACGCCGTCAAAATGGCGCGAAGCTGGCGCAGATACGCCACAGCCTCCGCGCCGGAGGAAAAAACGGGCGCGGTGACAATCTCGATGAGCGGCGGGCCGCAGCGGTTCATATCCAGCAGCGTCCCGGCGCGGTCGTGCGTCAGCTTGCCCGCGTCCTCCTCGATGTGGATGCGCTCGATGCGCACGGCCGTTTGCCGGCCGTCGGCATCCACGGTCAGGCAGCCGTCCGTGCAAAGAGGGCGCTCGTTTTGCGTGATCTGGTAGCCCTTGGGCAGATCGGGGTAAAAATAATGCTTGCGGTCGAAGCCGGAGCGCGGGCGCACGGCGCAGCCCAACGCCAGCCCGGCCTTGACGGCCAGCCGGACGGCCTCGCGGCTGAGGGTGGGCAGCGCGCCGGGCAGGCCCATGCAAACCGGGCAGACGTGGCTGTTGGGCGCGTCGCCAAACGCGCGCTTACAGCCGCAGAACAGCTTGGCGCGCGTATCCAGCTCCACGTGGGTTTCCAGCCCGATGGCCGGGACGTACCTCGCCATGATCTCGCCTCCCTCGCAGATTACCGCCGACCCAGCGCCCGCTCGATTCCCACGGCCAGCTCCAGCAGCCGCTCCGTGCCGTCCCGCGCGCCCGCAAGCTGAACGCCGACGGGCATGCCGTCCGCGCCGACGCCCAAGGGCAGCGAGATCGCGGGCAGCCCTGCAAGGCTGAACGGGACCGTGAACGCATCGTCCCGGTAGCTGCGCGTGGGGTCGTTGCGGCGGCGGCCCAGCAGGTACGCCGTCGTGGGCGTTGTGGGGCAAAGCAGCGCGTCGCAGCGCGTCAGCACCCGCGCAAGCTCCTCGGTCAGCCTGTCGCGCGCGTCCCGCGCCCGCTGATAGGACTCGCCGCGCTGATCGCTCTTCAGCGCGTAGGCGCTCATCAGCACGCGCCGACGCACCTCCGGCCCGAAGCCCTCGCTGCGGCTGCGCGCGTACAGGTCGGCCAAGCCGCCGTCTCCCTCCGCGCGCAGGCCGTAGCGCACGCCGTCGTATCGGGCCAGATTGCTCCCCGCCTCGGCGCTGGCCAGCGTGTAGTAGATCGGCAGCGCATCGGCGCTCGCGGGCAAAGGCGCGGGCATGACGGTCGCGCCCAGCCCGATCAGCGCGCCCGCGACGTACGCAGCCGCGCCGCGCGCATCCGTGCCGTCAGCACCGTCGCCCGTGGGATCCGGCTCCGACAGGTCGCGCCGCTCGCCCATCCAGATGCCCAGCGTCACGCCGCGCCAGTCCGATACGGGCGAGATCGACCCAAGCGGCCACCCGGCGCAGGTCGCGTCCCGCGCGTCGGGCCCCATCAGCAGGCCCAGCAGGAGCGCCGCGTCCTCCGCGTCGCGCGTGATGGGGCCGATGCAATCCATGCTGCTGGCAAAGGCGGCCAGCCCGTAGCGGCTGACCGCGCCGTACGCGGGCTTGAGGCCGCACACGCCGCAATACGCGGCGGGCTGACGGATGCTCCCGCCGGTATCGCTGCCCAGCGCCCACGGAACCATGCCCGCCGCGACCGCCGCCGCCGAGCCGCCGCTGCTGCCGCCCGGCGTGCGCGCGGGCATCAGGGGATTGCGGGTCGGGCCGAACGCGCTGTACTCGGTGCCGCCGCCCATGGCAAACTCGTCCATGTTCGTCTGGCCGAGGATGACCAGCCCCGCCGCCTGCACGCGCTCGATCACGGAGGCGGAGTAGGGCGACACGTAGCGCTCTAGGCAGCGGCTGCCGCAGGTGTGCCGCTCGCCCGCGATGGCGATGTTTGCCTTGACCGCGATCGGGATCCCGTCCCACGGCGAGAGCGCCTCGCCCGCCGCGCGCCGTCGATCGGCCTCGGCGGCCTGCGCGAGGGCCTGCCGCGCGTACACGTCCGTAAAGGCATGCACGATCCCGTCTATGGCATCAATGCGCGCCAAACACGCCCGCGCAAGCTCCGCGCAGGTGAGCCGCCCGCCGCGAAGCAGCGGCAGCAGCGCGTGGACGGGCATGGCGGCGCAGGGCTTATCCATCGCAATTCTCCTTTGCGTCCGGCACTTCCACCGTCAGCGGCACGGCAACGCAGCCCTCGCGCGACTGCGGGGCCAGCGCCAGCACGGCGCGCACGGGCAGCGAGGGCGCGGGCACGTCGGCACGCAGGCCATCCAGCCCCAGCGCGGGCACGGCGCGGTACGCGGCGGTGGGCGTGTTGGCGCGCGTGTCGGCACGAAGCCCGTCCAGCCCCAGCGCGGGCACGGCACGGTACGCGGCGGTGGGCGTGTCGGCGGGCACGTCAGCGGGCGTGTTGTTGGGCATGTCGGCAGGCGAACCCGCGCCGGGGCGGCGGCACGGCAGCGCGGCAAAGCCGCGCAGGCCCGCAAACTCCTCCGCCAGCGCGGCAGCTTCATCCTCCGGCACATCGATGCGCGCCAGCAGCGCCGCGTCGCGCAGCAGCCGCTCGCGCTCGCGCGGAACGTCGCGGGGCGGCAGGGGCTTTTCCATGCGCATCCCTCCTTGCGGGAAACCATTCGCCGTGCAAGCCGAAAAACCCTGTCCGCACGCCGGAGAATCCTCCGCGGCGCGGCCCGGACGGCAGCCGTTGTTTTTTGACATTCGCGCCCGGCCGTGCTATGATAGCCCCATCAGAACATCGGCGAGCCGTCGCCCAGCCCGGAGCGCCGCCCTGTTGAGTATGGAAATCCCGCGCGTTTGGCGAGGGCTCTTTGCGGCCCTCGGCGCGCCAAAGGGGGTACGCCCGGATGAAGCGCTGGCTGGGAGTGATTGCGGCGCTTTGCCTGCTGACGGCCTCCGCCGCCTCGGCCGCGCCGGACGTGCCCTACGCCGTGGACACGATGCTGCTGTACCCCTCGCTCAACAGCAAGCAGCAGGCTATTTTCGATTGCCTCTATCAGGCCGCCTCGGCTGGGGAACCTGCGGCGGAGCTGCCGGAGGGCTCCGGCAAGGACGACGCGATCCTCGCTTTTCGCGCGCTGCTGCGGGACTGCCCGGAGCTGTACGGCTTGGAGCGCGCCTACTCGCTGGTCACGCGGCAGAACGAGCCGGAGATCGTCCTCCGCGTGGAGCTGCAATTCTCCGGCTATACTAACGAGCGCGCCCTTCTGCTGGAGGCCGCCGGCCGCATGGCCGCGAGCGTATCGGGCACGGAGTGGGAAAAGGCGCTCCAGCTGCACAATCTCCTGTGCGAGACCGCGGACTACGGCGGCGCGTCCCGCCCCTTTGAGGCGTATGACGCGCTGCTGCGCGGGCAGGCCGTCTGCGAGGGCTACGCCAACGCCTACACGCTGCTTTGCCGCATGGCGGGCATTCGCTGCGGGCAGATCGGCGGAACGGCCACCGACGAGCGCGGCGCAACCGAGCCTCACGCGTGGAACCTCGTGGTTTCGGACGAGGGCTCGTTTATGGTGGACGCGACGTGGGACGATCAGTCGTTCGGCGTGCGGCACTGGTTCTTCGGCCTCACGGACGAGATGATCGCCCGCGACCATCAGGAGGAGGCCTTCCTGCCGCGCCCAAACTGCCGGACGGTCGGGCTGGATTGGAACGCGCGGCTGGGGAGCTCGCTCCCGGCGGGACTGTCGGAACCGGAGCTGCGGGACTGGTGGTTCGGCCGTCTGGACGCGCTGCGCGAGCGGCGCGACGCGGTGGACGTGCGCTTTGGCGACGAAGCCTCCTATCGGCTGTTTTTGGAGCGCTGGCATGAGTGGATTACCGCCTACAACGACGAGCGCGGCCGCGACGGCCTGTATGGAGGCTGGCGCTACGGCCAGTATGACAGCCAGCGCTGCTTTTGCCTCCAAATTGCGGATTGACCCGGAAAGGAGCCTGAAGGATGAAGCGTTTTGTTTGTTTGGTTCTCGCGCTCGCGCTGCTGTGCGCCGTGCAGCCCGCGCTTGCCAAAACGCAGGTGCTCACGCTTGACCTCGTCGCCCGCGTGCTGGACGACTGCGGCGTGCGCTACGTCACGGGCGAGAAGAGTGCCGATTACCTCGCGCTGCCCATCAATGGCGTCACGTCCGACATTATTCTGGTGCTCAGCGTGGACGGGGAGGACGCGGACTGCCTGCTGGCCGTGCTGCTGATGACCGCCGACCTGTGCGTGCAGGAGGACGGCCTGACCGACGCCTACAATATCTGCAACCTGTGGAACACGAACGATTGCTTTCCAACCGCTGTGATCGACCTGTCGGACTTCACATTCGGAGGCGTCTCCATGCTGTTCTGCACAAGCGACGTGACCGACAACATGATCTACGAATTTGTGCGCCGCAGCATCTCCGGCAGCAAGGACTACGTGCAGTTTCTGCTGGATAGCGGCTACGAGCAGTTTGCCTCCTGCGTGGAGTAAGCGCGTCCGCGATCGGCTCTGCGCGGCCCGTCGGCAGCGCTGACTTGGCCCGTCGGCCACCCGCGCGGCCTGTCGTCTACCCCGGCGCGGCCCGTCGTCGGCCCCGTGCGGCCCGTCGGCAGTCCCGGCGCAGCCCGTTGTCGGCCCCGTGCGGCCCGTCGTCTACCCGGCGCAGCCCGTCGCCTACCGCGTGCGGCCGTTTTTGGGTCCGCCGGGCGGACGTGTCCTATCCGGCAGGATCGGTCGCAAATCGGATAAATTCGCCTGTATACTTGACAGCCCCTTCCATTGCTGATATCATAAGTACAAACGTTTGCGCATGTCGCTTTGCCGACCTCTCGCCCGCCGTGCTCCGGCGCGGCGGCGGCCCGCAAAGCCAGCCCGTTTTCTTCGTACATTCAGCCGCGCACGCGAGCAGGGAGGGCGCTCCCCTCCGGGAAAGGCAGGCCGTCGCCATGAAGCCCACCATCAAGGACATTGCGCGCATCGCGGGGGTCAGCCCCTCCACGGTCAGCCGCGCGCTGCACGATAACCCCCGCATCTCCGAGGATGTACGCGGCAAGGTGCGCCAAATTGCCGCCGATTTGGACTTTCACCCCAACCAGATGGCGCGCAGTCTGGTCAACCGCCGCACGCGCATTATCGGCGTGATGTTCCCCGGACTGGCCTACACCACCATGGGCCATCCCTTTTACCCGGACGTGCTGCGCGGGCTGGGCAAGGTGGCCGGGGAGCGCCGCTACCACATGCTGCTGAGTACCGGCAGCGAAAACCTGAGCGACGAGGAGGCCGTGCGCACCCTCAGCGAGAGCGGCTACGTGAGCGGGCTGGTGCTGCTGGCCGCGCAGGAGGGGCAGGACGACGCGGTGTTTTACAGCCACTCGCTGCCCTTTGTGGAGATCGGCCACCCCAAGGACGCGGAGCAGCGCTATTACGTGGATACCGACAATGTGGACGCGGGCCGCTGCGTCACCCAGTATTTGCTGGACCGCGGGCACCGGCGCATCCTGTTTTTGGGGCAGGATAATCGCTATCCCGTTACCGTCAACCGGCGGCAGGGCTACGCGCAGGCGCTGGCGACGGCGGGCGTGCCCATGCGGGAGCGCTGGACGGTGCCCACCCGCTTTATTGAAAACACCACCGACAGCGCACTGCTGACCTCCATTTTTACGGAGGCGGAGCGCCCCACGGCCGTGGTCAGCATGGACGACAACCTGTCCATCGCCCTGATCACATTTTTGCGCGGGCTGAACCTTCGCGTTCCGCGCGACGTGAGCATCGTCAGCTTTAACAACTCCGCGGCCGGGCAGTACAACACCCCGGCCCTGACCACCGTGGATGTGGACGCGTGCCAGCTTGGCGAGCGCGCCATGACGCTCATCATCGATATGGTGCGCGGGCACGTGGTCAAGCCGGAGCACATCATCGTGCCGTACCGCCTCATCGAGCGCGACAGCGTGCGCGCCCTTGGGGCCGATGAAAGGAGCGACGCATGACCAAGCGCGTTCTCGCGGCGGCGCTGTGCTGCCTGATCGCCCTCGCGGGCGCGGTCTCCTCCGCCGGGGCGGAGATCCCCAAGGGCGTGTTCTACGAGGTCTACGTCCGTGCTTTCGCGGACAGCGACGGCGATGGAATCGGCGACCTGAAGGGGCTTACGGCCAAGCTGGATTACCTGAACGACGGCGACCCCTCCACCTACGATGACCTCGGCGTGACCGGGCTGTGGCTCATGCCCGTGTTTGAGGCCAAGAGCGACCACGGCTACGATACCACCGACTACTATACCATCGATCCGGACTACGGCACCAACGAGGACATGCGCGTCCTGCTGGAGGAGGCCCACAAGCGCGGCGTTTCCGTGATCGTGGACTTGGTGCTCAACCATACCTCCAGCGACCATCCGTGGTTCCAAAACGCGCTGGACGGCGGGGAGAAGCGGGACTGGTACCGCTTCTTTCAGGAGGGCGTGGATGATCCGGCCCTGCTGCGCGCCGCGCCGCTGGGCGGCCCCGCGTGGCACGAGAGCCGGGGCGGCACGTACTGCGGCCTGTTCTGGGAGGGCATGCCCGACCTCAACCTAGACAACCCGGAGGTGGAGGCCGAGCTGCGCGCCATCGCCCGCTACTGGCTGGCCATGGGCGTGGACGGCTTCCGGCTGGACGCCACCAGCCACTTCTTCGGCTTCGGGGAGGACGTGCTGGAGCAGCAGACCGCCAAGAGCGGCCAGTGGCTGCGCGCCTTTACCGACGATCTCAAGGCCGATTACCCGGATGTGTACATCGTGGGCGAGGCGTGGGAGGATCAGCAAAAGCGGGCGGATATCCTCTTTGGCGTGGACAGCGTGTTCAACTTTGACGTCGGCAAGCGGCTGGTTTCGCGCCTGACCAACGGCGTGGACGCCAACCGCTTCCCGCGCGAGATCGAAAAATACACGGCCGAGTGTACGGCGGCAAACCCGCTCTTTTGGGACGCGCCGTTCCTGACCAATCACGATCAGGAGCGCATCCTCACGCAGCTTGGCGGCGACGAGTCCGCCTACCGGCTGTTGGCGGGCATTGTGCTTACGCTGCCGGGCAACCCCTTCCTCTACTACGGCGAGGAGCTCGGCATGCAGGGGCGCAAGCCGGACGAGCAGCTGCGCACGCCGATGCTCTGGGGCGGCGGGGACGCGGCCCAATGCACATTTGTCGCCAGCCAGTACAACGACGGCACAGCCCCCGTATCAGCGCAGCTCGCGCAGGACGACAGCCTGCTGCGCACACTCATCGGGCTGATCGCCACGCGCAACCGCTGCGACGCGCTCCGTCTGGGCTCGCTGACCGCGCTGGATACCGACAACCGCTCGCTGATGGCCTACCGCATGACCTACGGCGAGCAGAGCGTGCTGGTGTTCCACAACCTGCACGCGACCGAGGCGCAGCCGCTGACGCTCGGCTCCGGCGCCGTAAGCCCGGATGCGAGCGTGCTGTACGGCACGCGCCAAAACGGAACGATACCCGCGCGGAGCACGCTGGTGCTCGCGGACTGACCGCCCCACCGAAAGGAGAGCCTATGCGCAACATCAACCTAGCGGCTATTTATCACATGCCCATGCTGGAGTACCGCCACACGCTGCCGGACGGGCGCGTCTGCCTGCGCCTGCGCACGGCGCGGGGCGACTTTGACCGCGCGGTCGCGCTTGCCACCTGCAACTACTGGCCGGACGCGTTCGAGCGCGCCGTCCATCTGCCGATGGAACGGGCCTATCGGGACGGGCTGTACGATTACTATCAGGCGGTGTTCCGGCCGGAGGACCCGCGCGTCAAGTACGTGTTTGAGCTGCATCAGGGCGACGTGCGCGTGCTGTACGATTGCCTCGGCCCGCGCATGGGCCCCGACGCGAAGCCTGACCTCGACGAAGCCTTTGTGCTGGCCTACGCCTATCCCGCCGACCCGATGCCGGAGTGGGCGCGCGGCAGCGTGGGGTACCAGATCTTCCCGGATCGCTTCCGCCGCGCCGGCGCGCCGGAGGAGGGGCTGGAGCCGTGGACGGGCGACCGCTACGAGAGCGAGTATCGCTTCGGCGGCAACCTGAAGGGCGTTACCGAGGCGGTGCCCTACCTGCACGAGCTGGGCGTGGAGTTTCTGTACACCTGCCCGATTTTTCTCTCGGACAGCGCGCACCGCTACAACACATTCGACTACTATCAGATCGACCCGCTGCTTGGCGATACGGACGACCTGAAGGCTCTGTGCGAGGCGCTCCATCGCCACGGCATGAAGCTGGTGCTGGACGGCGTGTTCAACCACTCCGGCACGGGGTTTGCGCCCTTCCGCGACGCGGCGGAAAACGGCGCGGACAGCCCGTACCGGGACTGGTTTTTCTTTGACCCGTCCGTGACCAACGGCTACCGCTCCTTCGGCTTTACGCAGTACATGCCCAAGCTGAACCTGCGCAACGAGACCTGCGCCCAATACTTTTTGGATGTGGGCGAGTACTGGCTGCGCGAGGTCGGCATCGACGGCTGGCGGCTGGATGTAAGCCCGGAGGTTTGCCCCGACTTTTGGCGGCGGTACCGCGCCATGATGAAGCGGGTCAAGCCGGACTCGCTGATGGTGGCCGAGTGCTGGGACGACAGCCGCGAGTGGCTGACCGTCGGCGACCAGTTTGATACCACCATGCACTATGTCCTGAGCCGCTGCATCTGGGGCCGCTTTGCGGAGCATCGGCTCAGCCTGACCGAGTTTGACGAGCGCATCAACCGCGCCGCGATGCTCTACCCGCGCCGCACGCAGGATGTGCTGTGGACGTTCCTTGGCAGCCACGATACGCCGCGCTTCCGCACCCGCGCGGGCGGCGACGCGGCCATGCTGCGCGCGGCGAGCTTTTTCCAAATGACGCAGCCCGGCGCGCCCGTGATTTACTACGGCGACGAGCTGGGCATGGAGGGCGGCGGCGACCCGGACTGCCGCAGGCCCATGCGCTGGGACGATGTGGACGGCAACGAGATGCTGGCGCACTATCGGCGGCTGACGCACCTGCGCCGCGAGCATGAGAGCCTGCGCCTTGGCGAGCTGCGCACGCACCGCGTCCTCAAGGACGACATGTACGCCTACCTGCGTCTTGGCGACCGTGAGAACGCGCTGGTGGTGCTGAACGCGACAGACGAGCCGCAGCGGGAGTATCTGCCGCTGCCGGAGGCGCTCGCGGGACGCGGGAGCTTGGAGGACGCCTATTCCGGCAAGCGCCTGACCGTCGCGGGCGACTGCCTTGAGTGCGCGCTGGACGCGGGAGAGGGCCTCATCATCTTCTACTAAAAATGCCGCAAATCTAGCAACGATGGCAATTTCCGCCCCGCGCCCGCAGGCGCGGCAAGCCAATCGAGGGCCCCGCAGGGCCACCATGCCTGCATGCCGTCCCTTGCACAGGAACAAGTCAACAGGCGCGGGGCAGCAGTCCGGCCAAGCTAGGCACCGCAGGCGTGCAAACTATATCACACAAGTTTTCTGGGCGATCGCTTATCACACAAGATGGGCGTGCTGGCCCATCGATCGGCCTCAAACACGCTGTTTCTTTTGGTTACTTTTCTTTTCAGCTGAAAAGAAAAGTGACGAACCCCGGCCCGCAGGTCGGGGCACCGTTCCCGCCCCCGCCGCGCGGGCGTGCCCCCGCGACCGCAGGCCGCTGCGCGCGCCGCATAAGCGCACCGCGCACGCTGCACAGGCCACGCGCCGCACAGGCGCAGCAAAGCCCCTGCCGGGAGCGCCCCCTCCCGGCCCTTCGGGCCGGGCCCACGCGCGCCATAGGCGCAAAAAAGCGGCCTGTCTGGCCGCTTTGAAATGCTATACAAGCAGTCCAATCGCCTCCGCGAGCGTATCCACCACAGGAACGCCTGCGGTTTCCAGCGTATCGCGGCCCTGATGGCCGATGGCAACCAGCACACAGCGCGCGCCCACGGCCTGCGCCACCTGCGCGTCGTGGAGGGTATCGCCAATCAGCACGCAGCGCGCAGGCTCGACGGCCTTGCGCCGAAGGTACGCGCACGCCAGCTCCTCCTTGGAGGCGGCGTAGATGCCCTCCAGCCCCAGCACGTCCTCAAAGGAGGCGGAAATGCTGGCAAAGCGGCCGATCTGCGTCATCAGCAGGCTGCGCTCGCTCGCGGAAAGCACCGTTTGGGGCACGCCCGCCCCGGCCAGCGCCGCTACGGCCTCCGCCGCGCCGGGGTTGAGCCGGAGCGTGGAGCAGCCGTGCACATACTCGTCAAACCACGCGCGGGCAACCGCCGGGAACAGCGCGTCCGTCACGCCGCCCCGACGGTAGTACTCCCGCACCGGGAAGGTGAACTGCCGACGGTACTCGTCCAGCGTGTCGATCGTCGGCAGCCCAAATTGAGGGAACACCTTGTTGCGCACGGCGAGGCCGTAGACCGCGTCGTCCAGCAGCGTGCCGTTCCAATCCCAGAGCGCCAGCTCCGGGCGCATCAGTACGCCTTGGCGAAGTAGATCAGCTTCTTCGCCTTTTTGCCGCAGCAGACGCAGGTATCGCCGATGGCCGCCTGATCGAACGGCATGTTGCGGCTGGAGGCGTTGTAGTCCTGCTTGATTTTGTCCTCGCAAGCGCGGTCGCCGCACCACATGGCGCGCGCGAAGCCGTCCTCCACCGCGTCCTTTAGCTCGTCCATGCTGTGGACGTCGCGGATGTGACCGTCGCGGAATGTCTTGGCGATTTGGTACAGGTTCGTCTGGATGCTGTCCAGCGTGGCCTTGACGGCGTCCGTCAGGCCATCCAGCGGCACAAAATCCTTGGCGAAGGTATCGCGGCGGCACAGCACGCACTGGCCCTTCTCGATATCCTTGGGGCCGATCTCGATGCGCAGGGGCACGCCCTTCAGCTCCCAATCGTTAAACTTGAAGCCGGGGCTGAGGGTATCGCGGTCGTCCAGCTTGACGCGCAGTCCGGCGGCGGCAAGCTGCCGATACAGCTCGTTGGCCTTCTCCAGCACGCCCTCCTTGTGGGCCGCGACGGGAACGATGACCACCTGAATGGGCGCGATGCGGGGGGGCAGCTTGAGGCCGCGCTCGTCGCCGTGCGTCATGATGATCGCGCCGATGAGGCGAGTGCTCACGCCCCAGCTCGTCTCGTATACGTACTCCAGCTTGCCCTCCTTGCTGAGGTACTGGATATTGTACGCCTCGGCAAAGTTGGTGCCGAAGTTGTGGCTGGTGCCCGCTTGCAGGGCCTTGCCGTCCTGCATCATGGCCTCCATGCTGTAC
>CAYOYK010000028.1:0-29165 GCA_964408185.1 uncultured Oscillospiraceae bacterium | reverse complement strand
GCCATCATCGGCGACCGCATGGATACCGACATCGTGGCCGGGGTGGAGAGCGAGCTGGATACCGTGCTGGTGCTCAGCGGCGTGACCACCGAGCACGAGATGCGCAAGTTCGCGTATCGGCCGCGCTATGTGCTGCAGGGGGTTGGGGACATCGTGCCGTAATACGGCCTCAAGCCCCGCGTGACGTCTGTTATGAGGAAGGAATGGCCGCGGCGTTTGATTGCGCCGCCGCGCAAGCGCGGACAAGCGCCGCCGTGTCGGCCTGATGCGGCGTTTGTAGCCCATTATCAAGCGTATCCCTTCTCTTGTGTACGTTTTAGGCAAATACATCTTTTTTCGGCTTCCCTTGCTATCGACGGGAGCGTGTGCTACAATACGGATATTCGGAACGCGTTACAGGGAGTTGACAGACATGCCAGAGCTATTGGAGGTACTGATGGTGCTGTGCTTCGGCGCATCGTGGCCCCTCTCCATCGTTAAATCGTACCGGGCCCGCACCGCCAAGGGCAAAAGCCTGCCGTTCCTGTGCCTGATCCTCACGGGCTACGTATGCGGGGTCCTCGCCAAGCTCCTCAGCGGCAAAATCACGTACGTGGTGTACTTCTACGTGCTCAATCTGCTGCTGGTGAGCATCGACGCGGGCCTCTACCTGCGCAACGCCCGGCTGGACCGCGCGTCCGCCGCCACACCCGTACCTACTGAAAGGAGCGAAACCCTATGAAAGTCGCCGTCATTGGCTGCGGTACCATCGCCAACAGCGCACACATTCCCGCCTACATGAAGAACCCCGACGCGGAGATCAAGTACTTCTGTGATATCATCCCGGAGCGCGCCAAGGCCGCCGTGGAAAAATACGGCTGCGGCACCGCCATCACGGACTATCACGACGCGCTCAACGACCCGGAGATCAAGGCTGTGAGCGTATGCACCCCCAACAACATGCACCCCACCATCGCCATCGACGCGATGCGCGCCGGCAAGGATGTGCTGTGCGAAAAGCCCGCCGCCCGCACCTACGCCGAGGCCCTTGAAATGCAAAAGGTGCAGCACGAGACCGGCCGCCTGCTGCTGATCGGCGTGGTCAACCGCTTCAACGACGGCGTGCGCCGCATGAAGGAGTACATCGATCAGGGCCGTCTGGGCGATATCTACCACGTATACGCCAGCTTCCGCGCACAGCGCTCCATCCCCGGCATGGGCGGCGCTTTCACCACCAAGGCCATCGCGGGCGGCGGCGCGCTGATCGACTGGGGCGTGCACTTCTTGGATATCGTGATGTTCTGCACCGGCGACCCCAAGCCCCGCACGGTGAGCGGTGAGACCTTCTGCAAGCTGGGCAAGAGCATGCGCGATTACGTCTACACCGATATGTGGGCGGGCCCCCCGAACTACGACGGCACCTACGATGTGGACGACTCCGTGGTCGGGCTGATCCGCACCGAGCGCCCCACCATCAGCCTGCACGGCGCGTGGGCCCAGAACATCGGCGAGAGCGAAATGTTTATCGATTTCATGGGCGATAAGGGCGGCATCCGCCTGCAATACGGCGCGGACTTCACCCTCTACTCCACCGAGAACGGCGCGCTGACCGCCATTACCCCCAAGTTTAAGGCGGGCAACATGTTCGAGCACGAAATCGACGCCTTCCTCGACGCGGTGGCCCACCCCGGCACAAAGCCCGCCAGCCACATCGACACGGTGATTATCACCGCCAAGATGATGCAGGCCATCTACGACTCCGCGGATCAGCACCGCGAGGTCAGTTTGGAGGGGTAAGCCATGTTCCGCATCGGCTTTATTGATTACTTCCTCGACGAATGGCACGCCAACAACTACCCCGCGTGGATCGCCGAGGCCTCAAACGGAGAAATGACCGTTACGCACGCCTACGCCAGCATTGACAGCCCCTTAGGCGGCCGCACCACCGAGCAGTGGTGCGCGGATTTTGGCGTGACCCGCTGCGCCAGCCTCGATGAGATCATCTCCGCCTGCGACGGGCTGGTGGTGCTCTCCCCCGATAACCCGGAGCAGCATGTCGCCCTGACCGAAAAGCCCCTGCGGAGCGGCAAGCCCGTGTTTATCGATAAGACATTCTCCGACAGCCTTGCCGCCGCCAAGCAGATCTTCGCCTTTGCCAAGGAGAGCGGCTCGCCTTGCTACTCCACCTCCGCGCTGCGCTACGCCGCCGAGTACGAGGATGTGGATACCGGGGCCATCCGTGCGCTCAGCTCGTGGGGCGGCGGCAGGTTTGCCGGATACGCCGTACACCAGCTCGATCCCATTGTCATGCTGATGAAGACCCCCGCCAAGCGCGTCATCGCGCTGGCCAGCGAGGGCAGCAGCAGCCTGATGATCGAGTTTGAGGACGGCCGCACCGCGCAGATGTGCTGCTACTACTACGATACGCCGTTTGCGATGTGCCTGTCCATGAAGGGTGACCACAGCCGCGTGATCACCGTGGAGAGCGAGTTCTTCAAGGCGTTTATCCGCAAGCTGGTCAGCTTCTTCCGCGATCCCAAGCCGCTGGTGCCGCACGCCGAGACCCTTGAGGTCATGGCGATCGCCGACGCGGGCAACCGCGCGCTGGCCAACCCCGGCGTGTGGGTGGACGTGCCCAAGCCGTAAGCAGCCAAAGCATTCCAACAGCGCCGTCGGAATCCTCCGACGGCGCTGTATTGTATGCCGACAATCCTTTTCCCCCTTGTGCTGCCGCCCACCGGGCGTCCCGCCGCTTTGCCTTGTTCGGCATTGCTTTGTTTTGCATTGCTTTGTTTTGCATGGCTTTGCTTTGCATAGTTATGCTTTGCATGGCTTTGCTTTGCTTTGCTTTGCATGGCTTCGCTCCGCTCCGCTACTCCCGCTGATACTCCGCAGCCAGCCAAAGCCAATGGTAGCAGGCCCCGACCCAGACCTCCTTGTAGGTCGCGTTGACGCCCTGCGGCCAGAAGGGCAGGTCGTCGTTCGCGCGCGTCTGCATGCCCACGGGCAGCTCGCCCGTCAGCTCTCCGGGGAAAACGCAATACTCGGCGCTGTACCGATCGCCCATGCCGTACATCAGGCTCTGCGCAAACGGATTCTTGCCCAGCACCCAGTACATCTGCTCGCGGCCGAGCTGCCTGAGCGCCTCGTCGCCGAAGTATCGGCCCAGCACGGCCGCGTTTTTTCCCATGGCAAGCTGCACCGCCGTGTTGCCGCGAAACGAGAACCACACCGGAAAGCGCCTCAGCACGCGCTCGTCATCCAGCCGCGTGCCGGAGGCAAGCTGCTCGATGTAGTTTTGCCGCTCGTCCTCGTGCCGCACCATCAGGTGCATGAGCGGGAAGGTTTCCGCGTCGTCGGCCTCGTCCAAGCGGTGCACGCCGGAGGGAATCATCCCATAGGGCGCGGTGTAGGGCCGCATGGCCAGCAGGTAGTCGCCGTAGCGGCGCATGGCCTGCTCCCAGCCCGGCCGTTCGGGCGCGTCCGTCAGGGTCGCGCAGGCGGCCTCCAGCGCCATGATGTACAGCTGCTCGCGGCTCTGGTGGTTGAAATGGCTGATGACCCTGCGCGATTTGTCGCGGCAGAAGTATCCGGGCAGCGGGCCCTCCGTCTCCTGACAGGCGACGACCTCCGCCGCGTATTTGCGAATGGCCTCGGCGTATCGCTTATCGCCGGTGAGCCGGTACAGCGGCGCGGCGGCCCACACCACGGCGGCGCACTCCTGCGCGTAGCTGGTCTGCTGGATGTGCTCGTACATCTCGGCCGGCTCCACGCCAAGGGCCTCGAAGCGCTCCAAGCCGAAGCCGAAGTCCTCCACAGCCGCCTGCTTGGCCTGCGCGGCGACGGCCCGCGCCTCCCGCGCGAGGGTCTCGGCGGCGACGGCCTCCACGGCGGAAAGCAGCAGGTTGGTCATGGCGTGATTGCCCACGCGCGGCACGGGATCATCAAAGTTGCCAACCTTGTTATCCGACCAGCGGGTGCAGCCGTTGCTGGTGACGCGGCAGCCGTCGCCAAAGCGGGTGCGGAGCAGCAGATCAAGCCCCCACTGGGCCTCCTCGGACAGGCGCTGGTAGAGCTTATCGCCGGGCTTGCGGCGGTTCATCGCGTCCAGCAGCGCGTGGATGATCTCGCCGGACTGCACGGCCTGCTGGCTCACGTCGCCCGCGTCGTGCCAGCCGCCCGCAAAGGAGACGCTCAGGTTGCCGTGGCGACCCATCGCGTCCAGATGGCAGGCGTTGTGCCCGTTGGGCAGCGGATAGCCGCAGCGCTCGTAAAACAGGAAGTTGAGCGACTTCCACAGGCCTTCCTCGGCGATATCGTCCCGGATGGCAAACGCGGGGGTGGTCAGCCCGCCGCAGCGGAGGACGTACGAACCGGGCTCCCTGACGGCGGAGAAGTCCAGCTCGTCAAAGTCGCCCAGCTCGCCGCTCACCCGGCGCGTCGGGGCCTGGTAGGCGACCGATCCGTCCGCCGCGCGCAGGAGCGCAAACTCCGCCGCGCCGTTTTGGCACACCGCAGTCTTTGCGCCCTGCGTAAAATACCCCGCCGTGGCGTACACAATATGCCCCGGCGCGCAATCCCACCCTTGGCAGGGCTCCGCGCCCTCCACGGTCTCCAGCCTCGCGTTGCGGAAGCGGTACGTCCACTCCTGCGCGGCCGTCTGCTCGCAGCCGTTGAGCAGCACCATAAAGCGGATCTCCGAGGCATGGGTCAAATCCAGCTCCGGGAACTCGTAATAGCATTCGTTCCACTCAAAGGGCTTGAGGTCGTACTGGCAGGTGCCCTCGCGGTCGTAAGCGTCGTTCCGTTCAAACAGTACCATGGCGTGTACGTGTACCACAGCCATGCCCTCAAACTCCGGCAGCGTTTCAAACGCGAGGCGATTGCAGCCGCTCCAATCCGCGCCGTCGCGCCGGATCGCCGCGACCGCGTGCCCGAAGTGGAAGTACGGCTCGCCCTCCGGCACCTCGTGCATACGTGAAAGCGTGCGCGGCTCCGCCCGGAGCTGGAAGCCCTCGGCGGTGCGCTCGGCGACGCCGTCCATATCGGCGGGAACGTAGGGCTCGCCGGTCAGCGGCAGGCTGCGCAGCACTTTTTTGGCGGCAAAGCCCGCCTGCAGCGAGCGCTCGGCGTGCAGCGGCAGGGCGCGGTGAACAAACAGAGAATCCTCAACCTCTTGGTACCATTCGGGGCGCGCAGAGGGGGTTAGCATGGGGTCACACTCCTTGTCGGCTCAACTGGGACGCGATGAAAACGGCCGCCGACTTGCCTGCTGGGCGAATCGGCGGCCGCGCTGTGTTATTCCTCGGCGAGGGCCCTCTTGAGGTAGGCGCAGCCCGCGGCGAGCGCCTCGATGGGATCCTCCATGCCCTCAAACTCGATATCGATGTATCCGTCGTACTCCACGCGCTTGAGCATGCGGATGATCTGCCGCACCGGCACCACGCCGTGGCCGACCACCGTGCCGCGCAGGAAGCTGTGCCCCCGGCTGGGGAACCACCAGCCGCCCTCCGGCTTGCCTTCCGTGCCGGGCTTGCGCAGAAAATCCTTGGCGTGCACATGGAAGGCGTACGGCGCGGCCACGCCCGCCGCGACGGCGGGATCCTCGTCCGCGCAAAGGAAGTTGCCCATATCCAGCAGCCAGCCGTAGTTGGGGCGATCGACCGCGCGGATCAGGTACTCCATGCGGGCGCTGTCCTGCAAAATGAGGCCGTGGTTTTCGGTGCAGGTGCGAATGCCCTTTGTCTGCGCGTATTCCGTAATGCGGCGGATAGACGGCACGGCAAGCGCGACCATATCCTGCCAATCGCGCGTGCCCTGCGGGATGGCGTAGCCAACGTCGTGCCGCATCAGCCCCGCGCCCAGCAGCGCGGCGATATCCACGCAGCCCATCACGCGACGGCACTCCGCCTCGCGCTTGCCCTCGTCGGCCTTGACCAGATTCGCGCCGATGGTGTAGCTGACGATGGGCATGCCGATCTGCCCGCAATAGGCGCGCAGGTTCGCGGCAAGCTCCTCGACGGTCTTTTCGCCGCGCGCGTACTTGAGCTCCAAATCGATAAACTCCACGCCCTCAAAGCCAAGCTCCTTGGCGCTATCCAAAAAGGCGTAGTAATCCATGCCCTTCTCCATGGGCTTCCAATAGCTGTAACTGCTGACGCCGATTTTCATTTATACCGCTCCTTAGGCCATGAGGCCCTGCAAATAGCGCACCGCGCGCTCGATATCGCCGTACGGGTCGCCGCCTACCTCGCGCTCGATGGTGAGGAAGCCGCGGTAGCCGATCTCATCCAGCGCCTTCAGCCAGCCGGGGAAGTCCACGTCGCCATCACCCAGCGGAAGCTCCTCAAACGATGTGTCCGTAAGGATGATATCCTTGCGCAGGCCGTAAATGATCTCCGGGTCGCGCTCAAACAGGCGGCGGCCGTCCTTGGCGTGCGTGTGTACGATGTAGTCCGCCAGCGTATGCACAGCCTGCGCGGGATCATCGGCCGTGACCATGACTAGGTTGGCCGGGTCCAAGTTGACGCCCACGCCGTGGCTGTGCAGCCCGTCCAAAAAGCCCTTCAGGGTGACGGCGCGCTCCGGGCCGGTCTCCACGGCAAAGAACGCCTTCACCTCGTCCGCGTAGCGGGCCAGCGCGCCGCACGCGTCCTGCATCACGGCGTAGCGGGGGTGTTTGGCGTCGCCGGGCACCACGCCAATGTGCGTGGTCACGACGTTGGTCTCCAGATCCTTGGCCAGATCGAGGATCCGCTTGGAGGCCTCGACCAGCGAGGGGTTGAGGGCCGCGTCGCAAAAGCCCTTGCCAAGGTCCCCGCACAGGGCGGAGATGGTCAGCCCGCGATCCTTCACCTTGCGCAGGAACTCCCTGCGCTTGGCGGCGGTCATACGCTCCGGGGACATCTCGCCGGTGGTGGCGTACACCTGCAAGCCCTGCGCACCCAGCCTCTGGGCGCTGTCGAGGGCCTCGTCCACGGGCAGTCGGAAGGAATCCAGCATCACGCCGATGGGAAAACGATACATAGCAGCCTCCTTACTCCGCAAAGCGTACGCGGAACGTCTTGATTTGGTACGGGTTGATGGTAAAGCCGAAGCCGTCGCCATCGCAGGAGACGGGCTCCTCGTTGCGCTCTATCAGGTCGCACTCGCAAACGGACGCGATCGGCCAGCCCAGCTTCAGCCTCGCGGGCGTGCGCGCGTTCTGGTTCTCGTACACGCGCAGGATCACGCCGTCGCCGTCCTCGGCGCGCTTGACGGTCTCCAGCACCACGTTGTCGTGATCGGTCGCGGCAAAGCTGAACGGCTCCGCCTGCCCGCGCACGGCGTAGACCGGCTGGTTGAGCTTGTAGGCCTCCTTGGGCGTGCCCGCCTGCTGCCAGCTACCCGCGTGCGGGTAGAGCGCGTAGGTGAACACATGCCGCTCCTGATCGGTGGTCGGGTTGGGCTCGATGCCGCTCTTCACACAGGTGAGCGCCATTACGCCGTCAAGGACGGAGTGGCCGTACTTGCAGTCGTTCAGCAGGCTTACGCCGTAGCCGCCGTCGCTCACGTCCATCCACTTATGGGCGCAGCTTTCAAAGCGGGCCTTCTCCCAGCTGGTGTTCTGGTTCACCTTGCGCTTCACGTTGCCAAACTGAATGTCGAATGTCGCCTCGTCGGTGTTCAAATCCAGCGGGAAGTTGACCTTGAGCAGGTGCTGGCTCTCGTGCCAGTCCAGCACGGTTTCAAAGTCGATGCGGGGCGTATCGGCATAGAAGCGGATGTTCTGGGTGAGCGAGGAATGCACGAACGCGCGCTCGATGTGCTGCGTGGCGCTCACGGGGCCGATATCGCGCCACTCCATTACGGAGAGCTCGTTGATATCCCAGCTTTTTTCGGTGTAGAACGCGTCGATATCCCAGTTGTCGTAGTAGATGGGCTTATCCTCGTGCATGCGGAACTGGTTGGCCGCGCAGCCGGGGCGGAAGGCCTCGCGCCCGGCGCGCTTATCCCACAGGCGGCCGAGGTTGCCGTGCGCGTCGAACGTCGCGGTATAGAAGGGGGTATCCAGCGTGTCGCCGTTCAGCCTGAACGGGCTGGCCGCGCCCGCCCGCACGACGCGGTAGCTCTTGCAGCCCTTGCTGGGCAGGCCGCGCACATAGGCCAGCGCTCCAAGCTCGTCCGCCTGCACGGGGTACGTCGCGCCGGACTCGTCCGCCAGCGCGTCGCCGGGCTGCGCCAAGTCGCCCAGCCGGACGATATCATCGCGCTCGCAGCCAAGCGGGTTGACCAGCACCACGCCGTCGCCCGCGCCCGCCAGCAGCGCCAGCCGCTCGTCGATGAGCGCCTTGCCGTCGGCCGCGATCTGCTCGTACTCGCGCTTGGTGACCTCGTACACCTCATGGATGGACGAGCCGGGCAGTATATCGTGGAACTGGTTGAGCAGCACGTTTTCCCACAGGGCGTGCAGCTTTTCGGCCGGATAGGCAAGGCCCCGGCGCTGGGCCAGCACGCCCAGCAGCTCCGCGTCCATCAGCATCAGCTCGCTCTTGCGGTTGCCGCGCTTGTTGCGCGCCATGCTGGTGTAGGTGCCGCGATGGTACTCAAAGTAGAACTCGCCGACCCAGCGGGGCAGGCGCTTATCGTCGCCCACGCGGGCCTCCAGCTCGGTAAAGTATTGCAGCGCGCCGGCCTGCCGCACCTTGGGGATGCCGATCACGCCCTTCTCCATGCGCTCGCCCATCTCCAGCATATCGCGGGTGGGGCCGCCGCCGCCGTCGCCGTAGCCGTAGGAGATCAGGATGTCGTTGTTGATGTCCTTTTGCTGGTAGCGCTCCCAGCCGCCCATAATCGCGTCCGGGTGCAGGAAGCCGTTGTAGGTGGTGAAGAAGTTCTTTTTCGCGTCCTGCCCCACGCCCAGCGTGGAGACGAAGTGGGTAAAGACCTCCGTGCCGTCGATGCCCCGCCAGCGGAGGGTGTCGTAGGGCACCTTGTTAAACTGGTTCCAGCTCAGCTTGGTGGTCATAAAGTAGTCGACGCCGCTGCGCTTGCAGATTTGCGGCAGCGCGCCGGAGTAGCCGAACACGTCCGGGAGCCAGAGCACGCGGTTGTCCACGCCGAACTCGTCCTTGAAGAACCGCTTGCCGTGCAGGAACTGCCGCACGAGGCTCTCGCCGGAGGTCAGGTTGCAATCGGCCTCCAGCCACATGCCGCCCTCGGCCTCCCAGCGGCCCTCGGCCACGCGCTCCTTGACGCGCGCGTAGAGCTCCGGGTAGCGCTTTTTGAGGAAGGAATACAGCTGCGGCTGGCTGCTCATGAACTTGTACTCAGGGTACTCGTCCATGAACTCCAGCACCGTGGCAAAGCTGCGGGCGACCTTCTCGCGGGTCTGCTCGACCGTCCACCACCACGCCACGTCGATGTGCGTATGCCCGATGCAGGTGGCGATCACATCATCATGCCCCGCAAGCCGGCCGTAGAGCGTCTCCCGCAGCAGGTCGCGCGCCGCCTGCACGCCGGCGAAATACGCGGGCGAGTAGACCTCGCGGAAGTCGATCAGGTTCACAGCGTCGGTCAGCGCCTTTTCGATCAGCACGCGGGGACGCTCGTCCTTGGGCATGCGGTCAAGGGCGCGGAGCGGCGTGACCAGATCGTAATACAGCCCCCACACGGAGGGATGCTGCACGCAAACGTCGCACAGGAGCTGAAACTCGGTATGCAGCGTGCCGGTATAGCCCTGCAGCTCGATAATCAGCGTGCGGCCCGCCTCGGCGGCCTTGCTCAGCGGCACAAGGCGGTGGTTCATATCCACGCCCTGAACGATGCGATCCTCCACAAAGGCGAGGAACTGCGGGTTCTTGGCGTCGTCCCACTCCTCGATGTTGGTGCGCACGCGGAGCCAGATCGGCTGGCCCTCCAGCTCGGCGGGCACGGTATACGCGCCCTTGAACCACATATGCCGATCCGGGCCGTACCAATGGTCGGTCTCGCTGCGGAAGGGCGCGTAGGGCTCGGCCGCCCGCGCCGCCTCCGCCGGATGGAGATAGTACCCCGGCTTGCATTGCCACTCCGTGATACGGCCCACGCGCTGCATCGCCTGCTTTTGCAGCTGCTCGCAGAGCACCTTGACCCGTTCCTTTACAAGTTCCACGCTCATAGGGTTTCCTCCAATTGATCGTTTAGATTCCAGCGTATCTGCACGCCGTTATGCACCAGCAAGCGCTGAAAATCCTCCAGCGCGTCGTCCAGCACCTGCGCGGGGGTCAGCTCGCGCCGGAGGCAATACGCGGCCAGCGTTCCGGCCACCTCGCCGATGTTCCACTCGATGGGATGCAGGCGGAAGCAGCCGTTGGTCAGGTGCGTCGTGCCCACGTTTTTGCAGGAGGGGATCAGGTTGCGCAGCTTTTCCGGCACCATGCAGCTCAGCGGCAGCTCGTAGGGCCACGCGTCCGCAAAGTGCGTGGCGTGGCTCTTGGTGGTGCAATGCACGTCGATGGCGTAGCTGCCCACGCCGACGCTATCCCGCACATGCGGCAGATGCTCCGCCCGGCTGCGCATCAGATCCTGCTCGACCACGCGGCCCTTGGCAACGATGCGGCGCGACTCGCGGATGTACGGCGCCATGGCGAGGCCGTCGCTCGTGCCCATGACCTCCGGATCGTAGCTTACGGGATAGCCCTTGCCGCCGTCAGCGCGGGGAGCCTCGTAACGCAGCCAGTACACGCAGCAGCGGGTCATTTCCCGCGCGAGCTCCAGGTTGTTTTGCGCGTCGGCGCAGTCGATCACATTGCCCAGATCAAAATCGTTCTGCGGCCAGTTGAGCAGCGTTACCGGGTTGGGCCGATCGGTATAGTAGGGCGGATAGACGATTTGCCGATAGCGCCACAGTCCGAGGGGCTGGCTCGCTTGCTCGTGATCAAACATCGTCCAGCGGGTGGGCTTGCCGCTCTTTCCGTCCGGCGCGTCCCAGCTGAGCACATGGTGCCCGAAGCCGGGCATGACGCGGGAGGCGAAAAAGTCGTACCCCGCGGGCTTTGCGATCGGCCCGCCGTCGGCGTTCAGAATCAGGGCGGCCACGTGGGTGATGGGCTGCATGTCCTCCGGGTCGGCAACTTCGGGAGCGTCCGGCTCGCCGGTATCGGCACGGCTTTCCGCGCCGACGGTATAGCGCGCTTTCACCAGCGGCAGCAGGTCGCCGGTATCGGTCGCGTCCAAGTAGTAGGCGGCGACGATCTCCTCGCGGAGGCCGGAAGGCATGTGCAGAACCGTCACGCTGCGGATGGACTCATCCCGCACGTCGGCGGCCACCGCCACAGTCTGGCAGCGGATTGTCAGCAGGCCGCTGTCCACATAGGGCTGAAGCGACTCGCGCAGGAGCTTTTCGGCCAAGGAGGGCGCGTGCGCCACGCGCGAAACCCAGCTGTTGCCGGGGCAGAACTCGGTTTGCTGCTTCATCAGCGGGGACGCGTCCGCAAGGCCCTGATAATACGCGCGTACATCGCGGCGGTACGCCAGATAGCGGCGCGTCGCGCCCTGCCGCTCGATCCAGCGGTGCTCGTCGGGGGGGACGGCCTGACTGCTCATCTGTCCGCCCAGCCAAAGTGTCTGCTCGCACAGCACAACGTGGCGGCCCGCCTCGCAGGCGGACAGCGCGGCCTGCACGCCGCCCAAGCTGCCGCCGATGACCGCGATCTCGGTTTGAATCATAGGGAGGGCTCCTTCCGGTCGTTCCCCTCGCGGCCGCGAGGGAGACGATATGTATTGTTACCAAACCTCCGCAAACGGCTCCGCCGCGCTTATCCAGCGCGGCGGACACGATGAGGCCGGGCGACGCGCCCGCTCTTTCTCACGCACAGGATACCGCAAAAGTGCCCGCTTGGCAACAGCCTTGAGCGAAAAGTTTTTTACGAGCGAATTTTTCGGCGCGGCTCGATAAATTTCCGGCTTTTGATAAAAAATTTTCGGGATGAAATATTTGTGTGCTGCACGCCTTGGTTGAGGTTGTTTCATTATTATATAGAACCGTATGTTTTGGTGAAAAGTGCTTATTTTTGAGCCAATTCCTTTACATACGCCTTTGTCCGACCGGATAGCACGTGTCTTTAAAAAGCCCACAATTTCCTTATTGACAACAGCATACATCTTAGATATAATAGCAAAGTAGATGAGAGATTCGTCATGTGGACGCCAGTAAACCAGAAAGGGTGTGTCGTATTGAACAAAAGCGTGCAGCTGTCGCCCGGTTTGTCTCGACCGAGGAGAAAGAAAGGATCGTTTGGCTCAAAGTTGGACAGCTTGGAGCTCTTCCTGCTCCACCTGCCCACCACCGTCTGGTACTTCGTCTTCTGCTACGCCCCGATGTTCGGCGTTGTGATCGCTTTCAAAAACTATGTGCCCAAGCCCGGCAAAAGCTTTTTGTACAGTCTGTTTGTCAACAGCTCTTGGGTCGGCTTCGATAATTTTAACTTCTTATTCAAATCCAGTTATTTTGAATCCATGATTCGCAATACGTTGGTGTACAATTGTATCTTCATTGTTTTAGGCGTCCTGATCCCCGTTACGCTTGCCATCATGATTGCGCAGCTATATTCCAAAAAGCTGGCAAAAACCTGCCAAACCATGATGTTCCTGCCCTATTTCCTCTCGTGGGTCGTGGTCGGCTACTTTGTATACGCCTTCCTCGCCACCGACGCGGGCTTGGTGAACAACCTCGCAAAAACGTTGGGGGTCGGGGATCCAAAGCACCAATGGTATCAGGATACCGGCTTCTGGACATGGTTCCTCGTGTTCCTGAACGTGTGGAAGGGCATGGGATACAGCATGGTGGTGTATATGGCCTCCATCAGCGGTATCGACCATGAGATGTACGAGGCCGCGCTGATCGACGGCGCTACCAAGTGGCAGCAGACCAAGTACATTACGCTCCCGATGCTTCGGCCCATCATCTCCATCATGTTCATCATGGCCGTGGGCAACATCTTCCGCAGCGACTTCGGCCTGTTCTATCAGGCGACGCGCAACTCCGGCTCGCTGGTGGATATTACGCAGACCATCGACGTGTACGTATACAAGGCCTTGCTCGAACGCCCCAACATCAACCTTTCCTCCGCCGCGTCGCTGCTCCAGTCCGTTTGCGGCTGCGTCACGATCATCCTTGCCAACTTGGTGGTCAAGAAGATCGACCCCGATGCGGGCCTGTTCTAAAAAAACGAACGGAAGGAGAGAAAAGATATGTCGGCAGCATCGAAGAAAGAACTCCGGGAAGACGTCCAGCCCCGCTATATGCGCGTAAAGCCCGCGACCAACGTCCTGTTCAGCATTGTTTTCATCATTCTGGCGTTGATCTGCTTTTTGCCCGCCCTGTTGGTGTGCATTGTGTCGTTTTCGTCCGAGGCCTCCGTTATGGCCAACGGCTACAGCTACTTCCCCGCCGAGTGGAGCGTGGAGAGCTACGCCTACTTGGCCCGGCAGCTCAACTACATCGGCGGCGCGTTCCTCAACTCCATCGGCGTTACGCTGGTGGGCACATGCTTCGGCTTGATTCTGTGCTCCACGATGGGCTACGCGCTCTCCCGGCCTAACTACCATCTGCGCAAGTTCTTTACGTGGTATATCTTTATCCCCATGCTGTTCTCCGGCGGCTTGGTGGCCAGCTACATGATCAACGCGCAGATCTTGGGCCTGAAAAACACCTACTGGGCGCTGATTTTGCCCATCTGCTGTTCCAGCTTCTACGTCATCATCATGCGAACATTCTTTCAGACCACGGTGCCGGACGCCGTGATTGAAAGCGCCAAGATCGACGGCGCGCGGCAGATCCGCATCTTTATCCAAATCGTGATTCCCATCTCGCTGCCCGCCATCGCCACCATCGGCCTGTTTTACACATTCGCCTACTGGAACGACTGGCTGATGGCAAAGTACTACCTGAACAGCAACATGCAGGACCTGTTCCCGCTGCAATACGTGCTGATTACGCTGGAGAACAGCATCGACTTCCTGAGCCGCAACAGCCAGTTTATGGGGCCGGGTGAGAAAAACAACATCCCGTCCGAAACCATCCGTATGGCGATGGTCGTGGTCTCAGTGGTTCCGATTGCGTGCTCCTATCCGTTCTTCCAAAAGTACTTCATCTCCGGTTTGACCATCGGCGCGGTGAAGGGCTAACGGCTTGGTTATAGCGACAGATGTCGTTGTAATAGAAAAAAAGGAGGGTTTTCTTCATGAAGAAACTCACAGCTTTGGTACTGGCAGTCCTCATGGTACTGTCGATGGCTTCCTTCGCGGCAGCCGAAGACACCACCAAAGACGTCATCCACCTGACGTGGGCTATGGGCACCGGCGACGTCGCGCCTAAGGACAACGCGATGGTGCTGGAAAAGCTCAACGAGATGAGCCGCGAGCTGATCGGCGTGGAATGCGACATTCAGTATTTCACCAACGAACAGCTTCAGACCTCTATCTCCTCCGGCGAAGTGTATGACATCTACTTCACCTGCTCCTGGTACAACAACTTCAACCAGTGCGTATCTCAGGGCCTGTTCGCGGACCTCAACGGCAAGATCGAGGAATACGCGCCCGCTCTGTACGCGAGCATGACCCCCGAAGTGTGGGATCTGGCTCACTCCGCTGACGGCGGCCTCTACGCGATCCCCGTCAAGAAGGACTACGCCATGATGAACTACATCACCTACCCGACCGAAGTCGCCAAGACCCTCGGCTTTGAGATCCCTGAAAAGATCGAAAAGTGGAGCGACATGACCGATTTCCTGGTAGCGTGGAAAGCCACTATGGCCGAGAACGAGTACCCCGTCCTGATCGGCGGCAACCCCGCTGGCTTGGAGAGCAGCTTCGACTTCATCGACCGTGTTGCGATGATCGGCTGCATCTACGGCACCACCAAGGTTGTGACCGTGTTTGACGATCCTGAGGTCATGGAGCGCTATCACGCGATGGCCGACTGGTATTCCAAGGGACTCATCAATCCCGACGCCGCCCAGCTGGTTGAGTCCAGCATCGACACCACCAAGCAGCGCATCAGCTTTGTGCAGTGCTGGCCGGGCTATGACTACTCCGTGAGCAATGGCTACGACACCACCAACACCCTCTACTTCGGACCCAACCTGAGCGTTGACTCCGTGCAGGGCTCCATGAACGCTCTGTCTGTGACGCTGGAAGAGGATCCCGCCAAGATGGAAGCCGCTCTGAAGTACATCGAGCTGATCCACACCAACCAGCTGTTCTGCGACACCCTTCGTTACGGCGTGCAGGGCTATCACTGGGATTATGTGACTGCTGACCAGAGCGAAGCTTGCGCCGGCGGCGCGCTCCGTTATCAGATTGGCAAGGACAACTACAATCCTTGGGGCTTCGCGCAGCCCGCGTACTTCCAGACCTCTATCTCTGTGAGCCAGGATCAGGTGGACGGCACCGCGAAGGCTCCTGTGATGAACCAGTATCAGCTGTACTACGACGCCGTGAAGGCTGGCGCCAAAGTGTCCGCTATGAAGGGCTTCACCTGGGATAGCAGCGCTTGGACCACTCAGCTTGCTGAGATCACCGCCATCAAGGATCAGTACTACAAGGAATTCGCCACTGGCACCAAGAACATTGACGATGTGTACGACGAGTTCATCGGCAAGATGAATGACGCCGGCCTCCAGGATATGATCGCCGATGCGCAGGCCCAGTTGGACGCTTGGCTCGCCAAGTAATCATTCCCCATTCATTGTCCGCAAGGACGACGAGTGACGCGGCGTAAGCCGCAAACAAGCGGTATGGCCTTCGGGCCATACCGCTTTTGCGTGTCAACAAAGTTGCTTTGCCACTTTGTTGAGGCTTGCGCTTTTCGCCTGCAACCTGTTCGGTCGGCAGAGGACAGCGCCTCTTGCCGGGGCGGGTGGAGCGGGTGGGCGACTCGGCGCGTCAGAAGCGCAGCGTGTCCGCCAGCTCCGCGCCCAGCCGCTCCGCCTCGCCGACGCGCGGAGGCAGGCGTTTGTAATGGAACATGGATTCCAGCGCCGCGTACGTGCCCCGCTGCATCTCGTCGCGCGTGGGCAGATAGCCGAGCAGCTCGTCCGCGCAGCCAAGCACCCAAAGGCGCTCGCTCCCGCGATAGAGCATACGCGTCAGACGGCCGATCTCCGTGAAGCCCTCGAAGGGCAGCGCGACAAGGATCGTTTGCCCCAGCTCCACGCATGCGGCGGAAAAGCCCTCGTCGTCCGGGTAGTCGGCCTTCTCCAGCTGCTCGCGCTCCCAGATGCGCGCCACCTTGGCGCGCCCGTCGGTATCCGCGCCAGGCTGGTGAGCCTCGTTATCCGCCGCCGCTCGAACCGTCGCGCGCGTCACATGCTGGAGGCCCAGCGTGCAGGGGATGGACTTGGCGCGCAGAACAGGCTCATCCGCTTGCAGGCCCAGCTTGTAGGCGGCAATGAGCGCGTCCGTCATGTCGTCCAGACGGGAATCGACCGTCTCGCCCTCGCGGAGCGGGGTCGGGTCGATATCGCCGCAGAGGCCGTTGAGAAAAAGCCCTTCATAGCCCATATCGCCCAGCTTGGCGACCAGTCGGCCGGGATAATCGGCCGATATGCCCGTGCTGCGCCCGCGCACGACGGGGTGGCACGCGTAGCTGACCACCGCAATGGGCCGCCCGCCCTCGCGTGTCAGCTCCATGCCGCGCACGTTGGGATCGACATACGCGCCCGGCTTGGCCCGGTTGTAGGCGTAGTCTCCCTCCGCCGGACGCTCTCCGCTGCGCAGACCCGTAACGGGCTTGAGATCCTCGCTCGCCGCGCGGCAGGCGGCAATCAGCCGATCCGCCATCGCGTCCCGCACGGCAGGCTCCACCTCGCCGCAGCCCTCGTGATAGATCATCGAGGGCCCCGTATGCGTGTGGATGCACACGATCAGGCAATGCTCCGCAGGAACGTTCAGCTCGGCCTCGGCGGCGGCGCGCACCTGCGCCGCGATCTGTCGGTTGAGCCCCAGCAGATCGCAGCAGAGGATCAGCGCGCGCGTCTGACCATCGTCCAGCAGCAGGCAGCGCGCATACAGCGGGTCGTCCACCCGCTCGGCCCTGCGCTGCAGGTAATAGCCGTAGCCCGTAAGCTCCACGCCCAGCGGCGGCGTAATCTCCACACGCCCAAATCCAGCCTTCAAAGGGGTCATCTCCTTACAAACACTTGATGATCGGCTTCATCTCGTCAATGTACCTTTGGTTGATGGCGTCGCCGCCGTCCACGTTGCTGGAGCTGAAAAAATCCAGCGGACGGCCGCTCTGCTCGCACAGCTCCTGAACGCGGCAGACGATGGCTTGCAGCATCGCGGCCCCTACGGCGGTGGACGTGGGGCCGACGCGCAGGCCGCTTGCCGTCTCAATGCACGCGTCGCCAAGCTCTCCCCGGTTATCCAGCACGAGGTCGGCGACCTCAAAGAGACGCTTGCCCAGCCGATTGCGCGGCGTGGACGCGCCGCTGTGCTTGAGGCTGGTCAGCGCGATGACCTTCGCGCCGCGCTTCTTCGCCTCCACGGCCATCTGCACGGGCACGGCGTTGCGGCCGCTGTTGGAAATGACGATCAGCACATCCTTCTCGCCGATGGGATAGCGGCCGAGCAGCTCCGCCGCGTAGCCCTCGCGGCGCTCGTGCCGTGTGCTTTCGCTCGCGCTGACGTGGAGCATCAGCTTGTCCTCCAAGATCGGGTAGACGCGCGTCATGCCGCCCGCGCGGTAAAAGATCTCCTCGGACAGCAGATGCGCGTGGCCTGTGCCAAACGTATACAGCAGACCGCCCGCGCCGAGGCGATCGGCAATCAGGCGCGCGGCCTCCTCCAGCCGGGGATCCTCCAGCTCCTGCTCCAGCAGCGCAATGACACAGCGCAGATAGTTTTCACTCGCATTCATAGGTCGGGCACGCTCCCATCGTTTGGATTAGATTGGCGGCCGCGCCGTCGTTCCATAAGCCGTCGCGCTGCAGGGCGAGCGCCACGGCTCCCGCCTCCGGCGGCAGAGGGGCCTCCGTGAGCTTGAGGGCGGGCAGCGCCTGCGTAAGCCGCCGCGTAAACGCGGAGCGTATCCAGCCGTTGTGCTGGAACACCCCGCCGTACAGGCCCAACTTGGTCAGCGTCGGCTCTTGGCGGGCCAGCCGGATCACAGTGGCCGACAGCCCGGCCAGCTCGCGCCCGACAATCGCCATTGCGGCCGTATCACAGGCGCGCGCGGCTTGCAGCACCTCCGCCCCAAAGGCGGCAAGCTGCTCCACGGGCATCGGCGGATCGTACAGCGCCGCGATCAGCCCGCGCGGGCTGCCGACACGGAAGAACCGGATCGCCGCTTCACACAGCGAGGTCTCCTCGCCGTCCGCCTCCCACGCGCGGATTGCGGCCAGCAGGCCCTCACGGGCCAGCGTGTAGCCGCTCAGAGAATCGTGCAGCGTCGCGCCCCAGCCTCCGGCCACGCGCAGCGCGCCCGACGCGTCCAGCAGCGCGGCCATGGAGCCTGTGCCGCTGACGACCATCAGGCCCGGCGCGCCCAGCGTAAGGCCCATCAGCGCGGCATGCAGGTCGCTGGTCAGCAGCAGGCGCTCCGGCGGCAGCACGCCGTCCGCGTAGGCGCGGGCGGTCGCGTCGTCCGCAGGGCCGTCCAGCGCGGACGAGCCCACGCAGAGCGTCAGCGCCTCCCCCCGCATCGGCGGGGCGGCCAGCACGGCCGCGAGGCGCTCGCGCACCCGCGCCATCCCGATGTTGCGGTGGTTCAGGCTCCCGGTGGTCGCGCGCGAAAGACATCGGCCCCGCTCATCCGCCAAAAGCAGTGTCGTGTGGGTTCCGCCGCCATCCGCGCCAAGATATCGCATTGCATGCACCCCAATATCGGGCATAGCCGTCCGTTTGTTCGTACTGCATTCGAGAAGCGCGCTTCAAATTCCTGCATCTTATTGTTGAATTTACACAATGAGCATGATATACTTTTCGCAACGTAAGGGGGTGCTGAAAAGAATGATAGAACAACTTATCCCGTCTGTTGATCTGCCCATGATGGTTCGGCTGCGCAGGGAGCTGCACAGGTACCCGGAGCTGGGCTACGAGCTGCCCCGCACGACCGCGCTGGTCAAGCGGGAGCTGGACGCGATGGGCGTGCCCTACACCGAGGAGTACGGCCCCGCCAGCGTGGTGGCGACCCTCAACCCGGACTGCGCCGGGTTTACCATTGGCATTCGCGCGGATATGGACGCGCTGCCCATCCAAGAGCAGCGGGAGACTCCCTACAAGAGCCTGATCGACGGGCACATGCACGCCTGCGGCCACGACAGCCACACGGCCATGCTGCTGGGCGCGGCCAAGGCCCTCAAGGCGCTGGAGTCGAGGCTGACCTGCCGCGTGCGGCTGATCTTTCAGCCGTCGGAGGAGCAAAGCCCCAGCGGGGCCAAGACACTCTGCGAGCACGGCGTGATGGAGGGCATCGATATCATCCTGATGTGCCACGTCAACTGCAACGACCCCACCGGGCTGCCCTCCGTGTGCGAGGGCGTGACCAACGCCACCAGTCAGGGCTTTGTGATTCACATCACGGGCAAGAGCGTCCACATGGCCATTCCGCACATGGGCGTGGACGCGATCGCGGTCGGCTGCACCATCTATCAGGCGTTGCAGCTCCTCATCAGCCGCGAGACCGACCCGTTTGACCCCGCCGTGCTGAGCATCGGCAAGTTTGAGGGCGGTACCACCACGGCCGTGGTGCCCGGCGTCTGCACGCTGACAGGCTCGTTCCGCTCCCTGCGGGACGCGTCCCGCGAGCGGATGATCCCGCGCATTAACAGGCTTGTGGCGGGCATTGCCGAGCAGGCGGGCGCGCAGGCCAGCGTAGAGTGGAGCAATGTCTACCTGCCCACTGTACACAACGACAAGACGATGTGCAAAATGTTTACGCAATCCGCCGCCAAGATCGTTGGCGAGGAGGGCGTTCTGCCGCTGCTGCCCTCCACGGGCGGCGAGGACTTTGCTTGGTATGAGCAGAACGGCACGCCGGGCCTGCTGTTTGGGCTGGGCGCGCGCAATCCGGCCAAGGATACCGTTTATCCGGCGCACACAGCCCTATGGGATATTGACGAGGACGCCATGGAGAACGGCGCGAAGATCTTTGTTCAGTTTGTGCTTGACCACATGGACGGTTATCACGCATAAGGAGGTATTCCCGTGGACAAATCGTTTCAGGTTAGCCTGTTTGACGAGCTGGATTCCCTCTACCCGGACGGGGACGGCGCGTCCGGCGTACAATCGCTCACGGTGGCGGGCTGCAACGGGGAGGTCGTCGGCGCGCAGCTGATGCTATCCGGCCTCACGCCGGGGCTGCCCGTCGCAATCGAGGTCAGCGGCCCGCATACGGCCTTCAAGCTGTTTCAGCTCCTTCCGCTCCCGGTGGAGGTCAACACGGGGGCGCGGCAGCGCAGCGCCTACCTGCACGACGATGTGAACGAAACCGTCCTGCGCAAGGCTCCGTTCTATATCTACGAGGTGCTCAAGCCCGTTTACAACCTGCTTCTGCCCGACGGCGTGAGCGCGGCGGTCGCCTTCAAAACCCCGGTGGAGTATTGCCGCGCCCGCCGGGACGAGGATTGGACGATCACCGTGAGCCACGCGGGCCGCAGCGTTTCGCTTTCCTTGCGCGTGGAGCAGTACCCCTGCGCCGTGCCCAAGGCGGGCAAGGACACGCTGCAATACGTCAACTGGGTCAATTACGAGGCGATCGCCAAGCACCACGGCCTGTCCGGCATGGAGGGCGAGCCTTATCGCCGCATGCTGCGCAAGTACCTGCGCGCCATGGTGTTCAGCCGTCAGAACATGCTCAACATCCCGGTCACGTCCTTCTTTATCCGCTCCGAGGACGAGCTGCATTTGCGGGAGGATCGTCTGCTGTCCCTGCTTCAGCTTGCGGATGAAATGGGCGTGTACTACTTTAACGGCACGGCCTTCTGCGGCCGCGAGGCGGGACTGGGGGACAACGACGAGTTTTACAACAGCCTCGATCACGAGCACTTTACCAGCCCGGACGACGTGGCCAAGGCCTTCCGCGACAAGGCGTTTAACGCCTTTGACGAGGGGCGCTTCGCCAAGCTGGCGGTCACGGGCGCGCTGATCCCCGGCGAGGAGGGCGAGCGCCAGCTGCACGATATGGCCAGCCAGCTCATGGCCTTTCTGACCCGGTACGGCTATGCCGAGCGCTGGGTGCAATGCTGCATGGACGAGCCCAACGACGCGCTCTCCGAGGCGTACCACCGCATCACGGACATTGTGCACAGGGCCATGCCCGGCGTGCGCCTGATGGAGCCGGTGCTGCCCACGCACGTCGTGGCCGGATGTCTGGATGTGCTGTGCCCCTCCGCGGATGTTTACGAGCAGGACCGCGCGTTCTACGATCACGAGGTGGCGCAGGGGCATGAGCTGTACGTGTACACCTGCCTCACCCCCGGCGGCAATTACTGCAACCGCATGCTGGACATGCAGCGCATCCGTCAGGTATACTTGGGCTGGGCGCCCGCCAAGTACCAGAACATACACGGCTTCCTGCACTGGGGCCTGAACCAGTACCCCAACGGGGCCAACCCCTACGCGCGCAGCGTGGTGATGTTCAGCGAGCAGGTGCTGGAGTTCCATCCCAAGCGGGCGATGTTCCTTCCTGCGGGCGACTTTGCCATTTTCTATCCCGGCGATAACGAGCCGTACCTGACCACGCGCAGCGAGGCCCATCGCATCGGCTTGGAGGATCTGTGCCTGCTGCAGGCCCTGCCCGCGGACAAGCGCGAGGCCCTTGTCAATCTGCTCTTCCATGGCTTTGCGGACTACGATAAGGATATCGCCCACTACCGCGCCGTGCGCCGGGAGCTGCTGGAGGCAAGCTGTCAGGCGGACTGATCGGCCCGATATTCCTTGCGCCGGGACGGCTCACACCGTCCCGGCGTTTGCGTATCAGCAAAGTGGCTTTGCCGCTTTGCTGAGGCTTGCGCTTTTCACCTGCAACCTGTTCGGTCGGCGGAGGGCCTCCCCCACAGAACGCGGCCGGTGAAAAGCGTAGGGAAGCGTTGCTTCGCAACGCCGCCGCCTTGGGCGCACATGTCGCTGAAGGCGGAATCCATTTGGGGAGCGCGGCTCCCCAAGCCCCTCATGGGGGCTTTCGACAGGCTGTCGCCGGGACGGCTCACACCGTCCCGGTGTTTGCCGTTTCTCCGCTGCACTTCCCTTGCATGTTCCGGCGGCGCTTGCTATAATAGATCATCGCATCTCATTTCCAAAAGCGAACGGAGGCGGGGCTGCCATGGAGGCTTCCCGGAGCGCATTGCGGCCTTGCAGCCCTTCTGGGGGACGTGGCTGCTGGACGCGCCCATCGGCGAGGGCAGCTATGGCAAGGTATACCGGATCCGCCGCGAGGAAAACGGCGCGGTCAGCTATGCCGCGCTCAAATGGATCTCCCTGCCGCAGAGCCAAGGCGACGTGCGCAGCCTGCAAAACGAGGGCATGAGCGAGACCGACGTGCGCGCATACTATCTGGACATGGTGCGCGACCTGCAAAACGAGGTTGTGCTCATGAACCAGCTGCGCGGCTCCAGCCACGTGGTCAGCTTTGAGGACTGCGATTTTATCGAGCGCACGCGGGAGGTCGGCTGGGATGTGCTCATCCGCATGGAGCTGCTGCAGCCGCTGCCGGAGCGCCTGCAGATCGGCATGGCGGTCGAGGACGTAATCAAGCTGGGCTGCGACCTGTGCGACGCGCTCGCGCTGTGCCGCCGCAACCGCATCATCCACCGGGACATCAAGCCAGATAACATCTTCTGCAATGAAAACGGCGATTACAAGCTGGGCGATTTTGGCGTGGCGCGGCAAATGGAGCGCACGCTCGCCAACGTAAGCCGCAAGGGCACGCCCTTTTACATGGCCCCGGAGATCTACCTCGGCCGCGCCAGCGACGACAGCGCGGATCAGTACTCGCTGGGGCTGGTGATGCACCGGCTGCTCAACGCGCAGCAGGTCCCGTTTGCCGCGATGGACGGGCACATGCTTACGCACCCCGAACGCGAAGCCGCTTTTGCCACGCGCATGCAGGGCACGCCGATCCCCCCGCCGCTGCAGGGCAGCGAGCGCCTCGCAAAGGCGATTTGCCGCGCCTGCGCGTATCAGCCGAAGCTGCGCTTCGAGTCGCCCGACGCCTTCCGCGACGCGTTACAGCGGGCATATGCCGACCCGGAGGCCCGCCAGCCGCTGATCGTCGGCAATGCGACGCTCGCGCGCAGCGCGCGCTCCAGCGTGAGCCTGCGGCACGCCAAGCAGGGTGCGCGGAAGCAGCGCACGGGGCTCAAGGTCGCGCTCATCGCCATCTCCTCCGCGCTGGCGGTGGTGGCCGGAATATTGATTTTTCTGGCGGTACGGGGAGGATCGGGCGGGGCCGCCGGGCCGTCGCCCACGCCGGAGGTGCTGGTCGTCTACACGGCGCTGGAAACCCCCAAGGGTTCCGAACCCGACGAGTCTGCGACGACGCTGCTGGGCGGGGCAACGCTGTCCGACGCCGAACCGCCTGCCGCATACACGGAGGAGCCGACCGACGCGCCGTCGCCCACGCCGACTGCCGTCCCCACGCCCACTCCCTCGCCTGTCCCGACGGCCGCGCCGACGCCCGACCCGCTGCAAAGCGTTGCGGCGATGCCCTCGTACCAAACGCCCAGCTTCCCCAAGAGTAAAAAGTACAAGGTCTACTCCGGCCCCGGCGAGCATTATCTGCGCGGCGCAAACGGCAAGGCCGCCGTCAGCACCAACGATTGGATCCGCGTCTACGGCGTGGATGGAGACTGGGCGCTGGTGGAGTACGAGGTAAGCTCCAGCCGCTACCGGCAGGGCTACGTGGCGGTATCTCAGCTGCCAAGCAGCTTTTCGGCCCCCGCGCTGCAATGGAGCTGGCTGGCGGCCTACGTGACCACCGACTGCGCCGTGACGGACGACCCCTCCGTAAGCCGCGAGTCCATCGGGCGGCTGAGCGCGGGCGCGGACGTGTGGGTGCTGGCCCGCTACGGCGGCTGGCTCTACGTGCAGGGCTCCATCGGCGGCACGCTCGCGCGCGGGTATGTGGACGCGGGAGCCATCGCCGTTCCGTAGGGCAGTCCATCCATCAAATCGCCCCGCCAAAACCCTCGAAGTTGGCTGCGGCGTACTCCTGCCGTGCGCGGTACAGCACCGAGCATCCCGCGCGGCGGCGCATCCGGCAAGCGAATCGGCGTGGCGCTGGTTGCGGCGGCAGCCCGTGAAAAGAGCTTGTCCACATGCCAACGTGACGCGACTGCCTTTTGGGGGAACGCAAAGGCCCGCCCTTCATGGCCTGAGGGGCGGGCCCTTTTGCTTGCTTTTACTTGCTTTTCTTGCTTTGGCTTGCTTCGGTTTGGATTACGCGCCCTCGATACGGAACGCCGGAGCCAGCGGGTTCCCGCCGGATAACCCGGCCGGAAGCGTCAGGCGCAGGCCGTCCGCCTCGCGGGTGAAGGGGATTTCCTTTCCGCAGCAGAGGCAGACCACGCGCGCGGCCTCGCCGGGCCATGGGAGCGCGAGCGTATCCGGCAGCGGCTCGCCGTCCGGCAGGCGAAGCAGGGCGTAGACCATGCGCCCCTTGCTGGTGAAGGCCCACGGGCCGCTCTCGTAAGGCTCGCAGACGCGCGTGCCGTAGATGGCCTCGCCGTTCTTGGCAAGCCACTCGCCCATGCCGCGCGCGCTCGCCACGGCGCGCGCCGGCAGGCGGCCGTCCGGCTGCGGCGCGATGTTCAGCGCCAAGTTGCCGCCGCGGCACACCACGTCGATAAGCAGCTGCACCAGCTCGCGCGGGGTCTTGTAGGCATCGTCATAGCGGTAGGAAAACGCGTTGCCCAGCGTGATGCAGCTCTCCCACGGCGCGTGGATCACATGGTCCGGCACGCTCTGCTCCGGGGTGATGTAGTTCTCGTACTCGCCGCCCACGGTGCGGTCGGCGGTGAGCAGCCACGGCTGCATCTGCCGCAGCTTGGGCACAATGTCGTACAAACGAATGTCCTGACCGTTTTGCGGGCTGACCTGCCCGCCGTCCAGCCACAGGATATCCAGCCGCCCGTAGTCCCGCACCAGTTCGGTCATCTGCGCGTGGACGAAATCCACAAAGCGGTTCCACAGCTCCGGATGCTCGGCGGGCTCATAGGTGGGGTTGCGGTCTGCGGCGACAGGCTTGTCCATGCCGGGAGCCCAATACCACGGGCAATGCCAGTCCGGCTTGGAGAAATACGGCGCAATCGCAATGCCCTCGGCCCGGAACGCGTCGAACGCGTGGCGGACGATATCGGCATACCGGTGCGTATGGAACGCGCAGTCCGGCGCGGTGGACTTGTAGTCGGTCTGGCGGGTATCAAACAGGCAGAAGCCGTCCTCGTGCTTGGTGGTGAGGATGTAGTAGCGGAAGCCGCAATCCTTGGCAAAGCGCGCCCATTGCTCAGGCTGAAAGCGCACCGGGTTGAAGCTCCTGTTCAGCGCGAAGTACTCCTTGCGGAAGCGCTCGCCGTCGGTCTCCCAATCGATCTCCGCGCGCGACCAGTCCGCGTCGCCATCGCTGAGGGGCCAGCTTTCGCAGATGCCAAGCTGGCTGTACACGCCAAAGTGCATCATCAGCGCCAGCTTCTGATCCCGGAACCACTCCAGCCGCTCGCGCAGCAAAGGCTCTTTTGGGGGGACATAGCTTTCCTCGGCGCTGCACCCGTGCAGCCCCTTTTGAATCAGATCGGCCATTTGCCCGCCTCCTTACGCTTGCAGATCGTTCTCCTTGATGTAGCGCAGCAGCTCGTCCGCCGTGGTAAAGGCCACGCCCACCACGGTATCCGCGCAGCCGTAGTAGATCGCAATGCGGCCCGTGTCCGCGTCGGCCAGCGTGGCGCAGGGGAACACCACGTTGGGCACATCGCCGTTCTGCTCGTACAGCTCATACGGGGCCATGATGTAATCCTTGCTGCGGTGCAGCACCTTCCACGGCTCGTTGAGATCCAGCAGGGCGCAGCCCATGCGGTACACATAGCCGTTGCAGGTGGTCAGCACGCCGTGATAGATCAGCAGCCAGCCCTCATCCGTCTCAATGGGCACGGGGCCGGGGCCGATCTTGGTGCTTTGCCACGCGCTGCGGTCATCCCGGATGGTGCCCATCATAAAGCGATGCTTGCCCCAGAAGGTCAAGTCCGGGCTCTGGCTCACAAAGATATCGCCAAACGGGGTATGGCCGGTATCGGACGGGCGGCTCATCATCATGTACATGCCGCCGATTTTGCGGGGAAAGAGCACGCCGTTGCGGTTGTAGGGCAAAAATGTGTTCTCCATCTGCGTAAAGGTAACAAAGTCGGTCGTCCACGCCATGCCGATGGTGGGGCCGTGGTAGCCGTTGCACCAAGTGACGAAATACTTGCCATCCATCAGGCAGACGCGCGGGTCGTACCGATACTCGCGCTTGAGGATCTCGCCGTCCGCGCCGGTGAACGTGAGGGGCTCGTCGCTGATCTCCCAATGGATCGCGTCCTTGCTGAAGCCGACAAACAAGTCCATGCTCACGGAGCGGCTGTCGCAGCGGAAAACGCCCGCGTAGCCGTCGCCGAAGGGCACCACCGCGCTGTTGAAGATGCTGTTGGAGCGCTTGGTCTGATCCCGCTTGATAATGGGGTTTCCGGTGTAGCGCCATACGGGCATTTTGCAATCCTGGGGCTTCTCCTGCCACGGCATGCCGGGCAGCGCGCTGCCAATGATTTTCATTTCTGTACCTCCTTGACCCCTCAGGGCTTTCTGTTGCATGGATTCGTGCCCGACACGGCAAAATCCTGCGGCGGGAAAAAATAGTTGTTCTTCTTTGCAGTTGCCTGTCTTCCGGCCTTTCGGCCCGCTTGTCTTGTTTTGTTCCATACAAAAAGGGCCCCGCGGCAGCGGAGCCCCGAACGGCCGATAGGCCCCCCGGCGCGCTAGAGAATCGCGCCCTGCTCAATCAGGCCCTCAACGAGTATCTTTACGCCCAGCAAAATCAGGATCAGCCCGCCGACAAACTCGGCCTTGCTCTTGTACTTGGCCCCAAACACGTTGCCCACCTTCACGCCGATGGCGGAGAGGAGGAACGTCGTTGCGCCGATCACGCCCACGGCCAGCCACACGTTGACCTCCAAGAAGGCGAATGTCACGCCCACGGCCAGCGCGTCGATGCTGGTGGCGACGGCCAGCACCAGCATCGTCCGGAAGCCCAGCGAGGCGCTCTCGTTCTCCTCCTCCTTGCCAAAGGACTCGCGGATCATATTCGCGCCGATAAGCGCCAGCAGCGCAAAGGCGATCCAATGATCGAAGGCCTGAATATACTGCTGAAAGGTCGTGCCCAAAAAGTACCCCAGCAGGGGCATCAGCGCCTGAAAGCCGCCAAACCACAGCCCCACGAGGGCCATCTTGCGCCAATTGAGTTTTTCCAGCGCCAGCCCTTTGCATACCGACACCGCAAAGGCATCCATCGACAGCCCCACGGCCAGCAGCAGCAGCTCTACAATATTCATGCGTTATCCCCTTTTCGCTCTTCTTTGGAAAAATTTGACCAGCTCTACCAACGGAATCACCAGCAGCGCGAGGCCCATCGCCACGGCGTACTCCGCCAGCGAGATGCTCTGGAAGCCGAACATCGACTTGAGGAACGGCACGTAGATGACCGCCGCCGTCAGCAGCAGCGCCAGCGCGCCCGCGCCCCACAGCATGACGTTTTGCTTTTTGAGCGTAAAGATGCTGTGCCGCTGCGAACGCATGTTAAAGCTATGAAAGATCTCCGCCATGCTCATGGTCAAAAACGCCATGGTCGTGCCGTCCGCGCTGTTGACCAGCGCCCATTCTCCGGCCTCCATCCAATGGCCGATCAGGTACGCGGCCAGCGTGACCAGCGCCACCAGTACGCCCTGATAGAAGATATCTATGCCGACGCCGCCGGCAAAAATACCGGCCCCGCTATCGCGCGGCGGCTGGGCCATCGCGTCGGACTCGCCGTCCTCCATGCCCAGCGCGAGGGCGGGCAGGCTGTCGGTAATCAGGTTGATCCACAGGATGTGCGCGGGCTGAAGCAGCGTAAAGCCCAGCATGGTCGCCGCAAAGATGCCCACGACCTCGCTGAGGTTGGAGGACAGCAGGAACTGAATCGCCTTGCGGATGTTGGCGTAGATCTTGCGGCCCTCCTCCACGGCGCTTACGATGGTGGCAAAGTTGTCGTCAGCCAAGATCATATCGGCGACGTTTTTGGTCACGTCCGTGCCGGTAATGCCCATGCCGATGCCGATATCCGCCGCCTTGATGGACGGCGCGTCGTTTACGCCGTCGCCCGTCATGGCGGTGATCTTGCCGCGCGCCTTCCACGCGTTGACGATGCGCACCTTGTGCTCCGGCTGCACGCGCGCGTACACGGAGATTTGGTCGATCCTCTCGGCCAGCTGCTCGTCGGTCAGCGCGTCAAGCGTCTGTCCCATGACGGCCTGCGACGGGTCGGTGAGAATCCCCAGCTCCTGCGCGATGGCGGTGGCGGTATCGATGTGGTCGCCCGTAATCATCACCACGCGGATGCCCGCCGTGTGGCACTCGTCCACGGCGGCCTTCACCTCCGGGCGGATGGGGTCGATCATGCCCGTGAGGCCGATGAACGTCATCTCCCGCTCAAGGGCCTCCGGCTCGAAGGTTTCGGGCAGGGCGGAATACTCGCGGGTCGCGGCGGCCAGCACGCGCAGGGCGCGGTCGGCCATGGCCTTGTTTTGCGCCATGATGGCGGCCTTGCGCTCCTCGGTGAGCGGGCGCGGGCCGTTCGGGGTAAGGTAGCTGGTGCAGCGGGCGAGGATCTCGTCCGGCGCGCCCTTGGTGTACTGCGCAAAGCCGCTGTCCGTGCGGTGCACGGTGCTCATCATCTTGCGCATGCTGTCAAACGGCGCTTCGCCGATGCGCGGGTAGTGCTCCTTGAGCATGGGCTTGGGCAGCCCGGCCTTGAAGGCGTAGGCCACCAGCGCGGCCTCGGTGGGCTCGCCCACCACCTGCCCGTCCCCGTCCACCTCCGCGTCGGAGCAAAGGGCCATGGCCTTTTGCAGCAGGGACTCGTCCGGGCCGTAGTGATCCACCACGGTCATGCGGTTCTGCGTGAGGGTGCCGGTTTTATCAGAGCAGATGATCTGCGCGCA